>JAJFIC010000058.1 GCA_021775315.1 Paracoccaceae bacterium
TCATAATTATTCTCATGTTCGAAAACCATCCGCACGGCTCTTGCGCGTACCTCAGGTGAAAACCTGTTTGCTCTGCTGCTTTTTTCCATAGCTCCAATCTTTCCTCGATTTGGAGCCTCCTGAAAACCCGGTGCGGTTCAAATCTGAATGAATGCATTGGTTCTTCACGAACGAAAAGAAATGGAGCCCGGAATAGTTGCGGGACTTGAAACCAAGAAATATCCACTCATATTTAAGACCACATTCAATGTGACGTTCCCTTGCTTAGGCCCTTGGCCAGAGCCGAACCACGTTCAGGTTAAGAGATAACTCAATCGATGTTTTCATCGAACCTCTTCGTGCGCGTCGGTCACAGTTAGGGGGTATGGAAAACCTCGAACTCTTCAGTTCGAAGGTTTGTTATGAATATCCAAAATTTCCCGCCCATATTATTGCCAGCCAGTACGGCTGCTGTTTACCTCGGGGTCAGTAAATCTACACTATTAAAGCTCAACATCCGAAGGAAGGAACTTGGTTCCAAACGCCTATATGATAGACGTGATCTTGATGCTTTCGCTGACGATCTGTTGTATGAAACCACTGATATGGAGGGTAACTCATGCGACGCAATCTTCGGATGATTAGGTTGAAGGGCATCAAAGTCGTCAACAAACCGAACGGGCGGCAGTATAAGTATCGGCGTGTCGGTCATTCACTTGTGCAACTACCTGGTCTCCCCAACGATCATCCAGACTTCATAGAAGCCTACATCAAGGCAGGTAAAGCTGATGCGACACCCAAGTCTGCCCAAGGGATCAAGAGCGGCTCCATTGCGTCTCTGATAGTGTCATATCGCTCCTCAACAGCATGGAAGTCGTTGCGTCTCAGCACAAAGCAATCTCGTATCCGGATTCTTGATAAGATCAGGATGAAAGCTGGTTCTGGAATGGTGGCCGATCTTCAGCCCACTCATATCCGGAAAGACCTCAAAAGTAGAACCCCTCACGCCGCGAAGGACCGGTTAAAAGTTTGGCGCGCCATCTTGAACCACGCCGTAGAAGAAGAATGGATCACAGAGAGTCCAGCCGTCCCCGTCAAGGTGACGACACCGGAATCGCCAGGTCATCACCCTTGGACAGACTCCGAGATTGCAATGTATCGAGAGTTCCACAAAGTTGGCAGCCCTGCACGGATAGCCTTCGAAGTCTATTTCTGGACAGGGGTACGATGCAGCGATGCACGCCGTCTTGGTCGTCAGATGATCGACCCAACAGGCTGGATCAAGTTCACCCAAACAAAAACTCAAGGCAATGTCGTGATTCCATTTACAGGGAACCTGCCGCACTGGATGTTTCCGTTTCGGGAAGACTACGATCATCTGCAAGAAAATCTAAAATATGTCGCTCCCGATGCATTGTTGTTCATCTTGACAACATACGGCAAGCCACGATCGGTGAAGGGTATCAGCCAGTGGATGAGTAAAATGGCCGCGAGGGCTGGCTTGCCCGATGAATGCACTGCCCACGGCTTGCACAAATCACGGGCTATCAAATTGGCCGAGGCTGGTGCCAGCGTCCATGAAATCTCAGCGTGGACTGGGCATGTTACCCTCAAAGAAATTGAGAACTATACTCGTGAAGCTAGCAAGCGTCGGATATTGGAAGGGGCTGAACCAAGAACAAAGTTTGGAAACTTCTCTCAGTGAGTTTCCAAAAAGCCGAATTTATCCAATGGTTTCAACGGAATTTCTTAGTAGTGGCGCACCGGGGAGGATTCGAACCCCCGGCCCCCTGATTCGTAGTCAGGTACTCTATCCAGCTGAGCTACCGGTGCGTGAGGGTGGGATTTAGCCCCGGCTTTGCCGCAATGCAAGCGCGAAATGCGTTTCTTGTGCTTGAAATGCGGACTGCCTTGGCCGCCTAGGGTGCGCGACAACCACCTTGGTTGGGCAAAAGGTGTTTCCCTATGATCCGTTCGGGCTGTAGGGATCCCTACCATCGGGCATTGTGATGCGAAAACTGGTGCCGCTTTGCCCGGTTTCGGTCAATTCAAGCATCCCGCCATGGCCTTTGACCAATTCCGAGGCAATCGCCAGCCCCAGACCCGAGCCGCCTTTTCTTTGCCCGCCTTCAAATGGTTTGAACAGCTTTTCCAGTGCTTTGGGCGGCAGGCCCGGGCCGCTATCATGGATATGGATTGACCAGTTTTCGTCGTGTTCTTCGACCCTGAGCACGATCCGGCCCGGTTTATTGGAGGCAACGATCGCTTGGCGCGCGTTGCGCACGAGGTTGGACAAGACCCGAAACACCTGTTCGCTGTCGGCTGACACGGTCAGGTCGTGGGGCAGGCTGACGTCAAAGGCGACAGATCCATCCGGCACGGCCAGCATTTCGCTGTCAATGACATCTTCGATCAGCTGTCGGATCGGGAATTCTGACACAACCGGTGCGGGCTCTTCTGCTTTGCCGAATTTCAGTGTGCTTTCGCACAGGTTAATGGCGCGGGTCAGCGAGTTCAGCAATTTGGGCGCTGTGCGTTTGACGGCTGGGTCTTCGCTCATTTCCATGCGGTCGGCCAAAAGTTGCGCCGTGGTCAGCATGTTTCGCAAATCGTGGCTGATTTTGGCGACGGCACCGCCAAGCGTCGCCAGCCGGTCCTTTTGTTTGAGCGAGGCACTAAGCGCGATCTGCATTTCCTGCAGGGCCTCTTCGGCGCGGTATAATTCGGTAATCCCGGCGCCCGGTTCGATGATTTTTGCGACATCTTCAGGCGCGTCTTTATAGGCCGTGATATGGTTAACAACCCGGCTGATCGGCGCGACCAGAAAACGGCGCACGGCAAAAAACAACATGGCGGCTGTGATGATCGAGATAAACAGCGACAACAGGAACACCCGACGACCATAATCCAGCATGGCGGCCCGCATATCCGTGGTGTGCAGGGTTACCTCGATCTGCAGGCCAGCCTGATTGACCGGGGTGCCGATAACGCGGATCATGCTGTCATTTGGGTCAAACAGCCGCTTCAGACCATCGTGGATCAACACCCAGGCAGTTGCGTCACGCAAATCAAAAGACGCATCAATCGGGCCAGGCATGGGTGATGACAGCACAAGTTCGCGAATTGCGTCGCGTTGCAGGGCGACGTTCATGATGCCTGCGTTTTTCAGCAGTTCCCGTTCCAGATCAGGGTCGACCATGTCATCGGCATAGGCCAGAACCGAAAGCGAGGCGATCTGCCCACGTTCAAGCCGCGCCTGTAGATAGGTCTCGCGGAACCGCGCCACAGACGGCACGAAAATCAGCACCTCTGCCAGCATGACGAAAACAACTGTCAGCAGCAGAAATCGCCCGGAAAGTGAGTTCAGAAACATGCGTTTTGCAATTCCTCTTTGTAGGGAAACTATTGTCGCAGGCCGTCAGCTTCAAGCCTCGGTTTCATTTGTCAGAACATTTGCACAAATCGCACGATCCGCTTGACCCAGTTATTGTCAAACAATCGTGGCGTAAAATAGGCACCGGCAGCGCGTTTGTTGACCTCGGCAATCGTCGGATAAGGCACGACCATGGCCGCAACGGCCCCCATTTTCAGTTTGTTGGCAATGGCCATCGACCACAGCCCAATCAGCTCGCCCGCTTGCGCGCCGACAATCGAAGCGCCGACAGGGCGGCCTTTGACGACCATAACCTTTATCATGCCGGTGGTGGCTAGTTCCGCGCGCGCGCGATCATTTTCAGCGTATTCAAACCGCACCACTTCTAATTTGTCGCCGTGCAGATCGCGGGCGGCGGCCTCGGTCAGGCCGACATGCGAGATTTCGGGGTCGGTATAGGTTGCCCAAGGGATATGGGCGGTTGACGATTTTGACGGTAGGCCAAACAAGGCCGAGCGGATTACAATCCCCGCCTGATAACCCGCCATATGAGTGAATTGCAGCCCGCCGGTCACATCGCCGATGGCATAGATGCGCCGGTTGCTGGTCTTTAGGCTGGCGTCAACGCTTATCCCGCTGCGCGCGAACGCGACCCCGGCCTCGTCCAGACCCAGATCGCCAATGTTCGGTTTGCGTCCAACGGCCATTAACAGATGCGTGCCTTTGTGGATCAGGCCGTCCTTGGCATGGACCGCAATGGCCCCTGCTTTGCCCTTGATCTCGTCTGCCATTGCGCCTTCGATAATGTTGACGCCTTCGCCGCGGATACGATCAAGCGCGATTGCTGTCAGTTCTGGGTCGTCTTTGCCAAGCGCTGTCAGGCCTTCAAGAACCGTCACTTCGCTGCCAAGGCGACGATGCGCTTGCGCCAGTTCCATTCCGATGGGACCACCGCCAATGACAATCAGATGCGCGGGCTTTTCGCGCAGTTCGAATATCGTTTCGTTGGTGTCATAAGGCACTTTGTCAAGACCGGCGATAGGCGGCACAAACGGGGACGAACCGGTAGCAATCACAAAACGCCGCGCCTTGATGATGGTTTCCCCGGCCTGAAGCTCGTTTTTTGAAATAAAGCGACCGTATTCGCGAATGACCTTTACGCCGAGGTCCTCAAACCGCTCAACACTGTCATGGGGCGCGATGCCTGCGATCACCCCGGCCACGTGGTCCTTAGCGGCGGCATAATCCACCTGTGGCACCACAGGCGTGACACCAAAGGGTGCACCCGCTGTCATGGCGTGGGCATGTTTGCCCGCAGCGATCAGCGCCTTTGACGGCACACAGCCGTAATTCAGGCAATCACCACCCATTTTGCCGCCTTCGACCAGCACAACCTGTGCGCCCATTTGCACAGCACCTGCGGCCACCGATAGGCCGCCGGACCCGCCGCCAATCACGCAAAGGTCGGTCTTGATATATTGAACCATTTCTTAGGTCTCTTTCTTTTTGAATTGTTTGATCAGAATTGGCAGCGCCGCCAGCGCGCACAGGCCTAGGATGGGGCCAAGGATGTGCGGCTCAAATATCAGGCTCAGATCCGGCACCTCGCCTTTGGCAAACACCTCTCCCAGACCGGCACCGATCCATGTGAAAACGATGCCACCGGGAATGATGCCGAAAAACGTCGTAAAAACAAACCGGTGCAGGCTAACCCCGACAAGGGCCGGGATAAGGTTCGCAGCGAAAAACGGCACCGCAGGCACAAGCCGCATTAAAAACAGAAAGGACAATTCGTTTTCACGCAGGCCATCTTTGATCTTTTTAACTGCCCCTTGGCTTGCATCCATCTTGCGCGACAATTGCGCGCCCAGACCGTATCTGGCAGCTAGAAAAATCACCGTCGCCCCGATTGTGGCCGCCAGAATGTTAAACACTGACCCAAAGGCCAGCCCAAACAGAAACCCGCCGGTTAACGAGGCGATCGCCGCCCCCGGCAGGGAAAACGAAACTATGGTGATATAGACCGCCATAAACACCAGAACGGCCAACAGGTAATTCTGATCACGAAATTCAATCAAGGCCTCACGATGATCCCGCAATGTCTCAAAATTCAGGTATTCACCCAATGTGAAATAGCCCAGAACGGCAACCGCAATTATCACCAGTAGGGGCCATAGTTTGCGCAAACTTACGCCGCCGCCCGCATTTTCAATTTCCATGTTTCGCCTGTTTGGTTGCCAATTGTCCTTGTTCTTATCTGCGATGGATTGCCCGCCGGTGATAGGGGCCTCACAGGTGCTTGATGTTTGGTGAGCCATTGTTTCAATTCCGGTGGCATATTCCGGCCCAAAGGTCGTAAATGCCGCAAATCCCATTGAATAATTCGCCGAATGTTGCAAAAAACGCGGCATCGACGAATTGACTTCTATTCAGACGCGCCGTAAACAGCGGCTTCTGAATGACGCGGCCCTCGAATCCATCCGGGATTTGGGCCCAACCCGATCCGGAGAAGACCGATGAAACGCACATACCAGCCGAGCAACCTTGTTCGCAAACGCCGCCACGGCTTTCGTGCGCGTATGGCCACCAAAGCTGGCCGTAAAATCCTGAATCGCCGTCGTGCGCAGGGTCGCAAGGAATTGTCGGCGTAAGCCACACGCCCTGAAAGGCAAATACATGACACCGCCGGAGGCGACACAGGCAGGCCAAAAGGGTCAGGCCGGTGCAACGCCCCCGGCGGTTTCTTTGTGCGCGCTTGTCACTTTGCAACAACGCGCCGATTTTCTGAAAGCCAACCACGGACGGCGGCAAGGCACGCCCGGTTTTCTGTTGCAAGCCCGCAAACGACAAACGGATGAGGCCGCAACCGAAACGATCAGGGTCGGGTTCACCTGTTCCAAAAAGGTCGGCAATGCGGTTGCGCGAAATCGCGCCAAACGCCGCCTGCGCGAAATCGCCCGTGCCGTCCTGCCCATTGAAGGCCAGCCCGGCTGGGACTACGTATTGATCGGACGGCAAAGCGTAACCGCAACCCGCCCGTTTGAGACGCTCAAGCGCGATTTGTCGGGCGCGCTTGGCAAAATACATGGAACGAAAAAATGACCCCGCTGGCCTTTGTAATCTCGCTGCCCGTGCGCGCCTATCGCCTAATCGGCAGCCCCTGGGTCGGCAATTCCTGCCGGTTTCAACCCACCTGTTCTGCCTACGCGATGGAAGCGTTGGAAAAACACGGCGGCATCAAGGGCACATGGCTGGCTGCAAAACGGGTCGGGCGATGTCATCCGCTGGGCAGCGACGGCTACGACCCGGTGCCGCCCAAATCCGACGAGGGCAGCTGATGCTTGACGACGGCGAAATCCACCCGCTTTTTTATGGTGCCCCGACCAGTACTTCGTTCAGAAAGCTGCGCAAACGGATCGTGCGACAAGCCCGCGAAGCGATTGAGGCTTATGGCATGGTCGAGCGCGGCGCCAAATGGCTGGTCTGCCTGTCAGGCGGCAAAGACAGCTATACCCTGCTGGCCGTTTTGCATGAACTGCAATGGCGCGGCCTGCTGCCGGTTGAACTGCTCGCCTGTAATCTGGATCAGGGTCAGCCCGGATTTCCATCAACCGTCCTGCCCGAGTTTTTGGCCAATATGGGTGTGGCGAACCGGGTAGAATATCAAGACACCTATTCGATCGTGACCTCAAAAGTGCCATCCACGCGCACCTATTGCGCCATGTGTTCGCGGCTGCGGCGGGGCAATCTTTACCGTGTTGCCCGCGAAGAAGGATGCAGCGCGGTCGTGCTGGGCCATCACCGCGACGACATTCTGGAAACCTTTTTCATGAACTTGTTTCATGGCGGTCGATTGGCCACCATGCCGCCGAAACTGTTGAACGACGAGGGGGATTTATTCGTCTATCGACCGCTGGCCTATGTGGCCGAGGCTGATTGCGAAAAGTTCGCCCGCGACATGAGCTATCCGATCATTCCGTGCGACCTTTGCGGTTCGCAAGACGGTCTGCAACGCCAACAGGTAAAGGCACTCCTTGACGGCTGGGAGGCCAACAGCCCCGGTCGTCGGCAGGTCATGTTCCGGTCCCTGATGAATGCCCGACCCAGCCATCTGCTTGACCCGAAACTGTTTGATTTTGCCGGGCTTTTGCGATCCGGCGACCCGGAACCGCAATAAATTTCCGAAAATTGTATGCTTTTTGTCGGGGCGCGTTAACCGCTCTGGCAATTTCCCTTGGCTAGTCTGATTGCAGCAGCATTTGTCAGGTGCTGGATTGCGAAGGGCGGGAAATTGGCGAACGGGGATCGAATTACACCCAAAAGGGCGGCAAAAAGGGGGCTGGGCGATTTCCAGCTTCTAAGTTTTCTGCCGCTGTTCATTGTCGTGGCCTATTGGATCAAGATCGAAGCGATCCTTTTCGTCATCAGCTTTATGTTGCCGCTGTTGCTTGCTTTTCAGGAACTGACGGGCAAGGGCGCGGGCCAAGGCGCGAATGGAATGCTTGAAGAAGACGACCGGGATTCCCTTACAGGTCTGGCCAATCGAAAGCGCACCCGCAAAAGGCTGGCAACGTTTCTGGAGTCTGAAAAAAACACTGGCCGTGAAACCGCCGTGCTGCATATTGATATTGATCGGTTTCGATTGGTCAATGAACGCTATGGCATGGAAACCGGCGACCGCGTTCTGGCGGAAATCGGCGCGCGCATCCGGTCCTGCGTTCGGGAAAACGATATCGTGGCGCGGATCGACGGCGACGACTTTGCCATTGTGCTGTTCCCGATCAAAAAAGCCGACTTTTCCATCGCCCTGTCGCTGGCCGATCGGGTCAGGGCCGCCATTGCCCAACCTTTCAGCATAGATCAGGTCACCTGCTACCTGTCCTGTTCAATCGGGATCTGCCTATCAGGTCGTGCACCCTCGGCAGATGCCGAATCGGTTCTAGCGAGCGCTGAAATCGCGCTGGAGTTCGCCCGAAAAGAAGGCCCGAACGCAACGCGCAGCTTTTCGTCCAAAATGCACCGCGATGCGCAAAAGTTACACACGCTGTCTGCCGAACTTGAGGCCGCGCTGGAAAACGGCCAGATCAGGCCCTATTTTCAACCTCAGGTTTGCACCGACACTGGCGAAGTCGCAGGTTTTGAGGCGCTGGCCCGCTGGGAACATCCCGAAAATGGCGTCATCCTGCCGGCTTTGTTCCTGCGGGCGATTGAAAGCACCGGCAGGTCGGAAAGGTTGGGCGAGGTCATCCTGTATCACAGTTTATCGGCGCTAAAATCCTGGGATCGGGCCGGCCTGCGTGTCGCAAGCGTCGGCGTCAATTTTTCCTCTGATGAATTACGCAACCCGAAACTGGTGGAAAAAATCAAATGGGAGGTTGATCGTTTTGATATCGCACCATCGCGGATCACAATAGAAGTGCTTGAAAACGTGGTCAGCGAACATGATGACGACGTGATCACCCGCAATATCAGGGCTTTGGCGGCTCAGGGTTTTGGCATTGATCTGGATGATTTCGGCACCGGCCACGCTGCCATCGCCAACATCCGGCGTTTTGCAGTCAACCGCATCAAGATTGACCGCAGTTTTATCACCAAGATCGACTTGGACACCGAACAACAAGTGTTAACCTCGGCCATCATCCGCATGGCTGAAAGTTTGGGCTTGGAGACCTTGGCGGAAGGCGTGGAAACCACTGCCGAACACGCGCGGCTCGCCCAATTGGGCTGTCGATATATTCAAGGTTTTGGCATAGCCCGGCCGATGCCGTTTGAAGATACGGTTGCTTGGCTGCACACACATCGCGACAAGCTGGCCAAAGGTTCGGCTGCTGCCAGAAAGGCCGGGTAAACACAGCATTGCCAGACAGCGGGTCGCGACCGGGCGCAAAGCCGCAAAACCCTTAAAACCGCTTGACCTTTCGTGCCCAAATCTGTTGAACCACCCTATCTTAAATCCTCGAGGTGGGCTCCGAAATGGACGAACAGAATAAGAATCTTATTCTTGCGACAGTGTTAAGTGCATTGGTGATTCTGGTATGGATCACTTTCTTTTCACCTGAACCACCTGTCGCCCCTCCGGCTGACCCCGCTGTGACCAGTTCCACTACGGGATCGGGCACCGGTGAGGTCGCGGCCACGCCCAGCATAACCGGAGAAACCGCCACCGCGCCAACCCTGACAACATCGCCCGAAGAAACCCGCGAAATCGCGCTGGCCAAAACCGCACGGGTTGCCATTGAAACAGATCGTGTCCGTGGGTCTTTGTCCCTGAAAGGCGGGCGGATCGACGATCTGTCGCTGAACGATTATCATGTCTCGCAAGAACCGGGTTCTGAAACCGTGATCCTGCTGTCGCCAGCCAGTGCGCCCGAACCTTACTATGCGCTATATGGCTGGACCCCCGCGTCTTCCGGTAGCCTTGAAATCGAAGATGTCCCGGGCGCGAACACAATCTGGGCCGTTGAAAGCGGCAAGAAACTGACCGCCGAAACACCTGTCACGCTGGTTTGGACAAATACAAAAGGCATGGTGTTTCACCGCAAGATTTCGATCGACAGCGACTATATGTTTTCAATCGAACAATCCGTGACCAACAATTCCGATGAGGCCCAGAAAGTTCAGCCATACGGGATCGTCGCCCGGCATGGCGAGCCTGAGGTGATCGGCTTTTACATTCTGCACGAAGGCGTTGTACGTTCCGCCGACGGCGAGCTGGAAGAGACCAAGTATAAAAACGTTAAAAAGCTCAACCCTTTTGAAGGCGGTGTTGGCGATGTCGTCAAGGTCGAGACGAACGGCTGGATCGGCTTTACCGACAAATACTGGATGACGACCCTGATCGCGGGCAAAGACCGCACTTTCGACGCTGTCACCAAATTTTCGCCAACCCACACCCTTTACCAAACCGATATGCGCCTGCCCATCGTCAGCGTCGCACCGGGTGCTACCGAAACGGTCACCACGTCGCTGTTTGCCGGTGCCAAGGAATGGGAGGCCATCCGCCATTATCAGGACGAGGACGGCATTTCGCAATTCGTCGACTCGATCGACTGGGGTATGTTCTTTTTCCTGACCAAGCCGATTTTCCAAGTGCTACATTTCATGAACAACCTGATCGGCAACATGGGCGTGGCCATTATCAGCCTGACCATCCTGATCAAAGCGTTGCTGTTCCCGCTGGCCTATAAATCTTACGTATCAATGGCTCGGATGAAAGAGCTTCAGCCGGAAATGGAAAAGCTGAAAGAAAAAGCCGGCGACGACCGTCAGAAGATGCAGCAAGAGATGATGAAGCTCTACAAAGAGAAAAAGGTGAACCCGGCCTCGGGCTGTTTGCCGATCCTGTTGCAGATCCCGATCTTCTTTTCGCTTTATAAGGTGATCTTTGTGACCATCGAACTGCGTCAGGCACCGTTCTTTGGCTGGATCCACGACCTTTCGCTGCCTGATCCGACGTCAATTCTGAACCTGTTCGGCCTGATGCCGTGGAATGCGCCCGATCCGTCCAGCTTTTTGGCGATATTCTCTATCGGTGTGTTCCCGATCCTGATGGGGATCAGCATGTGGATGCAGCAAAAGCTTAATCCGGCACCATCTGACAAAACCCAGGCTCAGATTTTTGCCTGGATGCCATGGGTATTCATGTTCATGTTGGGTCGTTTTGCCAGTGGTCTGGTCCTTTACTGGGTGGCCAACAACACCATCACCTTCACCCAACAATACCTGATCATGCGCAGCCAAGGGGTTAAACCTGATGTGTTTGGCAATATTCTGTCTGGAATTCGCAAAGGCAAAGACAAGGAATGACCGCCAACGTCGCCAATATCTGGCGTCACCCATTGAAATCACATGGGCGCGAGGCCGTCAGCGCCGTTGACCTTGAGCCGGGGAAAACCATGCCGTTTGATCGCCTTTGGGCGGTCACGCATGACACCAGCCGGTTCAACACAGCAAAGCCGGAATGGGCGGAATGTGTGAACTTTGCCCGCGGCTCAAAGAACCCGGCACTCATGGCGATAGATGCGCGGCTTGCCACAGACACGCGGGCTTTGACCCTGTCCCATCCAGAGCGACCCGATCTGACTTTTCACCCCGATCAGCCAGAAGATGTCGCGCGATTTCTTGACTGGCTCAAGCCCCTCAACCTGCCTGACAAAATGCGCCCGACCGGCATCGTCAGTGCCGCTGAACGCGGTATGACCGATACCGATTATCCTAGCATTTCAATTCTGTCGAACGCATCGCTCGCCGCGCTTAGCGCCCCCGCTGGCAGCACCGTTTCGCCGCTGCGGTTTCGTGGCAATTTTTGGCTGGATGGGTTGGCTCCGTGGCAGGAATTTGACTGGATCGGACAGGAAATCGAAATCGGGTCTGTGCGCCTGAAGGTTTCCGAACCGATAGGACGTTGCCTTGCAACGACCGCCAATCCTGACAATGGTCAGCGGGATATTGATACGCTTGACCTTCTGAAAACCGGCTGGGGCCACACCGATTTTGGCGTCTATGCTGAGGTCATCAAGGGCGGTACAATACGCGTTAGTGATACCTTAACCGTTGTAAAGGCTTGATATGGAACAAATATTCAAAGTCGTGCCAGAACCCGACCGGGCCGAAGCCGAAATCGGTCGCAAATTATTTGCCGGTCCCTGCACCTTTCTGAAAGGTGTTGTGGCGATGGACGGCCTGCCGCCTGCTGATCGGCTTGAGGTGTGTTTTGCCGGGCGCTCGAATGTCGGCAAGTCTTCGTTGATCAACGGCCTGGTCGGGCAAAAGAACCTTGCGCGGTCGTCAAATACGCCGGGCCGCACCCAGGAAATCAACTTTTTCGAACTTGGCGAAGCGCATTACTTGGTGGATTTGCCGGGCTATGGATTTGCCCAAGCGCCTGTCAAAGTGGTGGAAAAATGGCAACGCCTGATGAAATCTTATTTGTCCGGTCGTGCCAACCTGCGCCGGATATTCCTGCTGATTGATGCGCGGCACGGCCCCAAACAAGTCGACAGCGAAATCATGTCTTTGCTGGATAAATGCGCGGTGACGTTTCAGGTTGTCCTGACCAAAATCGACAAAATCAAAGACGATGAGCGCGCGGCGGTGATTGCAAAAACCCAAGAAAGCCTGCACGGTCATCCGACCGCTTTTCCTGAGATTATCCTGACCTCATCTGAGAAAAAACAAGGTCTGGAAACCTTGCGCGCCACCATCGCGGCAATCATCTAGACGATGCGCTAGACGTGTTGCGCGCCGTTCACCTCGATCTCGGCCCCTGACACGTACGAGCTTTCGCTCGAGCACAGGAAATAGATCGCACTGGCGACCTCTTCTGGTTGGCCCAGCCGTCGCAAAGGCAGCGTTTCCACAATCTTGTCCGTTCCGGGGCTCAGGATGGCGGTTTCAACCTCGCCCGGTGCAATCGCGTTGACCCGTACCCCTAATGGGCCGAAATCATGCGCCATCTCGCGCGTCAGCGCGGCCAGAGCCGCCTTTGAGGTGGAATAGGCCGCCCCCGCAAACGGATGCACCCGCACGCCCGCAATCGACGTTACGTTGACCACAGCGCCCGCCGCCGCCTGCAATTCAGCCTTCAGGCCGCGCGCCAGCACCACGGGGGCGAAAAAGTTAACGTGAAACACCTGCCCCCATGTTCTGAGGTCGGTTTCGATGGTATTCAAGCGGCCCCCGTCGCTGGCCTTGGGTGAAATTCCGGCATTGTTCACCAGCGCGTCAAGCCGCCCATCGGGCAGCTTGGCACGGATCACCTCAATCGCTTCGATGGTTTTCTGCGGGTCGGCCAGATCAATCTCGATATGGTTCTCGGCCCCACCCGGCCACGGGCATTTATCAGAAAACGGCAAGCGCGAACATGTCAGAACCCGCCAGTTCCGATCCGAGAAATACTTGACCGTCGCATGCCCGATGCCCCGACTTGCCCCGGTCAACAAGAGGGTTTTTTGCCGTGCTGTGTCAGACATTTCTTCGCCTTTTTATTTGGTTGCCCGCAGTTTCGCATTTCGCTTGGCCACATCCAAGCGGTTTAAATCTTGGGCTTGGCAAGTTTCCGGCAACCGCGTAACACATTCCGGGAACAAAAGATGAGACGCAAGATGGAAAGGCAAACGGCCATGACAAGGGACTGGATCGGAACCGCGCGCACCCTTAGCGAAGCGCTGCCGTATTTGCAGCGCTATGAAGGGGCGATTGTGGTCGTCAAATTCGGCGGCCATGCCATGGGTGACGCTGCCGCAATGGCCAGTTTCGCCCGCGATATCGTGCTGATGAAACAGGTAAACCTGAACCCCATCATTGTGCATGGCGGCGGCCCGATGATAAATGAGATGTTGGAACGCCTTGATATCAAATCGGAATTCGTCAACGGCAAGCGTATCAGCGACGAGGCAACGGTCGAGGTCGTTGAAATGGTGCTGTCCGGTCGCGTCAACAAGCGCATCGTTCAAGCCATCAATGCCGAGGGCGGCAAGGCCGTCGGTCTGTCCGGCAAAGACGCCAATCTGATGATTTGTGATCGTGCAAAACCCGATCTGGGTTTTGTCGGTGAACCGGCGGAAATCGACGCTGGTGTGCTGACTGATCTGTCCGCGTCGGGCTACATCCCGGTGATTGCCCCGCTTGGTGCCGGGCGCGATGGCGAGACCCTGAATGTCAACGGTGACACGGTTGCCGGGGCCATTGCCGCGGCAATGAAGGCGGATCGCCTGTTGTTGCTGACCGATGTGGCCGGGGTCAAAAATGCTGATGGCGAGGTTATGACCGATATAACACCGGACATCGTGCGTGAAATGATCAAAGACGGCACCATTGCTGGTGGCATGATCCCGAAAACCGAAACCGCGCTTACCGCGATAGATGGCGGCGTTCGGGCGGTGGTTATTCTGGACGGACGGGCGCAAAACGCGGTGCTGTTGGAGCTGTTCACTGAACACGGTGCGGGCAGTCTGATACGCGCCTGATCCGGCGTCACGGGTAACATTACAGCGACGTCATTGCAGCGCACTTGCGTTGACCACAAACCGGGACCACATTCAGCCCATGGAAAACGAAGCCGCAATCCGCCTGTCTGCCTTTCTGGGGCTCTTCGCCGTGTTCGCCGTGATCGAGGCGATCATCCCGCGCAAGAAACGCATGCAAGGCCGCCCGGCGCGATGGTTCACCAATCTGGCGATCATCGTCATTGATTCGGCTGCCAGTCGCCTGCTGGCCGTTCTGCTGCCTCTGTTGGCGGTTGGGGCGGCGATTGACGCGCAAAACAACGGTTGGGGCCTGTTCAACCACATGGGCTTGCCAAGCTGGCTGGAAATTGTGCTGGCCATCGTTATTCTTGATCTGGCGATCTGGGCGCAGCATCTGATCACCCATAAAATCCCGCTATTGTGGCGGTTCCACCGGGTTCACCATGCTGACCGGGATATTGACGTGACGACCGCGCTTAGGTTCCACCCGGTCGAAATCCTGTTCTCGATGCTGCTGAAAATCGCACTGGTCTATGTGCTGGGCCCGGCGGCGGTGGCGGTGATCCTGTTTGAAATCATCCTGAACGGCACAGCGATGTTCAACCACGCCAATATCCGTCTGCCGCTTGGGCTGGATGCATTGGTCCGCCGAATTCTTGTCACGCCTGACATGCATCGGGTGCATCACTCGGTTTATCGCACCGAGCATGATTCAAATTATGGGTTTTCCTTGTCGATCTGGGATCGCATGTTTGGCACCTATGTAGCGCAGCCAAAAGACGGACATGACGACATGACAATCGGGCTGGAATGGCAGGGCGACAAACCGGCCCGCCTTGGTTGGGCGCTGGCCTTGCCGTTCTTTCGTAAATGAACCTCGCCAAGATCGAACAGACCTGCAACGCGGTCGGCCTGTCGGTGTTTGGGGCGTTTCATCCAACCCCGGCTGACAACGCGCCCGAGGGGTGCAAAACGCTGTTTTTGCTTGGCCCGCATGAGCCGGGTTTCTGGCAGAACATCACGTCCAGCCCTGAATATGGCGATGCGGACCCGGTTGACCGTTGGTCAGAACGGGTGATTGGCGATCTGGCGCAGGATTTGGGTGCGGCCGCGCTTTTTCCATTTGGCGGCCCCCCCTATCAGCCGTTTGTGTCCTGGGCCTTGCGAACGGGGCGTGTGTGGCAATCACCCGTTAGCCTGATGGTGCACGATGTGGCGGGCCTGTTCCTGTCGTTTCGCGGCGCATTGGCCTTTGAGGTTGAGATCACGCTGCCGGATCACCCCGGCGCATCCCCTTGCGATACATGCGACGCAAAGCCCTGCCTGATGGCCTGCCCGGCGGGTGCGCTGACGCCGGAACGTTATGACGTGGTGGCCTGTCACGCTTGGCTGGATATGCCGCAGGGTCAGGAATGCCTTTCAGGTGGTTGCCTTGTTCGCCGCGCTTGCCCCGCTAGCCAAACCTATGGCAGGTTGGCAGAACAATCCGCGCATCACATGCGTTCATTTCACAAAGGGTAGTTCATGAAACGATTGATTCTTGTTCGTCACGCGAAATCCAGTTGGTCAAATGCAGACATATCGGACAAGGACAGACCTTTGAACGAACGCGGCCAAGAGGCGGCGACAAAGGTCGGTGGTTGGCTTGCGGAAAAGGGCTATCAACCGGATCAGGTGCTGTCTTCATCCGCCACCAGATGTCACGAAACCTGGGATCGGATTTCTCAAAATCTGGAACCAGTCAATGCCGTGCAATTTGAGGATTACCTGTATCTTGCGACCGCCGCAGAGATGCTGAGCGTGCTACAGACCGCCAGCGGTGACGTGGTTCTGCTGCTGGGCCATATGCCGGGTCTGGGTGATCTCGCGCGCGAATTGCGTCGTGATCCTCCACCGATGCATGCCTCATTTCAGAAATACCCCACGGGGGCGACGACGGTTCTGGATTTCAGGATTGATGATTGGGCAGATGCCCTGCCCGGCATCGCAAGGTTCGAGGATTATATCACCCCGCGTGATCTTTAAAGCCGCGCAATCCGAACGCAAAGCAAAAAACCCGGCACATTGGCCGGGTTTTTCGTGTCTTGTTGTCGCGCTTTAATTGTTCAGAATTTGGCTCAGGAACAATTTGGTCCGATCGCTTTTCGGATTGCCAAAGAATTCTTCCGGCTCGTTCTGTTCTACAATCTGGCCCTGATCCATAAAGATCACCCGGTTCGCCACTTGCCGCGCAAAGCCCATCTCGTGGGTCACAACAAGCATGGTCATCCCCTCTTCGGCAAGCTGGATCATGGTGTCGAGCACCTCTTTGATCATCTCAGGGTCAAGTGCTGATGTCGGCTCATCAAACAGCATGATCCGTGGCTGCATGCACAACGACCGGGCAATCGCCACACGCTGCTGCTGACCACCAGAAAGCTGGCCGGGGAACTTGTCTGCCTGTTCCGGGATTTTCACCTTTTCAAGGAAATGCATCGCGATTTCTTCGGCTTCTTTTTTGGGTGTTTTACGCACCCAAATCGGTGCCAGCGTGCAGTTGTCCAGAATGGAAAGATGCGGAAACAGGTTGAAATGCTGAAACACCATGCCAACTTCGGACCGGATCTTATCGACGTTTTTGAGGTCCGATGAAAGCTCGGTCCCGTCAACGATGATCTGGCCTTCCTGATGCTCTTCCAGTGCGTTGATGCACCGGATCAGCGTCGATTTACCCGACCCAGATGGTCCGCAAACCACAATCCGTTCGCCACGTTGGACGGTCAGGTTGATGTCGCGCAGCACGTGAAACGACCCGAACCATTTATTCATATTGGTGATCTGAATGGCGATCTCGTCAGACACCTGCATTTGACTGCGATCAATCTCGCGTTCGATTACTTGAGACATTGTAAGGCTCCTAAATTAGTGTCCGGTTTTGAGCTTGCGCTCAAGATACATGGCGTAGCGACCCATCGAGAAACAAACGATGAAGAACATCAGGGCGATAAAGCCGTACAGCTCCCAGATGATACCGTTCCATTCCTGATTGGCCCTGATTGAGGTCGACAGGCCGATCGGGTCAAGCAGACCGATGATCGACACCAGCGTCGTGTCCTTGAACAGGCCGATGAAATTGCCAACAATGGCTGGGATCGAAATTTTCAACGCTTGCGGCATAATAATCAACCGCTGCGCCTTCCAATAATCCAGACCCAGACTATCCGCCGCCTCGTATTGACCACGCGGCAATGCAGCAAGACCGCCACGCACCACTTCGGCCATATAAGCGGACGAAAACAGCGTCACCATGATCATCACCCGAAGGATGATGTCAAAGGTCGTGCCGGGTGGCAGAAAGATGTTGAGCAAGGTCGAGGCCACGAACAACAAGGTAATCAGCGGCACACCGCGGATAAATTCGATGAACCCGACACAGATGGTTTTCACGATCCACAAGTCAGATTGCCGACCAAGCGCCAGAACGATGCCAATTGGCAGCGACAGCGCAATACCGGTCACGCCGATGGTTACCGACAGCATAAAGCCACCAAACCTGGCACTTTCAACGGATTCGCTGGCCAAGGGAATGATCGACTGCAAACCAGATGCCACCGGTGCTGCTAGAAGCAGCCACCAAAGGACAGGCACAAGGAATGCTGCAATCGTACCAGCAAGGGACCCCGCAGGTTTGCTGACCAGCACATAAGCCACATAGCCCAGCACAAATCCTGCGACGACGGACAATGGCAACCAGATGGTTCCACCCCAAAGCAACCAGAAGATCGCGAAAGGCGACGCTGCTGAGAACCACAAGACTTTGCGCGGGATACCAGCAAACAAAACCGGGGCGATTGCGACCAGCAGACCGACAAAGGCCAGATTTACCCGCCAGTAAAGTTCGGACGGATAGAAACCATACAGCAATTGCAGATACCGCTCGCGGATGACGGCCCAACAGGCGCCGGTGGCCCCTTCACCGTATTGTGCCACGATTGATTCGCGGCACTCATTCAGCGAATGAGCCGTCCAGGACGATTTGAACACCCAGGGAAGGACGCCATAAAGCAGGCTGGCAACAAAATAGATCGCCAGAATGGTCAGGATAGAGTTGAACCAGCCACTGAACAAATTGACACGGATCCAGTGGACAACACCGACCGCAGACGATGGTGCGTCCTGTTCCGGGAGCATTTCAGTGCGTACATAACCGATGTCTGTCATCTTAACGCTCCTTCAATGAAACAGAATTGTTGTACCAGTTCATCACCGTCGAAATGCTGAGCGAGATGATCAGGTAGATCAGCATCAGCAACATCAGTGATTCCAGCGCCCGGCCTGTCTGGTTCAGCGTAATGCCGCCCAATGTGCCGGTAATATCCATATAGCCAACCGCAATCGCCAACGACGAGTTCTTAGTCAGGTTCAGGTATTGTGAAATCAGCGGCGGGATGATGACCCGCAAGGCTTGTGGCAAGACCACAAGGCTCATGATCCGGTTCGGACGTATGCCCAGCGCGGCTGCCGCCTCGGTCTGGCCTTGGGATATCGCTAAGATACCGCCACGGACGGTTTCAGCAATAAATGCCGCTGTGTAGAGTGACAGGGCCAGCCAAAGCGCGATCAGTGAGTTCCGCGCGTAAATACCACCCTGGAAATTGAACCCCTTCAACGCCGGGTATCCAAGATACAATCCCAACGCATAAAACACGATGGCAACCGGCACGACAATCAACAGCAGCCTTTGCCACCATGTGACCGGTCGCACGCCTGTTGTTTCCTGAATGTGGTCAGCCCGACGCTTTACAAAGCGTGCTGCCAGAATACCGCCGATTAAAGCGACCAGAAAAGCCATCAGGTCAAGACTGATATCAAACCGTAGGCTGGATTCGCCAAACAGATGGACGTTGCCAAGGGAATTTGAAAACAGCGGCTCAGGAATGTAGAATCCGCGGTTCGTAAACGCGACAGAGTCATTCAATACCATTGAAGCTGCTGGAGGGTCTCCTCGAAAATCTCGGGGCTGTGGCAGCGTCTCGATGAAAATCGTCATGGAAAGGACGATCCACAACAAAACCGGAACGTTGCGGAAGCCTTCGACATAAAATGCCATCAGCTTGGCCACGATCCAGTTGTTTGACAGACGCAGAACACCGACGAAAACACCGACAATCGTTGCGGTGATACAACCAAGAACGGCAACCACCAGCGTGTTCAGCACACCCAGAAACGAGGCCCTAAGATGGGAATCGCGGCTGTCATAATCCAGCAGACGTTGGTTGATGTCATAGCTCGACGGTTCTTGCAGAAATGAAAAGCCTAGCTTCATACCCAGATCGTCTAGGTTTTGCGCTGTGTTGTTGATGATCCAGCCAAACGCGGTCAGAACACCGATCAGCGCAATAATCTGGATTGTCATGGAACGATACCGCGTATCGTAAATCAGCATACTCAGCCGAAAGCCAGCTTTCGGCGTGTCGGATATGGCAGTCATAAAGCTGCGCCCCCCTGGTTGGTTCCGCTTTAGCATTCGCCCAGAAGGTCGTTAACCGCCCTCGTTATCCGGAATGCCTGTTCGGGTGTGATCTTCTTGAAGATACGAAAAGGGCGCGAACTATGTCGCGCCCTTTTGCTTTAGTGTCGATTAACGGAACGGAGGCGAATAGATCAAGCCGCCAGCTGTCCATTGACCGTTCAGGCCACGGGCAAGGCCGATTGCAGTCGACTCACCGATGTTGCGCTCAAAGATCTCGCCGTAGTTACCACCAGCAAGAGCACGCTGTGCCCAATCTTTGTCCAGACCCAGCATCGCGCCAAGGTCACCTTCGGTGCCCAACAGACGGTTGATTTCTGGGTTATTTGTGCCTTTGGACATCTCAGCCAGATTGGCCGATGTCACGCCCAGCTCTTCAGCTGTGATCAGCGCGTTCAAAGTCCAGCGAACGGTGTCTGCCCACTGGTCATCGCCGTGACGCACAAGCGGACCCAGAGGCTCTTTCGAGATGATTTCTGGCAGCAATGTGTGGTCGTCAGGTGCTTCGAATGTTGCACGTGTCGCAGCCAGACCGGATGCGTCAGTGGTGTAAACGTCACAAGCGCCAGCAAGATACTGCTGCTGAGCTTCGGCGTTGGTTTCGATTGGCACTGGCTCGTAGCTGATGTTGTTCGAGCGGAAGAAATCCGCCAGATTCAGCTCGGTTGTGGTACCGGTTTGGATACAAACGGTTGCACCGTCCAGATCTTTAGCAGAAGCCACGCCCAATTCTTTTGGAACCATGAAACCCTGACCGTCATAATAGTTCACGCCAACAAAGGTGAACTTAAGGTCAACATCGCGTGAGAATGTCCATGTGGTGTTACGGGCCAGCAAATCTACCTCGCCGGAAGCCAGCGCAGTAAAGCGTGTCTTACCAGTTGTCGGGGTGAATTTTACGGCCTGTGGGTCGCCAAGAACGGCAGCAGCAACAGCACGACAGATGCTGACGTCAAAGCCATCCCAGTTACCATTTGCGTCCGGAGCAGCAAAGCCAACAAGACCAGTGGAAACACCGCACTGAAGGAAACCCTTCGCTTTGATGTCGTCAACTGTCCCTGCGGAAGCCATGCCTGCAGCCAAACCGGCCACGGTAAGCGCTCCGATAAATACGGATTTTTTCATTTTTTACCTCTTCCTGATGTTCCGCCCTGTAGAAAGGCGCGTCTCCGACCTAGTTGGTCAGAATCGAATTTTGCCCGAGACTTTTATCTCTCAGCGGGTCGATTGTGGTCAATTGTTGACCCTTAGGTCAAGTGTGGATTCATCAGTTGACCACGCGTTAACCTTTAAAACCCGCAACAATGGGGGATTAAACCGATTAATTGGTGTAAAGGCTGGTTTTTTGTTCATTTTTTCGAACAGTCGGGTGCGTGCGTTCATACCGCCAATTGGTAGAATGCGTGGGCATCCAGGAAATCCTGACGCTTCGCGGCGGCCGTGGCCTCGGCTTCGTCGTCTTGCCCCCACAATTCGGCCTGCCAGATTTCGTCAAGCCGCGAAGCCTGCCAAAGATCATCGACCGCGAAACCTCCGTCGATCGCGGCCAAGGCGACCACCAACGACCCGGACAGCGTGACCAGATCGTGAAACCCGGTCAGGGAAAACGGCGTCAACGCATGTATTGGCGCAGCAAGGCGCGCCAAACTCTGCGGGTTTTGCGCCGCATGGATCACGCCACTGGTGACTATAAGCGGCGCATCAAACTGCTGCGTCGTCCAGTCAAGGATCGGGTCCCATGCTGCTGCCTGCCGCTCGATCAATTCACGCGGGCTGTCTGCGCGATAGCATAACAGGTCAGAGCCGCCATATTCCGCCAGCATTGCCGCAACGGCAGCGGTTTGCGGTGCAACCTTGTCAATCGCAGCATTTGCGCGGCGGGTCATTGGCATGGTTGCGGGCTTAACTGTCCCGCCTTGCGCCTGCCATTCATCTGCAACCGCCTGCGCCAAAGCCGCCGTCGGAACCACCAATGCGGATTTCGCCGGGGTCTTCAGCGACCGGGCATCCAGCCGAATTTCAAAACCATCGCCCACCGGGGCAACCGTGGCGTCAGACCAAAACCGTTTTTTCATTTGGGTTATCATCGCGCGGCCTGTCAGTGGTCTTCAAAAGGATCAACCGGGGCCCATTTGCTTTCCCAGGAAAACAAGTCCCAGGTTTTTTGCATATGCTCAGGCAGCGGTGCCGTCAGATGCAACCGCGCGCCCGTGATCGGATGGTCCATCGTCAACGAGCGCGCATGTAGATGCAGCTTGCGACTGACATCTCCGCCAAGCTGCGCGCCCCAGCCGTCACCGTCATTGACCTGCTTGTTGGTGCCATATTTACCATCACCAATAATCGGATAGCCAATTTCGGCCATATGAGCCCGCAATTGATGGGTCCGTCCTGTTACCGGCACCAGCGCCACCCAAGCTGTGCGTTTTCCGGCCTCTTCCAGAACGGAATAGTCCGTCGTTGCAAATTTTGCACCTTTGGTCGTCTTAACCTCGTCAGGATGCAGACAAATCATTTTTTCGCCAGCACCATGCGGGCCGTGGCCTGCGGATTTGATCAGCCCGAAATGCACCGAGCCCATTTTCGGCAATGGGCTGCCAGCAACAGCGGCCCAATAAATCTTGCGCGACTTGCGATCCCTGAACGCATCTGACAGCGCCTTGGCGACCAGTCGCGTGCGCGCCAGCAGCATCACGCCTGATGTGTCACGGTCAAGCCGATGCACCAGCCTTGGCTTTTCGTCGCTGTCAAACATCAACGCCTCGGCCATGCCGTCAATATGCCGGCTCTGCCCCGATCCGCCCTGAACCGCCAGACCGGGCGGCTTATTCAGCGCGATGATGTGTTCGTCGCGGTAGATCACACAATTGCGGATCATTTTAGTGTCTTCCGCCGAAACCAGCGATTCCCGAGGGTCTCGTGGGCGGGTGTCAGCGGTGTCGGGCATTGGCGGTATGCGCACCTGATGTCCCTCTTCCAGACGGGCCGAACCTTTGACCCGGCCTCCATCCACACGGATTTCGCCCTTGCGACACATCTTTTCAATGCGGCCTTGGCTAATATGGGGAAACTGCCGACGAAACCAACGGTCAAGGCGTTGGTCTGCCTCGTCCGCTTTGATTGTCAGGATTTGAACTCCGCTCATCCGACCAGCCCTTTCGCCAGTGCAATTCCGGCGATCAGCGCCAAAATCGACAGCCCAACAGAGCCGCCTAAATACAAACTTCCGGAAATGATTTTGCCGCGTTCAAACAACACCCAGACATCCAGCGAGAACGCTGAAAATGTTGTGAAGCCGCCCAAAACTCCGGTCATGACAAAAGGGAAATACGGCGACACGCCGCTTTCCCGGTCCAGCAGAAAAACAAAAGCCAACCCCATTAGGAAAGAACCAACCACATTGACGGCCAGAGTTCCGACCGGAAACCCGGTGCCAAACAGGCGCGCGGCCGCGGCCCCGGTCATAAACCGCCCGCTTGCGCCAATCGCCCCGCCAAGGGCCACCTGTAAAACTGTCCAGATCAATTTTTCGTCCTAATTTCTGTCGGCCCAGCAAAGGCCTTACAGCGCCAGCATTGTCAAGCCGCAGCGCCTAACCTTTGTTGCGTTTGGCGCGCAGTTTCACAAAATAGTCCAGCCGTTTTTTCAACTCACGCTCGTGGCCACGATCCGGCGGCAGATAAAACACACCGCGTGGCATATCATCCGGGAAATAGTTCTGCCCGGAAAACCCGTCTTCGGCGTCATGGTCATAGCTGTACCCAGCGCCATAACCTTGTTCTTTCATCATTTTGGTCGGTGCGTTCAGGATATGTTTGGGCGGCGGTTCCGAACCAAAGGACTTTGCCGCGGCCCGCGCCGCCTTATAGGCCGTATAGGTCGCGTTGGATTTTGGCGCCAGTGCCAGATAGATCACCGCCTGTGCAATCGCCAACTCGCCCTCGGGGCTGCCCAACCGTTCGTAGGTTTGCCAAGCATGCAGACAATGGGTTTGCGCGTTGGGATCGGCAAGGCCAATATCCTCGACCGCCATGCGGGTGATCCGCCGCGCCAGATAACGCGGGTCTTCGCCGCCCTCAAGCATCCGCGCAAACCAGTAAAGCGCCGCATCCGGGTCCGAGCCGCGAACTGATTTGTGAAGGGCGGAAATCAGGTTGAAATGCTCGTCGCCCGATTTGTCATATTTTGGCGCCCGCCGCGACAGACGCTTGGCCAGTTCGTCCGGTCCGGGCGGTGTTTCATCGTTCCATGCGAAACATTGCTCCAGCAGGTTCAGCAAGGCACGACCGTCACCATCGGACATTTCCAGCAAAGCCTCGCGCGCCTGAGCCGTCACCGCAAGCGGGCGCGCCATTTCGCCTTCGGCCCTTTGGGCCAGCAATTCAAGATCAGTCAATGTCAGTCGGTGTAAAACCATCACCTGGGCGCGCGACAAAAGCGCGGCGTTCAGCTCAAACGAAGGGTTTTCCGTCGTCGCGCCAACAAGGATGATCGTGCCATCTTCCATATGCGGCAAAAATCCATCTTGTTGAGCTTTGTTAAACCTGTGGATTTCGTCAACGAACAACAGGGTGCCGCGCCCGTTCTGGCGGCGCAGACGGGCGGCCTCGAACACTTTGCGCAACTCAGCCATCCCGGTGAAAATCGCGCTGATCTGAACGAAAGCCAAATCGGTTTCATCGGCCAGCAGCCGGGCAATCGTGGTCTTGCCAACACCCGGTGGGCCCCAAAAGATGATGTTCGATAGGGACCTTGAAAGCAGCATCGCGCGCAATGGGCCACCCTCGCCCAAGATGTGATCCTGCCCGATAACCGCCGTCAGGCTGGTCGGCCGCAAACGGTCCGCCAGCGGGCTGGGCGCGTTCGATATTTGCGGCGCATCGGGTGTTTGATCAAAAAGGTCGGACATGGGCCCAGTCTACGCTGTGTCCGCGCACCATGAAAGCGCGAAAGCCTGAACTGGACAGCGACGGCCTATAGCAGCTTGTAATCCTTGGCGCGCTGAATGGCCTCTGCCGTGGTGCGCGCCATCAGCCGGGTGCGGGCCGAATTCAGCCGCGCCTTAAGCGCGCTTTCGGATATCCCCAGTGCCGCCGCCGCTGCCGCGTGGCGATTTCCGTCCGCGATCTGTTGCAGCGCCGCCTTTTGTGCATTGGTCAGGCTGTCGGGTGGATCCGTCAGTTCATGCAGGATTCTTACGTTTTCAACGATTCGCGCGATTTCCGAATCATCAAACTCGCGATCTGAACGGGCGCAGCCAACAATTGACCGGGATGACATCGGGCCATAGGCCACCACCACGCCGAATTTCAGGCCAAACCGTGCCGCGTGACCCCAAATGCCAAAAGGGTCGGGCAAATCAATCGCGCTCCAGCGGGTCGCACCCTCTTTGGTAAAACCCCATGCAATCGACGGATCCCTGTGAACAAAGGCGTGTTCGGTGTAATAATCCACCCACTTTTGATCATAATTCTGGAATTGAACGAGGGGACCGGCAAAGCGGATATGCATCCCCGCCATGTACCCGGCCGGAGATATCTTAGCGAATTCGTCCAGAATTCGATCGAGGCTTATATTCGTAGACATGTCTTTTTAGACAGGTTGCAATTTTTCAAGTCAACCGTAAATTGATTGCTGTAACCAATACTAATTTTTACTTGGTGAACATGGCCACTTCTATCGACCCTGAATTGTTTTCACAGATTATGGCTCTGCCAAAAGCAGCACGTCTTGATTTGCTGGAATTCGCCGGATCAGCTTGTGTTGGACCGGTACAGTTAAAGAAGATAGTGAACGACCTCACGTCTCGACTGGTTGACCCTGGAATTGACCCAATGGTTAAAGTGGCCTGAACGGCAGAACCCCACAGCTAAGGCTGCGGGGTTCTGTTTGTTAAACATCTGAAATGTTTGTTTTGTTGCGCGCTCAGTCCTGAGCGGCTTCTGCGGCGACGCGGGCTTTGTCGCCAGCACCTTTGGCATCTGCATCGCGGTCGATAAATTCGATGATCGCCATGGGCGCCATGTCGCCATAACGAAAGCCAGCTTTCAGAACACGAACGTAACCGCCTTGACGGTCCTTGTAGCGTGGGCCGAGAACATCAAACAGCTTGGACACATAGGCATCCTGCTTAAGCTTGCTGGCAGCCTGACGACGGGCGTGCAGGTCTCCGCGCTTGGCCAGTGTGATCATTTTTTCGATGATCGGCCGCAGCTCTTTGGCTTTCGGTAAAGTTGTTTTAATCTGTTCGTGCTCGATCAAAGATCCAGCCATATTCGAGAAAAGCGCCTTGCGGTGCTCGTGTGTCCGGTTCAGGCGACGGTAGCCTCTTGCGTGACGCATGATAGTTTTCCTTCTTTATACTTTGTCCGGCGTCCCTTGCGTGAGGGCTCGCTCTCCTTGGGGCAGAATTACCCGAGGTGGCATTTTGAAATTTCAAAACCCACCAGTTTCCCCGGCATGTCCGGGCATTTGCAAATGCGGCCCCGCATCGAAATGCAGGGCCGAAATTCGTTAGAAGTGGTCTTCGTACTTCTTGGCCAGTTCTTCGATATTGTCCGGTGGCCAGTCCAGGATATCCATGCCCAGATGCAGACCCATCGCGGTCAGAACTTCTTTGATCTCGTTCAAAGATTTCCGGCCAAAGTTCGGGGTGCGCAGCATCTCGGCTTCGGTTTTCTGGATCAGATCGCCAATGTAAACGATGTTGTCGTTTTTCAGGCAGTTCGCTGAACGGACAGACAATTCCAGTTCGTCCACTTTCTTAAGCAGAAGCGGGTTGAACTCAAGATCGTCTTCTTCTTCAGCGCGACCTGCGGCTTCTGGTTCGTCAAAGTTAACAAATACAGATAGTTGATCCTGAAGAATACGGGCCGCAAAAGCGATCGCGTTTTCCGGGGTCACAGACCCGTCGGTTTCAACTTTCAGCGTCAACTTGTCGTAATCCAGCACCTGGCCCTCGCGGGTTGGCTGCACTTCATAAGACACTTTGCGGATCGGTGCAAAAATCGCGTCGATCGGAATAAGGCCAATTGGCGCGTCTTCCGGGCGGTTCTTGTCCGCAGCAACATAGCCCTTGCCGGTTTCCACGGTCATTTCCATAAACAAGCTTGCGCCGTCATCCAGATGGCAAATCACGTGATCGCGGTTCAGGATTTCGATGCCAGCAGATTCTGAAATGTCGCCAGCGGTAACAACGCCCGGCCCTTTGGCCGAGATCGAAACACGTTTGCTGCCTTCAACTTCCATTGAAACAGCGACGCCTTTCAGGTTCAGAACGATGTCGGTGACATCTTCACGAACGCCTGCGACGCTTGAAAATTCGTGCAGCACGTTGTCGATCTGAACACTGGTGATTGCCGCACCCTGCAGGGACGACAACAATACGCGACGCAGCGCGTTGCCTAGGGTCAGACCAAAACCGCGTTCCAGTGGCTCGGCCACGGCGGTTGCCTGACGCATTGGGTCAGCACCTGGTTTGATTTCCAGCTGATTTGGGCGAATTAATTCTTGCCAATTTTTGTGGATCATTTGAGAGCCTCCATTCCTGTTCGTGAACCTGGATCCTGTGGTTCAGCGAACTCCCGAGGTTTAAAAAACGTGCAAGGACCGCCAGCACAAAGCAAGCGGTCCTAAAGAATCAGACGCGGCGGCGTTTTGGCGGACGGCAGCCGTTATGCGCAATCGGTGTCACGTCACGGATCGCCGTGATGTTCAGGCCAATTGCTGCCAGTGCGCGCAAAGCGCTTTCGCGGCCCGAACCCGGACCCTGCACTTCGACCTCAAGCGTTTTCACGCCGTGCTCTTGCGCCTTTTTGCCAGCATCTTCGGCAGCCATCTGGGCCGCATAGGGTGTCGATTTACGCGACCCCTTGAAACCCATGGTTCCGGCAGAAGACCAGGCAATAGCGTTGCCCTGAACGTCGGAAATCAGGATTTTGGTGTTGTTAAACGAAGAATTCACATGCGCAACGCCAGTGGCGATATTCTTGCGCTCTTTCTTCTTCATGCGTGTTTTTTCGCGTGCCATTATATCTGTCCCCTACTTCTTCTTGCCGGCAATCGCGCGGGCTGGGCCTTTGCGGGTGCGTGCATTTGTGTGGGTACGCTGGCCGCGCACAGGCAGGCCGCGACGATGGCGCAGGCCGCGATAGCAACCAAGATCCATCAAACGCTTGATGTTCATCTGTGTGTCGCGGCGAAGATCGCCTTCGACCATCAGGTTCGCGTCGATATGTTCGCGAACGGACAAAACTTCGGCATCCGACAGCTCATTCACGCGGCGGGATTGGTCGATGCCAACCGCTGCGCAGATGTCTTTGGCCGAGGTGTTCCCGATGCCATGGATATAAGTTAATGCGATATGTACCCGTTTATGGGTCGGAATGTTAACGCCAGCAATACGTGCCACGCTTTCTCCTATCATTTATTGCGGTTCCGTGGTTCCAGAACCTTTTTTCACAACTAAAGCCCAACACCCGAACGGTGGCTGGGCCATGCCTCGGTTCCGAGGTCTTGAGGAGTGTTTGATACGCAGGGTTTCCCCATAGGAATCAAGCGATTCTCGCAAGCGAGATAGCGTCGTTTAGAGGGTTGCCATAAGGGCGTCAAGGGCGTTGGGAACTATTTTCGCAATCGCTAATATAGCAAGGCCCTGATCAAGCTAAGGCTTATAATTGCAGTCGTAATAAACCTGGCGTTCGCCGCTGTCGCCTTCATAGAAATTCATGACGCCCGGTTCGTACTGGCTGGTCAGGAAAACGTACACGCCAGGGAAAATCAGACCCGGTTCATTGCAATACCCAACCTTGACCTGCGTCTGCGTTGTTGACCAGTCGATCGGGTCCAACGGTTCATAGAAACAGCCATATTCAATCGTAAATACGCCGTCCGCGCGCATCGTCATACCAAGTTCAAGGCGGCTGCTGTCGTCCAGATCGCACATCGCGCGATCTGACACAAAATCCATTTCGGCGGCCAAGACAGAAGTCGCAGCAATAACAACGGCAACAGCGGTTGAGGCTATAAGTTTACTTGTGAACATCTTAGCCCTACCCAGCTTATCGGTTTAAACCGTGCTTAACGCGCCTTTGATCGAGGCCGCAACCCCGTCCATGCTGTCCAACCCGTCAACGGACTGCAGCAGATCTTTGGCGTAATAATACCCGATCAGCGGCGAGGTTTTCTTGTAATACTCCAACAAGCGAACCTTCAGCGCATCGGCGTTATCGTCAGCCCGGTGCTTAAAATCATTCGCACCACATTCATCGCACGCATCCGCCTTCGCGGGGCGTTTGGTATCCTGATGGTAAACTTCACCACAAGACCCGCATGTAAACCGGCCTGAGATACGCTTGACCAGTGCCGCGTCATCGACGGCCATTTCAACCACAGTGTCTAGGGTTTGACCGACCTTGATCAACAACGCACCCAGCGCATCGGCTTGGCCTAGCGTGCGGGGAAATCCGTCAAAGATAAAACCGCCGGGGGCTTTGGTCGTGGTCAACTGTTCTTCGATCAGACCGATCACGATCTCGTCCGTTACCAGTTCGCCTGCATCCATGATCGCGGCAACTTTGTTGCCCATCTCGGTGCCGGAACTGCGCGCGGCGCGCAGCATATCGCCCGTGGACAATTGCACCATATCGCGCTCATCAACCAGTTTACGTGCTTGTGTACCTTTACCAGCGCCGGGTGGGCCAAGGAGTATTATGTTCATCTGCGTGATGGTCCTTTTTTGGTTTTGCCTTTACGGCTGCCTTTTCCCCGGAGTTTTGATTTTTCGATCAGACCTTCATATTGATGCGCCAACATATGGCTTTGCACCTGATTAATCGTGTCCATTGTCACCGACACCACAATCAGAACCGAGGTGCCGCCGAAATAAAACGGAATGTTAAGCTGCGAGCGCAGAATTTCCGGCAGCAACGCAACGGCCACCAGATAGACCGACCCAACGGCTAGCAAACGGTTTACCACGTAATCCAGATATTCTGCCGTTTTCGCGCCGGGGCGAATGCCCGGAACAAAACCGTTCTGGTTCTTCAGGTTATCCGCAACCTCGTCCGTCTTAAACGCCACGTTGGCGGTGTAAAAATACGAGAAGAAGATAATCATCGCCGCAAAGAACAGCAGATACAACGGCTGGCCCTGACCGAAATAGGCCAGAATGGTGTTCATGATGCCGCTGCCCTGTGTGCCTGAGAACGTAGAAATCGTGGTGGGCAACAGCAACAGGCTTGAGGCAAAGATCACCGGGATCACGCCTGATGGGTTCAGTTTAACCGGCAGGTGGCTGCTTTCGCCGCCATACATCTTCATCCCGACCTGACGGCGCGGGTACTGAATATGGATCTTGCGCAAAGCGCGTTCGACAAAGACGATAAAGGCAATGACCGCGACCACCATCACCATAACGCCGACAATCACGGCTGGGCTGATGCTACCAGCGCGGCCCTGTGCCAGGAATTGTGCGATTGCGGCAGGCAGTTCGGCGATGATGCCAACAAAGATGATCAGCGAAATACCGTTGCCGATGCCGCGCGCCGTAATCTGTTCGCCCAGCCACATCAGGAACATGGTGCCACCGACCAGCGTAATGATGGTTGAAACGCGGAAGAACAGGCCCGGATCTGTGGCCAGATCACCAGCTTCGATACTGGCAGCCAGCGCATAAGCCTGAAACGTCGCCAAAATCACGGTGCCGTATCGGGTATATTGGTTGATTTTCTTGCGGCCGGCGTCGCCCTCTTTCTTGAGCTGCTCAAGCTGGGGCACCATAGCCGTCATCAGCTGAACGATGATCGAGGCCGAGATATACGGCATGATCCCAAGGGCAAAAATCGCCATACGACCAATCGCGCCGCCGGTGAACATTTGCAGAATACCGCCAATACCGGTCGAGGCGCTTTCAACGAATTCACGTAAAGCGATCGAATCGATACCCGGCACAGGGATAAACGTGCCCAGCCTGTAAACGATCAATAGACCGATGGCGAAAAGAATGCGCTGACGCAATTCTGTGGCTTTGCCAAATGCGCTCCAACTTAAGTTGGCTGCCATTTGTTCTGCTGCCGATGCCATGCGCTGTCCCTTTCACAAACGTGCCGCCCAGCCCGAATTCACGGGGCCACGCGGCACGGAAAATTCAATAGTTAGTCATGTAAGGGGCGTTGCCGTCCCTCACAAGGTTTATTCCGTCGCAGAAGCCGCCGCAGTGGTGATCTTGCCACCTGCCGCTTCAACAGCCGCGACCGCAGATTTCGACGCACCTGTGACCGTCAGGTCAACTTTCGAGGTCAACTCGCCCTTGGAAAGGATGCGAACGCCGTCACGCACACGACGCACAAGACCACTTTCGACCAGAACAGCCTCGGTAATTGGCTTTTTGGCGTCGATCTTTTTGGCGTCGATGAATTTCTGCAGAAGGCCAAGGTTAACAACAGCGTGCCGCTTGGCGTTGATGTTGTTAAAGCCGCGCTTTGGCAGACGCATGTAAAGTGGCATCTGGCCACCCTCATAGCCATTCAGCGCCACACCCGAGCGGGATTTCTGGCCTTTGATACCACGGCCACCCATTTTACCGGTGCCGGAACCAGGACCACGGCCAACGCGTTTGCGGGCTTTGGTTGCACCTGGGTTATCGCGCAATTGATTCAGTTTCATGTCGCTATCTCCTTTGGCCGGAACTACCCCCCGTTAGCGACAAAAGGGATAAACACGGCATTACGATTCTGTGGCGCTTTTGGCCACTGGGGGCGTATAGACCTGTTGGCATTGGTAATCAAGAGGTCGCAGGCCACGCGTGCGGCCCGGTTGGGATTATTCCGGTGCCGGATAAGACCCGTCCGCATCGTGACGCTCTTGGCCAGTCAAAGCGGGGGTAAAAATGCAGATAAACCTCAGATCACTTTTGGTCGCCCTTAAGATATGCGCCTCGTTCTTGTCCAGAACGTAAATAGAGCCGGGGGCAAGCGGATAAACCTCGCCGGTCGCGACATTTTCGACCTCGCCCTCACCTTCGATACAGTAATTCGCCTCAACGTGGTTCTTGTAATGCATATACTGCTCGGCACCCTTTTTGCAGATGGTGTCATGCAGGGAATAGCCCAGACCGTCGCCCGCCAGCAGGATGCGCCGACTTTCAAAATTATCACCTTTGACATGGGCGGCGGTGTTGAGGATATCAGCGAGGGCTTTGACGATCATGGACGGGCTCCCAAGGTTTGCTTTTTTGTCAGCCTAGAACAACTGGTGTGAGTTGCAAATGCCACAACACAAGGGCAGCATACGGACCTCGGGGTGGGTCTCTCGTGAATTGCGTAGCAATTCACTGCCGACAGGTGAATGCTGTGCATTCACCGAGAGGTGCAAAGCGCCCTCCCCATGGGGGTGAGCGCCGTCTTGGAAACCCTCCGGGGGAGGGTTTCAGGCGTGAACGCGCGGAGCGCCGGAATGGTCCGGGCGCTGACCGGGCCGCAAGCACCCCGGTTGGGAATTGACGAAACATTTGGGTCAGCAAACCAAAAATAGTATCGTTTTCGCCTATACCCTATCCGCTTGCAGGTTGAACCCATTTAAAGGTGTATTTTCGAAAATCAGGAATCATCCCACCATCTTCATTTTCTTGAGAGTAATAAACGTAATGCTCAATCCCTCTAAAATATGGTGCGATCATATTCTTCGCACTCTCGGGACTGTCGGGCTTAGGAAAGAGATTGTCCGGAATAACAATTATTTCACCTAGCTTCAGAAAACCCTTACCGCCAATTTTGAGGTTCTTGCACGGGTCATTATCTACACCTGGAAAATCGATCACAGCATCAAACTCAACAAAATAGTCCCCATTTTCGCTTTGTGGATACACTATCAACTTCCAAGACTCTGCCGGTGTATGTTCGAACATATAGAAAGAGCACTCTATCTCAGAACGGCTATTGCTTGAAAACACCTGAGGGGAATCCTCGACTGATAATTCAAGCCACTCAAAGGCAATCGAAGCACCCCAAGTTTCATTACTATAATCAATTTGGCCAAGGTCGATCTGCAAACACCAATACAACCCTCTGGGAACTCCAACATTCTTGTTTTCAAAAAGATGCGCCCAGACACGGCTATTGTCCTCAATTATCTTGAACGGCGCGTCGCGCAAAGGGTGAGCCAACTCTAGGGCACTCGGGCGAAAAAGGTCCATCAAAGTCTTCACAAGGTTCATTTGTCTATCCGATCACCTTAAAATTGAAAAACTCTGTGGTAACTCGGAAACTAAATCCATATGCAATATCACTCTTTAACATATCGAAATTCGTTCGTGCACAACAAAAAACGCCCCGAGGTTTCCCACGAGGCGTTTCAATTCTCTTCAATCAAAGCGAAAGGCGTTCAGCCCTTTTCCTCGATGATCTCAACCATATGGCTGATCTTGCGCACCATGCCGCGTATGCTTGGCGTATCTTCCAGCTCGCGGGTTTTGTGCATTTTGTTCAGGCCAAGGCCGACCAGCGTTGCACGCTGTTTGGCTGGGCGACGGATCGGCGAACCGGTCTGTTTTACAACAATCGTTTTTGCCATGATCCTCAGGCCTCCGTTGTTTCAGCTTCGACAGCGGCTGCCGGGGCAGCTTCTGACTTCGGCAGGATGTCGGAAACTTTTTTGCCACGACGCTGGGCAACCATACGCGGGCTGGCTTCTTTGGTCAGGCCATCCATGGTTGCACGGATCATGTTGTATGGGTTTTGCGAACCGATGGATTTGGAAACCACATCCTGAACGCCCAACATTTCAAACACGGCACGCATTGGACCACCAGCGATGATGCCGGTCCCTTGTGGGGCCGTCCGCATCACAACTTTGCCAGCGCCATGACGGCCCCGCATGTCGTGGTGCAATGTGCGACCTTCGCGCAATGGAACGCGGATCATCTGGCGTTTGGCTTGCTCGGTGGCTTTGCGAATTGCCTCGGGCACTTCTTTCGCTTTACCTTTGCCAAAGCCTACACGGCCTTTTTGGTCGCCGACAACGACGAGGGCTGCAAAGCCGAAGCGTTTACCACCTTTTACGGTTTTGCTGACGCGGTTAATCGCAACCAAGCGATCCGCAAATTCCGGTGTCTCATCGCGGTCGCGACGATTGTTCCGGCGGTTGTCATCTCTAGCCATTCACGGCCTCCTGATTATCGGGCGTAAACCCTTTGTGCCAATCCTGGTGCACCCGAATGAATTCCGAGGCCCGGATCATCGGGACGGCGCGAACGCCGTCCTCGTTATTTAATGCTCCGCAACTTGGTCCGCAGAAGCGATTAGAACTTGAGGCCACCCTCGCGGGCCGCTTCTGCAAGAGCTTTAACTTTTCCGTGGAAAAGGAAGCCCCCGCGGTCAAAGTAACACTCAGAAACGCCAGCCTTAGAGGCGCGTTCTGCGATTGCAGCACCCACCTTGGCAGACGCTTCGACATTGTTCTTGCCCACAACACCCAGATCTTTTTCAAGCGAGGATGCCGAAGCCAGTGTCACGCCCTTAACATCGTCGATCAACTGAACCGAGATATTCTTGGACGAACGATGTACAGAAAGACGCGGTGTATCGCCCGCATGTTTCTTGAGTTTGTTCCGAACGCGCATACGGCGCTTAAGGAACAGATCGCGCTTAGTTTTAGCCATGTGTCTGGTTCCCTACTTTTTCTTGCCTTCCTTACGGAAGATATACTCATCTTTATATTTGATGCCTTTACCTTTGTAAGGTTCTGGTTTGCGCCATTTGCGGATATTCGCGGCCACTTCGCCGACCTGCTGCTGGTCGATGCCTTCGACGGTGATTTCCGTCGGTTTGGCCGAAGTGATCGTTACACCGTCTGGCGTTTCGAAATTAACGTCATGCGACAGGCCCAGCGACAGCTTCAGGATCTTGCCCTGCATCTGTGCGCGATACCCAACACCGTTGATTTCAAGTTCTTTCTTGAAACCATTGGTCACGCCAATCACAAGATTGTCGATCTGGGTGCGTGTTGTGCCCCATTGCTGGCGCGCCCGTTTGGACGAACCGCGTGGTGTCACAGATACGATGTCGTCGTTAATGGCGATCGTCACATCATCCGTTGCTGTAAAGTTACGAACGCCTTTCGGGCCCTTAACTTCGATGGTCTGACCCGACAAAGAGGCGGAAACGCCACTTGGCAGAGTAACCGGTTTTTTACCGATACGAGACATAAGCAGACCTCCTTAAAAGACCGTGCACAGAACTTCGCCACCGACATTGTCGGTACGAGCCTGCGCATCGGACATAACCCCGTTCGGGGTGGAGACGATTGCAATCCCAAGGCCCTGACGGACCGAAGGAATGTCTTTTACAGCGGCGTAAACGCGGCGACCTGGGGTCGAAACACGCTTGAGTTCGCGGATAACCGGGGTGCCGTCGAAATACTTGAGACTGATCTCAAGCTCAGGATGGCCAGCTTTGTTCGTGGTTGCTTCGTAACCGCGAATGTACCCTTCGCCCTGCAGCACATCCAGTACCCAGCCGCGCAATTTAGATGCGGGCGTGCGCACGGTGGACTTGCCACGCATGGACGAGTTGCGGATCCGTGTCAGCATATCGCCGATAGGGTCGTTCATCATTGTCATGTTCTATCCCTCCCTTACCAGCTTGACTTGACCATGCCGGGGATCTGACCATTTGAGGCCAGATCACGCAGCGCGATCCGAGACACTTTAAGTTTACGATAATAACCGTGTGGACGGCCGGTAATCTGGCAGCGGTTGTGCAAACGCACTTCGGCCGAATTACGGGGCAGTTTCGCCAGTTGAAGACGCGCTTTGAAACGTTCTTCGATTGGCAGATCCAGGTTACGTGCGATCTCTTTTAGCGCAGCACGCTTGGCAGCATATTTGGTTACTAGCTTCTGACGCTTGACTTCGCGTTGAATCATTGCAGATTTTGCCATGTTCTCTCTCCTATCCGCGATCAGCTGTTGAAGGGCATGTTGAAATGCTTCAACAGGCTCGTTGCTTCTGCATCGGTTTTCGCGGTGGTGCAGATGACGATGTCCATTCCCCACATTTGATCCACTTTATCAAAGTCGATCTCTGGGAAAACGATATGTTCCTTCAGGCCCATGGCATAGTTGCCACGACCGTCGAAACTTTTAGGCGAGACGCCACGAAAGTCACGCACACGGGGCATAGCCACGGTGACCAAACGATCAAGGAAATCATACATGCGGTCGCCGCGCAGCGTAACTTTGACGCCCAGCGGCATGTCTTCACGTACCTTGAAACCCGCGATGGAGTTCTTGGCTTTGGTGATGACAACCTTTTGGCCGGCAATCGTTGTCAGGTCAGCTTCGGCAAAGCGAATTTTCTTGCTGTCTGCAACGGCTTCGCCGACGCCCATGTTCAGCACGATTTTTTCGAGCTTGGGGATCTGCATGTCGTTCTTGTACGAGAACTCTTCCTTCATCGCGGGACGGATTGTGTCCTTGTACTGCGACTTCAGGCGGGGTGTATAATCAGCCATCGATCACTTCTCCGGATTTCTTGGCGAAGCGTACTTTTTTGTCGCCTTCCATGCGGAAACCAACGCGTGTTGCGCCGCCTTCTTTTGGATCAACAAACGCCAGGTTTGAAACCTGAATCGACGCTTCCTGTGGGACGCGGCCGCCTTGGGAATTCTGGCTTTGCTTCACGTGGCGGATCGCCATGTTAACGCCGGAAACCTTGGCTTTGCCGGATTTCGGGTCAAGCGAGGTGATTTCACCTTCGCGGCCTTTATCCTTGCCGGTCAGAACGATGACCTTGTCACCTTTTTTCAACTTAGCAGCCATCTTACAGCACCTCCGGCGCAAGCGAGATGATCTTCATAAAGTTCTTCGCGCGCAATTCGCGAACAACTGGGCCGAAGATACGTGTGCCAACCGGCTCACCCGCTGTGTTAAGGATAACTGCAGCATTCCGGTCAAACCGGATGGCTGTGCCGTCTTCACGACGGACTTCTTTAGCGGTACGCACCACGACTGCTTTGCGAACGTCACCTTTTTTCACGCGACCGCGTGGAATGGCTTCTTTCACAGAAACAACAATGATGTCCCCAACGGAAGCATACTTCCGTTTGGAGCCGCCCAGAACCTTGATGCACTGAACACGGCGAGCGCCGCTGTTGTCAGCTACATCCAGGTTTGTCTGCATCTGGATCATTTGGTTTCTCCCGACCTGTGGGGACCTTTTGCAGTTGCGGCCCCACGGTTTCGATTAAACTGGAAAGTGTTTGGCCTAGGCCTCTAGAACAACTTGCCAGCGTTTGGTTTTAGAGATGGGGGCGCATTCCTGAATGCGGACCTTGTCCCCAACTTTAAACTGATTATCCGCATCATGTGCCCGGTATTTTTTGGACTTACGGATGGTTTTCTTAAGAACCGGATGCGTGAAACGACGCTCAACAGAAACCGTGATGGTTTGCTCGTTCTGGTCGCTGGTCACAGTGCCGGACAGAATACGCTTAGGCATTGTTCACGTTCCTCTTATTCAGAAGCCGCAGCAGCGGCCTTTTGGTTCAATACGGTTTTAACACGGGCTGCATCGCGGCGAACCGTCTTCATGCGGGCTGTGTTTTCCAACTGGCCGGTGGCGCCCTGAAAGCGGAGGTTAAACGCCTCTTTCTTCAGGTTCGCCAGCTCATCACGCAGCTGGTCAGGTGTCTTATCATGTAGTTCAGTCGCGTTCATCGCGCTTAATCCTTTCAACATCATCGGTGGGCCCACTTGTGAATCCGCTTGGAAAGCTCACGAGGTTACCCTGATTCCGATGGAGTCAGTGACAGAAGGGGCGTCTATAGGGGGGTTCAGGGGGGTTGGCAAGGGCCAACGGGGTGATTGGCGAAAATGTCTTTTGGCCAAAATCTCGACCCGACGTTTTGCATTGAAGAACGGGCTTTTGTCGCACCGTTTGCAAATTGCCAACCCCTTTGTCGGATTGCCGGAATGATGATCGCCGTTGTTGCCATTGCGTTAGTTCAGTAGAGTAGTTGAAACAGTCAGGCGGTGGACAAAATTGGGCGCAACAACACGACTGATCCGGTCAGTATTTCGGCATATCATCGGTTATTGCATCGTGTTTCCGACAATCCTGCTTGCCATCGCGTTTCAGGCTTTGGTTTTCAAACCCCTGTTCAAGAACCAGACGACCGTACCACATTTGATATACCGGTTGTGCGGCATGGTTTTTGGCGTCCGGTTTGCGCTCAACCCCCAAAGCGCGCCAATTTCGCCCGACAATCCCACGATGTTTGTGTCAAACCATCTTTCACGGTTCGATTTTGTCGGGCTGCGTCTGTTTCCTGACGCGGCTGTCATGATGAATGCGCGGATCCTTCAGATGCCGGTGATGGGTTTGATCATCAAGGTTTTTGCCGATTCTGCGGGGCTGATCGCAACCGAACAATCCAAGGAAGCCAAACACCGCGATCACGACCGACTGGGTCAGGCGGTTCAGGAGGGTCGCAATATTTTTGTCTTTCCCGAAGGCATCCAGACCGACGGGCGTCGGGTTTTGCGGTATAGTATGGGCTCGGCTGAGATTTTTTATGAGGATGCGTTGCTGGCCAAATTCCCGGCCTTGCAAACCGCCCAGCTTCAGCCTGTGGTGATGCGGGTGAAAACGATCGAAGGCGAAGATGTGATTGATCAGCCCGCCAAATGGGACCGCTACGCACTGGCGCATCAATTGTCCAACATCTTTGTCGGCATGACCCGTCTGTCGATGATCCGCTCCATCACTGTGGATGTTCTGGTTTGCCCACCGCTTGATCCCCGCGATTTTGAAACCGCGACAGACCTGATTAACGCCGCCCAGGAAATGGCCCGCGCTATCATCGCGCCCCAGCAGGTGGAAACACTGACCCGTAAGCAGTGGAAGGCCCGCGTGGATGCGCGCGATTTCTCGATTTAGGACCGCCAGTCTGTCGTGAAACACGCGTCAAACGGTCCCTCGCCACGCCCGCTTCACTCGACTATGACGAGGGCATGTCACATATAGAATCACTCTTCGTCACCCGCCTTTACCGCGCCGCTTTGTCAGAGCATGGCAAACCCGTGGATAATGCTGAACTTGAAACCTCTTGCTGGTCAATCGCCGATGATGACGAGGCCGGGCAGGACTGGTGCGAAGAAAACGATTATCCGGGATATACCAGTTATGCATCCCTGACCGATCTGGAATGGCGGTTCCCAATCTTCAAAGATCTGGTCAAAGTGCTGAACAAACATGTAGCGGCTTTTGTCAAAGATCTTGAATTTGATCTGGATGGCAAGAAAATCAAGCTCGACAGCCTGTGGATCAACATCCTGCCTGAAGGTGGCATTCACACGTCGCACATCCATCCGCATAGTGTGATCAGCGGCACCACCTATGTCGCGATGCCCGACGGCGCCAGCGCGATCAAGTTTGAAGACCCGCGTTCCGCGATGATGATGGCAGCCCCGACACGCCTGAAAGACGCGCGTCCTGAAATGCGCAGCTTTACCTATGTCGCGCCCGAGGTCGGTGACGTTCTGTTATGGGAAAGCTGGCTGCGCCACGAAGTTGCGCTGAACATGGCCGAAGAAGAACGGATCAGCGTCAGTTTCAACTATGGCTGGGGTTGACCGCAGCGCTGTGGTGGTTTCGCAAAAGGTCATGGGTTTGATCTGAGGAAGCTCTGATTAAGCAGGCATTTCGTAGAAATGCCGAAGGGGGTCATTGTTCAGAGGTTCCCTAAATTGACGCCAGATCGGCAAGTGGGCGACCCTCTGGGGCTTTGTTGATGTTCACCGTTGAAGCAGGCTCCATCAGCATAACTTCACACGTTCCACCCAGTGCCACCGGGCAATGCTCCACCCCATGTGGTACGATGATAAACTCACCTTCCTTGACGATCTCATCGCGGTCGCGGAATTTCATCATCAAGCTGCCCTTGTGTACAAAAAACAATTTGTCCTCTGCCTCATGGTGATGCCAGACATACTCTCCCTCATACTTGGCCAGTTTGATCATCATGTTGTTGACCTGACCAACGACGCGCGGGCTCCAGGTTTCGGTGAAAGTCGCAAAGGATTGGTCAAGATTTTGGGGCCGATACGGCGAAAGATGCTTGTTCACCCCGGCCACGTCACGCTGGATGGATCGCAACTGCATTTCAAGTTCGGGACTGTCCGCGGCGTAATCCCCATCCAGCGCCGCCGTGCCGATGGTGAACCCGGCAGCGCCCGAGCGGCGCACGATCCCGATCTGTTCGCGGCTGGCGATTGATCCGGCCATGATGACCGGCTTGTCAACCGCAGCACAAACCGCCGCCATCAGACCGGTGACATTCTCAGCCGACCGATACGCCAGCAGGTCCAAGCCATGCACACCGTCGCGGGCAACCAAAGCTTCGGCACTGGCGACAACGTCATCAATTGATCCGGCCAGCACGCTGGGATGGCCTTCGATCCGACCCGGGAACGGGTAATATCGCATGCCCGAGCCGTGCAAAACCGGCAAAACCGCATCCACATTGGTGCCGCCCAGCAGGATGTCCACACCAATTTCCAATGCGGCCTTGGCCGAGGCGACTTCGCTGGCTTTGTCCAGCGACACCACCTCAAGATAACTGGTGGCACCGCCCGCCCTGATGCTGCCGTTCAGCTTTTTCAGCCGGGCGACCGGCAGGCCGACATCCTTGAACCCAATATGGTGAACGCCCGCCGCAAGGGCGGTTTTCAGATGCAATTCGGCATCCTCTACAGTTTTGTCGTTGCGGGTCAGCATAAAGATGAAACGCAGGCCCATCAGGCGGCTCCTGTCTGTTTTGCGGCAACCAGCCGGATTGCATAATCAAGGGCTGTCTTAAGGCTGGCCGCATCCGCGATGCCCTTCCCGGCGATGTCAAATGCGGTTCCGTGGTCAGGGCTGGTGCGGACAAAGGGCAGACCCAGTGTGATATTCACGCCTTTTTCCAAGCCCATATATTTGACGGGGATCAGCCCCTGATCGTGGTATTGCGCAACAACGATATCGAAATGCCCCTGCCGCGCCTGCATGAACACCGTGTCACCGGGCCATGGGCCGGAAGCGTTTATACCTTCGGCTCGCGCCGCCTTGATCGCAGGCGTGATTATCTCGATTTCCTCACGCCCGAACAACCCACCTTCGCCCGCATGCGGGTTCAGTCCGGCCACCGCCACGCGCGGATTGGGCACGCCAAGCGCGATTGCGCCCTGATGCGCCAGACGGATCGCAGCCATTTGTGCGGCAAAATCCCCACCCTTGATGGCATCGGCAAGTGAGCAATGGATTGTGACCAGCACCGTGCGAATTTCGTCATTGCCCAGCATCATGGCCACACGAGCGGCGCCGCTATAATCCGCCAAAATTTCAGTGTGGCCGGGGTATTTGACACCGGCCAGCGACAGGGCTTCTTTGTGGATCGGGGCGGTGACAATGCCGCTGACCTCGCCCTGCATCGCTGCATTTATGGCCTGAATGATGGCCTCAAAAGCCGCCTTGCCACATAGCGCGTTAATCTGGCCATAGGCAGGTAGTTCGGAAAATACGCTGGTCTGGACCACTTCCAGAACACCAGCCTGATGCTGCGCCTCATCAACCTGCCCAATCGCGCGCACTGTCATGCCGGTTCCGATCAGGTCCACAGCCCGCTGCATAACATTTGCACAGCCAAAGATCACGCATCTGGTTTTCGGTGCATCGCCCGCCAGACAAGTGGCGATTATTTCAGGCCCGATGCCCGCAGGATCGCCCATCGTAATGGCAATTGGTTTGTCAGCTTGGTTTTTCATGCGGTGACAATAGCAGACCCGTTGCGAATGAATATCGAATTGATTTACCCAATTTGGTGATGATTTCCACCAATGAAACAACCGGGCCTCGTCTTGCGCAAGAAACGGGTCGCCCGGACGGCAACCATGTGCCAGAAACCGGTATGAAACATGCCCAAGCCCCAACAATAAACCTGACCTCTGGACTGCTCCTGCTTGCTTTGGCGACGGTTTGGGGCGGGTCATTCTTCTTTGTCGAAATCGCACTTACGGAATTACCGCCGCTGACCATTGCGCTGCACCGGGTTTTCTGGGCGGTTCCAGCGCTGTTTCTTGTTGTTCTGGTAAAGCGCATCAAAATTCCACGCTCGGCCAGGGCTTGGGGCTGTTATCTGGTTATGGGCGGGCTAAACAACGCTATCCCGTTCTCGCTTATTTTTTGGGGACAAACCAATATCAGCAGTGGCATGGCCTCGATCCTGAACGGCACAACGGCGGTGTTCGGGGCGGTTGTCGCGGGTCTTTTGCTGGTTGATGAGCCGCTGACGGCACGCAAAATCTTCGGCGCACTTTTTGGCATTCTGGGCGTCGCGGTTATCATGGGTTTTGAGGCATTGACCAATCTTGACCCCAGAAACCTTGGTCAATTGGCCATTCTGGGCGCAGCTTTGTCCTATTCATTTGCCGGCGTTTGGGCCAAGCGGTTTTTGTCGGAATATCCACCGATTATGAACGCATTTGGAATGTTGGTTGGCGGCACAATCCTGTTGATCCCGCTGGCCTTTTATGTCGACGGGGTGCCGTCCTTTGCCCTGTCTTTAGATGTCTGGGCCAGCTTGTTGGCTTTGGCGTTGCTGTCAACGGCGGTCGCCTATCTGCTTTATTTTGAAATCCTTGTGCGGGCAGGATCGGCAAACCTTATGCTTGTCACATTGCTGATCCCACCGATTGCCGTCGGGTTGGGCTATGCGTTCCTTAACGAGCGACTGGGCAGCGAGGCCGGATATGGGTTTGCTTTGATCGCAGTCGGTCTGGCAATAACCGACGGTCGATTGATGAAACGCATTTTGGCAAAGTAAGCAGCCAAAGCCCGAGGGGTAGACCCTGTCGCCACACCCCACAAACAAAGACCCCATCCTGTCGATCAGAGGCTTTTGGTTTCTCAACCTCAAAGTGTCGTCGCTTTACGCGCGGGGTCAAATCACCAGTCGTCGTGTTTCACAAACCAGCAGCTTCATCGCGGCAAGGCACAAGGCCACACGGGCGACGACTTCGGTGACGCCGTCGATTTCAAGTATAATGCGGTTGGGTAGATCCAGCTTCAACAATGTCTGCAATGCGGACTAAGCCACCGTTGCCCATTTTCAGAGAAGTGAATAGACTCTCATCTCATGGTCAATTTGGACTCGGGGCTAACCTCTAGGCTACTTCAGGGTGAGAATGATGCAAAATGCAATTAGGATTGAAACTTCTAAAAGATTCGTTGGAATCTTAACTCAGCTTCTGTCTGGAAATTCTGACAATTCGAAAATTCTGAATGCAATTGAAAACGTCGATATTTTGGGCTTTCCAACTTGGGATGAATACGTTTTTGGGTATGAGAATAAGGAACGCGAAATTGGGATTTTCCAATTTGATGCAGACTGGGGAAATGAGTTCAAAAATGGGTATGGATTTGAATCCATTTTTAAACTGCCCGACGAAATGAGGGAAATACCATTACTAAACGTGGTTATTGGTGATAGCTTTGTTTCCATGGTGCTTGCAGCATTGATCTTCCAAGACTGGATTGTTTTTAATAGTACCGTGGAACAAATTGAATCCAAATTTGAGATGTTTTCTTCATGTTGAAAAGCGATTATCAGCTTTGAAGGCATGCAATAAGTCTGACCGGTCCGACATGTATCCACACGCCGCGGCTCTGTTTTCAAGAAACTGCGGTGTCAAAAATGGCTCAAAGCATCCATTCCCTTAAGCCCCACAAACAAAACCCCCAACCTTGCGGTCAGGGGTTTCATAACTTTAACCTTTAGGATGTGCGGCCCGGACGATGCTTTGCATCGCCTATACCGCACCTGATCTAACGCTGGGCGTTAGATCACCAGTCTTCGCGTTCCACGAACCGGCATTTGACCGGCAGTTTCATCGCGGCAAGGCGCAGGGCCTCGCGGGCGACGACTTCGGTGACGCCGTCGATTTCGAACATGATACGACCGGGTTTAACTTTGGCCGCCCAATATTCAACGGAACCTTTACCTTTACCCATCCGAACCTCGGTTGGTTTTTTGGTTACAGGTACGTCCGGGAAAATCCGGATCCAAACACGACCCTGCCGTTTCATGTGACGGGTCATAGCACGCCGCGCCGCTTCGATTTGACGGGCGGTGATCCGCTCGGGTTCAATTGTCTTCAGTCCGTAATGGCCAAAGGTCAGGTCTGTGCCGCCTTTTGCCTGACCGTGGATGCGGCCTTTGAACTGTTTGCGGTGCTTTGTACGCTTCGGTGAAAGCATTTTAAGTCTCCTCTAGGGGCGGTGTCGATGCTGCGTCGGATTAACGACGCTGCGGACGTGGCCCTCCCCCGTCTTGTATTTCCTGTGCCTTACGGTCACGCGCTTGCGGATCATGTTCCATGATCTCGCCTTTGAAGATCCAGACCTTGATACCGATGATACCATAGGCAGTCAGAGCTTCTTGCGTTGCGTAATCGATGTCGGCGCGAAGCGTATGCAAAGGCACGCGGCCTTCACGATACCATTCGGTCCGCGCGATCTCGGCACCGCCGAGACGGCCAGCCACGTTGATCCGGATACCAAGGGCACCCATACGCATGGCGTTCTGAACGGCGCGCTTCATGGCACGGCGGAAAGACACCCGGCGCTCAAGCTGCTGTGCAACGCTTTCGGCAACCAATTGCGCGTCAAGCTCTGGCTTACGGACTTCGACGATGTTCAGGTGCAACTCGCTGGCGGTAAGATTTGCCAGTTTCTTGCGCAGAACTTCGATATCGACGCCCTTTTTGCCGATGATGACACCCGGACGGGCCGCGTGGATCGTTACCCGGCACTTTTTGTGTGGGCGTTCGATGATGACGCGGGAAATCCCGGATTGCAGGCATTCCTTCTTGATGAAGTCGCGCATTTTCACGTCTTCCAGAAGAAGGCCACCAAATTCACGAGAATTGGCATACCAGCGGCTGTCCCAAGTGCGGTTAACTTGCAGGCGGAACCCGATTGGATTGATTTTCTGACCCATTACGCTTGCTCCTCGACCTGACGCACTTTGATGGTGACCTGAGCGAAAGGCTTCAGGATCTTGCCGAAACGACCGCGCGCACGTGGGCGACCACGTTTCAGGGTCAGGTTTTTGCCAACCCAGGCTTCTGCAACGATCAGATCGTCCACATCCAGGCCGTGATTGTTTTCAGCGTTGGCAATTGCCGACTGAAGCGTTTTCAGAACGTCTTCAGAGATACGCTTTTTGCTGAACGTCAAATCGGACAGGGCCGCTTCGACTTTCTTGCCGCGGATCATTTGCGCAACAAGGTTCAGTTTCTGTGGCGATGTGCGCAACATGCGCGATACTGCCATCGCTTCATTTTCCGCCACGCGGCGAGGTGATTTCGCTTTGCCCATGACTATTTCCGCTTCGCTTTTTTGTCGGCCGCATGACCGTAATATGTACGGGTCGGCGAATATTCACCGAATTTCTGACCGATCATTTCCTCGGACACCAGCACGGGAACGTGCTTGCGGCCATTGTAGACACCAAATGTCAGACCCACGAACTGGGGCAGAATGGTGGACCGGCGTGACCAGATTTTGATAACGTCTTTACGACCCGATTCCCGTGCAGCTTCAGCCTTTTTAAGGATGTGCGCATCAACGAATGGGCCTTTCCAGTTAGAACGTGACATAAATTAACGACCCTTCTTTTTCGCGTGGCGCGAACGCAGGATATACTTGCTGGACGGCTTGTTTTTGTTCCGGGTGCGTGCACCTTTGGTCGGCTTGCCCCATGGGGTAACCGGGTTACGACCACCGGAGGTCCGGCCTTCGCCACCACCATGTGGGTGATCGACCGGGTTCATAACAACACCACGAACGGATGGACGGATGCCTTTGTGGCGGTTCCGACCGGCCTTGCCGAGGTTTTGGTTGCTGTTGTCTGGGTTTGATACGGCGCCAACGGTGGCCATACATTCCTGACGGATAAGCCGAAGCTCGCCCGAGCTTAAGCGAACCTGCGCATAACCACCGTCACGGCCAACGAATTGGCCATAGGTGCCGGCAGCGCGTGCAATCTGCCCGCCTTTGCCTTGCTTCAGTTCGATGTTGTGAATGATTGTCCCGATCGGCATGCCGGAAAATGGCATCGCATTGCCCGGTTTGACGTCGGCCTTGGCCGAAGCAACAACCGAGTCACCAATACCCAGACGCTGTGGCGCCAGAATATAGTTCAGCGTGCCGTCTTCGTATTTGACAAGGGCGATGAACGCGGTGCGGTTAGGGTCGTATTCGATCCGCTCAACCACGGCTGGCATGTCCAGCTTGTTGCGTTTGAAGTCCACAATACGGTAAAGGCGTTTCGCCCCCCCGCCTTTGCGGCGCATTGTAATCCGTCCAGAATTGTTCCGTCCGCCATTTTTAGTCAAACCCTCAACAAGGGATTTGACCGGGCGGCCTTTCCAAAGCTCCGAACGGTCGATCAGAACCAACCCGCGCTGGCCTGGCGTTGTCGGCTTATACGACTTGAGTGCCATGTTCTCTGTCTTCCGTTTGCTTACGACCCGAACCGGGTCTGGTGGTGTACGGCCCCGTAGGTCCGCGTGATTTGATAGTCCTGAAAATCAAACACGGCCCCGCGTGGGGCCGTGATTCGGGCGCTTTTATCAGAGCCCCGTAGATACGTCGATGGTGTTACCTTCTTCAAGCGTAACATAGGCCTTTTTGACATCCTTGCGTTTGCCTTTGCGGCCCTTAAAGACCTTGACCTTGCCTTTGGTGATCGTGGTGTTAACCGCTTTCACCTTGACACCAAACAAACCTTCGACCGCTTCTTTGATCTGTGGTTTATTCGCGCTAATGGACACTTCAAAAACAACAGCGTTGTTTTCCGATGCCATCGTCGCTTTTTCGGTGATGATCGGCTTGCGGATCACATCGTAAAGTTCAGCTTTCACACTCATTTCAGTCGAGCCTCCAGAGCTTCAACACCGGCTTTTGTCAAAACCAGCGTGTCACGACGCAGAATGTCGTAAACATTGGCACCGGCAGACGGCAGAACATCAACATTGTCGATGTTACGTGCAGCCAGCGCAAAGTTTGCGTTCACTTCAGCACCGTCAATAACCAATGTGCGCTTCCAGCCCAGATCCTTGATCGCTTTGGCCAGAGTCTTGGTCTTGGCTTCGGCCATATCGGCCGCATCCAGAATGACCAACTCGCCAGCCGCAACTTTTGCGGACAAAGCGTGACGCAGACCCAGTTTGCGGAACTTTTTAGTCAGATCATGTGCGTGGCTACGCGGGGTTGGCCCCTTGTAAACGCCACCACCGCGAAAGATCGGTGCCGAGCGTGCACCGTGGCGTGCGCCACCTGTGCCTTTTTGGCGATAGATCTTCTTGGTCGAATAGCTGACCTCGGAACGGGTTTTGACCTTGTGCGTGCCAGCCTGACGTTTTGCCAGTTGGTAACGCACAACGCGGTGCAGGATGTCGGCGCGCGGTTCAAGACCAAAGATTTCGTCGGACAAATCGACGGAACCGGCCTTTTTTGCGTCCAGTTTGATTACATCGGCCTTCATTCTTCTGCGCCTCCCTCTGGAGTTTGGGCGGGGGCTTCAGCCGAGGCTTCGGCAACCGCCGCAACCTGGGCAGACCTAAGGGCCGCCGGGAAAGGAAGACCATCAGGGGCCTTCTTTTTCACAGAGTCCTTAACAGTCACCCAACCACCTTTGGAGCCGGGAACAGCGCCTTTGATCATGATAAGACCACGATCAATGTCGGTGCGGACCACTTCCAGGTTTTGCGTGGTAACACGAGCAGCGCCCATGTGACCGGCCATTTTCTTGCCTTTGAAAACCTTACCGGGTTCCTGACACTGGCCGGTTGAACCGTGCGAACGGTGCGAAACAGATACACCGTGCGTCGCGCGCAAACCTTTAAAGTTGTGCCGTTTCATCGCACCGGCAAAACCTTTACCGATGGATGTCCCCGCGACGTCCACTTTCTGACCTTCCAGAAAATGGTTCGCAGTGATTTCTTCGCCAACCTCGATCAGATTGTCAGGGCTAACGCGGAACTCGGCGATCTTGCGCTTGGGTTCAACCTTAGCGATGGCAAAATGCCCCCGCATTGCGGCCGATGTGCGTTTGGCTTTCGCCGCACCGCACCCAAGCTGAACAGCTGAATAGCCGTCTTTGTCGCTGGTACGCTGGGCAACAACCTGCAGGTTTTCCATTTGCAAAACGGTCACAGGAATCTGTTTTCCGTCTTCCAAGAAAAGCCGGGTCATGCCCATTTTCTTTGCTATAATTCCAGAGCGCATAATTCTGATGCCCCCCCCTTACAACTTGATCTCGACATCCACGCCAGCCGCGAGGTCGAGCTTCATAAGCGCGTCCACTGTCTGGGGGGTCGGATCAACGATGTCTAAAAGACGCTTATGCGTCCGGATCTCAAATTGTTCACGGGCTTTCTTGTTCACGTGAGGTGAACGCAGAACCGTAAACTTTTCAATCTTGCGCGGCAGCGGGATCGGGCCACGCACAGTGGCGCCCGTCCGTTTGGCCGTGTTCACGATTTCCTGTGTGCTGGCATCCAGTACACGGTAATCGAAGGCCTTAAGCCGGATTCGAATGTTTTGACCTTGCATTGTAATGCCTCTTTCGGGCTGCAGGTTTCAAGTCAGTGGCGGGGGCAATCCCCCGCCACGGGGTTCAGCAGTCGAGTGCGTTACTCGATGATCTTGGATACAACACCCGAGCCAACAGTCCGGCCACCTTCGCGGATCGCGAAGCGCAGGCTTTCTTCCATGGCAATCGGTGCAATCAGCTCTACGCTGAATTTCAGGTTGTCGCCTGGCATCACCATTTCCGTACCTTCGGGCAGTTCAACCGTGCCTGTCACGTCGGTTGTGCGGAAATAGAACTGTGGACGGTAGTTCTTGAAGAACGGCGTATGACGGCCACCCTCTTCCTTGGTCAAGATATAGACCTCGGCTTCGAACTTGGTGTGTGGCTTAACCGAACCTGGCTTAACCAGAACCTGGCCACGCTCAACCGCGTCACGGTCGATACCACGCAGAAGCGCGCCGATGTTGTCGCCAGCCTCTCCGCGATCCAGCAATTTGCGGAACATTTCAACGCCGGTACAAATGGTCTTCGTGGTGTCTTTGATACCAACGATTTCCAGTTCGTCGCCAACATTAACAACACCGCGTTCAATCCGACCGGTTACAACTGTACCACGACCCGAAATCGAGAAAACATCTTCGATTGGCATCAGGAATGGCAGGTCAATTGCACGCTCAGGCTGCGGAATGTATGCGTCAACAGCGGCCATCAGTTCGGCAATCTTTTCGGAACCGATTTCGTCGTTTTTACCTTCGAGAGCAGCCAGAGCCGAACCCATAACGATAGGAATGTCATCGCCCGGGTAATCATACTCGTTCAGCAGTTCACGGATTTCCATTTCAACCAGTTCAAGCAGTTCGTCATCGTCGACCTGATCAACTTTGTTCATGAAAACAACCATGTAAGGGATGCCAACCTGGCGGCCCAGCAGGATGTGCTCGCGCGTTTGCGGCATAGGGCCGTCGGCTGCGGAAACAACCAGAATGGCGCCGTCCATTTGTGCCGCACCAGTGATCATGTTTTTCACATAGTCAGCGTGGCCTGGGCAATCAACGTGGGCGTAGTGACGGTTTTCCGTCTCATACTCAACGTGGGCGGTCGAGATGGTTATGCCACGTGCTTTCTCTTCCGGTGCGGAATCGATGGTGTCATAATCCTGAAAATCACCAAACTGCTTGGTGATCGCCGCTGTCAGCGTCGTCTTGCCGTGGTCAACGTGACCGATTGTGCCGATGTTGCAATGCGGCTTATTGCGTTCAAACTTTTCTTTTGCCATTGTACTGGCCTCCGTCAAATTCGGTCAGGAGCCTGACCTGTTGCTTTCAGATCAGGCGAACTTTGCCTGGATTTCGTCTGAGATGTTCTGTGGAACACTATCGTAATGCGAGAACTGCATAGAGAAGTTCGCGCGGCCCGACGACATGGATCGAAGGGTATTGATGTAGCCAAACATATTGGCCAGCGGGACATTTGCGTCAATGGCGATTGCATTGCCGCGCGTATCCTGCCCCTGAACCATCCCGCGACGGGATGTCAGATCGCCGATGATGCCGCCGGTATATTCTTCCGGAGTGACAACTTCGACCTTCATGATTGGCTCCAACATTTTGGCGCCAGCTTTACGCAGACCTTCACGCATACCCATCCGGCCAGCGATTTCAAATGCCATGACGCTACTATCAACGTCGTGGAATTTACCGTCGATCAGGGCAACTTTGAAATCAATCACGGGGAAACCAGCCAAGGGGCCGCTATCCATGACAGATTCGATGCCTTTTTCCACGCCCGGAATGTATTCTTTCGGGATGGAACCACCAACGATTTTGCTTTCAAAGCTGTAACCTTCGCCCGGCTCTACCGGCGAAATGACCATTTTCACTTCGGCGAACTGACCTGAACCACCCGACTGCTTCTTGTGGGTGTAGGAAATTTCAGCCTCGTGCGAAATCGTCTCGCGGTAAGCAACCTGTGGCGCACCAATGTTTGCCTCAACCTTGAATTCGCGCTTCAGACGGTCAACCAGGATGTCGAGGTGAAGCTCGCCCATGCCCTTCATGATTGTCTGACCGGATTCAAAATCGGTTTCAACGCGGAACGATGGATCCTCGGCAGCCAGACGGGCCAGACCTGTGGACATTTTTTCCTGGTCGGCTTTGGTCTTTGGCTCAACCGCGATTTCAATCACCGGATCGGGGAAAGTCATCGTTTCCAGAACCACAGGGTCTTTGTCGGAACAAAGCGTATCACCTGTTGTCGTGGCTTTCAGACCGGCCAGCGCGATAATGTCGCCTGCGAACGCTTCCGTGATTTCTTCACGGTCGTTGGAGTGCATCATCATCATCCGGCCAACGCGCTCTTTCTTCTCCTTGGTGGAGTTGAGCATCGCATCGCCCTTGGTCAGCGTACCGGAATAGATCCGTGTGAATGTCAGCGTACCAACAAACGGGTCGTTCATGATTTTGAACGCAAGGCCCGAAAACGGCATGTCGTCATCGGCGCGGCGTACAATGTCACGGGTTTCTGTTTCATCGCCGGGTTTGAAGCCCAGATAATCAACAACGTCCAGTGGTGTCGGCAGAAAGTCGATCACGGCGTTCAGCAGCGGCTGGACACCTTTGTTCTTAAACGCGGAACCGGCCAGAATAGGCACAAACGTCATGGCAATCGTACCCTTGCGGATCAGCTTGCGCAGCGTGTCCACATCAGGTTCGGTGCCGTCAAGATAGGCCTCCATGACATCGTCGTCCATTTCGACGGCCATTTCGATCATCTCGGCGCGCATTTCGTCAGCTTTGTCTTTCAGGCTGTCGCGCACAGGACGGAGTTCCCAGGATGCACCAAGATCTTCACCAGCCCAAACCCATTCTTCCATGGTGATCAGATCAACGATGCCTTCAAGTTCGGTTTCAGAACCGATGGGCAACTGGATCGGCATTGGGTTGCCGGCCACACGTGTTTTGATCATGTCAACGCAGTTGAAAAAGTCAGCGCCGATCTTGTCCATCTTGTTGACGAACACAATGCGCGGAACCTTGTACCGGTCGGCCTGACGCCAAACGGTTTCAGTCTGCGGCTCAACACCTGCGTTCGCATCAAGCAGCGCAACCGCGCCATCAAGAACGGCCAGCGAGCGTTCAACTTCAATGGTGAAGTCAACGTGGCCCGGTGTGTCGATGATGTTCAGGCGGTGCTTGCCGGATTGGGCAGTCGTGCCGTCTGTTGTGCGTTCCCAGAATGTTGTGGTCGCAGCAGACGTAATCGTAATGCCACGCTCTTGCTCTTGCTCCATCCAGTCCATGGTGGCGGCGCCATCATGCACTTCGCCGATGTTGTGGGACTTACCTGTATAATACAGAATCCGCTCGGTGCAGGTAGTTTTACCCGCATCGATATGCGCCATAATCCCAAAGTTACGGTAATGGTCGAGGTTGTATTCGCGTGCCATCTGATTGAGCCTTTAAAGTCTTTTACCAGCGATAATGGCTAAAGGCTTTGTTTGCCTCGGCCATCTTGTGTGTATCTTCGCGTTTCTTAACGGCAGAACCACGGGAACCGACAGCGTCCAGCAATTCGGATGCAAGACGTTCTTCCATGGTGTTTTCGTTGCGCGAACGCGACGCTTTGATCAACCAACGGATTGCCAGTGCTTCACGGCGTTCCGGGCGAACTTCAACCGGGATCTGATAGGTTGCACCACCAACCCGACGCGAGCGAACCTCGACCGACGGTTTGATGTTCTCTAGGGCTTCATGGAAGACCTCGATTGGCGCGCGCTTCAGCTTGCCTTCAACCCGATCAAGTGCACCGTAAACGATACGCTCGGCGGCGGATTTTTTGCCGTCCAGCATCAGGTTGTTCATAAATTTGGTCAGCACGGTGTCGCCAAATTTGGCGTCCGGCAGAATTTCACGTTTTTCGGCGCGATGGCGACGGGACATGAGGGTATCTCCTTATTTCGGACGCTTGGCGCCGTATTTCGAACGACGCTGACGACGGTCTTTCACGCCCTGGGTATCCAGAACACCACGCAGAACGTGATAACGAACACCCGGAAGGTCTTTTACCCGGCCACCACGGATCAAAACGACCGAGTGCTCCTGAAGGTTGTGACTTTCACCAGGGATGTACGAGATAACCTCGAACCCGTTGGTCAGGCGAACCTTGGCCACTTTCCGCATAGCGGAGTTCGGCTTTTTCGGCGTTGTTGTATATACGCGCGTACAGACACCACGCTTTTGCGGACAAGCCTGCAAATGCATGGACTTCTGGCGTTTTACTTTTGGCTGCCGCGGTTTGCGGATCAGCTGTTGGATCGTTGGCATTCGGCGTTACCCCGTTCTACCCGTTTCATACTCATTCAGGCGCAATGTCTTATGACAACGCACCAAAACCGCCAGTGTCCCGATATCGTGGGCTACCGCGGCTTGTTTTCCAGAGGATCGTGACAAAAGCCAGGATCTTGACTGCCAAATTGTGGCTTTGACTACGGATCGATTGTTAACATCGACCGCAATTAGCGCGCGTATAGGGGGAATCATAATCCTTGTCAACAGCACCTGACCCTTGCCTGCGCGTCCCTTTGGTGAAAAGCTACGCCAAAAGAAGACGGGCAGTTAAACACATGAATGGTCAGGATATGCAAGTCGTCGGATTGTGCCGATTTTCCTATCCGGCAATCGGCGGCTACAAGATCAATCACGACACGATCGAGGACCGCAAAGCCTTTCTTTACGACGAAGATCGCATCGCTGAAAGGTTCCGGTATTTCGAGGCGCTGACCCTACCCGCCCTGCGCGCCCAGACCGACCCCGATTTCACCTTTATCGTGGTCACGGGCGATGATTTGCCAGCGCCACAGATGGAACGGTTGCAGGACTTGCTGGCGGATATTCCACAGGCAGATATCCAGCCGACCGCACCGGGCCAGCACCGCGCCGTGATGCAAAGCGCTATTAACGCCGCACTGAAAAACAACGCCGCCCCCAGTCTGCAATTCCGCCTTGATGACGACGACGCCGTCAGCAGGTTTTTTGTCGAACGCCTGCGCGAAACGGCAACCGATTGTGCCGCACTGATCCGCGACAACCGCCACCTGACCATTGATTTTTCTAAGGGCTATCTGGTGCGCCCGGACAGTCAGGGCATTTTCGCACGCGCGGTGAATGTGCCGCTGTGGACTCCGGCGCTGGCCATGGTGGTGCATCCCGACAGCCGGCAAACCGTGATGAACTACAGCCACGTGCGGATGCCGCAATTCATGCCGCGCCTGTCCTTGCCGCACGAAGATATGTTTATCCGTGGTCAAAGCCCGCAAAACGGTTCGGCCCTGCAAGCGGGCGAGGTTACGTTGCTCGATGCCGAAGGCGAGGCGCAATTCAAGCAGGTGTTTGACATCAATTCCGACACCGTGCGCCAGATATTTGCTGCGGCCTAGCGGTTCTGCATTTTGTTGATCTGTCTTTCGCGGTAAAAAGTATAGACACCCATACCGATTACAATCGTGCTGCCGATCAGGGTCCATGTATCAGGCACTTCGTTGAACACAAGTATGCCAAGCACAATCGCCCAGATCAGGGCCGTATAGCGAAACGGTGCAGAAAACGAAATCTCACCGACCCGCATCACCATGATGCTGAACAAATACCCTGCGATGATGAAAATCGACGCCCCGCCAAGCAATCCCATCGCGCGCGGTGTGACCGGTTGCCAGTCAGCAAAGGCGGTCATAACCGCGCCAAGCAATGTAATCGCAATGGCGGTAATCAAGGCCACCGACATCGAAGGGACATTGGCACTTAACCGGCGGGTCGACAAATCGCGCACCACAATAAAAGCGACGGCGATCAGGGCAAGAACTGAGTAGTAATCAAACCCATCGGTTCCCGGTCGCACGATCAGCATGACACCGACAAACCCGACTGAAATCGCCAGATACCGCCGCCAGCCGACTTTTTCGCCAAAAAAAATCGCCCCGGCCAGCGTGATCGCCAGCGGCAGGGATTGCAGGATCGACGTGACATTGGCAATCGGCATATGAAACAGCGCGTTCAGAAAAAACACGGTCGCCCCGACCTCGCCGATCAGTCGCAAAAAGATCACGCCCCAGTCTTTGCGCGGGATGCGGATTTTCAACGCCCCCTGATAAATCGCAAGCGCCGCGATCATCACTGAGGTCATCAATCCGCGCAGCAGCACCGCCTGAAACAGCGGCAATTCATCTGCCACGGATTTGATACACACATCATTCAGGGTAAAGGCCGCCATCGACAGCATCATCAGAACGGCGCCGCGCATATTATCAGTTTTACCCATCACAAGGCCTGCAATTCTGACAGGCCAATGGCAAAATGATCTTGCAGCGTGCGGGCGATCTGATCCGCGTCCTGTTCCTTGCTGCGCCCCATGATCGTCGGGTTGGAATCATTGTCGATATGGATGGCCCGGATATAGGCCGGGGTCACAGCATCGCTGAACGTGTTGAAAAACTGCGGCAAAAAGCGGTGGTTGCGGGCGTAAATATTGTCGGGGTGATTTGCCGGAACCATCAGCGCACTTCCCACGCTCAGAGGCGCGCGCTCGACCGCATCAAACACCTCGTTTTCGCCGGGCGAAACACGCACGTAATAGCCTTTGTTAAAAGCAATCGCCACCGGGGTTTCATCGCTGCAAAACGGTTGCAGATCACGCGCGACGGTTTTCAGCCGGGCGATATAATTCAGATCAACCGCATCGTCATCATCCAGCCGGAAACTGGTGCGGTGGCTAAAGCCATCCTGCGGCACCGTGGCAAAGGCACTTTTTTGAGCGGGGTAATGATGACGCGCGCGTTCGGCAAAAATGCGGGCATCGCCAAGCGGGGCAATCAGGCGCGCCAGATGATCCCGCGCAGCCACAGGCATATTTTCCCCGATCAGAAACAGACAGGTGAAATCGCCATCAGTTTGCGCCAGCAAAGACGGCAGACACAGGGCCTGAAACAGATAAAACCGCCGTTCCAGCCGGTCCGGGTCATACAACATCGCCTCGGCCTGTTCGGCATCGGGCGCTCCGCGTTTGAAACCGCTAAGTGCCGGATAGGAAAACCGGATAAGCCCGACGATCTGGTTGTTGAATTCTGGCACGCCGCTGCTCTCCTAAGCGATATCGCCAAACCGTAGCCTTTTCGTCAGATCAGCAAAAGCGATACTTACCAAAAACAAAAACCCCCACCGTTTCCGGCAGGGGTTTTAAGATGTCTATGGCAGGTTGCCCTACATTGGCTGTTCTTCACCACCCATTTCGGGGGTTTCGACCAGACCCAGATCGTCTTCGACTTCTTGGGTGTCCACATCAAAAACCGAGCCAAGCTCGCTTTCGACAGGGGCAGCCAGTGCTGCCGCTGCGTCTGCGGCTTCGCGGCGTTCTTCGATGATCTCAGCGTCACGCGATGCTGCAACCCGGCGAACCTGCTGTGTTGCACCGCCTGTCCCGGCAGGGATCAGGCGACCAACGATGACGTTCTCTTTCAGGCCGATCAGCTTGTCACGCTTACCTTGCGTCGCTGCTTCGGTCAGAACCCGCGTGGTTTCCTGGAAAGATGCCGCCGAGATGAACGAACGTGTCTGCAAGCTGGCCTTGGTGATCCCCAACAGGATTGGGCCGCCTTTGGCCGGTTCCAGATTGTTGGCCATCGCCTTTTCATTCGTGGCCAGGAATTCGGCCTTGTCGACATGTTCGCCCTTCAGCAGGGTTGTACCGCCACTGTGCGAAACTTCCCATTTTTGCAGCATCTGGCGCACGATCACTTCGATATGCTTATCGTTGATCTTAACGCCCTGCAGACGGTAAACATCCTGCACTTCGTCGATCAGGTAATCGGCCAAAGCCTCAATCCCCATGATCTGCAAAATGTCATGCGGCGCCGGGTTGCCGTCCATGATGTATTCGCCCTTTTGGATGAAGTCACCTTCCTGAACAGGAATGTGCTTGCCCTTAGGCACCATGTATTCGACCGGCTCCTGATCTTCGTCAGCAGGCACAATCGACAAGCGACGCTTGTTTTTGTAGTCGCGCCCGTATTGCACGTAACCATCAATTTCAGCGATGATTGCGTGGTCTTTCGGACGACGCGCCTCAAACAATTCAGCCACACGCGGCAGACCACCGGTGATGTCTTTCGTCTTGGCACCTTCACGCGGAATACGTGCCAGAACGTCACCGGCCTTCACTTCCTGTCCGTCTTCAAGCGACAGAATGGCGTCAACCGACATGGCATGGGTTTCCGGGTTGCCGTTCTTCTGGCGAACCGGTTCACCCGTTGCCGGATCCATCACGATGATTTCAGGCTTCAGCTCGTTACCTTTCGGCGCAGTACGCCAGTCGGTCACGATTTTCTGGCTGATGCCAGTTGCGTCATCGGTTTCATCACGCAGCGAAATGCCGGCGGTGAGATCGACAAACTTGGCGATACCATCAACCGAGGCGATGATCGGCAATGTGAAGGGGTCCCATTCATAAAGCTTGTCACCACGTTTGACTTTGGACTTGTTCTTGACCAGCAAGCGCGAGCCATAGCCCATTTTGTGGCTGGCCAACTCGACGCCGTTTGCATCTTCGACAACCAGTTCCATGTTACGTGCCATGACGATCTGATCGCCATCGGCATTCACAATCAGGTTTTCACCGCGATAGGCGATTTTACCGTCATGCGACGCTTCCTGGAATGATTGCTGACCACCTTGCGCAATGCCGCCAATGTGGAAGGTCCGCATTGTCAGCTGTGTGCCCGGCTCGCCGATTGACTGTGCCGCAATAATGCCGACCGCTTCGCCTTGATTGACCCGCGTACCACGGGCAAGGTCACGACCGTAGCATTGGGCGCAAACACCTTCTTCGGCTTCGCAAGTCAGCGGGCTGCGCATCTGGAACGACTGAACGCCAGCCGCCTCGATCAAATCCGCCATACGCTCGTCGATCAATTCACCTTCGACGCACAACACTTCGTCAGTGCCCGGACGCAACACATCTTCGCCCGTTACCCGGCCAAGAATACGTTCCGACAACGAGGCAACAACCTCGCCGTCATTTACCGCAGCGCGGGCTGTGATCCGGCGTTCAGTACCGCAATCGTCCATACGAACGATGCAATCCTGTGCCACATCAACCAGACGACGTGTCAGATAGCCCGAGTTCGCAGTCTTAAGCGCCGTATCGGCCAGACCTTTCCGCGCCCCGTGGGTCGAGTTGAAGTATTCAAGAACGGTCAGACCTTCTTTAAAGTTCGAGATAATCGGCGTTTCGATAATCTCGCCCGATGGTTTGGCCATCAGACCACGCATACCGCCCAGCTGTTTCATCTGCGCAGGCGAACCACGCGCACCGGAATGTGCCATCATGTAAACGCTGTTTGGTTCCATTTCTGCACCGTCATCGTCGCGTTTCATGGCCGAGATTTCGCCCATCATCGCGTCGGCAACCACATCGGAACATTTCGACCATGCATCGACAACTTTGTTATATTTCTCGCCTTGGGTAATCAGGCCATCCATATATTGTTGTTCAAATTCCTTCACCTGCTCGCGGACACCGTTAACGATTGTCCACTTGTTTTCAGGAATGATCATGTCGTCCTTGCCAAAGGAAATACCGGCCTTGAACGCCTCGGTGAACCCGATCCGCATGATCTGATCACAGAAAATGACGCTCTCTTTCTGGCCGCAATAACGGTACACGGTGTCAATCACCTCGCCGACTTCTTTCTTGCGCAGCAGGCGGTTGATGATGTCGAAGGGTGCTTTGTGGTTCAAAGGCAGCAACGCGCCAAGCCGTACCCGGCCCGGAGTGGTTTCATAACGTTGCAGTATGATGTTGCCTTCTTCGTCCACCTGCTTGATCCGGCAGGTGATTTTGGAATGCAAATGCACGATATCATTGTCCAGTGCGTGGTTCACCTCTTCGATCGAGCTGAAAACCATGCCCTGACCTTTTTGGCCCTCACGCTCTAGCGTGATGTAGTAAAGGCCAAGGATCATGTCCTGCGACGGAACAATAATCGGTTTACCGTTTGCGGGCGACAACACGTTGTTGGTCGACATCATCAAAACGCGCGCTTCCAACTGGGCCTCAAGGCTCAGCGGGACGTGCACGGCCATCTGGTCGCCGTCAAAGTCAGCGTTGAAAGCGGAACACACCAGCGGGTGAAGCTGGATGGCTTTGCCTTCGATCAGAACCGGTTCAAACGCCTGAATACCAAGACGGTGCAGCGTTGGCGCACGGTTCAGCATGACAGGGTGTTCGCGGATGACCTCGTCAAGAATATCCCAAATCTCGGGGCGTTCTTTTTCCACCAGCTTTTTGGCTTGTTTAACCGTGCTGGACAGGCCTTTGGCCTCAAGCCGCGAATAGATGAACGGCTTGAACAGCTCCAGCGCCATCTTTTTCGGCAAACCACATTGATGCAGCAGCAATTCCGGGCCGGTCACAATGACCGAACGACCGGAAAAGTCGACGCGTTTGCCCAAAAGGTTCTGGCGGAACCGGCCTTGCTTGCCTTTCAGCATGTCTGACAAGGATTTCAGCGGGCGCTTGTTAGAACCCGTGATGACCCGGCCACGACGACCATTGTCAAACAACGCATCCACAGATTCCTGCAACATCCGTTTTTCGTTGCGCACGATGATATCAGGTGCGCGCAATTCGATCAGACGTTTCAGGCGGTTGTTCCGGTTGATCACCCGACGGTAAAGGTCGTTCAGATCTGAGGTCGCGAAACGACCACCATCCAGCGGCACCAACGGGCGCAGTTCCGGCGGGATCACAGGGATCACGGTCAGAACCATCCATTCCGGGCGGTTGCCACTTTCCAGGAAGTTTTCGACCACTTTCAGACGCTTGATGATCTTCTTTGGCTTCAGTTCGCCGGTTGCTTCGGCCAGATCGGCGCGCAGCTGTTCGGCTTCGGCCTGCAAATCAATCTGGCTCAGCATTTCGCGGATCGCTTCGGCGCCAATGCTGGCGTTGAATGCGTCTGCGCCATAAGCGTCTTCGGCGTCCAGAAATTCCTCTTCCGTCAACAGCTGGCCATGGGTCAGGTCCGTCAGACCCGGCTCGATCACCACATATTGCTCAAAGTAAAGGATACGCTCCAGATCGCGCAGCGTCATGTCCAACATCAGACCGATGCGCGACGGCAGCGATTTCAGAAACCAGATATGCGCAACAGGTGCAGCCAGTTCGATATGGCCCATACGTTCCCGGCGAACCTTTTGCAGCGTCACTTCGACACCACATTTTTCGCAGGTCACACCGCGGTATTTCATCCGCTTATATTTGCCGCACAGACATTCGTAATCTTTGATCGGGCCAAAGATACGCGCGCAGAACAGACCGTCCCGTTCGGGCTTGAACGTCCGGTAGTTGATGGTTTCAGGCTTTTTGATTTCGCCAAAAGACCAGCTAAGAATTCGCTCAGGTGACGCCAACGAGATTTTGATCTCGTCAAAGGTCCGAGGGGCCTGCACCGGCGCGAAAGGGTTATTCGTGATTTCGTGGTTCATTTTTTGATCCTAATCTCGATTTCCAGAAGGGTAAGGCGCGAACGCCTTACTCCGTCTCCGCGTCCAGCAGCTCGATATTCAAACCAAGCGAGCGGATTTCTTTAATAAGAACGTTGAACGATTCAGGCACGCCTGCTTCGAAATTGTCCTCACCCTTAACGATGCTTTCATAGACTTTCGTCCGGCCAGCCACGTCATCCGATTTCACCGTCAGCATTTCCTGCAAGGTGTAAGCGGCGCCGTAAGCCTCAAGTGCCCAGACTTCCATCTCACCAAAGCGCTGACCACCGAACTGTGCCTTACCACCCAGCGGCTGCTGTGTGACAAGCGAGTACGGACCGGTCGACCGTGCGTGGATTTTGTCGTCCACAAGGTGATGCAGCTTCAGGATGTATTTCATCCCAACGGTCACAGGGCGGGCAAATTGTTCGCCTGTGCGACCATCAAACAAGATCGACTGACCAGAGGTTTCAAAACCTGCCCGGATCAACGCGTCATCAACATCCGCCTCTTTGGCGCCGTCGAAAACAGGGGTGGCAATTGGCACACCTGCGGTCACGTTATCCGCTGCCTCCAGGAATTCACCCTCGGACATTTCGGTAAAGACCTCTTCATACAACGCATCGCCATAGGCGATTTTCATCGCTTCCTGCACGGGCGTCATATCACCAGAACGACGGTATTCTTTCAGACTTTCGTCGATCGCCTGACCCAGACCGCGTGCGGCCCAACCCATATGCGTTTCCAGAATTTGCCCGACATTCATACGGCTGGGAACACCCAGCGGGTTCAGACAGAAATCAACCGGCGTGCCGTCCGCAAGGAACGGCATGTCTTCTTGTGGAACAACGCGGGAAATAACCCCTTTGTTGCCGTGACGACCGGCCATTTTATCACCGGGCTGCAATTTGCGTTTCACCGCGATAAAGACTTTGACCATCTTCATCACGCCGGGCATCAAATCGTCGCCGCGACGGACTTTTTCGACCTTGTCTTCAAACCGTGCATCCAATGCCCGCTTTTGCAGTTCGTACTGCTCGTTCAGGGCCTCGACATCTTTGGCTTCTTTGTCGTCGCCAAGTGCCAACTGCCACCACTGACCGCGGCTCAGACTTTCAAGCAGCTCTTCGGTGATCTCAGATTTTGACTTGACGCCTTTCGGGCCTTTAACGGCAATTTTGCCAAGGATCGCAGTTTTCAGACGGGCGTAAATGTTGCGATCAAGGATCGCCATTTCGTCGTCCCGGTCACGCGACAGGGTTTCGACTTCTTCCCGCTCGATCTGAAGCGCACGTTCGTCTTTTTCAATGCCGTGTCGATTGAAAACACGGACCTCAACCACAGTCCCGTAATCCCCCGGCGGCAAGCGCAAAGAGGTGTCACGAACGTCGCTGGCTTTTTCACCAAAGATGGCACGCAGAAGCTTTTCTTCCGGTGTCATCGGGCTTTCGCCTTTTGGCGTGATCTTGCCAACCAGAATATCCGCAGGGCCAACTTCGGCACCAATGTAAACAATCCCGGCTTCGTCAAGGTTGCGCAGGGCCTCCTCACCGACATTTGGAATGTCGCGGGTGATTTCTTCTGGCCCCAGTTTCGTGTCACGTGCGGCAACTTCAAATTCTTCGATATGGACCGACGTGAACACATCATCTTTCACGATACGCTCGGAAATCAGGATCGAGTCTTCGTAGTTGTAACCGTTCCACGGCATAAACGCGACGAGGGTGTTTTTACCCAGCGCCAGTTCGCCCAGATCAGTCGACGGACCATCGGCAACAACTTCGCCTTTGGTCACGCGGTCGCCCACTTTCACCAGCGGACGCTGGTTGATGCAGGTGTTCTGGTTTGAACGCTGGAATTTGCGCAAACGGTAGATATCCACGCCCGGATCACCGGGTTCCAGATCGTCCGTAACACGCACAACGATACGCATGGCGTCAACCTGGTCGATGATACCACCACGTTTGGCCGCAATCGACGCGCCGGAATCCCTTGCCACGATCGATTCAATACCAGTGCCAACAAAAGGCGCCTCGGCCCTCAGCAATGGAACCGCCTGACGTTGCATGTTCGACCCCATCAGGGCGCGGTTGGCGTCGTCGTTTTCCAAGAACGGAATAAGCGAGGCCGCGACCGACACCAACTGCTTCGGCGAAACATCGATATAGTCAATATTCGCCGGTGGCGTCAGCATGTATTCGCCCGATTTGCGCGAACTGGCCAGATCGTTGATGAACGTGCCGTTTTCATCCAACTGCGCGTTTGCCTGCGCAATCGTGTGGCGCATTTCTTCGGTCGCGGACATGTATTCAACTTCGTCCGTTACCTGGCTGTCGATCACCTTGCGATACGGTGTTTCGATAAAGCCATAGCGATTGACGCGCGCATAAGACGCCAACGAGTTGATCAGACCAATATTCGGACCCTCTGGCGTTTCAATCGGACACATCCGGCCATAATGGGTCGGATGAACGTCGCGGACTTCAAAGCCTGCACGTTCGCGGGTCAGACCACCTGGCCCAAGCGCTGAAAGACGACGCTTGTGCGTGACTTCTGACAGCGGGTTGGTTTGGTCCATGAACTGCGATAGCTGCGACGAGCCAAAGAATTCACGCACAGCGGCAGCCGCCGGTTTCGCGTTGATCAGGTCTTGCGGCATGATCGTGTCAATCTCGACCGAGGACATACGTTCCCGAATCGCACGCTCCATGCGCAACAGGCCAACGCGGTACTGGTTTTCCATCAGCTCGCCAACAGAACGCACACGACGGTTACCAAGGTGGTCGATGTCATCGACATCGCCCTTGCCATCACGCAGATCGACCAGTGCCTTGACCACAGCAACGATATCATCGTTGCGCAATGTGCGCAGGGTGTCTGGTGCATCCAGCGACAGACGCATGTTCATTTTCACGCGGCCAACGGCAGACAGGTCATACCGCTCGCTGTCAAAGAACAACGTGTCAAACAACGCGCCAGCGGCTTCAACGGTTGGCGGCTCGCCCGGGCGCATGACCCGGTAAATATCCGTCAATGCGGTGTCGCGGTTGATGTTCTTGTCGATGGCCAGCGTATTGCGGATGTACGGGCCGACATTGATGTTGTCGATGTCCAGCGTCGGGATATCCGTCACACCGTTATCAAGCAGCGTTTGCAGCGTACCGCCAGTGATTTCGCCAGCTTTGTCATATTCCAGCGTCAGTTCGCCACCAGCTTCGATCCAGATTTCACCGGTTTCTTCGTTGATGATGTCTTTGGCCGAAAAGCGTCCCAAAATCTGTTCGTAAGGCACAAGGATGTTCTTGACCTTACCCTCTTCAATCAGCTTTTTGACCGAACGCGGTGTTACTTTTTCGCCCGCTTCGGCGATCACTTCGCCGGTTTTGGCGTCGATGATGTCATATAGCGGTTTGGTGCCGCGAATACGGCTGGCAAAGAATGGCGTTGCCCACGCCTTTTTCTTTTTGTTCAGCTTGAAATTCACGGTGTCGTAATAGGCGTCGCAGATGCTTTCCTGGTTCATGCCCAGTGCATATAGCAGCGTCGTAACCGGCAGCTTGCGGCGACGGTCGATACGCGCGAACACGATATCCTTGGCGTCAAATTCGAAATCCAACCACGAACCGCGATAAGGGATGATCCGGCTGGTGAACAGCAATTTGCCGCTGGAATGTGTCTTGCCCTTGTCGTGGTCAAAGAAAACGCCGGGCGAGCGGTGCATCTGGGAAACGATCACACGCTCGGTGCCATTCACAACGAATGTACCATTGTTGGTCATCAAAGGCATGTCGCCCATGAACACGTCTTGTTCTTTGATGTCTTTTACAGATTTTGCACCTGTATCTTCGTCGATATCAAACACAATAAGGCGCAAAGTTACCTTAAGCGGCGCGCTGTAAGTCATGTCGCGCTGCTGACATTCCTCGACGTCATATTTCGGCTTTTCCAGCTCGTACTTCACGAATTCCAGAACGGCGGTTTCGTTGAAATCCTTGATCGGGAAAACCGACTGGAAAACACCTTTGATGCCTTCGCCGTCCAGCGGCGTTGGCTGGTCGCCGGAATCCAGAAACAGCTTATAGCTGCTTTTCTGAACCTGAATAAGGTTCGGCATATCCAAAACTTCACGGATTTTGCCAAAATGTTTGCGGATACGTTTGTGGCCTGAATGCGTCTGAGCCATGCTCGTCGTCACCTTTCAATTGTTCGCAATTCACATCCGTTGGGCACCGGACCTGAGCTGCTCACTTGGGGGCTATGGTTCTATTCTTGCGCAACATCCCAAAGTCGCACACCCGAACCTTTAACCGCGCCTTTCAAGAGGTCCTGACTGATAGGGCCCCTTGAAAGACAGGTTCGGCTGAACCCGCGTTTGCAGGTTCAGCCAGTATTTTTGCGCCCCGAAAGGCGCGCAATCCAAATGGATTACTTGAGTTCAACCTCAGCGCCGGCTGCTTCCAGCTTGGCTTTGATTTCTTCAGCTTCAGCTTTGGAAACGCCTTCTTTGACAGCTTTGCCGCCCGCGTCGACCAGATCCTTGGCTTCTTTGAGGCCCAGACCAGTGATGGACCGGACTTCTTTGATGACGCCGATTTTCTTGTCGCCGGCTGCTTTCAGGATGACGTCGAATTCGTCTTTTTCTTCAGCAGCTTCGCCAGCACCGTCAGCCGGGCCAGCCATCATGACTGCGCCACCGGCTGCAGGCTCGATGCCGTACTCGTCTTTCAGGATAGTTTTCAGTTCTTGTGCTTCGAGAAGTGTCAGACCGACAATCTCTTCAGCCATTTTTTTCAGATCAGCCATTTGCTTTTTTCCGTTTCATGTTCAGTTCTGTTCCAGCGCGGTATTCATAGTTCACACACACGCCTTACGAATTGCAGTTTGCTTATGCAGCCTCGGCCCGTTCTTCGATGGTGGAAAGTACACCAGCGATTTCTTGGGCAGGCGCGCCAATCGCACCGGCAATGTTGGACGCTGGGGCGCCAATGCAACCAACGATCGAAGCAATAAGCTCGTCACGGGATGGCATAGCGGCAACAGCTTTAACACCGGCCGGATCAAGAGCGTCTTCACCCATAGCACCCCCAAGGATAACAAGCTTTTTGTTATCTTTGGCATAGGCTTCCGCTACTTTCGCAGCGGCAACCGGGTCCTCGGAATAGGCGAGAACGGTCATTCCTGTCAGCAACCCGGCAATGCTTGCGCATGGGGTGCCCTCAAGAGCGATCTTGGCGAGCCTGTTCTTGGCGACACGTACGGATCCGCCGGCTTCGCGCATGCGACCCCGGAAATCCTGCATCTCTGCAACTGTAAGACCTGCGTAATGTGCTACGACAATCACGCCAGAGTCCGCGAAGATTTGGCCAAGTTCACTGACCACTGCTTCTTTTTGGGCTCTATCCACAGTATTGCTCCAAATTGTGGAAGGGTTTCCCCCTCCGGCTCATATTCGCCGGCAAATAGGCACCGGCACTTAGGGTCCTTAACTACGGGTCCCTCCCAAAATCACTCGAAGGCGTGGCCTTCAGGTCATTTGTTCGCTTCCCGTCTCAGGCAGGATTTATGACCCAAAGGCCACCCACCGTCTCGGACGATGGACAGGCGTTGCCGCCTGCCCCTACCCTTGCCCCGAAGGGCGCGGGAATTCTTATTCGCTCACCGCTGCTGCGATGTCGATTGTCACGCCAGGGCCCATGGTCGAGCTTAGGGCGATCTTGCGCAGATATGCGCCTTTGGCACCTGTCGGCTTGGCTTTTTGCACAGCCGTTACAAAGGCCCGTACGTTTTCAGCCAGCATCGTCTCGTTAAAGGATGCTTTGCCAATACCTGCATGGACCACACCGGCCTTTTCAGCCTTGAACTGGACTTCGCCGCCTTTGGCCGCTTCAACAGCAGCTTTGACATCCATCGTCACCGTGCCAACCCGTGGGTTCGGCATCAGGTTGCGTGGGCCAAGGATTTTACCAAGACGACCAACGATTGGCATCATGTCTGGTGTGGCGATGCAACGATCAAAGTCGATCGCGCCGCCCTGAATGGCTTCCATCAGGTCTTCGGCGCCAACGATGTCAGCACCTGCCGCAGTGGCTTCTTCGGCTTTCGCGTCGCGTGCAAAAACCGCAACCCGCATTGTTTTGCCAGTGCCGTTAGGCAGGCCAACAACGCCGCGAACCATTTGGTCAGCGTGGCGTGGGTCAACACCCAGAACCATCGCGATTTCCACAGTTTCGTCGAACTTTGCCAAAGCGTTGGCTTTCACCAATGCAACCGCTTCTTCGATGGTGACATTCGCCTTGCCTGTAACCAGCGCACGGGCGGCTGTTGTTCTTTTTCCAAGTTTTGCCATGGTGATTATCCCTTAACCTCAATGCCCATCGAACGGGCCGAGCCGAGGATGATCTGCATCGCCGCCTCTACGTCATTCGCGCTTAGGTCCTGCATTTTGACCTCGGCAATTTCCCGAACCTGCTTGGCCGTCACAGAACCAACAACTTCACGCGCTGGCAGTTTCGCACCGGATTTCAGCTTGGCGGCTTTCTTCAACAAAAACGACGCTGGAGGCGTCTTGATGTCCATCGTGAAGGATTTATCAACATAATAGGTGATAACCGTCGGGCAAGGCGAACCCGGCTCCAGATCCTGCGTCTTGGCGTTGAACGCCTTACAGAATTCCATGATGTTAATGCCGCGCTGACCCAATGCTGGGCCGACGGGTGGGGATGGGTTGGCTTGACCTGCTTTAACTTGCAGCTTCATGGTGCCAGCTACTTTTTTGGCCATTGTGGCCTCCTTTTGCTCCTGCCTGCGGGGCGCGTCCCCTTGGGCATATTTGGTGTGGTCTGGTCTGCATCACGCGTGATGCTCGCCTCCCACAAACACAACACGATCAGGTCTGTTTATTGACCTGCGTGTATTCCAGTTCGACCGGGGTAGCCCGGCCAAAAATCGAAACCGAAACCTTAAGACGGGCGTTTTCTTCGTCCACATCTTCGACCTGACCGGAAAAGCCTTCAAATGGGCCGTCGGTCACGCTTACGGTTTCGCCAATATCGTACGAGATCAACGAGCGTGGGCTTTCTGCCCCCTCTTCGACCTGATTGAGAATCACCGCAACTTCTTTGTCGCGCATCGGCGTCGGGCGGCCTTGCTGGCCCAAAAACCCGGTGACGCGGTTGATCGAGTTGATCAGGTGATAGCCTTTGTCGGTCATTTCCATGCGCACCAGAACATATCCGGGCATGAAACGACGCTCGGTCTGAACTTTCTTGCCGCGACGGATCTCAAGCACTTCTTCAGTTGGCACCAGAACCTCGACGATTTCGTCTTCCAGTCCCTCTTGTGCAACAGCCTCTTTAATCGACTCGGCGATCTTTTTCTCGTAATTCGAGAGAACACTAACCGAGTACCACCGTTTCGCCATGTCGCCCGTCACCTTTTTCATGGCAGGCGCACCTGCCGAAATTCCTAGTCTTATCAGTCACTTAAAGTGCGCTACCCCGAACAAAAAACAGCGCACATTCCGAATCGATGCACGCCTTTGTGTGGGGTGAGGATGCCTCTACAGCGGTATTCGTTTGAATTCAAGGGGCTGGCCATGAATTATCAGGCGAGTTCTCGCTACAGGCATCGCGCCTTTTTCAGCCGAAAATCCCCAGAACGCTGGTCAGGCCCAAGCGGATAATCTGGTCAATCATGAAAAAAAACAGGGCCGCAATGGTCGCCATTATAAACACCATGATGGTGGTTACCGTGGTTTCCCGCCGTGTTGGCCAGACAACTTTTGACACCTCACCGCGCGCTTGCTGGATGAATTGTAATGGATTGGTCCTGGCCATGCCGAGCTCCTGTTTGTGGTCAGACCCCTGTCTGATCGTCGCGTATGTAGAAGGTCCGCGACAGGATTTCAAGAGGCGGAAACATCCTGCAAACCGATGCACATTCAATAAACAGGTGGCGAGCATGCTGTTTCTGCCGTGGCGGTCGTGGCTTGCTTTATCTGCCTTGCACCTCGGTCAGAATTGTATCTAAGTGCAGCTTGGCGAACACAATCGGAAGCAACATGAAACTCGGCATCCTGTTTCTGGTCTTTGGCTATTTCCTTAGCCAGTTTTACCGCTCTTTTCTGGCCGTGCTTACCCCGGTTCTGGGGACGGACCTTGGCGCAACCGCCAGCGATCTGTCTTTCGCCTCGGGCCTGTGGTTTTTCGTCTTTGCGGCGATGCAAATCCCGGTTGGCTGGGCGCTGGATCGTTTCGGCCCCAGATTCACGGCGGCCAGCCTGTTGGCCATCGGTGGTGGTGGTGGGGCGGTGGTGTTCGCGCTGGCGCAGGGTCCGACGGCCATTTCCGTCGCCATGGCCTTATTCGGTGTCGGCGGGGCGCCGGTTCTGATGGCGTCATACTATATTTTCGCACGCTACTATCCGCAGGGCATGTTTTCCACCCTTGCCGGGGCCATGATCGGGTTCGGCTCGGCTGGTAATCTGGCAGGCTCGGCACCGCTGGCTTATGCGGTTGCCACTTGGGGCTGGCGCGAAACCATGTGGGTCTTGGCAATCGCGGCCTTTCTGATTGCCGGTGCGTTGCTGCTTATTTTGCGCAACCCCGTGAAAGACGCCGACGCGCCCGCCCAAAAGGGCAATTTGCTTGATCTTTTGACGAACCGAAATCTGTTGCTGCTGTTTCCGCTGATGCTGGTAAATTACGTTCCCGCCGCAGGCCTGCGCGGCCTTTGGGCTGGCCCGTATTTCGAGGATGTTTATGCCCTTGACCCCATCGGCATCGGGCGCGCCACGCTAATGATGGCCACGGCAATGGCATTGGGGTCGTTTGCCTATGGCCCGGCTGAACGGATGTTGCGGTCAAAGAAACGGGTGATCCTGACCGGCAACCTGATCGTTGTCAGCCTGTGCCTGACCCTTTGGGCCTTTCCGCAGACCAGTTGGATGGCCTCGGCCCTTTTGTTCACCGCCATCGGCTTTTTCGGCGCATCGTTTCCGGCCATCATGGCCCACGGTCAATTATTCCTGCCACAGCATCTAACCGGGCGGGGCATGACATTGCTGAACCTGTTTGGCATTGGCGGCGTCGGGTTGATGCAATTCCTCACCAGCGCCATGGCGAAATCGGTTCCGGTCGAACAGGCCGCCTCGCCCGCGTTTTACAGCAGCCTTTTCCTGTTGTTCGGGATCAGCCTGCTGATCGGCTGCGTGATTTACGCCTTCAGTTCGGAAACCGCGCCCGCCTGATCACTCTTGGGGGCAGTTGCACCGGCGAAGCCTTTGTAGTTAGGTCTGGGTAGTTTCGACCACCCCGTCACACGGGATTTTTTAAGGTTTCACAAATGACCAACAAACCAGATATCGCCGCCTTATTCGGCGCGACAGATACAAGCACATTCCTTGGGGTTGAGGCCTGCGAAGACCTGCAAAACCTTGACGCATCGTCAGCCTTCATCGGCGTGCCCTGTGCCACACCTTACGGCGCAGTCGGGGCCTATTGCCAAAACGCACCCAAGGCGTTGCGCGATGCGATCGGGTCTTTAAGTGCCAATATCGACCGGCATAATTTCGACCTTGGCGGGCCGATCTTCCCAAAGGGCTGCAAACCCGCCGTCGATTGCGGCGATCTGGGCTGGGACGACAAAGATTTCGCCGCCACCCGCGCCCTGATCCGGCGCAGCGTCGGTCAGATCATCAACCGCGGGGCGGTGCCCATTGTTGTTGGCGGCGACGATTCCATTCCGATCCCGATGCTTGATGCGCTGGCGGATACCGGCGAAACCTACACAATCCTGCAAATCGACGCCCATATTGATTGGCGGCGCGACCATATGGGCGAAACACTTGGTCTGTCTTCAACCATGCGCCGCGCCTCTGAAATGGCGCATATCACGCAAATCATACAGGTCGGCGCGCGCGGCATCGGCTCGGCCCATTCTGATGATTATCAGGACGCGCTTGACTGGGGGGCTGCGTTTTTCCCGGCTTATGACATTCACAGCGCGGGCATTCAGCCGGTGTTTGATCAGATCGAAGACGGCGCGAATATCGTGATTTGTCTTGATGTTGATGCGCTGGACCCGTCAATCGTGCCCGGCGTAATCGGTCGCGCGCCCGGTGGGCTCAGCTATTTCCAGACGCTCGATTTGATCAAAGGGGCCGCCAACAAGGGCCGGATTGCCGCCATAGATTTTGTCGAGTTCATGCCAGAGGCGGATATTGACGGCCTTGGCGCCTTAACGGTCTCGCGCCTGATCGCGGCAACAATGGGCATTCTGGCGCGCCAAGCGGCTGGATAGAACCTGACAAACCCGGGCGATTGATCTGAAACCCTAGCCTCTTGCCGAACCAAAGGAAATCCGCTTTGCCAAAACCCAGCCTGCTTATCATTTCGCTCGGCGAACTTGGGACCAACCTGTTAGAGTCAACCGCCCGATCCGGGATTTTCGACAGGATCATCGTCGCCAGCCGAAGCCAGACAAAGGCGCAAGAGCGGGCCAATAACGCCCTCATAGGTGCCGGGATCGAGGGGTTTTCCCCGAAGATCGAGGCCATATCGCTGGATGTGGCAGACCCCGACGCCTTCAGGCAACTCAAACAACTTAACCCGGATTATATCTTCACGGCCCCGTCCCTGTTGCCGTGGTGGAAGCTCGACAACAGCCATGCCCACCTGCCCTTTGCAACCTTCACCGCACTGCACCTGTCCCTGATGGCCCGGTTTCGCGATCTGATCGCGCAGGCTGACACGGGTGCGACATGGATCGGGGCGTCGTTTCCGGATGTCATTAACGCAGTGCTCAATCGCACGGGATTTGGCCCTGATTGCGGCATCGGCAACGTTCAGGAACCCCTACCGAAAATACAGGCCGCCGTCGCGCAACGCCTGAACTGTCTGCCTCAAGACGTTCAGATACATTTGGTTGCCCAGCACGCGTTTGAATATTTTGTGCTGAATGCGGACCGCGCCGACGTCCTGCCGCCATACCTTTTGCAGGCCAGCGTGGATGGGCGAGACGTTTCGGACATAGCCCACGAGATGCTGACCGAACCGTTTCCATTCCCGTATGATTTGCATTTCAACCGGGTGACAGCCTCGGCCGGATTGATGGCGCTTAGGGCGCTGACCTCAGACACACCCACGCCGCTGCACCTGCCGGGTATTGGCAAACTGATCGGCGGGTATCCGGTTTTGGCCAGCCGTTCGGGCATCACACTTGATCTGCCGGATGAATGGTCACTGGATCAGGCCGTGGCAGTCAACGAAGCCTCATTGAAATGGGACGGTATTGAAATGGTCACCCCTGACGGCACAATCGTGTTTACCGAACAAACCTGCGAGGCGTTGTTTGGCCTGTTGGGGCGAAAGGTCGACACACTTACCATCGCAAACGCCCAAGAGCAGGCCAAGGCCCTGTTATCCGCTCTTTAACCCACACAGCATCAAAATCTCCGCGCCAAGTTGAAAGGCATCCAAAATGCAAACCGAAACATCAAAGCACCTGTTTGACCGCGCGATGGAGGTTCTGGTTGAAGGATGCAGCTCCGCATCCCGTGGGCCGATGAACTATAAACCTTACCCAAACTATATGCGCGAAGGCAAAGGCGCACGGATCTGGGATGTTGACGGAAATGAATTCATCGACTGGCAATTGTCCTTTGGCTGCCTGCCTTTGGGCCACGCCCATCCCAAAATTGTCGAAATTGTTCAGGAAAAGGTCGCCGGCGGCACCCATTTCGCCACAGCGCTTGAGGTCGAGGTGGAAACCGCCGAACTGATGGTCAGCATGTTGCCCCATGTCGACAAAGTGCGCTTTGCCAACACCGGAACCGAGGCCTGCATGACCGGCGTTCGCATGGCGCGCGGCATCACCGGCAAACGAAAAGTGCTGAAGTTTGAAGGGCATTACCACGGCTGGTATGACGGGCTGCTGGTCAGCACCAATCCACAACTCGTGACCACGCTGGGGCACCCGAACGACCCCGTGCGCATCCCTGATAGCTCCGGTCTGACACCCGGGTCGTGGGAAGACACGCTGGTTTGTGTCTGGAACGACGCAGAGGCACTTGAGCGTGTTCTGCACGCGCATGGCCGTGATATTGCCTGCGTGGTCATGGAAGGCGTGATGTCCAATATGGGTGTAATCCCGCCGAAACCGGGATACCTCAAGCGGGCGCAGGAATTGTGCCGGGCATATAACGTCCTGTTCTATCTGGATGAAACCGTGACGGGCTTTCGCGTTGCGCCCGGTGGTGCTGCCGAACTTTATGACCTGCAACCGGATATCGTGACCTATGGCAAAGCACTCGGTCAGGGGTTTCCGGTGGCCGCCATTGCCGGGCCGGATCACATCATGGAAAGCATCGAATATGGCAAAGTCCTGCATTACGGCAGCCACAACGCGCCGCGTCTGGGCCTGTACGCTGCCAAGACAATGCTCACGGAAATGACCCGCGACAACAATGCAGGTTTTTGCAAAATCGCAGATATCGGCGAACAAATGACCACCCGGCTTAACCAAGCGGCCCGCGACACCGGCCAGAACATGCGGGTGCAGAATGTCGGCTCGATGTTCCATCCGGTTTTCACAGACCTTGACGCGATCACCAGCTACCGCGAGTTTTGCGCGACCGTAGATTTGGATAAATACGGCACCTTTTCGCAATTGATGCGCGATCAGGGCATCTTTTTTTCCGGCAACAAAATCCTGCACAACCTTAGCTGCACTGAACACACCCAGTCAGACATCGACCTGTCGGTCGAGGCGGCGGGTAACGCGCTGGAACAGATGGGCAAGGCTGGAACGTGACCCCCAACCATGCGCAGTGTTTTGCTGACGTTCACCACAACGCTGCCCGAACGAACAAATCGACTGAGGCAATGTGGACCAAATGCCAAGTGGTCCTTTCCTGCCGGAAGGCGTAAACTTGCCTCAAACCTAGGCTTCATATCGGTCCAGAGTCCCAATGCGCGAACCAATCTTTCATACGGAAAAAGTCACCAAAGTCTATGACACCGGTGAGGTAAAGGTTTTTGCCCTGCGCGGCGTTGACCTTGATCTGTTCGAGGGTGAGATGACCGTGCTTTTGGGCGCTTCGGGCAGCGGTAAATCAACGCTGCTGAATATTCTGGGCGGGCTTGATCATGCCACCGAAGGGCGCGTGTTCTTCAAAGACATGGAATTGACGGCGATGAATGATCGCGAATTGACGGCCTATCGACGCAATCACGTTGGCTTTGTCTTTCAGTTTTACAATCTGGTGCCCAGCCTGACGGCGCGGGAAAACGTTGCCCTTGTGACCGAGATTTCCCCAGACCCGATGCGCCCCGAAATGGCGCTTGAACTTGTTGGTCTGACCAACCGCATGGATCATTTCCCGGCTGAGCTTTCCGGCGGCGAACAACAGCGCGTGGCGATTGCCCGGGCCATCGCTAAGCGCCCCGAAGTGTTGTTCTGCGACGAACCGACCGGCGCGCTGGACAGCAAAACCGGGGTTCAGGTGCTTGAAGCATTAGATCAGGTGAACCGGGAACTGGGCACGACCACCGCCGTGATCACCCATAACGCAGATATTCGGAAAATGGCCCATCGGGTGATTTTCTTTGCTGACGGTCAGATCAGCGAAGTGCGGGTGAACGAAACCCGCCTTAAGCCACACGAGATTGACTGGTAGATACGATGAAGGTCCTCGACCGCAAAATGCTCCGCGATTTTGTGCGCCTCTGGGCGCAGTCGCTGGCCATTGCGTTGGTGCTTGGCTGCGGTGTGGCCAGCTTTGTCCTTAGCTACGGCGTCAAACTATCGCTGACGGAAACCCAGTCGACGTTTTACGAACGCAATCGTTTCGCTGATATCTGGGCCTCGGCAACCCGTGCGCCCAATAGTCTGATCACGCAGATCGAGCGCATCAAAGGCGTCGTTATTGCTGAACCCCGGATTTCCCAATTCGCCATTCTGGATGTTGAAGGGCTTAGCGAACCAGCCGCCGCCAAAATGATTGCGCTGCCGAAATCCGGCAATTCGGTGCTGAACATGCCAAGCGTCACATTGGGGCGGATGCCATCCCCCAATCGCACTGACGAAATTCTGGTTTCCGAAAACTTCGCCACCTCCAACGGCTTTGCTCTTGGGGATACGGTTGTGGCCACGCTTAACGGGCAAAAGCGGGTTTTGCGGATCGTCGGCACGGCCTTGTCGCCTGAGTTTATTTATCTGCTTGGCCCCGGCAGCATGATGCCTGACGATCGGCGGTTTGGCGTGATCTGGATGGACCGCGACACGCTGGCCGCCGCCTTCGATCTGGAAGGCGCGTTTAACGAGGTCACGCTGAAACTGGCGTTGGGGGCCAACGAAAACAAGGTGAAAGACGCGCTTGAAACCCTGCTTGCACCCTACGGCGGCACTGGCCCTTATGGCCGCACGGCACAAACCTCGCACGTGTTTCTTGATGCCGAACTGGACCAGCTGGACACCATGAGCCGCATTTTGCCGCCGCTGTTTTTCATCATTTCAGCCTTTCTGGTCAATATGGTGATTGGTCGGCTGATCGCACTTGAACGCGAACAGATCGGCCTGTTCAAAGCCGTTGGCTACACCAACAGCCAAGTCGCCTGGCACTATGTCAAAATTGCAATCGGCATCGGGGTGTTTGGCACCGTCATGGGCTGGGGAGTCGGCGCTTGGGCCGGGCATGGGTTAAGCAAGCTTTATGCGCAGTTTTTCCATTTTCCCTATCTGATCTACGTCACCAGCCCGAACACTTATATATTGTCTGGCGCAGCAGGGATCGCAGCCGCCATCCTTGGCGCGTTACAGTCAGTTTTGCGCACCACAAAACTGTCGCCTGCCGTTGCCATGTCACCCCCTGCACCCGTCAGGTTCCGGCAAAATCTGTTTGACAAGTTTGTCCATATGCTGGGCGCGCGCCAAACGGTGATGATGATCCTACGCTCGATCACCCGCTGGCCCATGCGCGCCGCTTTAACCGTGCTTGGCGTGTCCTTATCGGGTGCGATCCTGATTTCAACGCTGTTCATGTTCGACGCCCTTGATGAAATTCTGGACACGTCGTTCTTTCAGGCCAACCGACAGCAGGCGACGATCACGCTGACCGGGAACAAACCTTATGCCATTCTGGAAGACGCGTTAAACCTGCCGGGGGTTATGCGCAGCGAAGGCTTGCGATCCGTTCCTGCGCGCCTACGCAACGGGCATCTGGAAAAACTGATCGGGATCGAAGGGCGTGCGCCCGGAATGGACCTTTCGCGGGTGCTTAATGCTGAAAACGGTGCGGTGGTACTGCCCGACAAAGGCATCATTCTAAGCGGAACCCTTGCCGAGTCGCTGGGCGTCACGGTCGGTGACATGCTGGAAATCGAGGTGCTTGAAGGTCAGCGCGAGACGTATTTCGTGCCGATAACGGCGATCATCGAACAATATTTCGGCCTTGGCGCTTATATGAACCTTGGCTATCTCAGCGCGCTGTTGCAACAAGCACCGCAGGTCAACGCCATCAATATTTCGCTCGACGAAAACCAGCTTGATGCGCTGTACGATGCGGTAAAAGACACCCCCGGCATTGCCGGTCTGGTGCTGTGGAAACAGATCCGGCAGTCCTTTAACGACACCATTGCCGAAAACTCGGGCATGACCACGACCATTTATGCGCTGGTGGCCAGCTTGATTGTCGTCGGCGTGGTCTATAATTCCGCCCGGATACAGCTTTCTGAACGGGCACGTGAACTGGCCAGCCTCAGGATACTTGGCTTCACCAAGGGCGAGGTTTCATTCATCTTGCTTGGTGAACTGATGCTTCTGACCCTTATCGCCATCCCCCTTGGCTTTGTCATTGGCCGGTTCTTCGCCTTTCTGATCGTCTCGGGGTTTTCCAGCGATCTTTACACCATCCCGCTGGTCATCAATAACGCCACCTATGGTTTCTCTGGCGTGGTTGTGTTTGTGGCCTCGCTGGCCTCTGCCTTATTGGTGCGTCGCAGGATCAACCGGCTCGACCTAATCTCCGTCATGAAAACGAGGGAATAATCATGTCACTTTCATTCCGACAAATTGGCCTTTGGGCCGTGGTTGCAGCATTGGCTGTGGGCGCTTTATATGTCGCCTTTCGCCCTCAGGCCGTTCCGGTTGATTTGTCCAAGGCCGTCGTGGCCCCGATGGAGGTCACAATCGGTGCCGACGGTATTTCGCGCATCCGCAACGTGTTTGAAGTGTCGGCACCCGTTTCAGGAATGGTTCAACGCAGCCCGGTTAAGGCCGGGGATGTGGTGCTGGCAGGCGACACACTGGTCGCGGTGATCGTGCCGGGCCAGCCCGCGTTTTTGGACGAAAGAAGCCGCCAACAGGCCGAGGCAGCGGTGCGCGAAGCCGAGGCCGCCTTACGTTTATCCGAGGCCAACATCGCCGCCGCACAAGCCAATTACGAATATGTGCGTGACCAGTATGACCGGGCCGTGCAACTGGAAAGAACCGGAAATCTGACCACGAGCAAACTTGATGAAGCCCGGCTTTTACTGGAAAAAGCCCGCACAGCCGTGGTGTCCGCCCTGTCCGAACGATCCCTGCGCCAAAGCACTGTAGATCGGGCCAAAGCAACCCTGATCGGGCCGGAATCACCGGAATTGTCTGGCCTGAACACCTGTTGCGTGGAAATCGTGGCTCCGGTTGACGGCTCGGTCCTAAGCGTGGTTTCCGCCAGCGAACGATTGGTTCCCGCAGGTGCTGCATTGCTGAAAATCGGCAACCCACAGGACCTTGAAATTGTGGTGGACCTGTTGTCGGGCGATGCGGTTGGCCTGCCGGAAAACGCGGTGGCCTATGTGGAACGCTGGGGCGGCGAAACGGTGTTGTCTGCCGAGGTGAAACAGATTGAACCGGCAGCCTTTACCAAAATCTCAGCCCTTGGGATATCGGAACAAAGGGTTCGGATCCTGCTGGATTTCACATCCGATTTGACCGCGCGCAAGGGTATGGGCGACGGCTTTCAGGTATTTGTTCGCATCATAGAATGGCGAGGCGACGACATCCTGCAAGTGCCGATCAGCTCATTATTCCGCGACGACGGGGATTGGGCCGTCTTCAAAGTGGTCGACGGGATCGCGGTAAAAAGCCCGGTAGAAATCGGCCACCGCAACGCATCGGTCAGCGAAGTGTTGGGCGGCATAAAGGCGGGTGACGTTGTCATCACCCATCCCAGCGACAAGGTGCTGGATGGCGTGGCTGTGGTGAACCGGCAGGATTTGTAGCGCGCCCTGCGCCTTGGTTTACGCGATCAACCCCTCGCTCATGCTGCCACCCGGCTGGGTGAAATGACTGCCTTGGCTGGAATAGGTTGCCGGCAGGCGCAGGAATTTGGAGTAGGTTCTGATCGTCCATGATACAGGACCACGAAAGAAATAATTCTCGGGCACCGCGACCTTGTCGATGTCTTTTTTGTATTTCTGCGCCGTGCCTTTCGCCAGATGAAACTGCAACTCGCTGCTGTTTTCAAATGTCTCATGGATAATCAGGGCGTCTTGGCCGATCACTTGATAGACTTCAAACCGCAGCAGACCTTTTTCGATTGAATGTGCATCCGTGCCAACCCGCTGCCACCAGTATTTCAGCGCCGCCAGCCCGTCTGGATTTCCCGGCTTGCAGGTCCATTTGGCCGTGACGTTGATCGCTGTGGCCGGGTCGGGCCGTTTGTAATCGTCTTTGACATAGCCAAACAGCAGCTCACCAAACGCCACCGGAACGTTTCTGGTGTTCAGCGCGTCCTGAACAGCCGCAGGCAGGCTCGCCCCCCGGACAAGATGCAGTTGTGGTTTCGCAACCTTGGTCAACGCCGCCATATGCTGACTGGCGGTTGTCGAAAAATAATGCGCAAGCGCGTCGGGGCTTTTAAAAATGTGGTTCACAAGCACCGCATCCTCGCTAACGGCGTGGTTAATTTCTGTACTCAGAACACCCGCATCGCCTTTGGCACCTTTATGAATATCTTCCCACTCCTTCAGCATTTCTTTTGAATCCGCTGATTTTGTGAAAAACCCACCGGGTTTGGCTGGAACCCATTTGCCGGTGATGCTGGTCTCTGGCCCTATCTGCGACGGTTCCGCCAGAAAGGGCGGCAGCGGCTCGGCTGGTATGGCGGCGTTCTGAACGTTCATGTTGACCCTCTTTTATCATTGCTGTTGCAGCTTGGCTGCCATTATTGAACCGTTCAGTCCATAAATGTCAAGAATTTTCGACTGTGCGTTCCAATTATAAAAAGATGCGCTTATATAAGATCCATGAGCATCACCGAAAACACACAGACCCAATCCCGGGGCCGCCCGCGCGAGTTTGACGAGCAAGCCGCACTTGATGCGCTGACAGGCCTGTTCTGGCAAAAAGGATACGAGGCCACGTCGATGACCGACATCGTTCGGGTCAGCGGCGTTAACAAATCAAGCCTCTATAACGCCTATGGATCGAAACAAGGCCTGTTTCGGTTCGTGCTAAACCGATATGTGGAAAGACGAATGGCGGCCTTGGCGGAATTGGCCGAAACCAGCAGCGGCCCCGGAATGGCACCCCTACATTCGTTTCTGGATGCGATGCGCGAATTCGGGCGCGCCGGATGCCTGGCCGTCAACACCTCCACAGAATTGGGCACATCCGATCCTGCGGTCGTTTCGCTGGCGCAGGATTACAGGGACCGCACGCGGGGTTCATTGCGCAAAATCGTGGCCGTTGTTTCCAAAAACAGCGGCCTCGCCCCCAACCTCGTTGAAACGCGCACCGACATGCTGCTGGCCTTTCTGTTGGGGTTTTCCGTCACGGTGCGCGGCGGGGCTGGCAACGACGAGGTTGATCGGTTCATTCAGGCGGCCCATGACACAGTGAACAGCTGGCAAACCTGACCGGCGATCATTTCACCCTTCGCGCATCCCTTGCGCTGTCAGCCATTTTCGGCGACAGAATGGGCGGTACGGAACCTGCTGAATTTCGGAGCATGCATGTCGCCACAGGCACACCCTTTTTCGATCATGACCAAACCGATAGGCCCGCGCTGCAATATTGATTGCACGTATTGTTATTACCTCGAAAAGGAAAAGCTGTACCCGTCGGAAAAGAAATTCCGCATGTCGGGCGAGGTTTTGGAAAGCTATATCAGGCAGTTGATCGAAACTTCGGTTGAGGCTGGCATGCGCGAAGTTCCGTTTGCCTGGCAAGGCGGCGAACCAACGATGCTGGGCGTCGATTATTTTCGCGACATCGTCGCTTTGCAGAAGAAACATGCACCGCAGGGCATTGCAATCTCAAACGCTTTTCAGACCAACGGAACCCTTCTGGATGACAATTGGGGCGCGTTCCTTAAGGATAACCAGTTTCTGGTGGGGCTCAGCATAGATGGTCCTAAAAAAGTGCATGATCGCTATAGGGTTGACCGGGCCGGGCGGCCGACCTTTGAGGCAGTGATGCGCGGGCTGGAAGTACTGAAACGGTTTGAGGTTGATCATAACGCCTTATGCACAGTTCACCGCGCCAATAGCGGCAAAGGGAAAGAGACTTATGCTTTCCTGAAAGGGGCCGGGTTCGATTATCTTCAGTTCATTCCAATCGCTGAACGCAATGGTGCAGACGGCCTTGCCGGTGCGCCGCAAGTGGACATGGACCCCGGCAACAGCGTCACGGAATGGAGCGTCAGTCCCCGCGCCTATGGCAAGTTTCTGTGCGATATTTTCGACACTTGGTTCCGCAAAGACATCGGCAAAGTTTTCGTCCAGTTCTTCGATGTGCAGGTCGGGCTGTGGCTGGATGGGCGGTCATCGCTTTGCATTTTTGCTGAAACCTGCGGCAACGGGTTGGCGCTGGAACATGATGGCAGCCTTTATTCCTGCGATCACTACGTCTACCCGGAATACCGGCTGGGCCGAATAACCGACACGCCGCTGCGCGACATGCTGTGGACCGACCGACAGGCAGACTTTGGTCAAGACAAGCGCGATAGTCTGACCGCGCAATGCCAGTCCTGCGCATTTCGGTTTGCTTGCAATGGCGGATGCCCAAAGCACCGTTTTGCCACCGCACGGGATGGCGAGGCAGGGCACAATTATTTCTGCGAAAGCTACACGATGTTCTTTCAGCACGCGGGTGACAGGCTCAAAGAAATGACCCGTTTGATTGCGCGCGGTTTACCTGCGGCGCAAGCGGCGGAACGCAAACAGCCCAGCGTCGGTCCGGGTCGCGCCTTTGGGTGACCATGCTGCTACATCGCCCGACACGTCTCCAAGCCTTGCAAAACTTCCATTTCTGGCGTCCAACTTGGCGGAACAACCCCTGCTTTAGAGGTGTAAAATGGCTGATCCCAAAACCAAGAACCTACTGATCCTCATCTCTGATGAGCATCGCAAAGATGCAATGGGCTGTGTGGGTCATCCGATCGTGAAAACACCCAATCTGGACGCATTGGCCGCGCGTGGCAGTTTGTTTGAGAACGCCTATACGCCGTCCCCGATGTGCGTGCCAACACGCGCCGCGCTTGCTTGCGGAAACCATGTTCACAAAACCGGATTTTGGGACAGCGCAACACCTTACGATGGCTCAGTCCGTAGTTGGATGCACCAATTGCGCGACGCTGGGGTCGACGTGGCCTCGATCGGCAAACTCCATTTCCGATCTGGCGAGGATGACAATGGGTTTTCCCAAGAAATAATGCCGATGCATGTCGTCGGCGGCGTTGGTTGGGCCGTCGGCCTGTTGCGCGAAAACCCGCCCGAATATGACGCAGCGGCGGAACTGGCCGCGCAGGTTGGCGCAGGCAACAGCAGTTACACAGATTATGATCTGGCGATCACACAGGCCGCCGAACAATGGCTGCATCAAAAGAAGGACACGACGCAACCATGGGCCGCGTTTGTTTCACTGGTCAGCCCGCATTACCCTTTGACCGCGCCGCAAGAGTTTTACGACATGTATGACCCGGCAAAGATGGACATGCCCGTCGGATATGAAACGCAATCGCGTCCCGATCATTCCGAACTTAGAAACGTGGCCAAATTCTTCAAATACGACCAGTATTTTGACGACCAAAAAATCCGGCAAGCCAAAGCCGCCTATTACGGCTTGACCAGTTTCATGGATCATTGTTTTGGCCGGGTCCTGCGCACGCTCACCGAAAGTGGTCAGGCCGATGACACGGTGATAATCTACATATCCGATCATGGCGACATGATGGGCGACCTTGGGTTCTGGACCAAACAGGTGATGTACGATGCCTCGGTCGGGGTTCCGATGATCGTTGCGGGGCCGGGCGTTCCAAAGGGTCGGCGCGTCAAAACCGGCACGTCTTTGCTTGATCTGGCGGCAACGGCCATTGACGTTGCAGGGCTTGAACATGACCCCGTTCGCGGCACACTTCCCGGTCAATCGCTGCGGGAAATCGCGCAAAATGACGACGATCCGGACAGAACAATTTTCAGCGAATACCACGACGGGGGTTCGACCACAGGCACCTTTATGGTGCGCTGGCAGCAGTGGAAATATGTCTATTATGTCGGCCACACGCCGCAATTGTTCGACATGAACGCAGACCCGCAGGAATTGAACAACCTCGCTATGCTTGGGGTGAATGATCCCGCCGTTCAGGAAGCCCTGATAGAAGGCGAGGCCAGACTCAGGCAGATATGTGATCCAGAAGCCGTAAACGACCAGTGTTTTGCCGATCAGAGGCGCCGGATTGCGGAACTGGGCGGCGAAGACGCCTGCCTGAACGCCTACACCTTCAATCACACCCCGACACCGACCGAGCAGGATGAATTGCAGAAAGGTTCTTCGGTTTAAGCCAAATTAACGTTTTTCTGCGACGCCTCAAATTCCGGCATTGCGGATCGTGCGATTGCGTTGCCCAAGTTACACTGAAATCGAGACGAAGAAATAGATCGTCAAAAATACACCAAATATTGTCACGCTGGTCCTCAGTGCCTTTTGTGGAACACGCTTTGATACTGATCCCCCAAGATACCCACCAACCGCAGCGCCCAGCATCATAATAATCGCGTGGGGAATTGAGACCGCACCGCTGAAGCCATAAACCACCACCGAAAGCAGGCTGATCGCTGCGATAACGCCATTTTTCAATGCGTTCGCGATGTGGAAATCATCATAGCCGCTCAGGACCAGCGCCGCCAAGATTATCTGGCCAAGACCAGCGCCGAAGTACCCGCCATATATCGAAAACATAAAGAGAAGAAGCAGCGGAATGATTGCGCCTTTCTTGGTCGGCCCGCCCTTTCGCCTTTCAACAGCGTCTCGAATGTAAGGCGCGGTCGCGAACAAAACTGTCGCAAACCCCATCAGATACGGCACGGCGGATGCGAACAAGTTGCCGCCAAGGTTGACGAGGGCAAGTGCGCCAATAAGGCCACCAATGGCGCCGGACGCGAGCGGCGCAATCAGCTCTCGCCCCAGTGTCTTGAGTTCGACCCGAAAGGCCGGAAGGGCCGCAAAATTGCTTGGCACCAACGCCACAAAATTGGTGGCATTGGCCACAAGAGGCGTAAGCCCGGACAACATCAACGCCGGAAATGTGAAAAACGTTGCCCCACCAGCGACGGCATCTAAGGCACCCGCCGCCATCCCCGCCACAAACAGCAGCAGCGACATTCCAATTCCAAGATCAAACATGAAAAGACTACACTTCATTCCAGCGTTGCGGGCAAGGCTACACCCGCGCCACACCATTCCACATCCACACCGGTCGCTGGTTGCTTGACCGTTTGCGATCCACGTGCAAGCGTTCCTGCGCAACCCGCCCAGATTTTAAGGAACCCTATGGCACAGTCCCAACCTCCGCGCCCAGCCCAGTTGAACACGGCCATTTTTGCCGGTTGCATGATTGCGTTTCTTGGCTTTGGTTTCGCGGCAACCTTTGGGGTCTTTCTGGCACCGATGTCCGCAGATCTTGGCTGGGGCCGTGAAACGTTTTCACTGTCCGTGGCGATACAATTGCTGACCTGGGGGTTTGTGCAACCCGTGGCCGGGGCCATTGCAGACAGGTATGGAACCGCGCGAGTTCTGGGCTTTGGCGCGATCTGCGCGGGGCTGGGCTTCGTGCTGCGAGGCGTTGTTACGGATCCCACCCTGTTCATTCTGACGGGCATTCTGGTCGGCGCGGGCACGGGTGCTGCATCCTTTCCCATCGTCATCGGCGCGCTTGGGAAAATCGTATCGCCCGAGCGGCGCAGTTTCATTCTGGGGTTGGGAACGGCCGCCGCATCGCTTGGCATGTTCGTTGCCGCCCCATCGGCGATAACCATGATTGGTGCCGTAGGTTGGCAAACCGCATTGCTGTTCATCGGGTGCAGCTTTGCCCTTATTCTGCCATTCCTGATCTTCATCGCACGGGTGTCAGCCCCAACCGCGTCAGGGTCAAGCGCGCAGGATTTTGGCAATGCGATAAAGACTGCGTTCACGGATCGCAGCTATCTCTGCCTGTTCTTTGGCTTTTTCGTCTGCGGGTTTCATGTAGCGTTCATTCAGACGCATCTGCCGGCCTATGTGGCCGATATGGGTCTAGCCGCGTGGCTGGGCGGATGGTCACTTGCGCTGATCGGGCTGTTTAATGTTGGCGGCTCGTTTTTGTCTGGCTGGTCCGGGCAGGTTTATTCAAAAAAGAAGGTGTTAAGTGGTATCTATTTCGCCCGCTCCATTGTCATTGCCATTTTCATAATGGTGCCGATATCAGAACAAACTGTACTGGTCTTTTCGGCTCTGATGGGCGTGCTCTGGCTGTCCACTGTGCCTTTAACCATGGGGCTTGTGGCGCAGACCCAGGGGCTTAAGTTTCTGTCGACACTGGCGGGGCTGGTGTTCCTAAGCCATCAAACCGGAAGCTTCATCGGGGCATGGCTTGGCGGTCGAATTTTTGACCTCAATCAGGACTACACGCCAATGTGGTGGGCCGCGATTATACTGGGGCTTCTGGCGGCGGTCATACATCTTCCCATTCGCGAAGAACCGGGGCCACTGGCACGGGCCGAGATGACGTGATGTCCCTGCGGAACTAAAGGCGGGGCCACATGGGCCGTTTCAGGCCCTGCGGGTCAGGATGCCCGCCACGGACATTGTGAACAAAATCCGAAACCAGTGGTGCGCGGTGACACGAACCGGGGGGCAAAGCTGTTGCAGATATTGCTGTCTGATTGCGTCGCGGCGCCGCCGGTTGGGCATTGATCCGGCAATGACCTGTATCTGCCCGATGATCGACCGCAGATTGTTGGCGCGTGTTCCGCGCCAATCAGCAGCCAGTCAACCCCAGCCAACAACCCATCCGGGATTTGCCTGTCTTGAGGGCAACCATGAACGGATGTGGGGTGCAGGCATAGGATTTCCTTTAGGCGTGGTTGATATCAACAGACCCAAACGGGCCGGAAACGACGGGGCCCTATACGACCTCGTCGGCGACACCGTTGCGCAGCGTACCAATGCCTTCTACTTCGACTTCCACCACGTCACCGGGTTTCAGGTAACGCGGCGGATCAAACCGCGCACCTGCGCCGGTCGGGGTGCCGGTGACGATGATGTCGCCCGGCTCTAGCGTCATAAAGGTCGAGATATATTCGATTTCGCGGCGGATCGGGAACATCATGCGGCTTAGCACATCATCCTGCCGGACCTCGCCGTTTACGCGGGTGATGATACGGGCGTCATCCAGTTGGGCGGCATCGGTGAACGGCACCAGCCACGGGCCAATCGCGCCCGAATTGTCCCAGTTCTTGCCTTGGGTGACGTTGAACTTGGCGTGCCGCACCCAATCCCGGATCGTGCCTTCGTTGCACAGCGTCAGGGCGGCAATGTGGTCATAGGCGTCGCCTTGGCTGATCCGACGGCCCTTTTTGCCGATCACGATGGCCACTTCGCCCTCGTAATCCAGCGTTTCGTTTTCCGGCGGGCGGATCAGGTTGCGGTCATGGCCGGTGAACCCGCTGGCAAAGCGCGGAAACAGCGACATATATTTCGGCTGGGCGCTGCCATCTTTGTATTCGGCGTTGCGATCAGGAAAGTTCACCCCAACGCACAGAATGCGGCGGGCGTTGGGCATCACCATCTCATAGACAAATTCTTTATGCGTGACTGACATGCCCTCGGCGATTTTGATCAGATCGGAAAGCCCTTCGGCGGCAATCGCGTCATAGAGGGTCGGCCATTTTGGAAATAACGGCGACAGGGCGATCATGCCCTTATCGGTAACCGCGCCATAGAAAGTTTCGCCATCGGCGGTATAGGTTGCAAAACGCATCTCTTACTCCTCATCGGCGGGGTTGATGCCGCCCATACACAGATATTTCAGTTCCATAAAATCATCGAGCCCGTGGCGCGATCCTTCGCGACCAAGTCCAGACATTTTAACCCCGCCAAAAGGTGCCTCAGCGGTTGAGATCAAGCCAGTATTGATACCCACCATACCATAATCCAACGCCTCGCCGACCCGCCATGTGCGGGCCATATCGCGGGTGTAGAAATATGAGGCGAGGCCGAAATCAGTGTCGTTTGCGGCCTCAATAACTTCCTTTTCCGTTTCAAACCTGAACAGCGGCGCAACCGGGCCAAAGGTTTCTTCAGTCGCAACAGCCATCGCGGAGGTCACGCCCGTCAGGATTGTCGGTTCATAAAAAGTACCGCCCAGCGCGTGACGTTTACCGCCATGCAGGATCAGCGCACCTTTGGATGTGGCATCGGCAATATGTTCCTCGACCTTGGCCACGGCAGCGTCGTCAATCAGCGGGCCAAACACGATGCCCGCATCAAAACCATTGCCAGTCGGCAGGGTCGCCACCTTGGCCGCCAGCTTTTCGGCAAAAGCGTCATAAATGCCCGACTGCACGTAAATCCGGTTGGCACAAACGCAAGTCTGGCCATTGTTACGGAACTTGGCGATCACCGCCCCATCTACCGCCGCATCCAGATCAGCATCACTGAACACGATGAACGGCGCGTTGCCGCCCAGTTCCAGCCCCAATTTCTTGATCGTTGGCGCGCATTGGGCATACAGCATCGCGCCAACTTCGGTCGAACCCGTAAAGGTTAGTTTTTGCACGATCTTGTTTGAGGTCATCTCGGCCCCGATGGCACTGGCCGAACCGGTCAGGACAGAAAACAGACCCGCAGGCAGCCCCGCGCGTTCCGCCAGAACCGCCAACGCAATGGCCGAAAACGGGGTTTGGCTGGCTGGTTTCAGCACCATCGAACAGCCCGCGGCAAAAGCCGGGCCAGCCTTGCGGGTGATCATGGCGTTGGGGAAATTCCAAGGTGTAATCGCAGCCACCACGCCAATGGGTTGCTTGATGGTGAGGATCCGCTTATCCGGCGCATGGCCGGGGGTCACGTCACCATAAGCACGCCGGGCTTCTTCTGCGAACCAGTCAATAAAACTAGCGCCATAGGCAATCTCGCCCTTAGCCTCGGCCAGTGGTTTGCCTTGTTCTGCGGTCAGGATTGCACCCAGATCATCCTGATTTTCCATCATCAGATCATACCAGCGGCGCAGCACTTGCCCCCGCTCTTTGGCGGTGCGCGCGGCCCAACCGTGGCGCGCTGTTTCAGCCGCCGCAATCGCCTCGGCGGTTTCTGCGGCGCCAAGTTTCGGCACATGCCCGATCACCTCGTCAGTGGCGGGGTTTGTCACGGCGATACCGGTTTCAGGGTTGGCTTCAACCCAGCGCGTACCAACATGGGCGGCCTGCCGCAGCAGGCTTTGATCATTCAGTGAAAGCATGATGATGACTTTGATTTATGCCCCGCCTGACATTCAGGCGGGGCTGAAATGGTTACTGAACCGGGAAAACCACGTTTGTCTGGCCAGTGCCGGAAGATGGGAAATACGGCGTCACGACCTCGCATTTGGCGTCGTATTTATCCCAACCCAATGCGCCATACAGCATGGCAGTATCGTGCATGGAACCTTCGCCGCTGCAAAGATTGGCGTATTCCTCGAGCATTTTCAGGAATGTCGCGTGATCGCCGCTTTTCCACATCTCAAGCACGTGTAGGTCCATCTGGCGGTTGAATTCCGACGAAATGGTGAAAGTGCCGTTATTGGCGGCATAATCCTTGTTGGCCCAGATCTTGTGGCTGAGCGAACCTGACGCGACCAACAGAACCTTTTCATCGCTGGCCTCAATCGCCTCGCGGATGGCTTCGCCAACCCGGCGGCTTTCCTCATGGCTGTGAACCGTACACCAGGCCGCGATGGATACCACGTTCATCTTGTGCTCGCGCGACATGAACCGCATCGGCACCAGCGTGCCGTATTCCAGTTCCAGACTGTCAAGCTGGTGGCTCAGTGTGTAGACACCCTTGTCGCACGCAATCTTGGCAATCGCATCACCAAGGGCGGCGTTGCCGGTGTATTCGTATTCCAGATTTTGGATGAATTGCGGAAACTCGTTCGAGGTAAACAACCCGCCGAATTTGTGGTTGGAATTGATGTGGAAACCGGCGTTCACCACCCAATGTGTGTCACAGATGACGACCGTGGTGGCCCCCAATTCTTTGGCGCGGCGGGCAATTTCGCGGTGCCCGTCAATCGCTGGCTGACGTTTGCCTTTTACCGGGCCTTCCTGCTCGGACATAAGCATAGTCGGCACGTGGGTGCATTTTGCGGCGAGGACTAATTCTCCCATTTCTTCCGTTCCTTATCTGGTTTTAGGGTGTATTCCCGTTCGTTCCGTAACGCGCCTCAGGCTCCGAGGCGCATGATTTTGTGTTGGCCGGTGGCAAAGCCAATATGCTTTTGCTCCATATAAAACTCAAATGACCAGTCACCGCCATCCCGGCCAATACCACTGGCTTTGACACCGCCAAAAGGTGTCGGCAGGTGGCGGACGTTTTCGCTGTTCACCCAGATCATACCAGCCTCCAACTTGTTGGTGAAGCGCAGGGCGCGGGTCAGATCGTTGGTCCAGACATACCCGGTCAGGCCGTATTGCGTGTCATTGGCCATCTCCAGCGCCTCTACCTCGGTCGTAAACGCGATAGAGGTCAGCACCGGGCCAAAGATTTCTTCCTGCGCGATACGCATTTTATTGCTGGCATTCGTAAACAGCGTCGGGCGAATGAAAAAGCCTTCGTCGCCGACCTTCACGCCGCCAGCAGCGATGGTGGCGCCATCTTCCTTGGCGATGTCAAAATAGGAGGTCACCTTGTTGTAATGTTCTTCAGTCACCAGCGGCCCGATCTCGGTCGCGGGGTCCAGCGGGTGGCCGACCTTAATGTTGTTGACGCGCTCAACCAGCTTGGCCTCAAACTCTTCACGGATCGTGTCCTGTACCAGCAGGCGGGAAGACGAGGTACAACGCTCGCCGTTGATCGAATAGATCATAAAGATCACAGCATCCAACGCGCGGTCCAGATCAGCGTCGTCAAAAACGATGACCGGGTTCTTGCCGCCCAGTTCCAGATGCATGCGTTTTAATGTATCCGCACCTTGCTTGGTGATCATCGACCCCGTGCGGCTTTCACCAACAAAGGCGATGGCCTTGATTGCGGGATGTTCTGTCAGGCGTTTGCCCGCGTCATGTCCATAGCCGTTGACGGTATTGAGAACACCCGGCGGCAATCCAGCCTCTTCCGCAATTTCAACCAGCAAACGGGCGGAAAGTGGTGAGTCCTCCGCAGGTTTATGCACCACGGTACACCCCGCCGCCAAAGCCGGGGCGATCTTCCAGGTGGACAGCATGAAGGGCGTATTCCACGGGGTAATCACGCCAACCGGCCCGATGGGACCACGGGTGGTTATGTTCATCAGTGTCGGCGACTGCAAATGCTGACCGTCGCGGGCCTGCACCACCTGATCGGCGAAATAGCGAAAGTTTTCGGCCCCGCGCAGGGCGGCCTTGGACATGAAGCGCAGGGTTTGGCCGGTGTCCCAACATTCGCACAACGCGATCTCTTCGGCCCGCGCCTCAATACCGTCGGCGACGCGCAGCAGGATTTTCTTGCGCTTCAAGGCAGGCATATCACGCCACGCGGGAAAGGCTTCGGCGGCGGCCATTGCGGCGGCGTCAACGTCGGATGCATCACCGCGCGCCACATCACAAATCACGCTTTTGTCGACGGGCGAGATGGTTTGAAACACGCCACCATTGCCGCCACGGTCCTGACCGGCAACGCGGTTGCGGATACCGGTTTCTTTAAAGCGGGCCAGATAGCCTTGCAGTTTTTCGATGTTCTGCTCAAGTGCGCTCACGATGATGTCTCCAGATGGTCGCGGATCGTTCCGAATTTTGGCGAAAGGTCAGGGTCGATGTCGCGCATCTCAAGGGACAGCGCGATCGGATATTTGCTCATAACACCGGCCAGATAGGCGCGGGCAACCGCAAAAATACGCGCGGTCGCGTCCTTCTTAACGTCCGGTGCCCGACCACCACGCAGGCGGATTGAAATATCGACAAACCCATGTTTGGGATTACCGTCGGCAATGGCATAGTGATCCACCCGCACAGCGCGCACCCGAACACCCGCCGCCGGAAAGGCATCAATTTCGGTTGCCGTGGCGCGAATATGTTCACACAGCCCGCCAAAATCGACCTTCTCTTCCAGATTTCCGGAATATTCGATATGAAAGTGCGGCACGGTATTTCCTTAGCTCGGCATTTCCTAAACATGTTAACTATTGCGATGTTAGGCAATGATGTCTTGCGTTGTCAACAGCTTTCCTTAACATGGAAAGTAATTTCCCTCGATCCCGAGCCTAGGCTACATAAACGTGAAACAAACGCTTCCTTCGACAACCCGATCCTTGCCAATCGCCCTTATTCGGGCGCGGGAAAATATTATGACCCCGATCCGCAGGATGCTGGCAGAATCAGGCCTGACAGAACAGCAATGGCGGGTGCTGCGGGTGTTGTCGGAATACGGACCGCAAGACGCGACCGAAGTTTCCGAGCGCGCCTGCCTGCTGTTGCCAAGCCTGACCCGGATCGTGCGGACATTGACGGAAAAGGGCCTGATCACACGCCAACAGGATAAGAGTGATCGCCGTCGCCAGACACTGGAAATCACCCTGGCTGGCCGCAAGATCATCGACGAAAACTATCAGCAGGCCGTCAGTATTGTCGGTGATTTCAAGGCACGTCTGGGCGCGGAAAATTACGAACTTTTACTGGACCTGCTGGGCGCGCTTTCAAGTCCGCTGGACAAATGACACAGGCGAAATGCGTAAGTTACAGTCGCTTGACGCCTGCATTTTTGCCATACGGGCAACCTCGCCCGGATCGGGGCTCATCGACATCAGGGCCGGGTGAACCTGTTCGCCGCTACCGCGATAATACCCCACATCCCGCCGCTGTCGCGAATTGACAAGCCTTCGGCGCAACGATCACAGTATCCCTGCACTGAAATAACGGCAGGATTGCGCGATGGTTCGTATCACAGAAATTCACCTGTACCAGCTTGACCTGCCAGTCGTTGGCCCAGCCTATCGTATGGCCACGTCCGAGCTGACGCATCTGGATACGACACTGGTCGAGCTTGTGACCGAAACGGGCCTTTCCGGGTTTGGCGAGGTCTGCCCGCTTGGCCCAACTTATCAGCCAGCACACCCACAAGGCGCGCGGGTGGCCATTGATGTTATCGCGCCCCACCTTATTGGAATGTCCGCACTTGAACCGTTGAACTTCAGCCGCAAGATGGATGCAGCATTATCTGGTCACGCATATGCCAAGGCCGCACTTGATATCGCTGTCTGGGATTTGATGGGCAAGATCCTGAACCTGCGGGTGTGCGACCTGCTGGGCGGCGCGGTTTCTGACAGTGTCGAAAGCTATTGCGCCATTGGCATCGACAGCCCGGAAAACGTGGCGAGGCAGATCATTGAAAAACAAAAGCAGGGGTTTCGCCGCCTACAGCTCAAGATCGGTGGCCGGGATATTGAAGAAGACATCGCCGTTGCCCGCAAAGCCTTTGAAGTCCGCGCACCAACGACCCGAATTACCCTCGACGCCAACCGAAGTTTAACCACCAGCGATGCCGTCACGCTGTCCCAAGGCCTGCGCGATTTCAGCTTTGTGTTGGAACAGCCCTGCGACAGCTATGAAGAGGCCAAAAGCCTCAAAGGGCGGATTTGCCATCCTGTATATCTGGACGAATGCACAACTGGCGCGGATGTTGTGATGCGCAGTATCGTCGAAGGTGTGGCAGACGGCTTTGGCATGAAACTCACCCGGGTTGGCGGGCTGTCTGCCATGCGCAGCATCCGGGATATCTGCCACAGCGCAAATCGCCCGTTAAGTTGCGACGACAGCTGGGGCGGCGACATAATCGCCGCGGCCTGCGTTCACATCGGTGCCACGGTAAACCCGGCACTTTTTGAAGGTGTCTGGATCGCCGACAGCTATATCTCGGGCAACTATGATAAGGCGCGGCCTGTGCAGGTCGAAAATGGCCGGATCAAAATCCCCGGCACAATGGGTCTGGGCGTCGCGCCTGACAAATCAGATTGGAAGGCGATAAACGTTTACAGTTAAGCACGGGGGCTGGGTCCAGGCATATCCTGCGTCGGGGACATCTTACTCAAAAACAGCAACCGGATTTCCCAGGCCGTCAAAATCTGGCTCTACCCCAAGCCCGGGTGAATCGCTGCAATACAACCGTCCATTAGGCGTTGGCGGCGGCGGCGTGCCCGTCGACTTGGTGAAATAGGCATGCAAGTCTGTCGTATTGAACAAAAGTTCCGCAGGTGTGGACGCCGCAAAATGCGACACCGCCGCCGATACAATCTCGCCGCCCATCATACATTCCGTGACGACTTTCACGCCGTTATCGACAAACAAGTCGCGTATCTTGCGCGCCTTTGTTAGCCCGCCGATGCGCGCCATCTTCACGCAGGCGACGTCAGCCGCCCGGTCTTGCACTATTCGCTCTGCCATAGACAGATCGGTCACAAGCTCGTCAAGTTTCATCGACTGGTTGGTGTTTGCGCGCACTTGCATATTGTCTTCATATGTAAGGCAGGGTTGTTCGATCAGGATATCAAGATCTTCGACAGCCCGCACCACTTTCAATGCTTCAGGCAGAGTCCACCGACAATTTGCATCCGCGTAAACGACTTCTCCGGGTTGGGCCAATCCGGCTGCAAAGCGGATAAGTTCAATATCCGCGTCCGGCTGAATCCCGACCCTGAGCTTGAAGTATTTATAGCCAGCCCGGTACTGTTCCATTTCAGCCTGTATCTTGTCGTGCTCTTGTTCCATGACGCAGCGATACAAAGGCGCGCCGTCAGTCAACTTGCCGCCCAGCAACTTGTACACCGGCACCCCGTTACTTTTCCCAAGAATATCCCAACACGCCATATCAAGGGTACTTTTTGCATAAGTGCACCCTTCAATTGCGCCGTCCATCTTCAGTCCAATTTTTTCAAGCTCGCGCAGGTCTTGGCCCAGCAAAGCACCAGCAAGACTTGGCATGGCCCGCAACGTTCCCGGGTCACTTGGCCCTCAAGGACAGGACTCGCCACTGCCACTGATCCCAGCATCCGTGTTGACAACCACCACGGTGCCGTTGAACGTATCAAACGTTCTCGTACGCTCCTCGCTTAAATCACCAACGGCAAGCCCACCACCACTGTAAGGTAGGTCTTTCTGGAACACGCTGATTTTGGAGATCTTCATCGTCTAATTCCGGTGTGGTAGGTTCGGCTCAGCATAACTTTGGCGAAAGAATTTCAATTTCACAAGGCTATGCGCAACAGACACTGCGCCGCGTTGGGTCAGTGTCCGTTTTGTCCCGCGCAGCCGACGTCGCACCACATCACAACACAGGCTGGCCCGAACCGACACCGACAGGTCCTACGCCCGGTGGGCCAGCACGTTTAGCAGCTTTCCGGTCGGGTCACGCAGATAGAAACGGCGCACGCCCCAGGGTTCGTCTGTCAACTCATACGCGATATCATGCCCCAGCCGCTTTGCACGTTGGTAGACATCGTCGACGTCATCCACCTCGATCGACAAATCAGGCACGGGTGTTCCTGAACCGCCCTCGCTTGCGATGCTTATCTGTGTCGGGGCTACCTCATCCGAGGCAAGCGTGACGATCCAGCCAAAGTCCATCACGACCTTCAAATCAAACAAATCGGCATAGAATTTCTGCACCTCGTCGACCGATGTGGCTGCGATGTTTGTAACGATACGCCTGACAGCCATGAAAACTGATCCCTCTATGCCGACACAAAGTCATGGATATTGGCTGAGGCCCGTTTTGTCCACATTGCCGTCATTGGCCCGCCGCGCGGCAAAGGCCATTTGGGGTGGGCCATAAAGCATTGCGCCGGAAACTTGCGAAGCGGAGAGCGGCGGGTTTATCCCAAACTTGACATTGCTTTGCGGTGACGCGAGGTATCTTGAAAGTCCGAAAAAGCAGTCGTGAAGGTTCAAATGCCAAAACATGAAACGCTGTTCGCGCCACTAAATCTGCCTTGCGGCGTCACCCTGAAAAACAGGATTGCCAAATCGGCAATGTCGGACTCCTTAGGTGATGGCACTGGCCATCCGACATCAGAACAAATCCGGCTGTATCAGCGTTGGACAGATGGCGGGTTGGCAGTATCCATTGTTGGCGAGGTGCAGGGCACTGCTGAATACGCCGAAAAGCCCGGCAATCTGGTGCTTAACGCCGCTTCCGATCTGGCCCGGTTTCGCGAACTTGCGAAACAAGGCGGGGCAAACGGCACCGCGCTTTGGTTGCAACTTGGTCACGCCGGAGCACTTGCCTATGCGCCGACAAGCAACGCTAAAGGACCAAGCGCGCTTGATCTTCCCGGCCTTCGCTGCGCCGCGCTGACACCAGATGAAATCCGCCAACTGCCCGCAGAATTTGCAAGGACGGCCCGCTTGGCGCAGCGTGCTGGTTTTGGCGGCGTGCAAATTCACGCAGCACACGGCTTTCTGCTCAGCCAGTTTTTGTCACCTCTGTTCAACACACGCCGCGACGAATACGGCGGGTCAATCACCAACCGTATGCGGCTTTTGTTAGAGTCCATAGACGCCACGCGTGCCGCAGTCGGGCCGGATTTCCCGATCGCTGTGAAGCTAAATTGCACAGACCAGCTTGAAGGCGGGTTTAATCAAGAAGACGCGCTTGAGGTGGTAGCGGCCTTGGACCAGTCTTCAATCGACCTGATCGACATCAGCGGCGGGACATATTTTCCGGGCGCAAAATCCGCCTCGGACGGGGCGGGACGCGGGCCGTATTTCATCGAATTCGCAAAGCGCGCCCGAACGGTGACAACCAAGCCGCTGATGCTGACCGGCGGCTTTAAGACGCGCGCACAGGCCGAAGACGCTGTTGCCAGCGGCGCGGTCGATGTCGTCGGCCTTGCCCGCGCGCTGGTGCTAGCGCCGACGCTTCCCAATCTCTGGATGGCGGACCAAATGCCTGCGCCGGTCTTTCCCCGATTTTCCGACGCACCAGAAGGCGGGATAACCGCGTGGTATACCATGCGCCTGACGGATATCGGCGCTGACAAGGAAACGCCGGATGTCGGCGAGCTTGGGCAAGCAATCCGCGATTACGAGGCGCGCGACAAAGCCCGAACAGAAGTTTGGTTGCGCCACTTTCCCAATGGTGCATAAAAGTGCAATCCGAAAACTGACTGCCTGTTTTTAAAGGAGACGTAAGATGGACCAATTTACCGGCGGTTGCCTGTGCGGCGATGTCCGAATTGTCGCCTCAGGGCCGCCCTATCGCGTTGGCCTTTGTCACTGTCTTGATTGCCGCAAACAGCATGGGGCGCTGTTTCACGCATCCGCTGTGTTCCCACAGGATGCAGTTAAGATCGACGGCGAAACGCGCGACTATCACGGTCGGTTTTTCTGTCCCCGATGCGGCTCGACCGTTTTCGGGCGCAGTGCCGACGAAATCGAGGTGAATTTGGGATCATTGGATGCCCCTGATCAACTGATGCCAACCTACGAGCTCTGGACCGACCGTCGCGAGGCCTGGTTGCCAGCGTTTCCGCTTAGAAAACGATACAGCCGCGACCGAAACGACACGGATCGGTTTGAGGGATAGGTCGCACAATGCGCCCTATTGCACCCGCCACAACAACGCTTCGGCAACGAACATCCCGTTCGGTTTGAACCAGTTCACCTCAAGCCGGTGTTCGTCATAACGCGTCACCACGAATTTAAGGCCGACATAGCACCGATCCGCACCGACAATGACTTCTTCCCAACCCTTTATCATCTGGGCCGATACGCTTTGGAAAGTCCAGATCGACTGACAGCCATCGTCGGGCGTATAAACCTCGGCGGTGTTGGTCAGAAAATTGACGTAGATCGGCCATTCAAAGCCTGATTCCAGAACCCCGGTGCCTTCCCACTGACCACGGTTTTCAGACAGAAGATCAGCAAAGGCACCCTGACCCATCACTAGAACCTGGCCGATCGCAAGAAAAAGTACCAACAACATTTTACGCATAAAGTTTCCTCCTGACTGGGAACAGTTTCAACGATCGGCGCGGTGAATGCCTTGAGCCAGATCAAGATCGGGAATGTTGGGCGATGGCGTGGCCAACCCGGACGACTT
>JAJFIC010000059.1 GCA_021775315.1 Paracoccaceae bacterium
TCAATAACCGTCGCCTGCTGGAACCTATCGGAAATATCCCACCAGCGGAGGCAGAAGAGAAGTACTATGCACAGAAAGCCGACTTGGATATGGTCGCATGAAACGAAGTAAATAGCCTCCGGTAAAACCGGGGCGGTTCACTGCCCTAAACAAATGGTTAGTAGGATTTGTGCAAAAAGGTTGTTCGATGCACGGTTTCAGGCACTCATTGAGGGATCGGCTAAGAGCGGTGGAGTGCCCACCAGAAATCATTGATCAGATTGGTGGTTGGTCGGGACGGTCGGTTGGGGGAGTATCCGAGAGTCTGTGTATGGGGTTTGGCCCATGCGGTTAAAACGGGTCACTTGTTGAACCGTTCGGGATAAAGAATAGCAAACTGGTTTCGCGCCGCAACCCATTCTCTGACGCACCTTCCTTTGCTTTCAAAATTGCGGATGGCCAGATAGATCAGCTTGGTCGCAGCGTCGTCAGTTGGAAAGCTGCCACGGGTTTTGGTGGTTTTGCGGATTACCCGGTTCAGGCTTTCTATGGCGTTTGTGGTGTAAATGATTTTGCGTACGGCTGGCGGGAAGGCGAAAAATGGGATGACCTCTTGCCATGCTCGCCGCCAGCTTGGGGCGATTGATGGGTATTTGCCGCCCCATTCGACCCCGAAATCATCAAGGGCTTTGGCAGCCTCTTCGTCGTCCACCGCTTGATAAATCCGCTTCAGAGACTTGGCCACGGCCTTGCGGTCTTTCCATCCGCAAAAGTTCAGAGAATGGCGCACAAGATGCACGATACAGGTTTGCACGCTGGTATCGGGGAAGGCTGCGTTGATGGCGTCTGGGAAGCCTTTCAGGCCGTCCACGACGGCAATCAGGATGTCTTCCAGCCCACGGTTCTTCAGATTGTTCATGATGGAGAGCCAGAATTTGGCCCCTTCATTGGCGGCTATCCACAGGCCCCTTTGCCCGTCAGGGCATGCTCGCATGCCCGAGAGGAGGAACCTCACGTTCGCCCTCTGGGGTAACGCCCAGGGCCACGTAGACGGCCTTGTTTTTGACCTGTCGGCTTTCTGCGTCACGGATTTTGACCCGCAGGGCATCGAGGAAAACGATGGGATAAACTGGCTCCAAAGCCCGGTTCTGCCAGTCTGAAACTTCCTCCAGAACAGCATCAGTGACACGGCTGATAAGGTCCGCTGAAACCCGTAATCCGTAGACTTCCTCAAGGTGGCTGCGGATGTCGCGTGTCGATAACCCAGCCGCATAGAGACCGATAATCTTGTCGTCCATCCCATCAATCCGAGTCTGGCCTTTCTGGATCAGTTCTGGTTCAAAACTGCCGTCGCGGTCGCGCGGAATATCAATGGGCACAGCCCCGTCATTGCCCTTCAGAACTTTGCGGGTCGCCCCATTGCGGCGATTGTTTTGCTGGCTGGCAGGCTCGCCGTGCGGCTCATAGCCCAAATGCTCAGTCAGTTCAGCCCCAAGCATCCGCTCCATCAAGCGGACCTTCAGCTCCTTCATCAGGCCTTTGTCGCCCAGCAAATCTTCGGGCCGTTCAACCCCGCTAAGCAGCTCGTCTAGTAGTTCCTTGGAAATCGTCATTGTCGTCATGCTCCTTCAGTTTGGAAGCATGAACCAATTCACTCATACACAAAAGTTCGGACACTCTCCCCCGGTGCGCCAATTTAATTCTTCATCGATTAACATCTATGGTCTAGGTTAGTTTGCTCGACCAGAAGCGCGGGTCATCCGCATCGTGTACTCAATACTCGCACAGGTCGGGTTCCGAAAATCCAACAAAAAATCAACTTTTTTGATGGATTGCCCGTCCGATGCTCAACCGCCAAATACCTTGCTTGTCATTCAGCTCGATCATCAATTGCACACCGTCCTCAATGTAGTATTTAATCCACGGGCGTTGATAGCCAAATCGCGGATCCTCAAGATCGCCACCTATAAGGTCGGGCTGCCCAAACCGGTCTATTAGTTCGGCCTTTGATGCTCCTCGTTCTATGTTGAGTGGGAGTGTTCCAACGAATGGCGCGATTTGCTCACTGTCGCTGTTTTCCTCTCCATCTACGTAGAAGTATAAATACCCAATTTCCTCGGGTTCCGTTTCCCAATTGAATTCAATTTCGACGCCCGCATAGCGCAAACTGGCCCAAGCCGTGTCGACTTCCTTATAATTGACAGCCAACTTTCTTATACCCCGGCCAATGTAGCTTTCAAGATTGCCAACAGGCTTGAAAAGATAGGTTTTGTAATCGCTGAAATCCAACTTTCCCCGCCCCCCAATCAATCCCGATTTTTCTTGCGTTTTTTGATTTGCCGAATGGCCTTGCCCAATGCCTTGTCGCTTGATTTTCGCTCTGCGAGGCTTGCCGTGTTGAACCGTTCTTCGGCCACCAGCTTTTTCCACCGGGCGAGCCGGGGCTGATCTATGTCGCCGGATTCAAGTGCTGCCAGAACTGCGCATCCGGGTTCGGTTTGGTGCAGGCAGTCATTGAACCGGCATTGTGTCGATAATGCGTGAAGGTCAGAAAACAGGTCGGCCACACCGGACGCCGCATCGGTCAGTTGCAATTCGCGCATTCCCGGCGTGTCTAGGACGGCGCAGCCACCAGGGACAAAGTGAAGATGCCTGTGGGTTGTGGTGTGGCGGCCTTTGGCGTCATCTTCGCGGATGGCTTGCGTCTCGATCTCCTGTGTTTGGGTCAGGGCGTTCACAAGCGTTGATTTGCCAACACCGGATGACCCGATAAACGCCACCGTCTGGCCCGGTTTGCACCAATCAGCCAGTTTCGCAATCGGTTCAGCCCCCCGCGCGTCAAGAACCACGACCGGCACCAGATCCGAGATGGCCTTAGCCTCATCAGCATAATCTGCCGGCGTCTCGCACAGATCGCTTTTGGTCAGGACGATCACGGGCGAGACATCGGCCTCTAGCGTCAGGGCGATATAGCGTTCAAGCCGGGCGACGTTAAAATCCTGATTGCACGAGGTCACGATAAACGCGGTGTCAAGATTAGCGGCGACCAGTTGCACCTGACGGTCATGCCCGGCGGCGCGTCGTTTGATCAGGCTTTTGCGTTCCAGAAGCCGGCTGGCACTGGGCAATGCCGCATTATAAAGCACCCAGTCGCCAACAGTGGCGTCCGACCTGGCAGGGATATAAGGCTCAATGCCGTCACCAACAGCGTGCAGGCCGCTGCGGTGCACTTGGGTGATGCGAACCGGTGGCGTTTCGGCCATTTCATCCACATCCGTCTGCTGTGCGAAAAATGGCTGCCAGCCAAGCGTCATCAACGGCGGCAATTCAGGCGTCGCTTCGCCGTGCTTTGCCGATGGTGACAAAAATTGGGAATAGTCCCATGTCATTTATCAAAGCTTTCATGTTTCGATCACAGGCAAGATATGGGGACTGGTGTCATTGGTTTGAACGGGCAAATCAACCATTCTCTTGCCCGAACCAATAGAAACGGTGCTTTCAGGCTTGGTTTTGAGTTGAGTGATGCTGTTCTTCGCCACCTTGGCGGCCGCGAAACCTCGATAGTTGCGGCGTTGGTATTAGGTTAGTGCAAGCGTTTTGCACGTCGTCCGCCACAGCCGCGAATTCCAGACCTTTGCGGGTCGTGCAATCAGGCCTCTTGGACCGGGGCTGTTGGGCTTGGCTCCGCTGATTGACCGTTGATCAGATTAACCATGTCGTTCAGCCGATTGGTCATCTCGACCAACAGGCCAAGAACGCCGAAAATGAATATCGTTGCCGCCCAGCCCGCAATTACCACAACGATTGCCTTGAAAATATCGCCTTCTAATTGAAAAGTGTAATGCCCAAGATACGCCGACCCCACCAATCCAAGCAGAATGAACACTCGGAGTGAGGAAACGAATAACGCTGTTGTCCAACTGACCATCTTTTTCTCCTGGTACGTAACCCTCTAACTTGGTTCCACTACAGATACCCATCGGCCCACCGATCAAGGTCAATGGGTCTTGTCCTGCTTGCCTGTCTGCCCAAGGTTGGTTTTGGTGCACGCGCCGGTTTTCCCAGCTGTCCCTAAACCTGCTTCTGTAAAGGGTGCGCTGTATGGAATCGCATCGTGCATCAACCCTTCAGTAAATTTTAGGACATTGCCCGCCAAAAGAAAGCAACATCAGACATTCCCCCGGTTATTGGAAACAATGCACGTTTTCTGAAACTGTTGCTGCGAAAATCAAGCCTAATTTCAAGCAAACAGGCCAGGGGTCAGAGCGACGCGAAAAACAATGAAGCGCGCGCGTTAGGATTGTTCAGGCGAAAAAATGTACCCATTGCGGGATGGTCCGGGCCTCAGCGAACCGCGCTGGCTGTGGATAGTTTTACCAATTCGCCCTGATTCCGCCATATTTTCCGCCTAGGGCTGTCTGGAATGCAGCGAAATCGCTGAGTTGGGTGCAGGACATGATCTATGGATTTCGATCACTAACCAGTTTTGCCAAAGACGATTTTGGCGTAGGGAGCGTTGAATTCGCCGTGCTCACAGCGGCCGTCGTTGCCTTGGGGCTTTCCACGACATTGGCCGTAAGAAACGGCACTTCTTCGCAGTCAGACAAAATCGCAAATTCAGTTTCTGCCACGCAGGATATCGTCACAGGCTCGGCTGATGCAGATGTCGACACTGGCACCGGCGAAGAGGTCGTAGTTCTGACGCCGAAAGAAACGCTCGCCGCTGCCAAAGCGGATCGGGCTGAAAAACAAGCGGCGTTAAAGGCGGCCAATGCTGAATTGAAGGCCGCAAACGCCGAGTTAAAGGCCGCTAGGAAGGCGCAAAAAGCAGCGAAAAAGGCCGCCAAAAAAGCGAAAGGCGACGCCAAGACCGCCGCCGAAGCAGAGTTGGTGGTCGCCAATGCCCGGCTTGATGCGGCAAAGGCCCAACAGGCCGCAAAAGCCGCCGCCAGAACCGCGGCAAAAGCGGCTGTAGTCACGGCAAAGGAAGCGGAAACCGCGGCCAAAACCGCACTTAAGCAGGCAAATTCGGACGACTAGCGTATGACAGTAAGGCGTCGATCAGACCGCGCCGCCTACCTTAAAACCCGCCAGCCAGCCTTTCCCGCCATTTCACGATAATCGCATTGTCATACATCACGGTCAGCCCAGTCGGGGCAGGCCCACCTGTGACTGAATACAGAAAAGGACGAAGGTTTCCCCTCGCCCTTTTCCGCCGTAGCAAGCCCAACCTGTTTACATTAACAGGCGCGCCTCGTTGCGTTTCAGTGAGCGTCGCGCTGAAACGTATTTCTTTCGCCCGTGGGTGTCGCGCAATTCCGGGAAGATCTCGAAAATCTCGTTGCGCTGAGCGTTGCCGATGCCCTTGAGGGAATAGTCACCGGGTTGAAAGCTTTCAGTCCATGTGCCGTCGCCCAACACCACTTCGTGGCTGTCAAACATCATATGGACATAGCTGATGCCGACGGCATCGACCTGCTGAATGCCTTTTTGATCAACGATGTGTTTCGCCGCGACCAGCACCTCGTGCTCTTCAAACAACAGCGAGGTCTTGTCGTTGGCCACCAGCATCCGGTGGTTTGGAGACACCATCATGTCACGTTCTGGCAGACCACGACCCAAAGCACCTTTGCGGATCAGAACCGGACGCAGATGCGGGTTTTCCAGCAATTTTCGCCCATCCAGCGCCTTGCTGCCAATCCAGCGGATTTCCTGCATTCCGTTGTCGCGGGTGATGACCTTGTCACCGACCGCAAGCGTTTCAACCGGGCACTCGCCCTGATTGGTCAGGATCATTGTGCCGGGTGTAAAGCAGGGCACGATGTTTTCAATGTCTTCAAACACCAGCGTTGTGCCGTCGTTGAAGTGGACGATGCCGTCCTCGTTATCGGCACTGGTGTATTCGATATGGTCAACATCATCGACTACCAGCGTGTCATAATCATCGCCACCCGAACCGCCGTCAACAACGTCACCGGTATTGGCGTGAATTGTGTCCCGGTCGTCGCCACCGCTTAGGCGGTCAGCGCCTGATCCACCGTCAATGATGTCGTTACCGGCACCGCCTTCGATACAGTCATCGCCTTCGTCGCCGTTCAAATAGTCGGCACCGTCGCCGCCAAGAATATGGTCATTGCCAGTGCCGCCAAAGATCGTGTCTTCGCCGTTACCGCCGCTCAGATAATCATGGCCGGACATGCCGTAGATCGTGTCATCCCCTGCGCCACCTTCGATAGTGTCGCCGTTTGGACCAACACCTTCGGTCAGATCGCAGGCAACAACTTCTGGATCGCCGCCGCCGCCGGAACCGCTACCGGAACCACCGCCGGAACCGGAGCCAGTGCCGCCTGAACCAGATCCACTGCCAGTGCCACCTGAGCCTGAGCCGCTACCGGATCCACCTTTGCCCGAGCCAGAGCCGGAACCGCTACCGGATCCACCTTTGCCAGAACCGCTACCGGAACCACTACCAGAACCGCTGCCCGAGCCGCCAGTTTCGCCGTCGCTGTCGTCGCCATAGATAACGTCGTCGCCGTCACCACCGTCGATCGTGTCTCCGCCGTCGCCGCCAAAGATCAGATCATCGCCCGAGCCGCCGTTAATTGTATCGTCACCAGCACAGGATCCACCGCTGGATACCGCCACCATCTTGACGTCGTCGATTGACACGCCGCGGCGGTTTGGTTCGCCCAATCCCCGGAATTCGATCCGATTTGTACCGTCCCCGGTGCCACCTTCCAGAGCGACAGAATATTGCTGCATGCCGCCATTGACAGGGTCCAGAATTGGTTCGCCCTGAACTTCGATCAGCTCGCCATTCCACATCACCTGAAAGGTGTTGTCGTCGGTAATCCGGTCGCCAGCGCTGAATGTCAGCAGGTAAAGTTCGCCTTCTTCGACGCCCTCAACGTCCTGACCCAGAACGATGTTGCCGGGTGTCGCTTCCAGATCGGCCCAGTATTCACCGTCCGCCGGAACGACCCCGCCCCGGTCGTTGCCGTGGATGTCAATCTGGTGCAACGGATCCGCAGTGGTCCAGCCCGTGACCGAGCCTACGCCAAGATAGCCAAACGTGGTTGGTGTCAGCCCCGAAAGGTCCTCGAACGAGCCGTTTTGAATTAGGTTTTCATTGTCGCCTGGCCCGTTTGCGCCGTCGCCAAACAGAACATCGTTGCCGCTGTCGCCGTTAACAGTGTCGTCGCCGGCACCGCCATAGATCAGGTCGTCGCCGCTGCCACCGTTAAGGGTGTCATTGCCGGACATGCCATAGATCGTGTCGTCACCTGCGCCACCAAAGATCGTGTCGCCATTGGCCTCGGTCGAGCATTCAGAATCGCCACCGCCGCCTGAGCCACCGCCGGAACCTGATCCTTTACCAGAGCCAGAGCCGCCGCCTGAACCGGAGCCTTTGCCTGACCCAGAGCCTTTACCGGAACCAGACCCCTTGCCAGAGCCGGAACCTTTGCCCGAACCTTTACCAGAACCAGAACCAGAACCAGAACCAGAGCCTTTGCCCGAACCAGAACCAGTGCTTCCGCCAGCTATGTCGCCGCCATCGCCATATAGGATGTCGTTGCCGTCTTCACCGTGAATTTCGTCGGCACCTTCGCCGCCCCAGACGACGTCATCGGCGTCACCGGCGCGCACGACGTCATCGCCGCCACCTGCTAGAACGACGTCTTCGTCGCCTGAGGTGCCGTTGGTGCCGTCATTGTTGTCAATCCGGTCACTTTCAGGGTCGCCGGTATAAGACAGGTCAATCAGGTCTTCGTTATCTGTGCCAAGTACGATGCCGTCGCCACTGGTTGTCATGTCATTTACCCTTTACTCGAACGGAAATCATAAGCGTCAATCGAACCGCGATTGCGCACTGTTGAATTTTTGAAGAGGTGAGTTGCGTTCAGCGAAACGCAGAACGTCGCCAAACCAGCCAGAAACAGGCCAGGCACACTGATGCTGGTGAAGCTGGCCAACACAGTTGCCAGTACAACAGAAAAAAGCGCGCAATGATGCAGAGTTCGGAAATCCGACACCCCGGTGTCACGTATATTCACGGCACTCACCAAACCCGCATCAATTGATGCAGTCCTCGTGGCGGCCGCCCCCATGACCTCGTTGGAATTGCCCATCCAGTTTGGGCGTCGTTAAGTAGACATTAACGAAAATGATCCGCTGAAGATAGGAAAATTTGGCGGAAATGTGGCGGGTTTCTGCCGATGTGGTCCATAATTAACCATAAATAACAGAGGTGTAACGGATCGCAGGGTCGCAGGATTGTTTCTCTATCGTCTCTAATCGAAAGCTTAGGCTACTGCCTGAAAGCCACCAAAATTCGCAGTCTTGGGCAAGGTGGCTTGAAGATATGCGTGGTCATTTCAAGGTGAAGCGGATGAAGCACGTAAATCGTCGGATCAGCAAAAACCGTGGATTGTTTCGACATTCGCGCCAGTCATATTCTGCGAAATGGGGCAGGTTTGGCCACACTCAGAGGGCGGCAAAAGGACGGATTTAAGGCGAGGTTTACCAAATTAGGAGCAGGGCTCAATGGCAGGGGAACGCGAAAATCAGCAAAACGTGCCGCAATATTGCGAATCACTTTGACCGAATGCGGGGTGAGATCAGTGGCCTAAAACTTGACGATAACATCGGGCAGGTTCAGGGCCTTCATCAGGTCGCGCACTTCTTGCCGGGCTGCAATATTGGACAGGTTCAAGCCGCCAATTCCCGCGTCGCGCATATCAAGCAGGGTCAAACCGTTCGGGAACATTTCACGGAAAATCACCCGTTCACTGAAACCCTGGGCCACGCGAAAGCCGATGCGCTTTGACAATTCTTCAAGCGCTTTGCCGACTTTGCGCTTGTTATGCATGTTCTGGGTGCCAAGACGGTTTCGGATGACAACCCAATCGATTGGCTGCAAACCAGCCTGCGCGCGCAACTGCCGGGCATTCCAGACCATTTCAGAATAAACCGACGGCCCGATGACACGCTCGGTTTCCGGGTCGATCCGCGCCAAAAGGTCAAAATCAACGAAACTGTCGTTCAGCGGCGTCACCAATGTGTCAGCCAGCGAATGGGCCACCTCGGACAACCGGGTATGCGAGCCGGGGCAATCCACCACGACGAAATCATTTTCGGCCTCAAGCGACGCGATCGCCTCGGAAATACGTCGATCGTTGACGTTTTCGCCCGGCGCCAGCTTAGCCTGACCGATATTGGGCAAACGGCCAAGAACCGGCATCGGCAAGGATACTTCTTTGCGGCGGATGTATTCTGCGCGGTTTTCGATGTATCTTGAAAAACTGCGTTGACGGGTATCCAGATCAAGCGCACCGACTTTGTAGCCCAGCCGGACCAAAGCGGTGGTGATATGCATACAGGTGGTGGATTTACCCGAACCCCCTTTTTCGTTTCCCACAATAATTATGTGCGACACGCCTGCAGCCCCTTGTAAAAGTGAAAAAGCGCGCCGTTCTTTGGCGCGCTTTGAATTATAAACAATATTACCCAAATAGGAAAGATTGTTTCCATTTTGGAATTAAAATCCCAGACCTTCGTATTTCTTTTTAAACTTGGAAACACGACCGCCGGTATCCATCAGGCGCGTGTTGCCGCCGGTCCAGGCCGGGTGGACCGTTGGATCGATGTCCAATGTCAGTGTGTCGCCTTCGGCCCCGTAGGTCGAACGCATTTTGAGGATCGTACCGTCCGTCATTTTGACGTCGATATTGTGATAGTCGGGATGGATGTCTTTTTTCATCGTTCCGGTCCTTACGCGCTGGCTTTGGGCTTGTAGTTGGTTTTCTCGGCGATACGCGCTGATTTACCGCGACGGTCGCGCAGGTAATACAGCTTGGCGCGACGAACGCGGCCACGGCGTACAATAGTGATCTCGGCGATGTTCTGGGAATGCAGCGGGAAAACACGTTCCACGCCTTCACCAAACGAAATCTTGCGCACGGTGAATGACGCCGCAATGCCGTCGCCGCCCTGACGTGCGATGCACACGCCTTCGTAATTCTGAACCCGCGAGCGCGTGCCCTCGGTCACTTTATAGCCAACGCGGATGGTGTCGCCAGCTTTGAAATCAGGGATATCTGCCCCGATCGCCGCAACTTGTTCAGCGTTGAGCTGTTCAATAATATTCATTGTCGTCGTCCTTCTGCTCGCTGTTGTTCAGCGAAGTTGATTGCGCGTCCCTAGAGCTCTTGGTCTCCGTCCGGGTCCCTATCTTTCAGATAAGCCCGCCAGAGGTCAGGACGACGTTCCTTTGTTAGCGTCACGGACTGGTTGTTTCGCCATTTGGCGATGTTCGCGTGATGGCCTGAAAGGAGTATCTCAGGTATCTTGCGTCCCAACCATTCCGCTGGCCGTGTGTATTGCGGGTGCTCAAGCAGGCCGTGGGTGAATGATTCCTCCATTGCCGACTCAGTGTTCCCAAGCACGCGGGGTATAAGCCGTACGCTGGCATCAATCAAGGCCTGTGCTGCGATTTCGCCGCCCGTCAGAACAAAGTCGCCAAGCGAGATTTCTTCGACGGCGTATTCATCCAGAACCCGCTGATCGACGCCTTCAAATCGGCCGCATAAAATGGTGATGCCGCGTGCCTTGGAAAACCGCTGGGCGGTGGCCTGATCGAACGGTTTGCCGCGTGGGGAAACATAAACGACCGGCCATTGTTCGCGGTCTTCTGGCGTGCCGCGCGCCGCCTGATCAAAGGCCGCGCCAACAACGTCAGCTTTCATCACCATGCCCGCGCCACCGCCTGACGGGGTGTCGTCGACATTCTGGTGTTTGCCAATGCCAAAGGGGCGCAGATCTATGGTTTCAAGGGCCCACAGCCCCTCTTGCAGGGCTTTGCCGGTCAGGGACTGGCCCAACACACCAGGAAAGGCCTCGGGGAACAGGGTGATGACCTTGGCCCGCCAGGCATTGGCCAGATCCGGTACATCAGTCATCAGTTCGCGCGGTTTCATCGTCGCACTGATCGACAGGCGGCCGTGGGATTTGGTTGGGCTAGTCATCAAGCACACCTGCCACACCAATCTGTTGTTCCGGTTCCATCACAGCGGCAATGACCGCATCACTGATTTCATCATTGGACAGCCAACGTCGGCCTTCGGTCTGGTTGACCCAGCCCAGAATGACCGTTTGGCGGCAAACGTCGGGCCTTGGGTTCGGATCGCGCTTGGCCAAAACTGCCGGATCGCGTGAATCGGCACCATGGATGCGGATGGAGCGGCCTTGTGGTTTTATCTTGGCTTCCAGATGTTCGGCAAGCCAGATGCCATCATCGTGCAGCCATGAAATCAGCATGTCGATCTGGCCTAAGTTTGCCAGATTGGCCAGCGTCAGGTCCCGCTTGGCCCAATCCAGAACCAAAGGGTGTGCCCCAATGTCTTGCGCGGCCTTTTCGGGGGTACGCGACCCAAGCGTAAGATCGCTGGCCGAGAGGGCGACAAAGTTGGTGGCCTTGGCTAGCATGCCTGTTCCACCGGTTATTAAAACTGTTCCGAGTGTTGGTCTAGTCATCGCCAGTCCCCGGTAAAATGCCCACTGGCGGGTCGACGATGACCCGCCCGGCGGTCAGGTCGATGGTCGGCACGGCCTCGGCGGTGAATGGCAGCAGCACGGAACCTTTGAAGGCCGGGCCTGCGATTTCCAGCAGATCACCCGCGCCATGATCGTGCACAGCGTTGATGCGCCCGAGTTTTTCACCGCCGGTGTCAAAAACATCCAGCCCGATCAGATCGGTATAGTAATATTCATCATCCGGCAGCGATGGCAGATCATCGCGGTTGGCATAAAGCTTCATGCCTTTCAGGCCGTCCGCCTGTTCCTTGCTGGTGACGCCCGCCATGCGCACGCCAAAGCCGCCTTTGACCGCTCGGGTGATCGTGATGGCGTGGCTGGTTGTGCCGTCTTCGTTCCAAAGCGGGCTGTAATCGGCAATGGCTGACGGCTCGGCGCAAAAGGATTTGAGCCGCACATCGCCGCGCACCCCGAACGAGCCGGTAACAACGCCGACGCAAATGCGATCATCGCTCATTTTGAAACCTGCGATTTCATTGCGGTTTCGATCAGGGTGAAATCCTGTTCGGTAATCTCGAACTGACCCCGTCGAAACGCCATGCCCCATTTGGCTGGGTTTGTGACGAATCTTAGCGATTCAAGCAGCGGTCTGACCGGGGTTTGGGTGATTTTGGCATAGGCCGCACGGGCGGTCCAGATGGTGTGGCCGTCCCAATCAATCTCAACCGGGGTTGGGTCAATCACGGTGCCGAGGGCTGTAAAGCATTGTACCGGATCGCCCGACATAAAGCCGGTTTTGGGCGAGTAGAACACAAAACGATCCCCTTCGGACAATTTGGTGATGGCCGGTTTTATGCCCTTGGAAAAGGCGCAAACGCCTGTTTCTGTTGCGTAATCCACGTGATCCAGTGAAACCACGCCAACCCAATACCTGACAGTCATGTTCGCCTCCGATAATGCAGCAAAGGGCAGCGAGGAAACCCCGCCGCCCTTGCAATCGTTAAAAAGCCAGACGGCTTATTCTGCTGTCGCAGCTTCTTCTTCAGCCGGGGCTTCTTCAACCGCAGGTGCCTCAGCGGCAGCGGCTGCCTTGGCGGCTTTTTCTTCAGCGCGGGCAACGGCTTTTTTGCCTGGTGTGCCTTTAACTGGGTTAGCGCGGGATTTTTTGTCGACGACGCCGGCAGCTTCCAGCATGCGCGACACACGGTCAGTGACCTGAGCGCCTTCACCCAGCCAATGCTTCACACGGTCAACATCCATAGTTACCCGTGCTTCGTCATCTTTGGCCAGCAGGGGATTATATGTGCCCAGCTTTTCAACATAGCGGCCATCGCGTGGCATGCGGCTGTCGGCTGCAACGATACGGTAAAACGGGCGCTTTTTTGAGCCGCCGCGGGCGAGTCTGATTTTCATAGCCATGATGTAATTCTCCTATTTTCTAGCTACTTGAAGGGGTTAAACCCCTGTCATTCCTTGATTTTTTGATGGTGTTGGATAACTTCCTGAATGATGAAGTTCAGGAATTTCTTAGCGAATTCTGGGTCGAGATGGGCCTGTTGCGCCAATTCTTCGAGCCGTTCAATCTGGGCGGCCTCGCGGGTCGGATCACTTGGCGGCAGGGCGTGTTCGGCTTTGAGCCTGCCAACGGCCTGGGTGTGTTTGAACCGCTCACCCAAAGTATAGACGAGGATCGCGTCAAGCCGGTCGATGCTTTCGCGGTGCTCTTTCAGCAGTTCAGCGGCGCGGGTTACGACGTCAGTCATTTTGCCCTCCGGATTGAGCGAATTGGTGGCGACTTATGGTTGGGATGCGCGTTGCAAAGGTCATGCGTATGCCTCCACATTGCCGTCATTGTCTTGCGCTAGAAGGGTCGGATGGCGGTAGACGTGGCACGGATGGCCCACTACCGCACCGTCGCGTTCATAAGAGGCGCCCAGACGTTTTGCCAGTGCCAGCGACCGTGTGTTGGCCGCGTCGATATAACTTATGACGCCATCAAGACCGAAGTTTTCGGCAGCATACGCACGGGCGGTTTGCGCGGCTTCAAAAGCGATACCTTTGCCTTCGAACCCGTCATAGACATGCCAACCGAGTTCCGGTTCGTCCCAGCCTTCGTGGTTGATGATGCCAGCCATGCCAGCAGGCTGACCGCTGGCCTTGTCTTCGATCACCCAGGTTCCGTAGCCCCGGATCATCCAATGGCCCAACGTGCCGATCAGACCCCGCCAAGTTTCATGGCGTGTTTTCGGGCCACCGATCATTTCGCTGCGTGGTGACGTCATAAAAGTCGCCATCGCGTCAAGATCGCTTGCACGGGCTGCGCGCAGGATCAGGCGGTCGGTTTCAAGGGTTGGGATTGTTCCGGTCATGCAGACACAAGGGCGCGCTGCCGCGCGATTCCGTTTTTGCGGGCGGACAGGCGATGTGCTGTCGTCACCGTTGGGTGTGCGGCGAGGCTTGGATGCCTCCGGCGGGAGTATTTGGACAATAAAGAAGCCATGGCTATTTCTTTTTCCCAAAGCCAGAGAGGCCGGGGGGCAATGCGTTGCCACCTAGGCCCGGCAGACCACCAGGGAGTTTGCCGCCGAGCGCTTTGGCCGCTTGTTCCATTGCCGCAGGATCGTTCATGTCAGGCATACCACCGGGCATACCGCCTTTGCCGAACATGCCTTTCATGGCTTGTTTCAGCATGCCGCCTTTGCCCATTTTGCCCATCTTTTTCATCATGTCGCCCATCTGGCGCTGCATTTTCAAAAGCTTGTTCAGCTCGGAAACTTCGAGACCTGCGCCTTTGGCAATGCGTTTTTTGCGGCTGGCTTGCAGGACTTGCGGGTTGGCGCGTTCGCGTTTGGTCATGGATTGGATCAGGGCGATCTGGCGTTTCAGAACGTTGTCGTCCAGCCCTGCGGTTTCCATTTGTTTAGACATTTTGCCCATGCCCGGCATCATACCCATGACGCCCTGCATACCGCCCATTTTCAGCATTTGTTCCAGCTGCATCTTCAGGTCGTTCATGTTGAACTGACCTTTGGTGAAGCGGCGCATCATGCGTTCGGCCTGTTCGGCCTCGATCGTTTCCTGGGCTTTTTCGACCAGAGAGACGATGTCGCCCATGCCAAGGATGCGGCCAGCGATGCGTTCGGGGTGGAATTCTTCGAGCGCGTCCATCTTTTCGCCAAGGCCGACGAATTTGATCGGCTTGCCTGTGACCGCGCGCATGGACAGGGCGGCACCGCCACGACCATCGCCATCCATCCGGGTCAGCACCACGCCTGAGATGCCGATACGGTCATCAAAGTTTTCGGCGGTGTGGACCGCGTCCTGACCCGTCAGGCCATCGACCACCAGCAGGGTTTCGCGGGGCTTGGTGATGTCGCGGACGGTTTCGACCTCGGTCATCAGGGTGTCGTCGATGGACAGACGGCCTGCGGTATCGAGCATGTAAACGTCGTAACCGCCGAGCGTTGCTTGTTGTTTGGCGCGCCGCGCGATGTCGCCGGGTTTTTCGCCTTTGACAATCGGAAGTGTGTCGACACTGATCTGTCGGCCAAGCACGGCAAGTTGTTCCATCGCGGCAGGGCGGTAAACGTCAAGCGACGCCATCAGCACGCGTTTGCCGTTCTTTTCTTTCAGCCGTTTGGCAAGTTTGGCTGTGGTCGTGGTTTTGCCGCCGCCTTGCAGGCCGACCATCAGGATCGGGGCCGGGGCGTTGTCGATCTTAAGCTCGCCCGCATTGGCGTCGTCACCGGCCAGAAACGCGATCAGTTCGTCATGGACGATCTTGACGACCTGCTGGCCCGGCGTGACGGATTTTGTGACGGCTTGCCCGGTGGCTTTTTCCTGGATCGCTTTGACGAAATCGCGTGCAACAGGCAGGGAAACGTCGGCTTCCAGCAGGGCGACGCGAACTTCGCGCAGGGCAGTCGCAACATCGGCATCTGACAGCGCACCTTGTTTGGTGAGCTTGTCAAAGACGCCCGACAGGCGGTCTGAGAGACTTTCAAACATATGCGGCCCTTTCGTGCGACCTTTGTTTCGTCCCGATATGGGAACTGTTTAACCAAACGACAAATACACCAGTGGGCGAAACTCGCTGACTGGTGGCGATCCCTTTTGAGGGACCGGAAGTTTGGCACTTCCGTTGAATTGCGGATCTAGTAGGTTAAATCGGGGGTGTGGTCAAGTGTGATTGGCGCGCTATTGAGGCGGCGCCAGACGGCCAAAAAGACTGAAATCGGCGTCATCGGATTTTACCGTCAATTGCCAATGGGTAAAGTTGGAAGGCTGGGTGCAGACATTTCCGGACCCGATCAGAATAAACTCGGACAGGGCCGGCCATTTTAGACCCTTGGCGAAGTCGCCGGTGCCCGTTACCGCGACGGGCAGGCGCAGTTCTTTATAAAGGCGTGCGCTTGGGGTGATCTGATCGGGGGCGGTGTCGACAAAAAACTGGGTCGCGGTGGCCGGTTGCAAGAACGAGATTGTGCCGCGCATAACGCCATTTTTGCCGAGCGTCAGGGACCAACGGCCATCGGCTATGGTCAGGTTGGCGTCGTAATCATATTGGGGGTCTTTGATGCCAACAACGCATTCCATATCGCAATTATTGACAAAGACATTGGCCGGACCGGTTAGCTGGGTCAGGGCCAGATCCTGTTGCAGATACTGGTCGATTGCGATCGTTCCGGTATGACGCTCACCGGGTTCAGCGCAACAGGCACAACTTTGCGCCGGGGCGTTCATTTCCAACAGAACCAGTGCCGTCAGCAGAGATGTTTGCACGGCGTTTCGCAGGTGATGTCGTTTTGCCAAAATCATTGTTTTGTCCAAATGCCTCGGGGTATTTAAAGCGAACCTATCATTGAAAACACGCGCGTCGGTAGTGGAAAGTCAGGGAAGTATGTTTCCTTGCTGGCGATCCATTGGCGAGGGCTGGCTTGTCGCCGATTTGTCGCGCACCTGCCAATCGGAAATCACTTCGTGATCTTATGGCCCCGATGTAGGGTGTGGTATGACAGTCGAAATTGCATTGCTACGCGGGATCAATGTAGGCGGAAACCGTATTCTGCCTATGGCCGAGCTCAGGGCGATTTTGGAAGGGTTGGGCGCTAGTGGCGTGCGGACCTATATCCAAAGCGGCAATGTCGCTTATCGCGGTGCGCTGTCACCGGATGCGATTGCGGATGCGATTTTTGCTGCCAGGGATTTCCGGCCGGAGGTCATGACAATTCCGCTTGAAAGCTTTCAACCCGTGATGGCGGCCAATCCGTTTCCAGAGGCCGAGGTTGACCCCAAGTCCTTGCATCTGTTTTTTCTGGCGTCGCCTTCGTTGGTGGACGAGGCAGAACTTACGGCTGCGAAGGGGCCGGAGGAGCGGTTTCAGTTGACCGAACGGGTTTTGTATCTGCACACGCCGAAATATCTGAGCGGATCAAAGCTGGCGATCAGATTGGAAAATCTGTTGGGGGTGGCGGCAACGGGGCGGAATTGGCGTTCGGTCCAGAAAATCTGCGAGATGGCGCAGGCGGTTTAACGCGGCCCGAACCTGTCCCGGTTTCAGGACAAGCCGCCGCTGACGCCTAACGCGATCGCCACAAAAAAGCAGGCCGAGGCTGCGACCACGAAACCATGCCAGATGGCGTTGGAAAACTTCAGGCTTTCCCAGACGTGAAAAACAACGCCTAGCGTGTAAAGCCCACCACCAACGGCGATTAACACAAGGGCGCTGGTTGGCAGGATCGAGATCAGCGAACCGATTAACGCGACGCTCATCCAACCCATGATCAGATAAAGCGCCGTTCCCTGACGGTTCGGATTTTTCCAGAAAAACAGTTTCCGCATCATGCCAAATATCGCCAATGCCCAGACGATCGCCAGCACGAAATAGGATGATAGCGTACCAACCATAATGACCAACGGCGTATAGGTTCCCGCGATTTTAAGGTAAATGGCCGCGTGATCAAAGCGGCGCAGTATCGGCCTTAGGCCAGTCCAAGGTGTCATGTGGTAGATCGCCGAGGCCAGAAATGTTGCGATTAAGGCCACGCCATAAACTGCCAATGCTGCTGTTTGCCCGCCGCTGACTTGCCCTGCGGCCCAGATCAGCAACCAGATTGACCCGATTAACGCACCGGTAAGGCCAAGGAAATGCATAGCACCGTCGGCGATCCGTTCGGATAAGGCATAGGCGGGATAAGCTGGTTCGGGTTTTTGCATAAGGTAAGTCTAGTCTTGCGCGCCCGAGTCGCAAAGCCTGACCTTGGGGTAAGGAATTGTCGGGCGGCGTAATTCCGCCGCCCGATATGTTGCTAAATCAGGCGTCGCTCGTGGCGCCAATAATCGGCAACTGGTCGCGGTGTGCATAGGTGATCACAGCGGTTATCAGGCCCAGAACAATCGCGGGCAGCATGGTGTCTGTGCCCAGAACAACGATATGTGCAAGCGTGGCACCGACCATCGTGACGGTCAACAGGGCCGCGCCAAAGGCCTGAATGCCGGGGATGAACAGAACGATTGCTGCGCCAACCTCGATCGCGCCGGTCACATAGCGAAACCATTGGCCGACACCGACAGCATCAAACGTGCCAACCATCATTTCAGCACCTGCAAGTTTTGCCAGACCAGCGGCCAGAAAGGCCAGACCGGCAAGGATTTTAAGGGCCAACAGGCCGTATTTTTGTACATTGGATGTCATTGGAATAACTCCTTTTCCATATTTTCCGCTAGGCGGCTTGTTCCAAATCGAGCGTATCAATCTGGGCTTCGGCGGATTTGATTGCAGCCTCGGCGTCCATCGCCAGACCCGTTGCGGCCACATAGGTGACATCGGTGATGCCAACAAAACCCAGCACTTGCGTCAGGTATGTCGTGGCGTGATCCATGGGCGAGCCAACCGGCACACCGCCAGAGGCCACCGTGACAATGGCGCGTTTGCCGGTCAGCAGACCCTCAGGGCCGGATTCGGTGTAGCGAAAGGTTTCGCCAGCGCGACAGATCAGATCAATCCATGCCTTCAGCGCCGCAGGGACGCCGAAATTGTAAATCGGCAACCCGATGACCAGAACATCGGCGGCGCGCAACTCATCCACCAATTCATCCGATTGGGCCAACAGCGATTTCTGTTCGTCATTGCGTGTTTCGGCAGGGGTGAAGTTGGCACCAATCCAGTTCTCCGACACGCTTGGCAGGCCTTGCGCCAGATCCCGGCTAACAATGTTTGTCTCCGGAATTTCCGTTTCCATGCGCGCCACCAGACGGTCGGTCATTTGACGCGAGACCGAGCCTTGGATCCGGCTTGAGCTGTTGATTTTCAGTATGTTTACAGGTGTATTTGTCATGTTTCATATCCCAGAGTTTCGTCTTGAGACCTGAGATAAGGAAGAAAGCATTTGAACAAAAGATCAGAATATGCACAAGTTATGTGCATGGACGCACAGAACTATGCCATCAAGAACTGGGATGAAGTCCGCATCGCCTATCACGTCGCCAGATTAGGCACGCTAAGTGCTGCGGCGGATTACCTTGACGTCCATCATGCAACGGTGATCCGGCATATCGACGCGCTTGAGGCCCGGCTAGGCAGCAAACTGTTTCAACGCCATCCGCGTGGGTATAACCCGACTGAGGCCGGGCTTGAGTTGATGCGCGTTGCCGCCACGACCGAGGATCAGCTATCCCAGCTTGCCGGAAACCTGAAAGGTCGCAGCGAAACGGTCAGTGGCAGCCTAATCCTGACGTCGCTGGCAGGTCTGTCGCCGCAGATCACACCGCTACTGGTCGAATTCGGGCGGCTTTACCCGGCCGTTCAGCTAAGTTTTGTCACCGATGAACGCCCCTTGCGACTGGAATATGGCGAAGCACATGTCGCCCTAAGGGCCGGGCCACAGCCAAAGGAACCTGACAATATTGCGCAATCGGTTGCCCGCTTTCCGGTCTCGTTGTTTGGGCACAAAGATTACATTAAAAAATATGGCCCCCTGCGCGGCGATAGCGATGCGGTTAACCATCGGTTCGTTGGCAGCGTCGCGCCTAACCACCGCGCACCGTTTTACCAGTGGATTCAAAAAAATGTACCGGATGATAATCTGGTCTATAAAGTGTCCGACGCGCGGGCATTTGAAGATGCGATCCATGCCGGGGCCGGGTTGGGGTTTCTGTCGTTGTGGTCCGGTGCGGCGAACCCTGACCTTGTACAGATGATGCCGTCCTTGCCTGAATGGGATACCCAATTGTGGCTGGTGACCCATGTGGGCTTGCACCGCACCGCAAAAGTTCAGGCGCTGGCCGGATTTCTGAAACAGAACATGAAAGCCAAGATCGAAACGCTGGAGCAGTTACAGAAACGACCCTGACGCGCTCAGGGGTAAAAATTTACCAGTTGATAAAAAAATTGAACTGTGCAAGCGTGAATTCACCGAAAAGAAAACAGGGAGAGGGTCAGAATGCCAACTGATCAGTTCACACCGGGCGTGGTTGCAGGACGTCTGAGTGCCAATGAAATCGCCAATAACTTTCAGGATTTGCATCACCCGCTGAATGACCACGAAGCATTGGTCGCAGCGGATCGTTGTTATTTCTGCTATGACGCGCCCTGCGCGACGGCTTGTCCGACGACAATCGACATCCCTTTGTTCATCCGTCAGATCGCAACCGGCACCGCCGAAGCGGCCGCGCGCACGATTTTTGCCCAGAATATTCTTGGTGGCATGTGCGCCCGGGTTTGCCCGACGGAAACCCTGTGTGAAGAAGTGTGCGTTCGCGAGACGGCTGAAGGCAAGCCAGTGGTCATCGGCCAACTACAACGCTACGCCACGGATCGGTTGATGGCGGCGGGCGGGCATCCAATTGCACGCGCCCCGGAAACCGGAAAATCGGTGGCAATTGTCGGCGCTGGCCCTGCTGGATTATCAGCGGCGCACCGGCTGGCGATGAAGGGCCATTCGGTGACAATCTATGACGCGCGCGCAAAAGGTGGCGGGCTGAATGAATACGGCATAGCCGCCTACAAAGCCCCCGGCGGCTTCGCGCAGGCCGAGCTTGATTGGCTGCTGGGCATTGGCGGGATCACCCTCAAGCACAGTCAACGCCTGGGTGATGGCGTTTCGCTGGACAGCTTGCAGGCAGATCACGACGCGGTCTTTCTGGGCATCGGATTGGCAGGTGTGAACGCGCTGGCGGTCGATGGCGGTGATCGCGACGGCGTGGCAGATGCGGTGGATATGATTGCAGACTTGCGCCAATCGGCAGACAAAACGGACATCGCCGTTGGACGCAACGTGGTTGTGATCGGCGGCGGAATGACGGCGGTGGATGCGGCTGTGCAATCGAAGTTGCTGGGGGCCGATACTGTGACTATGGCCTATCGACGCGACAAAGCTGCAATGGCCGCGAGCGTGTTTGAACAGGAACTGGCGACCTCCAAAGGTGTTCGGATCGTTTACAACGCGGCACCAACTGCGGTGACCGACGATGGCGTGGTGTTTGCCAGAACCGAAACCAAGGCGGGCAAGCTGGTTGAAACCGGCGAAAAATTTGAGATTGCCGCCGATCAGGTTCTGAAAGCCATTGGCCAGACATTGGACGGCGCGCCGGATATACTGGCGCTGGAAGGGCGCAAGATCAAGGTGGACGAACAGGGTCGTACCTCGGTCACTGGTATCTGGGCTGGTGGCGATTGTGCCAGCGGTGGTGACGATCTGACCGTGACGGCGGTCGCCGAAGGGCGTGATGCCGCTGAGGATATTCATGCCTCGTTGACGGCATAAGGGAGGGCTAGATTATGGCTGACTTAACAAGCGAATTCGTCGGGATCAAATCCCCCAACCCGTTCTGGCTGGCCAGTGCGCCGCCAACGGACAAAGAATACAACGTCCGCCGGGCGTTCGAGGCGGGATGGGGTGGCGTTGTCTGGAAAACACTGGGCGAAGCGGGACCTCCGGTGGTCAATGTGAACGGCCCGCGCTACGGCGCGATCTGGGGTGCGGATCGACGGTTGCTGGGGCTGAATAACATCGAACTGATCACCGACCGACCCTTGGAGGTGAACCTGCAAGAGATCAAATCGGTCAAACGTGATTACCCGGATCGGGCGGTTGTGGTATCCCTGATGGTGCCTTGCGAAGAAGACGCTTGGCGAAAGATCCTGCCATTGGTTGAAGAAACCGGCGCGGATGGGGTCGAGCTGAACTTTGGCTGCCCGCACGGGATGGCGGAACGCGGCATGGGCTCGGCCGTGGGCCAGGTGCCTGAATATATCGAAATGGTCACCCGCTGGTGCAAGCAATACACCCGCATGCCCGTGATCGTGAAGCTGACGCCCAACATCACCGACATACGTATGCCTGCCGAGGCTGCACTGCGCGGGGGGGCGGATGCCGTCAGTCTGATCAACACGATCAATTCTATCACCTCGGTCAATCTGGATGTATTCTCGCCCGAGCCGATGTTGGATGGTGTCGGCGCGCATGGCGGCTATTGCGGACCAGCGGTCAAGCCGATTGCGCTGAACATGGTGGCCGAGATCAAGCGGAATGCGATCACGGCGGGTCTGCCAGTGTCGGGCATCGGCGGTGTTACCACATGGCGCGACGCGGCTGAGTTTATCGCGCTGGGCGCTGGCAATGTGCAGGTCTGCACGGCGGCGATGACTTACGGGTTTGATGTCGTCAAAGAGATGATCTCGGGGCTGTCGCAATGGATGGACGAAGGTGGGCACGAAAGTGTTGCCTCGGTCGTTGGGCGCGCTGTGCCGAACATTCGCGATTGGCAGGATCTGAACCTGAATTACGTGACAAAGGCCAAGATAGATCAGGATTTGTGTATCAAATGCGGGCGGTGTTTTGCGGCCTGTGAAGACACGTCGCATCAGGCGATCTTTGATCAGATCGACGGGGTGCGTGGCTTTGAAGTCAATGACGCGGAGTGCGTCGCCTGTAATCTGTGCGTCAATGTCTGCCCGGTTGAGAATTGCATCACGATGGAAGAATTGGCGCTGGGCGAGGTTGATCCAAGGACCGGCAAGCCTGTTGAAGGATATGCCAACTGGCAGACCCATCCGAACAACCCGGGAGCTGTGAAGGCCGCCGAATAGCCCGGCGGCCATAGCAAGGGGGCTGTCTGCCCCCTTGGACCCCCGAGGATATTTTTCAAAAGAAGAAAGGTGCGCGGCGCCCAACGAGGCTCGGGAATTGCGGCTTTCCCTTGGGGGTTTGGCTTGATAGCAATCAGGCGGGACTATTTCGCAAGAGGTTTGCACGATGAACTTGACGGCTGAGCAATGGCGCGGGCATGCGGCGATGCTGGTTTTTTCGGCCCTTGTGGCGGGTTCCTTTAGCCTTGGCCATATCGTGGCGAATGAGATCGCGCCATCCGCGGTCAACGCGGTTCGCTTTGTTCTGGCAGCCATTGTCATGGGTTTGTTTGTTCTGACCGGGCCGGGATTTAAGCGGGCGCATTTTCAGGCGCCCTGGCGGTATCTGATACTGGGCGGGTTGTTCGGGCTTTATTTTGTTTTGATGTTTGAGGGGCTGAAAACCGCCAAGCCTGTTTCGGCTGCGGCGGTCTTTACGCTGATGCCGATGTTGGCGGCTGTGTTTGGGTATATTCTGCTCAGGCAAATCACCACATCGCGCATGGCCTTGGCGCTGACAATCGCAGCACTTGGGGCATTATGGGTCATCTTCAGGGCGGATTTTTCAGCGATTTCTACACTGGATGTCGGGCGCGGCGAGGTGATTTATTTCATCGGTTGTATCAGCCACGCGATTTACACGCCGATGGTGCGCAAGCTGAACCGGGGCGAGGGGGCGGTGACCTTTACCTTTGGCACATTGGTGGCGGGTTCCATCCTGTTGGTGGCGGTCGGGTTCAGCGAATTGATCGCCACGCCCTGGGCGGAATTGCCGGCGATCGTCTGGATCACGCTGGGATATTTGGTGGTGTTTTCAACGGCTGCGTCTTTCGTGCTGCTGCAATATGCGACGCTGCGGCTGCCGTCGGCCAAAGTGATGGCGTATTCTTATCTGACGCCGACCTGGGTGATCCTGTGGGAGGCCGCGCTGGGCAATCGTTTGCCTGCCCCACTGGTGATGCTGGGCGTCGGGGCAACGATTGTAGCGCTTTTGGTTCTGCTCAAGGACGAAGCAGTTTCGTGAACATATCGGTCAGGTGACGCGCAGCATCGTCAAAACGGGTGGCGGCGCGGGGGCCAAGAACCACGCTGACCTGCGTGTCGAAATCGGCGTAATGTTGGGTCGTTGACCAGATCGAAAAGATCAGGTGATAGGGGTCGACCGGCGCAATTTGGTTTTGTTGCGACCAGCCCCGGATGATGAGTGCCTTTTCGTCGACCAAGGTTTTCAACGGACCTGCAATTTGATCGAGGATACGCGGCGCGCCCTGCAAAATCTCATTAGCAAAAAGGCGGCTTTCGCGCGGAAAATCGCGGGCCATTTCCAGTTTGCGGGTCACATAGGCCAGTATTTCGGTGATCGGTTCACCGTTTTCGTCAAGCGCGTGTAGTGGTGCCAGCCAAGTTTCAAGCAGGCGTTCCAGCAATCGCGAGTGGATCGCGTCTTTGTTGTCGAAATAATAAAGCAGGTTGGGTTTTGACAGGCCAGCCTGTCCAGCGATCTGGTCTATGGTCGAGCCGCGATAGCCGTAGGTCGCAAAAACCTCGAGCGCGGCTGTCAGGATCAGTTCAGTCTTTTCGCGTTGGATTCGCGTTCGCGTTTTGGATGCCGCCGCGCGTGCCATGCCTCATCACCCTTTGACCTGTTGGTCAAACCAGCAGAGCATTTAATTCGCAAAGGTGCAAGATTCTAGATAGACGCGCGGCCGTAAAGCGCTTTGGCCTGTGCGTGTGACAGCAATTTGCGCTGGCTTTCGTCCCACAATTGCAGCTTCACGCATGCAAAGCTTTCCAACAGGGTCATGCGCTGGGCATTTGCCAGAACCGGATGATCGTGCAAAACTTCGGTCAGACGGTAAAACGGGATGCGGCTATAGAGGTGATGAACGTGGTGGATGCCGATATTGGCTGACAGCCATTGCAGCGCTTTTGGCAGCACGTAATGGGATGAGCCGTGCAGTGCTGCGTCATGCAATTGCCAATGTTCGTTGTCATCCCATTGGGTGTTCTCAAACTGATGCTGCACATAAAACAACCACAGACCGATTGAGGCCCCGACAAGCGTTGTTGGCAAGAAGATCAGAACAACGGTCATAAGCCCGCCAAAGTAAATCAACAGACCCAGAATAGCGGCAATAATCAAATTCGTGCTCATCGCGCTGGTCCAATATTGCCAGCCGGAATGCATTAATCCCACAGGCAGTCGGTTTTGTAGATAAAACAGATAGATCGGCCCAAGCCCGAATAGCACGACAGGGTTCCGATAGAGGCGGTACATGAACCGACCCCAGGCCGTCAGGGCCTGATATTCGCGCACGGTCATGGTGTGAACGTCGCCAATCCCGCGTTTGTCCAGATTGCCCGAGGCCGAGTGATGCACCGCATGGGTGCGTCGCCAAACGTCATAGGGTGTCAGCGTCAGTGCGCCAAGCACCCGGCCAACCCAATCGCCTGCATGTTTGTTTTTGAAAAACGCGCGGTGACCGCAATCATGCTGGATGGCGAACAGACGTACCAGAAACGTGCCGTTGGCAATCGCGATAGCGGCCGTCAGCCAATAGGAAAACGACAAGGACCACCAGGCCAGTGCCCACAAGACGATAAACGGAACCAGTGTGACCGCCAGTTCAAAAATGCTGCGCCACGTGCTGGGATCGCGGTATTTGCTAAGGATCTGAACCCAATCGCGCGAAGTTTCGGGCGCGGCTTTAGCCGCGTCGGTCGTTTGGGTAAGTGTCATGCATCCGCTCGGTTGGTGTTGTTATGGGATACGACCTAAACTAACGGGTCTGATTAGCAAGTTAATTTCCGCAAATTATTGTGAAAATCAGTGAGATGGACAAGGTAACGCAGGGTAAGCACAGGGCAAACATGGTCGGTGACAGGCGTCAGGCACAACCAGCGGGATATGTGCCAATGCGCGTGCGCCCATCAAAATGGTCCGCTCCGGCCTGAACCATGCCGGGGCGTTGTGGGCGCGCGGTGTTGTTATTGTGTTGTCAGTAGCAGGCGGCCTCAATCGCATCCTCAAACTGTTGATGGTCCTTGCCACCGACAGGATTTCCCCAATAGGGCGGAATGATCGCGCGGTAATATGGGCCGCGGTTGCGGTAGTACCCATAGATATAATATTGCCGCCCGTTCGAGCAATTGATGACCGTTATGTCCGCTTCTTCAACGTTTGAGGCGGCAGGCTGGTGAAAGCGTTGTTCAATAGTGTATTGCGCGGCTTGTACATCGCTTGCGCAGCCCAGCAATCCAATTGCCACCGCACCCGTCAGGGCCAGAAATGTGGTTCTCATCGGTGTCTTTCCTTTATCTTGCATCGGACCATTGCTGCATTGCATTTAGACGCCAACCTCAGCAACAAACTGAAAAGCGGCGTCGGGGTCCGGTTTGGGTATGGCTGTATTTTGCGCGCACGCGGTGTTTCGCGTCGTTGATGCAGATCAGAATACGAGACGAAGGGCGGGTTTTCGCCCGGCTCAGCCTTCGGCGGAAACACCAATCCCGGTCAGAATGATCTGCTTGACCGAGGCTTTGGCCTCAGCCCATTGCTGATCGCTAAGTGCTTTGCCTTCATTCAGCGTCTCGATCTGATGCCCGAAATCGGCGTAATGCTGGGTTGTCGCCCACAGCATGTATAACAAATGGCGCGGGTTGACCGGGTTCATCCGACCCTCGTCGATCCAGCGTTGGATGACTTTCATGCGCCCGTCGGTCCATTCCGCCAGCGTCGTTTCCAGATAATCCTGAATGACCGGTGCGCGGTGCATAACCTCGGACGCCCAGACTTTTGAGCCCGCCGGATAAGCGCGGCTGATTTCCATTTTGGCGTCGATATAAGCGCCGATCCCTTCGGCGGGACCTTCGGCGCTGTCAAATACATCCGCCGCCCGCAGCCAGAACTGAAAGATGTTTTGCACCACTTGGCGATACAGCGATTCCTTGGTGGGAAAGTAATAATGCAGGTTGGCCTTGGGCAATCCGGCCACGTCAGCGATCAGTTGCATGGTCGCCCCGCCAAACCCGGCCTCGGCAAAAACCTTTTCGGCTGCCTCAAGAATAAGCTTTTCCTGCGCTTCACGGCGCTGTTTTTTGCTTTGAGGTTTGGCTGCGATATTCATTTCGCTGTAAACTCAGTTTTTTCTTGACCAGATGGTCAGGTTGTGGTCCCGTAATCTTGACCATATGGTCAGAAACCATATCGACGCAAGAGGTTTGCAAAAAACACTGTCGGTAAGAACTGGGGGGTTCGCGGATGCCAGCGCCAAGCGACAATATGAAAATCAACAGCGATCGCTTGTGGGATACGCTGATGGAAATGGCCAAGATCGGGCCGGGCGTTGCCGGTGGCAACAACCGCCAGACCCTGACGGATGAAGACGGCGAGGGCCGCCATCTGTTCAAGAAATGGTGCGAGGAGGCTGGATGCAGCATGGGCCTCGACCAGATGGGTAACATGTTTGCACGTCGTGAAGGTACAGATCCTGAGGCGCTGCCGGTCTATGTGGGTAGCCACCTGGACACGCAGCCCACTGGGGGGAAATATGACGGCGTGCTTGGGGTGCTTGGGGGGCTTGAGATCATCCGCTCCCTGAATGATCTTGGGATTAAAACCAAGCACCCCATCGTCGCCACCAACTGGACCAACGAGGAAGGCACGCGGTACGCACCGCCGATGCTGGCCTCGGGTGTGTTCGGTGGTCAGCATACGCAGGACTGGGCCTATGCGTTGGAAGATGCCGAGGGCAAGAAGTTCGGGGATGAGCTGTCGCGGATCGGCTGGCGTGGTGAGGAAGAGGTTGGCGCGCGGGCGATGCACGCATTCTTTGAACTGCATATCGAACAAGGGCCGATTTTAGAGGCCGAAGGCAAAGACATTGGCGTTGTCACCCACGGCCAAGGGCTGTCGTGGACGCAGGTGACGGTGACCGGCAAGGACTCGCACACCGGCTCGACCCCAATGCCGATGCGCAAGAACGCTGGCCTTGGCATGGCGCGGATGCTGGAACTGGTCGATCAGATCGCGTGGTCGCACAAACCGGATGCAGTTGGTGCGGCGGGGCATATCGATGTCTACCCAAACTCGCGCAATGTGATCCCCGGCAAAGTGGTGTTCACGGTCGATTTCCGCTCGCCGGTTTTGGCGACGATCAAAGATATGGAAGACAAGTTCCGCGAAGGTGCCGCGCAGATCGCCGGTGCGATGGGGCTGGGCGTCAGCTTTGAAAAGGTCGGCGGGTTTGATCCCGTGACGTTTGATGAGGGTTGCGTGTCTGCTGTTCGCAACGCTGCCGAACGGCTGGGCTATTCCCACCGGAACCTGATTTCAGGTGCGGGGCATGATGCCTGTTGGATCAACGGCGTCGCCCCAACGGCAATGATAATGTGCCCCTGCGTGGACGGGTTAAGCCATAACGAGGCCGAGGACATCTCGCAGGACTGGGCCGCCGCTGGGACCAATGTGCTGTTTCATGCGGTTGTGGAGACTGCGGGGATTGTGGAGTGAGTGCGCCAAAAAAATGGAACATTTATCGGTCGCTGGCTCTCGGCTTAGCTTGTGGTGCAGCATATACAGTGGGTTCGGATTTAGTAAGCGGAAGCAGTCGGTCTATTGCAAACTTGTTCGGACTAGGAGTCGGCGGAGCAGTCGGCGGCGCGTTTTTATTCGGAATAGTAACCTTCGTCCGTAATCTGTTCGCGAAATAAGGAGAAACAAAATGACCAAAGTCATCAAAAACGGCACTGTCTGCACGGCGGACCGCACTTGGAAAGCTGACGTCCTGATCGAGGGCGAGACGATCAAGCAGATCGGTGAAAACCTGTCGGGCGACGAATATATTGATGCCGAGGGCGCGTATGTGATCCCCGGCGGTATTGACCCGCACACCCATCTGGAAATGCCGTTCATGGGCACGACCGCTGCGGAAACCTTTGAAACCGGCACATGGGCCGCCGCCGCTGGTGGCACCACGATGATCGTTGATTTCTGCCTGCCGGGGGCCGATGGCTCGATCAAGAACGCCATTAACGAATGGCACCGCAAGTCAGCGCCACAGATTTGCAGCGATGTCGGCTATCACATGGCTATCACCGGCTGGAACGAAAACGTCTTTGACGAGATGGAAGACGCCGTCAAAATGGGCGTCAACAGCTTCAAGCATTTCATGGCCTACAAAGGCGCTTTGATGATCGAAGACGATGAGATGTTCGCCAGTTTCAAACGCTGCGCCGAACTTGGCGCGTTGCCGATGGTGCATGCCGAAAACGGCGATCTGGTGTTTGAACTTCAGCAGAAATATTTCGACATGGGCATGACGGGGCCGGAGGCGCATGCCTATTCCCGCCCGCCTGAACTGGAAGGCGAGGCCGCGAACCGCGCCATCACCATCGCCGATACGGCAGGTGTGCCGCTGTATATCGTCCATGTATCTTGCGAACAAACGCATGAAGCGATCCGTCGCGCCCGTCAAAAAGGCATGCGGGTTTATGGCGAGCCGTTGATCCAGTTTCTAACGCTGGATGAAAGCGAATATTTCAACAAAGATTGGGATCACGCCGCACGCCGCGTTATGTCGCCCCCATTTCGCAGCAAAGATCATCAGGATTCGTTGTGGGCCGGTTTGCAATCCGGCAGTTTGCAGGTCGTGGCGACGGATCATGCCGCGTTCAACACCGAACAGAAACGCGCCGGTCGCAATGATTTCCGGATCATTCCTAATGGGTCCAACGGGCTAGAGGAACGTCTGGCGGTTCTCTGGACCGAAGGGGTTGAAACCGGGCGATTGACGCCGAACGAATTTGTCGCGGCAACGTCGACCAATGTGGCGAAAATCCTGAATATTTACCCCAAGAAAGGCGCGATCGTCGAAGGAGCGGACGCGGATATCGTGGTGTGGGATCCGAAGATCTCCAAAACGATTTCGCCCAGCAACCACCATTCGATCCTTGATTATAACGTGTTTGAAGGCTTCAACGTAACAGCGCAGTCGCGCTATACCTTAAGTCGTGGCGATGTGATTTGGGCTTGGGGGCAGAACAGCCAGCCACAGCCGGGTCGCGGCAAGTTCGTGCCTCGGCCAGCTTTCCCATCGGCGCATCAGGCGCTGAGCAAGTGGAAAGCACTAACCGCGCCCAAGATGATCCAGCGCGACCCTTTGAACATTCCAGCGGGGATTTGATAGGGTGAACGACACAGTCGTAAAAGCCGAAAACCTAAGCCTGACGTTTGAAACAAACGACGGGCCGGTGCATGCGCTTGAAGATATCAATCTTGATATCGTTAAGGGCGAATTCGTGTCGTTTATCGGCCCGTCCGGCTGTGGCAAAACCACGTTCCTGCGCGTTATGGCCGATCTTGAAAAGCCAACGGCGGGCGAGATCACGATCAACGGCGTTTCACCGGAACAGGCCCGAAAATCGCGCGCCTACGGCTATGTTTTCCAAGCGGCGGGCCTGTATCCGTGGCGCACGATTGGCGGCAACATCCGCCTGCCACTGGAAATCATGGGCTACAGCAAAGCCGATCAGGCCGAGCGCGTCGCGCGGGTGATGGAACTGGTTGACCTTGCCGGGTTCGAAAAGAAATTCCCGTGGCAGCTTTCCGGCGGTATGCAGCAACGCGCCAGCATCGCGCGCGCGTTAGCCTTTGATGCTGACATCCTGTTGATGGATGAACCGTTCGGCGCACTGGATGAAATCGTGCGGGATCATCTGAATGAACAATTGCTAAAGCTGTGGGCCAAAACCAACAAGACCATAGCATTTGTCACCCATTCGATCCCCGAGGCGGTCTATCTTTCAACCAAGATCGTCGTGATGAGCCCCCGTCCGGGGCGGATCGCGGATGTGATTGAAAGCACGCTGCCCAAAGACCGTCCGCTCGATATTCGCGACACACCGGAATTCCTGGAAATCGCGCACCGGGTGCGCGATGGCCTCAGGGCTGGGCACGCCTATGATGATTGATCCCCACAAGAAACGCCCCGCTTTTTTGCAAAGACGAGGCGCTATCATCGTTCACGGTCATCGGCTCTCCAGCCTGTTCCGCCGCTCTATTGAGCCTTGGAATGGTTGCGATATCCTTAACATCATTGTTCTAAAAATACTCAAAAGCCGCGTTTTCGACCCTACGCGCGTTTCAAACTTTCTGGCCTCCGGCGGGAGTATTTCGGGAACAATGAAAGGGGCCCCACTTTGAGCTGGTTTTCGCAAAAGCTGATGCCTGTTCTGGTCGTGGTTCTGGCGATTTTTCTGCTGTGGTATGCAGGGGCCGTTGGTCTGAACAGTCGGTGGGCCTATGACAAGGCCAAGCGGGCGGATGTGACGCTTAGCTTTTCCGAAATGGTGGCCGATACCTGGTCGCAGGACAAACCCAAGCTGCCAGCGCCGCATCAGGTCGCGCAGGAAATCTGGAAGACAACAGGTGCGATGGTGCTGCGCGGCAAGGCGTTATCGAAGCGGAGTTTGATTTTTCACGGCTGGATTACCCTGTCTGCCACAGTGATGGGTTTTATCATGGGCACGACGCTGGGCATATTGCTGGCGGTCGGGATAGTGCATAATCGCGCGATGGATATGTCCGTGATGCCGTGGGTTATCGCCAGCCAGACCATACCAATTTTGGCGATTGCGCCGATGGTGATTGTGGTTCTGAACGCGGTGGGCGTGTCGGGGTTGCTGCCCAAAGCGGTGATTTCGATGTATCTGTCGTTTTTCCCGGTGGTTGTCGGCATGGTCAAAGGGTTACGCTCACCCGATCACATGCAGCTTGACCAGATGCGGACATGGTATGCCGGTCAGTCCGAAACCTTCTGGAAATTGCGGTTTCCGTCTTCGATGCCGTATTTGTTCACCTCGCTTAAAATCGCGATGGCGGCGGCTTTGGTCGGGGCGATTGTGGCAGAACTGCCGATCAATCAGAACGGCGGTTTGGGCGCGCGGATGTTGGTTGGCAGCTATTACGGGCAGACCATCCAGATATGGTCGGCTCTGATCTCTGCGGCTGTGCTGGCCGCTTGTCTGGTGGCCCTGATCGGGGTTTTGCAGAATGTCACCCTGAAACGAATGGGGATGCTCAGATGATGTGGATTGTCGGATCTCTGCTGTTCTGGGTGTTGGCCTGGTGGGTTAATATGGGCCTGTCCCATATGCCGAAATCCCGCCTGACCTCGTTTGTTGTGCCGACATTGTTCGGGATCACATTGCTGATATTGTGGGAAGGCATGGTACGCGGGTTTGAGATAAACCCTGTGCTACTGCCCGCGCCAAGTGCGATTGGCGCGAAATTCGCCACCAGCATTCCGATCTTGTGGGTGGATTTCGCCCAGACCTTTATCAAGGGCGCTTTGTCGGGATATGCAATAGGCTGCGGCGCGGCGTTTTTGACGGCTGTCGCGGTGGACCGCTCGCCCTTCTTACAACGCGGTTTGCTGCCGGTTGGCAATTTCGTGGCCGCATTGCCGATTATCGGCATGGCACCGGTTTTGGTGATGTGGTTCGGGTTTGACTGGCAGTCAAAGGCGGCTGTCGTTGTGGTGATGGTGTTCTTTCCGATGCTGGTCAACACGGTGCAGGGGATGCGCGCGACCGATCACATGCAGCGCGACCTGATGCAGACTTATGCGGCGTCTTATCCGCAGGCATTGATGAAACTGCGCCTGCCCGCGGCGATGCCTTTTGTTTTCAACGGGTTGAAAATTTGCACCACACTGGCGCTGATTGGTGCTATTGTGGCCGAATTCTTTGGCTCGCCCATCAAAGGGATGGGATTTCGGATTTCGACTGAGGTCGGACGGCTTGCACTGGATATGGTGTGGGCAGAAATTGCAGTGGCGGCCTTGGCCGGTTCTGCATTTTATGGCTGTGTCGCGATGATCGAGAAGGCAGTAACCTTCTGGCATCCTTCGCAGAGATGAGGCTGAGCAATAATGTTTAACAACTGGGAGAAAGACGAATGAATAAGTTTATGACAACAGCCCTTGCGGGGGTTTTGGCGATGGGCGCTTCGGTTGCGCAAGCCGCCGACGATGTGACCCTGCAACTTAAATGGGTCACACAAGCACAGTTCGCGGGCTATTACGTGGCCGCCGATCAGGGCTTTTACGAGGCTGAGGGGCTGAATGTGACTATTAAGCCCGGTGGCCCGGATGTAGCACCGGCACAGGTGATCGCTGGTGGCGGTGCCGATGTTGTGCTTGACTGGATGCCTTCGGCGCTGGCAAGCCGCGAAAAAGGTTTGGGTCTGGTCAATATCGCCCAGCCGTTCAAGTCTTCGGGCATGATGCTGACCTGCCGCAAAGACGCTGGCATCACCTCGCCAGCCGATTTCGCCGGGAAAACCCTGGGCGTCTGGTTCTATGGTAACGAATATCCGTTCCTGAGCTGGATGAGCAAACTGGGTCTGGCAACGGACGGCGCTGATGGTGGTGTTACAGTTCTGAAGCAGGGCTTTAACGTTGACCCGATCCTGCAGGGTCAAGCGGCTTGTGTGTCGACCATGACGTACAATGAATACTGGCAGATCATTGATGCGGGCCTTTCCCCGGACGATCTGGTTGTGTTCAAATACGAAGATCAGGGCGTCGCCACGTTGGAAGACGGCATGTATGTGCTGGAAGAAAACCTGAAAGATCCGGCGTTTGAAGACAAGATGGTGCGTTTCGTTCGTGCATCCATGAAGGGCTGGAAATGGGCCGAAGAAAACCCGGATGCTGCCGCTATGATCGTTCTGGATAATGACGCGACAGGTGCGCAAACAGAAAAGCACCAGAAGCGGATGATGGGCGAGATTGCCAAATTGACCGCGGGTTCCAACGGCGCGCTTGACCCTGCTGACTATCAGCGGACTGTCGACAGCCTGATGGGTGGCGGTTCTGATCCTGTGATCACCAAGACACCTGAAGGTGCCTGGACACATGCGATCACCGATAAGGCGCTGAACTAAGCAAACCTGACAGCGCGGTCACGCAAAACGGATCGCGCAGCATTACATCAATCGAAACGCCCGGTGACAAAACACCGGGCGTTTCTTTTTCAGCGGGTCAATCCGGTCGCGCACCTATTGTGCGGCGCGAAACAACGGCCCGAATGCCCGGTAATGCAGTGCCTCCAGTATGACTGCATTTGTGTTCAGCGACAGCGCTGAGTTGATGGCCCCGCTGGCCTCATAAAAACCGGTTTGCCAGCCTGTGGGCGTTTGCAAATCTGAAACAGCATCCAGTAATTTTTGCGAATAGGGCGTTGGCAGTAAAGACCACCAGCCAAAGGCGGCTTTGGTGGATACGCTGCGCAGATGCGCCAGATCACCGCCGCTGGGTGAAATGCAGGCAAATGGCAGGTCGCGCGCCAACAGCCCGCCAATGGCGAAACCGGGCGGCTGGTCGGTCGCGTCTTCGGTCAGGGCGGTCAGCACGCCGGTTTGTTCGAACCGCCCTTTCTGGGCCAGAAACAGGCTGGCGGCGACATCCAACATGTCTGGCCGCCAACCAAACTCCATCGCGTCCAGATGAAACGGGTCCGATGTGATGATCGGAGGCGCACGCCCCCCGCGCCGCTTGTCGGCAGGCAGCAACAAATCGCCATGGCGATGGCCGCACAGGATCGGACGCAGGTCCATTGCCGCTTGTACTGGCAGGCCGACCAGACAGGCAATGCGCGCCGCATATTGTTCGTAGCCAAGGTGTTCTGGTGTAGGCGTCACCTGCGCATCGCCGCGCGCCGGTTCGCTGGGCCGGAAATGCCCGGCGTTCAGAAGGTGACCCAATTGCCAGCGGTTCAGGGTCATGGATACTTCTGGTGCCAGATCAGGATAATGGTGCGCGATCGCAATAAAGCCGCCGACCAACCGCATGATCTGGCGCGCCGACCAGCCCGTAACGTGATTGGTTGGATTGCCAGAAAAATCAACCGGTCTGAGCGTCCGGTTGCAATAGCCAAGACCGGGGACCGCCGTTTTGCTGGTCTTGAGCGAGGCCACCGATTGCAGGCACAGGCTCAAACGATCACGCGCCTGCCGGGTTGTAATCAGATCAAGCCGGTCGGCGCACAGGATACCGATGAGGGTCGAGCCGATTTCCCACGGGCTGACGATATCTGTTTGGTCGGTGGCTGGACATAGCCCGGTTTTCGGATCAGCGAAGTGGTGAAAATAGGCCCATGCGGTTTGGGCGAAACCAACCTCGGCCCGGCCAAGGCTGACAGGCAGAACCCCCGCAGCCAGGGTAGCCAGCGCATCCACTGAATCCTGCGCCGCGCGCGTTTTGAGATAGCGATTGGTAACAGCAAAAGCCTGCATGATGTCCCGTCAGAAGGAATTTCAGTTCCGGCGGTGACAGGGGTTTTCACCCGCGTCTTTCTGACAGCAATCCCGCGCTCTTGGCATCAGTTATCGGCAAAAGGATGAAGCGCGGGTTAAGCCTGATCCGTCTGTTCGGTCAAATTGTCCGGACTATCGACCAGTTCATCATCAAGAAACCGTTCAAAGGCGTCCAGATTGACCACCTCGAACTGGCCAAAGCTTTCCATCCAGACCGAGGCGTCCTTCATCGCTGTCGGCTCAAGCTTGCACCATTTCACGCGACCGCGCTTTTCCTGACTGATCAGACCCGCACGGGTTAAGATCGACAGGTGCTTGGAAATGGCCGCCAGCGACATTTGAAACGGCTCAGCAACATCCGTGACGGCCATGTCATCCTCTAGCAACATCGTCAGGATGGCGCGTCGGGTTGGATCGGCAAGGGCTGAAAAGGCAAGATCGAGTCGGTCTGTCATCCGCTTTGACTATCGTTTTCGCGTGGATTTGGTCAACCGCTTGGTTAAGCGTTCCGGCCTTTGTCAACCAACTGGTTGAATAACGTGGTTTCCATCTGAAATCCCTTCTGGTCAAACCTGACAACCTGTGCCCGCATGACGCAGGTAAGTTAATCACAATATAATCAACAGGTTAACCTAAGTTTAGGCAAGCTCATTCTGCGTTGACTCTGTGTTTGCTGCGAACTAGGTTCCGCCGGACTGTCACAGGGGGTTCTTTTTTGATGTCAGACGCGCCCGATCCAAAGGCTTTGGATGCGCTGGAAGCTCGCATCAATGCTGCGAAAGTAGATAAGAACCCCGGACGACAGCACCATGATCACCATTCCGCGGCAGGTGCCGCATGGCGGATGGTGATCGAACTTGTGGTCGGTTTGGGCATGGGTTTTGGTATTGGGTACGGGCTTGACCGCCTGTTCGGGACCCTCCCGATTTTCCTGATACTGTTCACGTTGCTGGGTTTCGCGGCAGGGGTGCGCACGATGATGCGCACGGCGGTGGAACTTCAGGCACAGAACGTCAAGGATGCTGAGGCAGCCAAGGCGGATAAATAGCCACCCTTTTGGGGTGAGAGATTAACGCCCTACGGGCAGACAGACAGAGGTGTCACAGATGGCAGCCGAAGAAAGCGCTTTCAACATCCACCCGATGGACCAGTTCGTTATCAAGCCTCTTTTCGGGCATGGCGACATTCTTTGGTACACGCCGACAAACGCGACGTTGTGGATGGGGATCACTGTTCTGGCGGTCATCGCGATGCTGGTTCTGGGCACCCGTGGCCGCGCAATCGTGCCATCCCGCAGCCAGTCAATTGCCGAAGAGATTTATGCGTTTGTTCATAAGATGGTTGAAGACATCGCTGGCAAGGAAGGGCTGAAATACTTCCCTTACATCATGACCCTTTTCATGTTCATTGTGCTGGCCAATGTTCTGGGCCTTCTGCCCATGAGCTTTACCACCACATCGCATATCGCTGTTACGGCGACCATGGCGATGGCGGTTTTCCTTTTCGTGACTTTGCTGGGCTTTTACAAAAACGGCTTTAAGTTTCTGTCGCTGTTCTGGGTTTCCAGCGCGCCTTTGGTGTTGCGCCCGATTTTGGCGATTATCGAGATTATTTCGTATTTCGTGCGCCCTGTCAGCCACTCCATTCGTTTGGCGGGCAACATGATGGCTGGTCACGCTGTTATCAAAGTTTTTGCGGGATTTGCGGGTGCCATGGGCATCGGTGCAGTCGCGCCTATTGCCGGGATCATGGCAGTTTACGGGCTTGAAATGCTCGTGACCGTTATTCAGGCATATGTGTTCACCATTCTGACTTGTGTGTACCTGAACGATGCGCTGCATCCGGTCCACTGAGTTCGAGTAATAATTCCAGCCATTCTAATCTGAAGGAGAAATAACATGGCAACTGGTGTAGAAGGCGATCTGGTACAAATGGGTGCTTACATCGGCGCAGGTCTTGCCTGTACCGGTATGGGCGGTGCTGCTGTTGGTGTGGGCCACGTTGTTGGCAACTACCTGTCGGGCGCTCTGCGTAACCCATCCGCCGCTGGCGGTCAGACTGCAACGATGTTCATCGGTATTGCGTTCTCAGAAGCGCTGGGGATCTTCTCGTTCCTCGTTGCACTTCTGCTGATGTTCGCTGTTTAAGTTAGCAGTTTTCGATGGGCGGTCCGCATGTTCGGGCCGCCGGGGAATGAAAGCTAACGGAGGGTGCAATGGCATCTGAAGAAACAACATCTGAAGCCGGAAACGGCGCGGTCGACGCGGGCCATGCGGTTGCTGAACATTACGAAGGCATGCCGCAGCTGAACCCGGATTGGTTCGCCAACCAGATTTTCTGGCTGGTGGTGACGCTTGTCGTTATCTACCTGATCCTGGCCAAAGTGGCGCTGCCACGTATTGCCAGCGTTTTGTCGGAACGTGCAAACGCCATCTCCAACGATCTGGAATCGGCCGAAGCGCTGAAGCAAAAAGCGGTTGAGGCTGAAGAAGCCTATAACAAAGCTCTGGCTGATGCCCGCGCCGAGGCAGGCCAGATTGTGGCTGAAGCCAAGGCTGACATTCAGAAAGACCTGAATGTTGCGATTGAAAAGGCTGACGCGGAAATCGCAGCGAAAGCAGCGGAATCTGAAGTTGCCATTGCGGAAATCCGCAAGGGCGCAGTGGCGGCAGTGGAAAAAGTGGCCAAAGACACGGCTGGTGCGATCATCAATAAGATCATGCCGGGCGCAGGTGATGCGAAAGCAATCACGGCTGCGGTCAAGTCACAAATGAAAGGGGTTTAAGATGACATATTTGAAATCCCTTTCGGTAGTGGCGCTTGGCCTGATGGCCACACCGGCATTTGCGGCCAGTGGTCCGTTCTTTTCGATGGATAATACGAACTTTGTCGTGCTGATTGCGTTTGTTCTGTTTGTCAGCGTTCTGATCTATCTGAAAGTTCCGGGAATGCTTGGCGGTATGCTGGACACCCGCGCGGACAATATCCGCAAGGAACTGGACGAAGCCCGCAGCCTGCGTGAAGAGGCCCAGACAATTCTGGCGTCTTATGAGCGTAAGCAAAAAGAAGTGGCCGAACATGCCGAACAGATCGTGGCGCATGCCAAGATCGAGGCAGACAATGCGGCGACACAAGCAAAAGAGGACCTGAAGGCCTCGATTGCGCGGCGTCTTGCAGCGGCTGTTGATCAGATTGCTTCGGCAGAAGCATCGGCAATGAAAGAAGTGCGCGACACAGCCGTTACGGTTGCAATTGCGGCGGCAAGCGATGTTATCGCCAGTTCAATGACGGCCAAGGATGGCGGCGCGTTGATTGATGCGGCGATTGCGGATGTCAGCACAAAGCTGCACTAAGCTTCGTTTACCGATCTAATAGAAATATTGGAAAGCCCGGTCATTTGGCCGGGCTTTTCGTTTGGGCCAAGGGCCGCATCAATCCATTCCGAACACCGGTTTCCAATTTTGCGATTGCGCCTCAGTTGGTCACGTAGATGACCTGCGGGGCGGATTGACCAAAGCGATATTGATGGGCGCGTTGGCGGCTGAGTATGGTTTGTGGGTCTAGAACCTCGGTCCTTGGAGACACGAAATAGGTCGAGGTTTGAGGGTAATAGACCCTTTGCGAATAGCCGACCTGTGGTTGGACATAGACAACATTCGGTTGCACATAGTAGTTCCGTGGCTGAACATACTGAACCTGCGGTTGGATGTACTGAACACGAGGTTGGACGTACTGCACCTGTGGCTGCACATAATAGCCTTGCGGCTGCACTGCATAAGTCCGGCTTTGATTGATCGGCGGCAACGGCGGGCCACCGTTCCAATTGTCCGGATAAGCCACCCCGCCAGCTTGTTGCGCAGCGGCGAAATTTGTGGTGCAAGCAAGCGCGAGTGCGCCCAGTAAAACTGTTCTCATCGTAACCCCCAGATACATAAATTCGTTAACAATCAGTGCATAAGCAAGGTAAAGAGTCAAAGATCAGGACTTTGAGTATCCGGTTCCGATGCAATGCCCACAAGATCTGGGGTTTGTTGCTCAGACTGAAACAAAGGGTGGCAAAAATCCCGTTATCTGTGTTGCTCGTGATCGAATCGCAGCCGGGCATTGATCTCGTTATGCTCGATCCGCTTCTGATCGCGCATCGCTGATTCGACGTAATTCAGATGCGCCTCGACCGCTTGGCGCGCCTGTAGCGGATCGCGTGCCTGCAAGGCGTCATTGATCGCCCGGTGCTGGTCTAACAAGCTGGCCCGCGTGGTGCGTTGTTTGAACATGACCTGACGGTTGTAAAAGACACCCTTGCGCAGCATGTCAAACATCGACCGCATCATATGCAGCATGATGACATTATGCGACGCCTCGATGATCGTCAGGTGAAATTCGGCATCAAGGGCGGCCTCTTCCTTTGGGTTTCGCAATTCGCTGGCGCGCTCCATCTTTCGGAAAACCATGTCGATCAGTTTAAGGTCGGTTTCGCTGGCCATTCGGGCCGCATTTTCCGCTGCCAAAGCCTCAAGATCGCGGCGAAACGACAGGTAATCAAACAAAGCCTCGTCATGGCTGGAAAACAGCGCGATCAGTGGTTCAGAAAAGGCCGAGCCCAAAACATCGGCGACATAAACCCCGGAACTGGCCTTGGTCTTCAACAGATCGCGTTCCTCAAGTGCGGCCAACGCCTCGCGCAGTGAAGGGCGAGATACGCCCAGACGTTCTGCCAGATCGCGTTCGGACGGCAGGCGTTCACCCGGTCGCAAAATACCGCGCAGGATCAGGGATTCGATCTGGCGAATAACCGAGGTCGACAGTTTTTCAGCCTGAACTTTCCGAAACGGCATTTGGTTTTCCCTGAGCAGACGCAGCGCGCGCAATACCGCTCTTTGTAAGGGCGGGGCGTGCGAAACTCAAAGCACTATTGGATCGGGCGGATGATGATTTCGACGCGGCGGTTCTGGGCGCGCCCGTCCTCGCTCAGGTTTGAGGCTTTGGGTTCGTCTTCGCCCCGACCAAAGGCGCGCATCCGGCTGGCGTCTACGCCCGAACTGTTCAGGGTGGCAAACACAGCGTCGGCCCGTTGGGCGGAAAGCTGTTGGTTGAACCCGGCGGCGCCGACATTGTCCGTGTGGCCGATGATATCGACAGTCGTGTTGGAAAACTCGTTCAGATTGTTCGCAAGGGCCACCAGATCGCTGCGCAAGCTGGTGCGCAACACGGCGCTGCCAGTGTCAAAGGTGATGGATTCGGGTAATGTCACCACCAGTTCTGAACCGGTGTTGACGATGCTAACATCGCCATTGCCGATGCTGGCACGCAGGGCCTCAGCCTGACGATCAAGTTCCTGACCGATCAATCCGCCAACCGCGGCACCGATGGCGGTTCCGATGATCACATTGTTGGCTTTGTTGCCGGGACGGTTTACGCCCAGAATGCCGCCGATGATGCCGCCGATAACCGCGCCTTCTGTGGTTTTGGGGCGCGGATCACCGTCAAGCGACGTACAGGCCGCCAGCGCAAAAGCACAGGTCGTGACAAGTAGGATAGGTTTGGATGCGTGGATCATTTTGGGCCCCATTTGATAACTGCTGATCTGTTTTTCCTTTAGTCTAGCAGGGATCGGGACGCGCTGCATCTGCTGTTGCGGCGGATGCGCAGGTTTTTGCCGTTCTATTCTGCGGCCTCCAGCCGCGCACTCTCCCATGCCAGCAGGGCACGTTTGACCGGCAAACCCCAATGATAGCCGCCAAGCCCACCGGATTTGCGCAAAGCACGGTGGCATGGGATCAACCAACTAACCGGATTTCGACCGACAGCCGTGCCAACCGCACGCACGGCTTTGGGGTGGCCGATGCTTTGGGCGATTTCCGAATAGGTGGTCACATGACCGGTGGGAATGGACAACAACGCCTCCCAGACTTTGATCTGAAACGGGCCGCCCATCAGGTGCAGTTTCGCCTCGGAACCGTCGCCAAGGATAGCGTTGACCCAGGGTTGCAGCTTTTCAGGGCTTTCGGTGAATTCAGCCTCGGGCCAGCGGGCGGTCATATCCAGCATTGCGTCACTACGGCTGCATTCCGCGGTAAAGGCGATGCCGCAAATGCCGCGCGCGGTTCCCATGACCAGCATTTCGCCAAACGGTCCGTCAAACCAGCCAAACCGGATCGTCAGGCCAGCGCCCTTGGCGGCGTACTCACCTGGGCTCATGGCCTCCCAGCGCAAAAATAGATCGTGCAGGCGGGATGCCCCGGAAAGCCCGGTTTCATGCGCGGTATCAAGCAGGGTGAACCGGTTTTGCAGCAGCGATTTGGCGTGATCCAGCATCAGGTATTGCTGATACCGTTTGGGCGACACGCCGACCCATTGGCTGAACAGGCGCTGGAAATGCGCCGGGGACAGACCAGCAGCGCCTGCGACCTGTTCTAAACTCGGCCTCTGGCCGTCCGTTTCGTCGATAAAGTCCAGCGCGCGCGCGATCAGGTCATAGTGATAGGGATTGTTGGACATGGCTCGCTCCTTGTTGAGCAGAAGATGGGGCATACTGCGGCACTGTTCCACCCGTTTCTTGCGGAAAAATCCTTGGAATCCACCCCCTAACCTGCCAAACCTACCGCCGATGACCCAACAGCTTGATTATCACACCATATTTGAGATTTTCCGCCGTTTCCGCGAAAGTGAACCGGAACCGAAGGGAGAATTGCATCATATGAACGCCTATACACTGGTGGTGGCCGTGGCCCTGTCGGCGCAAGCCACCGATGCGGGTGTGAACAAGGCGACCAAGGACTTGTTTGCCATCGCGGACAACCCGCAAAAGATGCTGGATCTGGGGCTGGATGCGGTGACTGAACATATCCGCACCATTGGCCTTTATCGCAACAAAGCCAAAAACGTCATCAAGCTAAGTCAGCTATTGGTCGATGAATTTGGCGGGCAAGTCCCGTCGTCTCGCGCCGCACTTGAAAGCCTGCCGGGTGTCGGGCGCAAAACCGCCAATGTGGTTTTAAACATGTGGTTTCATCAACCGACGCAAGCTGTCGACACGCATATCTATCGGTTCGGCAACCGCACCGGGGTCGCGCCGGGCAAAGATGTGGTGGCCGTTGAACGCGCGATCGAGGATCAGATCCCGGCTGAATTTCAACAACACGCTCACCACTGGATGATCCTGCACGGACGGTATATCTGTAAGGCGCGCAAACCGGTTTGTGCAAATTGTATCATTGCGGATTTGTGCCGCTCCGACGAAAAAACTAAGGACAAGTAACAATGAAAAAGAAATACCAGGTCGTCGGCATCGGCAACGCGATGGTGGACATCCTGAGCCATATTGAAGACGATTTCCTGACTGCCAATGGTGTTGAAAAAGGCATCATGCAGTTGATTGATATGAACCGCGCGGTCGAACTTTATGGCCGCATGGGCCCGGCGCAGGAAGTCTCAGGCGGGTCAGCCGCCAACACGATTGCCGGGATCGCCGCATTGGGTGGCCGCACGGCCTATGTCGGTAAGGTCAAAGACGATCAGCTTGGCGCGATTTTTTCGCATGATTTGCGCGCGCAAGGCGCGATTTATCAAACGCCTCTGGCGCCTGCCGGGCCGGGTGCGGAAACCGGGCGCTGCATGGTTTTGGTGACACCCGACGGTGAACGATCGCTGAACACTTATCTGGGCTGGTCAGAATTCCTGACGCCTGATGATGTTGAACCCGAAATGATGGCACAGGCCGATTGGTTGTATCTGGAAGGCTATCGTTTTGACGGGCCGGACAGCAAAGCCGCATTTGCCAAGGCGATTGACGCCTGTAAGGCTGCTGGCGGCCGGATTTCCCTGACGCTAAGTGATCCGTTCTGCGTTGAACGCCACCGGGATGATTTCCGCGAAATGATCCGCGATCACGTGGACCTGCTGTTTTGCAATGTGCACGAAATGCAGGCGATGTATCACGCTGGTGACTTGCAGGCCGCAATGAAACTTGCCGCCGCCGAAGTCGATATCGTGGTTTGCACGGCGTCCGAGGACGGCGCTTATGTGCTGAACGGCGGCGGGATGGAGCACGCCCACGCGGTGCCGACCGACATCATTGACGCAACCGGGGCCGGGGATTTGTTCGCGGCGGGATTTCTGTACGGGCTGACATCAGGCTTTGACATGCTGACCTGCGGGCGCATGGGTTGTGTGGCGGCGGCAGAGGTCATCAGCCATATCGGCGCACGCCCCGAGGCGGATTTGATCGACCTGTTCAAGGAACACGGGCTTGTTTGACCGACCCGACCAACGGCGCAGGGATTGAAGTTTTCCGAACTCTCTGACGTTGTGCGGGCGATTTTGATCCTGATGCTGGGGATCGTGCTGCTGGATGTGATGGGGGCGCTGGTCAAGTCGATGCTGCCGCGATACAGCGCGCAGGAATTGTCAGCCTATCGAAATTTTATCGGTATGGTGCCAAGCCTGATAATGCTGACCCTGACGGGTGAAATCCGGCTTTCGCCGAAAAAGCTGATTATCCGGCAATGGCCGTTGGCGTTGTTGCGCGGTGTCTTTGTCACTTTTGCCCAGCTCAGTTACTACCTGTCACTGGGCAAGCTCGAATTCGCGACAGTTTCGGCGCTGACTTATACGATGTCGCTGTTTGCCGTGGCATTTTCGGTGCCCGTGTTGGGCGAAAAGGTAGGCATTGCGCGATGGATTGCGGTGCTTTTAGGCTTTGCCGGGGCGATCTGGATTGTCCGTCCGGGGGCCGAGGCGTTTTCGCTCGTGGCGCTGTTGCCGCTTTGCGCCGCTGCGCTTTACGCGGCTTCAAGCGTGACCGTCCGACTGATCGACAGCGATGTTTCAAACGCGCTGTTGTATCTGTATTCGGCATTTTCCGCAGCGATTGGGGCTTTGATCCTTGCGCTGTCCACGTCTGGCTTTTCCGGCATCGACACCATGGTTGATCTGGGCAAGATCGTTGCGCTGGGGCTGTTTGGTGGCACCGGGGTTCTTTGCCTGATGGTGTCGGTGCGGTTGGTGACGCCCAGCATTCTGGCACCGTTCAACTATTTCGGTATCCTCAGCGCGTTCACCATCGGTTGGCTGGTCTTCGGCGAAGCCCCTTTGGACAAGCTGTTTCCGGGCGTTTTGTTCATCGTGGCAGGTGGCTTGCTGATTATCTGGCGCGAACGGCGGCGCAACAAGCCGGTCTAGTTTTTAAGCTTGGCGTGGACCTCGTCCAGATCAATTTCGGCGATCGGCATTTTATTGGACGGGTCCAGCCTGTCATATTTGAACAGCTCGAAATCCTTGTGATAGATTTCGTAAACCATATGCATCGCCAGATCGTCAAAATAATCCTCGACCGGGTGGGCGCGTTTCGGGCCGTGGCCCTCGCTTTCGTTGAACCGGGGCATAGTGTCGATGTCAATTTCATGCGCCACGTCGATATGTTTCAGAACCTCTTTCATCCCGGTTTGGAAATCTTCGGTCGAAATAATCATGTCGTAATGGCCGCCTCCATGCACCAGCGTCGAGGCGTGACCCGCCACAGGAGACCAGTGGATATCCGGGTCCATCGGCCGGCGGTATTTGATGGTGTCGCGCGCAAACAGCAAGAACCGGCGAAAGCTGGCGATCTGGTCAAAGTCACCATCGACCGTGACCCCATATTTCTGGATCAACAGCGGCACCAGTTTGCCACGATAACGACTGCCATTGCGCTGAATGCCGCAAATCTTGTCAAAGAAGGCCGACAGTATGCGGGTATAGGGATTTCGCACACAGGTGAAGGAATAAGCATCGCCCTGACGGATTGCCGCCGTCAGCTTTGGTTGGCTGTGATCCAGCGCCCATTTGTGAATACCGGATTGCGCGTCATGTATGTCGCCGTCGAAATATGTGCCGTGGTCAATGTAATGCATAACCTGCCCGATGGTCGAGCAGGCGCATTTCGGGATGACCCGATAGACCAGCGTTTCACTTTCTGTCATCCAAGTGCCTGGAAATCCCACGTTCTGCCTCGCTAAAACCAGCTAATATGTAAAGCTGTGCCTACTATTTCCTGCTTACTTCACAAAAGATCAAAGAAAAGGTGTTTTTTCAACGAAAGTTTGGTTTTATGAAGGCAACAACAACAAAATAAGAGGTTCAGCAGTTCAGATGGCCAAAATCGCCTATATTTTGCTTTGTCATCGCGACCCGGATGCGATCATTCAGCAGGTACAACAACTGATAGCCAAGGGTGATTTCGTTTCGGTCCACTATGATTTGCGAAGCGGTGCCCAGGAATTCAAACGTATTCAGGATGCTTTCGCGGATGAAATTCTGGTGACATTCGCGCGCCGGGTCAAATGCGGCTGGGGGGAATGGTCGCTGGTTCAGGCGACGCTGAACGCGGTCAACGCAGCCAACACCGCTTTTCCAAGGGCGACGCATTTCTATATGGTGTCGGGTGATTGCATGCCGATTAAGTCGGCTGAATACATCCATGATTTTCTGGATGGCAACGACAAAGACTTTATCGAATCCTTTGGCTATTTCGACAGCGACTGGATCAAAACAGGGATGCGCGAGGAACGGCTGATTTACCGCCATTTCTTTAACGAGCGGAACCACAAGAAACTGTTTTACGCAGCCCTTGAGGCGCAAAAACGGCTGGGCCTGAAACGGGCTATCCCACAAGATCTGGAAATGATGATCGGGTCGCAATGGTGGTGCCTGCGACGCAAGACCGTGCAGTCGATTTTGAACTTTCTGAAGGAACGCAAAGATGTGACCCGGTTTTTCCGCCGAACATGGATACCGGACGAGTCCTTTTTCCAAACATTAGTCCGCCATTTGGTGCCACATGCCGAAATTGACCCGCGAACACTGACGTTTCTGATGTTCTCGGATTACGGAATGCCGGTGGCGTTTTACAACGATCAATATGATATGCTGCTGTCGCAGGATTTCCTGTTCGCCCGGAAAATCTCGTCCGAGGCGCATGATCTGAAAAACCGTCTGGGCGCGCTATATGCCAGCGGCGAAACCGATTTCGCCGTGTCGAATGAGGGTCGCAGACTTTATCAATACCTGACCCAGCAAGGCCGCCATGGGCGACGTTTTGCGCCTCGGTTCTGGGAGCGCGAAAGCACGCTGGGCCGCGAGCGTGAACTGTTGATTTTGGTGTGTAAGAAATGGCATGTAGCCAAGCGGCTGTTACACGCCATACAGCGATCAACCAACTTGCACGGGGTTGAGTTTTTGTTTGACGAAACCCATGCCGGTTTGCCGCAACTGGGCGGCATTGAAAACTCGATGGAAAAACGCACGCGCCATCGGCGGGCAATGATGCGCATGCTGTTTGACTATTATGACACCAACCGGCTGGTGATTTGTCTTGACCCCAACAACATGGATCTGTTGCAGGATTTCTATTCCGACCGCTGCACCACCAAAGTGCTGGAGGTCGAGTGCAATTATGACGATGATTACCTAATGGGCCACGCCAAACGGGCCGGGCTGGCCGGTGAAAAGACCACGATGGATACCATGGCGCGATTGGTGCCAACGATCCGGCAGGAATTTGGTTATGAAAGCGACGCTTTGAAAGACGCTGGTTTTCCGAATTTCTATAAGATCAACGAACAAAACAGCGATAGCGAGAACGCCATCCCGATTTCCAATTTCCTTGGATTGTCCGAAGAACTGGCCAGCAATATCGCGGCGACCAAACAACTATTTGCGGAGTGAGCGATGGCTTACGAGTATGACGACCAAAATATTTTTTCCAAGATTTTGCGTGGCGAAATCCCGAATGCGACCGTGCTTGAGACCGAGCACACGCTGGCCTTTAACGACATTACCCCGCAAGCCCCGGATCATGTGCTGGTGATCCCGAAAGGGCCTTATGTGTGCTATGACCATTTTGCCGATGCGGCCTCGGACGCAGAAATCGTTGATTTCAGTCGCGCAGTGGGCGAGGTTTGCCGAATGCTGGATGTCAAACCCGGCGAGGGCGGGCAGGGCTATCGGATGATTGCCAATTCAGGTGAAAACGGCGTGCAAGAGGTGCAACATTTGCACATTCACCTTCTGGCCGGTCGATGGCTGGGGCGGATGCTGCAAAAGCCGCGCACGGACTAACGGGACCGCAAATGGTTTCGCGTTTCAGGCGGCCCCGGCGGGCTTGGACGTCAGGGATACAAACACATCTTCCAGATCGGGGTCTTCGCTGGCGATGTCCTGAATTTCGATGCCAGCATCCGCAAGTGATTTCAGGATGACAGCGACGCTGACGCGGGCGCGGGAATAGGTTAAGGCCAGCGTTCCATCCGGGCGCAACTCAGGCGACACGGTTGATGGCAGGGCCGGGGGATTGGTCACGGGCTTAACTGGTGTGACGACCAGCGTTTTCGCATCCATTGTGGCGACAAGGTTTGCCGTGCTGTCCTGCGCCACGATCTGACCGTGGTTAATGATGGCGATCTGGTCGCACATCTGTTCGGCCTCTTCCAGATAATGCGTGGTCAGGATGATCGTTGTGCCGGATTTGTTCAGCGCGCGGATATAATCCCACAACATTTTTCTAAGCTCGATATCAACACCAGCCGTGGGTTCATCCAGCACCAGAACCTGTGGCGAATGTACCATCGCCTTGCCCAAAAGCAGACGCCTGCGCATGCCGCCTGACATCGACCTTGCATAGGCATCAGCCTTGTCGGCCAGACCGACGGCCTCAAGAATCTCTTCCGTGCGGCGTTGGGATTTTCGCACGCCATAAAGACCCGCCTGCATATCTAGGGATTCGCGCGGCGTCAGAAAAGCATCAAGGTTCAACTCCTGCGGGACCACCCCGATGGCGGCGCGCGATTGGCGCGGGTTTATGTCCTGATCAAACCCCCAGATCCTGACCTGCCCGCCGGATTTGACCACCAGCCCGGCCATAATGTTGATCAATGTCGACTTGCCGGCACCGTTTGGCCCCAACAGGCCAAAAATTGCGCCCTTGGGAATGTTCAGGTCCACGCCTTTCAGCGCCTCTTTGGCATTGGCGCGGCGGGTTGCGGCGTAGGTTTTGCGCAAGCCGGAAATCTGAAGTGCAAATTCGCTCATCATTCCCTCGATTGGGGCCTCGTTTGCGTGCGGCCCCTCTTGCCCGCGCGCCTGTGTTCGCTATCATGGCGGCGAACATGGGGTCAATTCACCCAAAGGACAATCACCGGAGCAACCAGATGACAATCGACGCGCCTGAAACTGAAATTGTGCAAACCTCACGGGTCGCTTGTGACGGCGGTCAGGGCGGCCATCCGCGTGTGTGGCTGCAAATTCCCGCGCAGCCGGGTTGGGTCGAATGCCCCTATTGCGACAAGCGCTATGTGCTGGCCGAAGGGGCTGCGAGCGGGCATTGAACCGGCGCAGTTTCCTGCGGCGCGCGCTTGGATATTTACGTTGGATTGTGCTGGTTGGCACATTTTTGTTTGCCGCCAGCGTCCTTGGCGCAATTGTACCGGGGCGCGTGTCAAAGCTTGCCGAGGCGCCTGCCAATATTGAAATTGGACTGATCGCGGGACCGATCCATTACGATTTGTTGTTGCCGCTGACCGCCGACGTGCGGGCGCGGTTTGCCTTTGCGCGCGACGCCGGTGTGCTGGTGGATCAACCGGGCGACGGCTGGCTGCTGGTTGGCTGGGGCGCGCGCGAATTCTATCGCACTGTCGGCACCTATTCTGATGTAAGCTTTTTGGCGTTGGGCAAAGCGATCACCGGCGACCGTTCGGTCCTGCGGCTGGGGGCATTGCCGGGTTTTGAACTGGACACGGTCGGGGCGGAACGCATTTTGATTTCCAGCGCCGGGTTTGACGCCATGCTCGCGCATATTCAGGACGAGATGGTGCGTGACCCATCCGGCCGCCCGGTTCTTTCCATGGCGCCGGGGTTTTCGGCGGCTGATGCCTTTTTCGAGGCAAAGGGGCATTTCAATTTCTTTCATCCGTGCAATATGTGGATATCCGAAACGCTTCGCGCCGGCGGGCAACAAATGGGGGCCTGGACGCCGACCACCCTATCGGTGCGAATTTCGTTATGGTGGTTTTCCGCGTAAGTGCGGCATGCTAGAAGGCAGCTTGATATATGCAGAGGATATCCAATGGCGTTCGGTAAAGGCCACCACTTACATCTGATCGACGGATCGGGGTTCATTTTCCGGGCCTATCACGCCCTGCCACCTCTGACGCGCAGGTCAGATGGATTGCCCATCGGGGCGGTCGCGGGGTTTTGCAACATGCTTTATAAGTTTGTTGAGGATCAGAAAGGCGCGGATGCACCGACCCATGTGGCCGTGATTTTCGATGCTAAAGGCAAAACGTTTCGCAGCGATATTTACGACCTTTACAAAGCAAACCGCCCCCCCGCGCCCGAGGATCTGGTGCCGCAATTTCCGCTGACACGGGATGCGACCCGCGCCTTCAATCTTGCGTGTATTGAACTGACAGGCTTTGAAGCCGACGACATTATCGCAACCCTGGCCTGTCAGGGCCGCGAAGCCGGTGGGCGAGTTACGATCATCAGTTCAGACAAGGACATGATGCAGCTTGTCGGCGGCGGTGTCGAAATGCTGGACGCGATGAAAAACCGCCGCATTGGCATTGATGAGGTTGAGGAAAAATTCGGCGTTGGCCCTGAACGTGTGATTGATGTGCAATCACTGGCGGGCGACAGCGTTGACAATGTGCCCGGCGCGCCCGGGATCGGGATCAAAACGGCGGCGTTGCTTATTCAGGAATACGGCGATCTGGATACGCTGCTGGCGCGTGCGAGCGAGATCAAACAGCCAAAACGGCGGGAAACCCTGATCAATTTTGCCGATCAGATCAGGACCAGCCGTCAATTGGTGACGCTGAAAACCGATATGGATCTGGACCTGTCGCTGGATGATCTTGAAGTCAAAGATCCGGTGCCGGATGAAATTCTGGGCTTTTTGGCGGAAATGGAATTCCGGACGCTGTCAACACGGGTTGCGTCAAAACTCGGTGTTGATCCCCCGACCATCAAAGAAACCGCTTCCGCCGGGGCATCGAGCCCCTCTGAAAGCGGTGCGGCGGTGCCCGCACAAGTGCCGTTTGACGCAGACAAATACGAATGCGTTCGGGACGTTGCGGCGTTACAGGTTTGGCTTGACCGGATATACGAACGCGGTTTCGTGGCGGTGGACACGGAAACCACCGGGCTTGATGAAATGCGCGCCGATCTGGTGGGAATTTGCCTGAGTGTTGAGGCAGGTGAGGCTTGCTACATCCCCCTGATCCATAAAGACGGCGAAGGTGATTTGTTCGGCGGCTCGGCCCTTGTGGAGGGTCAGATCGGGCTGGAGCAGGCGCTGGATATGTTGCGCCCGTTGCTTGAGGACCCGGCGGTTCTGAAGATCGGTCAGAACATGAAATACGACGCCAAGATTTTCGCCCGCAACGGTGTTACAGTCGCGCCGATTGATGATACAATGTTGCTGTCTTACGCCCTGCATGGGGGCCTGCACGGTCACGGCATGGATTTCTTGTCGGACCGGTATCTGGATCACAAACCTATCCCGATCAAATCGCTGCTTGGCACCGGAAAATCGGCCATCACCTTTGACAAAGTGCCGATTGATGAGGCGGTAAAATATGCCGCTGAAGATGCGGACATCACTTTGCGTCTTTGGAAGCAATTCAAACCCCTGCTGCACCGCGAAAAAGTGACGACGGTTTATGAGACGTTGGAGCGTCCACTGGTGCCGGTCCTTGCAGAAATGGAAATGCATGGCATCAAGGTTGACCGTGACCATCTAAGCCGTATGTCTAACAATTTCGCCCAGAAAATGGCCGGGCTTGAGGCGGAAATTCATACCCTTGCCGGTGGCAGCTTTAACGTCGCCTCGCCCAAGCAGCTGGGTGAAATCCTGTTTGACCAGATGGCGTTGCCGGGTGGTAAAAAGGGCAAAACCGGGGCCTATGGCACTGGCGCGGATGTACTGGCGGATTTGGCGGCGGAAGGCCATGAACTGCCCGCCTGCGTGCTGGACTGGCGGCAAATGGCCAAGCTGAAATCGACCTATACGGACGCTTTGCAGGAACATATCCACCCTGAAACCGGACGGGTTCATACCTCTTACGTTATATCCGGGGCCTCCACTGGTCGGCTAGCGAGCACGGACCCGAACCTGCAAAACATCCCGGTCAGAACCGAAGAAGGGCGGCGTATCCGCGAAGCTTTTGTGGCCGAGCCCGGCAACGTGTTGCTTTCGCTGGACTACAGCCAGATCGAGTTGCGAATTCTGGCCCATATCGCGAAAATTCCGGCGCTTAAGCAGGCGTTTGACGATGGGCAGGATATTCACGCGATGACCGCCAGTCAGATGTTTGACGTGCCGCTGGATGAAATGACGCCCGATATCCGCCGCAAGGCCAAAGCGATCAATTTCGGGGTGATATATGGCATTTCGGGCTTTGGTCTGGCGCGCAATCTGCGCATCCCACGGGCCGAGGCGCAGGCGTTTATCGACACGTATTTTGAACGTTTCCCCGGCATTCGCACCTATATGGACGCAACCGTGGCCTTTGCTAAAGAGCATGGCTATGTGCAAACCCTGTTTGGCCGAAAGATTCACACGCCGGAAATCAACGCGCGTGGCCCGCATGCCGGGTTTTCAAAACGCGCGGCGATCAATGCGCCTATTCAGGGAACCGCCGCCGATGTGATCCGCCGGGCGATGATCCGGATGCCGGATGCGATCAGGCATTTACCGGCCCGGATGCTATTGCAGGTGCATGATGAGTTGCTGTTTGAAGTGCCCGAAGCCTCGGTCGCTGAAACCATCGATATTGTGCGCAGCGTGATGGAAGGTGCCAGTATGCCTGCGGTCAAGCTTGACGTACCGATGGTGGTCGAGGCCGGGCAGGGGGCGAACTGGGCCGAGGCACATTGATGCCCGTTCCCGGTAAAATCAACGGCCCTGCCGCGTGGCTTGGCCCTGAAATCGCCGCCCGGCAAGGTGAATGGACCACAACGCTAAACGCCGCAGCGATTGCGGAACTGCGTCAGGCTGCGGCGGGCTTTCTCGCCACAGGCAAGAATATCGCCGAAATTGCCGCCGCTGATTTCGTTTTACCAACCCTTGCAAGCTGGGTGCAGGATATGCGCGCCGATCTGATTGCCGGTCGGGGCTTTGCATTGGTCAAAGGATTGCCAGTTGACCAAATGGACCGGGTTGAGGCCGCGACGATATTCTGTGGGCTTGGTGCACATTTGGGAAATGCGCGCAGCCAGAATGCCAAAGGGCATGTTCTGGGTCATGTCTGTGATATGGGGGCGGACCCCGGTGACCCCAACACCCGGATTTATCAAACCCATGCCCGCCAAAGTTTTCACACAGACAGCAGCGATGTTGTTGGCTTGTTGTGTCTAAACACGGCGCAAACGGGGGGCGACTCATTACTGGTGTCAGCAGAAACCCTGTTTAACCGGATGCGCCAGATGCGCCCTGATTTGCTGGCCATTCTGATGCAGCCGATCGCCACGGATAGACGAGGCGAGGTGCCGCAGGGCGCTGATCCGTGGTTCGAAATCCCGGTTTTAAGCTGGCATGCTAACCGCCTAAGCGTGATGTATCAGCGCCAATATATCGACAGCGCACAGCGGTTTTCAGGTGCGCCGCGTCTGACACCGCAGCATGTTGAGGCGCTTGATCTGTTTGACAGTTTGGCCAACGACCCGGAACTGAATTTCTCCATGCGACTGTCGCGTGGCGACATTCAATTCGTTTACAATCACGCGCTATTACATGACCGCACCGGTTTTACCGATCACAGCGAACCGGCGCTTAAAAGGCATTTGTTGCGTTTGTGGTTGTGCATTCCCGGTGATCGTGAATTGCCGCCCGCATTTGCCCAACGCTATGGCGACATCACGCCGGGGGATCGGGGGGGTATTCTTGTGCCGGGAACCCGGCTGAATGCCCCACTTGAACCCGGCTGAGCCCATTTGAATCCGGCTGAGCCCATTTGAATCCGGCTGAATACGACCCGTGCGTCGCAAACAGGTGATCTGTTCCCGACCGTTTTGTCGTGTTCAGGGGCGAACCCATCTGCGAAACCTGCTTGCCTGCACCGGTTCCAACGCGGTTTTTCAGGGGATTCCCGGTGGCTTTTCGACAAGACAAAATCGGCGACTTTAGCGGTGCGGCCACGACAAATGTCACGGCCAATATGGTCTGCATGTTGTCCATGCTGACATGGGCAGCCGGGTTTCCGGCGGCTGAAATGTTGCTTGATACCTGGAACCCGCTGGCGCTGATTGCGGCAAGGTTTGCGATTGCCGTGACGTTTTTGGTGCCGGTTTGGGCCATGATTGAAGGGCCCGAGGCCGTTTTGCGGGCGCGTTGGGGTCGGGCGTCAATCGTGGGGGGCATTGGGTTTGGTGCCGGGGCTTACCTGATACTGTTAGGGCAATCCATATCTGACCCTGTGACCGTAACGATTGTTGCAGCCTCGATGCCAGCGGTGGCCGCCGGGTTAGAAGTGTTGTTTGACGGCCGGAAATTGCGCTTGCCTTTTGTTCTGGGGATAGCGCTTGCGATTGTCGGCGGGTTGATCGCAACCGGCGCCAATATTCGCGAAGGCTCGACCGGGTTGGGGGCGCTGCTGGCCTTGGTTTCGGTCGTTCTGTTTGGCTGGGGATCCCGCGCGGCGGTCAAGGATTTTCCGGAACTGACAGTTCTTGGCCAAACCACCGCGACACTGGCAGGCGGCATGGTATTTACCGGTGTTACCTTTGGCATCGTGTGGATGTTGGGACTGAGTTCAGGCATCAGCGCCCCGGTCGATAACACCCAACTGGGATATCTTATTCTGTATGCGCTTGGCTCGATGGCATTGTCGCAATTGTTGTGGATCATGGGGATCGGGCGGCTTGGCATCGCTTTGGCAGCCGTGCATATCAACGCGGCGCCGTTTTACGTTATGCTGCTGGTTGTAGCGATGGGCGGGTTATGGAACTGGTGGCAAGCGTTTGGCGCGGCTTTGGTTGGATTGGGCGTTGTGGTGTCACAGCGACGGCGGATTTAAGAGCTGCATCCAGCCAAGCCCTTCGCCAGTTGTCGACCCGGCAGGATTGTATTCGGCACTGACATATCCCTCATAGCCGTCTGAGCGTACAGATTGAAACAAGGCCACATAGTCAATTTCAGATGGCAACGGTTCGTGACGACCGGGCGTTCCGGCAATCTGGATGTGACGCACAAGATGCTTGTGAACCTGCCATAGGCCGGGCACATCGCCTGTCATCCGCTGGGCGTGATAGGCGTCAAATTGCAGACCTAGATTTGGGGCGTTTACGGAGGCAATCACTTGCGCTGCAAGATCAAAATCCGCCAGAAAATACCCCGGCATGTCATAGGGGTTCAGCGGCTCAATCAGCAGGTTTTGATCTGGCGCCTCAGCCGTCGCCCAGATCAAATTCTCGATCAGCGTTTGCTGTGCCGCTGGGCCGATGGCATTGCCCGACATCACGTGGATGTGGCGTGGGTGCAAAACGCGGGCGTAATCAAGCGCCTGCTTTAATCCTGTGGCAAAAACCTTTTCAGCGCCGGGAATAGCGCCGTGGCCACGTTCGCCGTTGTCAAAATCCCCGGCGGGGGTGTTGATTAAGGCCAACGGTAAGGCGCAGTCATCAAGCGCGCGTTTGATCTCGATAGGGTCAAACCCGTAAGGAAAAAGGATCTCGACCGCCTGAAACCCAGCCGAGCGCGCCGCCTGAAACCGGTCAAGAAAGGGCAGTTCCGTAAACAAAAGGGTCAGGTTGGCAGCAAGTTGCAGCAAAAATCAGAACCTTTCGACCCAAGGGCGAATGGTGATTTCATCGCTCCAGGCGCTGCGGTGTTGGCGGATCAGGTCCAGATAAGTTTGCGCCACCGCATCCGGGTCCAGCATCGAATCAGGTTTGTCGGCCGGTTCTTCCCGTCCCGGATTGCGAATGCCGCCGTCAATATTGACCCACGCCACATGCACGCCTTTGGGGTGCAGTTCGCGTGCCATGGATTGGGCCAATCCGCGCTGGGCGAACTTGCCCATGGCAAAAGCGGCTGATTGCGGAAATCCCTTTACCCCGGCCGAGGCCCCGGTCAGCAGGATGGTGCCACGCGTACCATTTTGTGCGTCCTGCGGCAGCATCCGCGCCGCCGCTTGCTGGGCCACAAGGAACGAACCAAAGGCCGTGACCTCCAGCGCATTTCGCACAGCCTCCGGGTCCAGTTCGGCAATCGGGCCGCGAACCCGCGCCGATGGGTTGCACACAACCACGTCCATCCGCCCCTCAATCGCTGCGAATAAATCCGCAACCTGTGCTGGTTCCTTGGCATCGCAGCGGTGCAAAACCGCGCCGGTTTCCGCCGACAATTCTGACAGCTTGTCGATATCACGCGCCGCGAGGTGCATTTGATACCCGTTGGCAGTCAACAACCGGGTTAACGAGGCTGAGTTTCCCGACCCGGCCCCGACGATCAAAGCTGTCTTTTGCATGTCAATCGCTCCGTTTTATTCGAGTTCAGCAGACGGGATGACCGGGAAAAACTGGCCATTCGACCAAATACCGAACCAGTCCACACCCTTGTGCGCGCGATGCACGCCCAGATCGACTAGCCGGTAAAAGCTTTTGCGGTCGATCAGCGCCTCAAGATTTGCCCGGATCAGGACATAGGGCGACGGCTCGCCGGTTTCAGGGTCGCGCTCCACACGGATCGGATGATCCGGCCCGGCGGTCGCAACATCGTCGACCTGAGTCGTAAAGGTGATTTTTTGCGCCTCGCCCGTGCCATCCGCGTCAAAATCAATCGCAACGAACGGGGCGTCATCAACGGTGATGCCGACTTTTTCAACGGGCGTGACAAGGAAATAATCGTCGCCATCTTTGCGGATGATGGATGAGAACAACTTGACCAGCGGTTTTCGCCCGATCGGCGTACCCAGATAGAACCATGTGCCATCCCGCGCGATCCGCATGTCCAGATCACCGCAAAACTCAGGGTTCCACAAATGCACCGGGGCGGGCCCCTTTTTTGCAGCTATTTTTGCCGCATTTGCCAGGCTGTCCGCACTTGGCTTCACGATCTTTTGTGACTTCGTTGGATTTGCCATTTGTTTAACTTGCGTTAGTTCGGTTTAATAAGCGGCGACAGCGCCCGCGTGGCGCATTTACGAACCTAAACAGAAACCGAGGCGATTGTCATGGCGGATAGTAACGAAAATCTGGTGGCCGAGATTGAAGCACTTGGCGAAAAGCTGACCGCGGCCAAGGCCAGCATCGGCCAAAGGATCATCGGTCAGGAAACTGTCGTCGATCTGGCACTGACCACATTGTTGTCCGGTGGGCATGGATTGTTGGTGGGCGTGCCCGGTCTGGCGAAAACGCTGCTGGTGGAAACGCTGGGCGTGGTGATGGGCCTGTCAACCAATCGGGTGCAGTTCACGCCGGATCTGATGCCGGGCGATATTCTGGGTTCAGAAGTTCTGGAAACCGCCAGCGATGGGTCGCGCGCCTTCCGGTTCATCGAAGGCCCGATTTTCTGCCAGTTGTTAATGGCAGACGAGATTAACCGGGCCAGCCCACGCACCCAATCGGCCTTGTTACAGGCCATGCAGGAACGCGAAGTGACAATTGCGGGCAAGGAACGGCCTTTGGATGATCCGTTTCACGTTTTAGCCACACAAAACCCGATTGAACAAGAAGGCACATATCCGCTGCCCGAGGCACAGTTGGATCGGTTCCTGCTGCAAATCAACGTGGATTATCCCGACCGGGAAACAGAACGCGATATCCTGCTGGCGACGACCGGCGCAGTTCAATCCGTATCGACCGAGGTGTTTAGCGCCCCGGAACTGGTCAAAGCGCAGGAAATCGTGCGTCGGATGCCCGTTGGTGACAGCGTGGTTGACCTGATCCTTGATCTTGTTCGCGCCGGACGGCCCGATCAGACCGACGCGCCGGACCATGTGCGCGAATATGTCAGTTGGGGGCCCGGTCCCCGCGCGGCACAAGCCTTGATGCTATCGGTCCGCGCGCGGGCGCTTTTGCAAGGGCGTCTGGCCCCGTCATCCGAGGATGTCGAGGCCTTGGCCGGCCCTGTTTTGATTCACCGCATGGCGCTTGGCTTTGCGGCGCGCGCGCAGGGCGTCAGCCTTGAAGGTGTGATCGCGGAAATGCTGGCGCATGTCCTGAAGGTCGAGGCGGCGGCTTGAACGGATCAGCGCCACAAATCCCAACCATGCGGCAATCAGCGCAGGAACATGCGGCCCTGTTGCCGCCCCTTCTGGCTGAGGCACGGCATCTGGCGGCCTCGGTCGTGATGGGCACGCATGGTCGACGACAAGCAGGTGCTGGCGAGGAATTCTGGCAGTTTCGCAGCGCAGTCGCTGGTGATCCGTGGCGCAGCATCGACTGGCGACGTTCGGCCAGATCAGATGCGCATTACATCCGTCAACAGGAATGGCAGGCGGCGCAGTCCGTGCTGTTCTGGATAGACGGCGCGCAATCCATGAGCTTTACCGGGGATGCGAAACGCCAAACCAAAGCTGCGCGGGCAAATCTGTTGGGGTTGGCGATCATTATACTGTTGGCACGCGCGGGTGAACGCATTGGCCTGATGGAGGACCCCGATCCGCCGAAATCCGGTGAAACCCAAGTGGACCGTATCATCGCGCAACTTGGCGCGCGCGCGCAAAGCGCGGATTACGGATTGCCAGCCAAGCGGGTGTTTCCCAAGGGCAGTCGCGGGGTATTTCTGTCGGATTTTCTGGGCGATTGGGATGCGATCCGCGATGTGGTGATGAAATCCGCCGATCGTGGTGTCAGCGGTGCGGTGGTCCAAATACTCGATCCGGTGGAAGAATTGTTTCCCTTTGATGGCCGCACGGAATTTCAGTCGATGTCAGGCCTGATCCGGTTTGAAACGCTGCGCGCGCGTGGCTTGAAAGCGGCCTATCTGGACAAGCTGGCCGAACGCAAACAGGCCCTGGCTGACATCTCAAAAACCACTGGTTGGCAGTATTTGTGTCATCACACAAACGACACTGCGCAACCGGCGCTGATGTGGCTGTACGCTGCCCTTGAAGAGGTGCGCTAGCGGATGCCGGGAATTGGCGCCATAGGATTTCTCGCACCCGGGCTGCTGCTGGCCTTGCTGGCCCTGCCGGTGTTGTGGTGGTTGCTGCGCGCGGTTCCGCCTGCTGCGATCAAGCGACGGTTTCCCGCCGTGACCCTGCTGTTGGGGCTGAAAGATCCCGAAAGTACGCCGGATAAAACACCTTGGTGGTTGTTGCTGCTCAGAATGTTGGCGCTGGCAGCAATGATCGTCGGTTTTGCAGGGCCGATCCTGAACCCGAAAGAGGCTCGCCTATCCTCAGGACCATTGCTGATCCTGAGCGATGCAAGTTGGGCCAGC
>JAJFIC010000060.1 GCA_021775315.1 Paracoccaceae bacterium
GACAGCCTCTATCTCGCCAGCGCCAACACTCTCCTGCGGCACATCCATGCGCTCAACGACGGCGTATCTTCCGCGATGTTCATCGGCCACAACCCCGGCCTGCACGAGCTGGCCTGCGCGCTTGCGTCACACACTCCGTCCACGGATTCTTTGCGGGACCTCAAAAGCCATTTCCCGACCTGCGCGCTGGCGGTGCTCACATTCAAGCAGCCAAGCTGGGCCTTATGCGATGTCGGCGACGGCACGCTGGTGGATTTTACCACTCCGAGGGCGTTGAGGGGGGATGGGTAGAGTGTAATACGAAAAGTCGAACCTGGCATTTAGATTGACCTATGGATTCTGAGCTTTCGCGGGAATGACAACAAAGGGAACGTTCCCGCACTCATCCTCGTCATTCCCGCGAAAGCGGGAATCTAGCGCAGCATCTCCACTTAAACACCGACCGTTACTCCCTACGGACGGATGGCATCCAAGTGAACTCAGTTGCTAGATCGCTTAGCGCCGATTGTCGCTAAAATAACATACCCAAGTTTCTCTTTGAGTTCTACCTCTGTTTCCCAAACAATATGATTGTACTGTCTTGTGTCAAAATGGACGTTTTTCAATTCATCGCTTCTTACGCACCAAATAACTGGAATACCAATTCCATGCCCAAAGCCCGCTTCGTAGTACACGCCTGCTTTTTGTTGCGTTACATCTGCGACGATGAAACGTGAATTTTTTATTTCCGCGATAATTTTGGCGTCTATGCGATCAAGGTGGAGGTCGGCATCGACTCTGTAAGGACGGTATCCAGTAGATTCTATTGCCGGGGCAATTGCATTGTTATAAAGAGGTGACAATGATTTATCGAAGGACATAGCAACAAAAACTTGTGTCTTATCGGCGAGACTAGATTGTTTTTTTTCTAAATATTCCCAGCCATCAGCTGTAACAACTACATAACTAGTAGGACTAGAGTATACTGGGGTCAGACTCAATAACTTCAAAAACCCACGCTCTATTAATGACATTAGATAGTGTCGTAATTCTTGTTCGTTTTGCGCCCATGCTAGAGAAGTATCATTCTCAAATTTCAACTCTACTGCTTTCCCAGGATAGTCAGTAAGCAATTCGATTGCCTGTAGCAATTTATTTTGCTTCTCTGACGGCCTGTAGATAGGTAGGGTGGAGATGACCTCTTCCAAAAAATGGGATGTAAGCATTGGTATGTCTATACCCAGCAAATTCCTTTCTCTTAACCAACCCGAAAGCTGGACGGACTTATCCCCTCTATCTGCAATCGCCTCAGCTGTCCCGGCTATTGTGTAGCGACCACAACGAGAGCAGTCATAAGTTACTTTGTCGCCATAATCATGATCAGCCAGAACTTTCTGATTCTCTAACTTGCAAATGGGACATTGTTTAACTGTGTCACTCATTTATTTATTCCTTGTGACATCAAGACAAAATTCGATTGCATCCGGTGAAACGCAGCGGATTGTTTCCTCTCTGGCTGTTAAACCACTTGAAAAAAGTTATCCACTGAAAATTATTCATGCGTGGCGAATTCTTGATCACGAGAATTCTCCGGACAGAAGAGTTGTATTTTAAACTACTCGGCTTAAAACATTTCCAAGTGTGAAAGCAGGCGCTTCCATGGATTCTGAGCTTTCGCGGGATGACAAAGGGGACGTTTCACATGCGCCCCTCTCAGCACAAATGCCTCAGCTCTTAAAACCGACCCATGCCGCCCATCATGCCGCTAAGCACAGTCATAAAAATCATCCCTATGATGGCCAGGATAATAAAGGCGGGGATGGAGGCGATGGCGGCCTTCACCATAAACACGACCATTGATAAAAACGGCATCTTGATATCGACGATGGTGACCTGATTGGTTTCGTTATTTTCCATGTCTGTCTCCTCAAGCTATTGAGTGGATGTGCTATGCCCGTATGATACGCAATTGCAATAAGCATTCAACTCACGAGTGCTGTTGCGTGACAGAGCACTGAAGTTTTCCTTGCAATTTCTTGTCAAAGTTGCAAACTCAACCCCTAATAGCAATTGCGTCACACAATCAAAAACAATCAGACGCTGTGGGGGGCTTCTTGGGGGCTGGCGCGTGGCAGAGATGTCAAACAGGGGACGGGATAGGCCCCGACCCTGCTCTGCTGCACTGGGCTGATTTCAATTGGTATGTGGCCCATGCGTGCGTGCCCATGCGCGATGTGCGCGGCGCGCGGCTTTATGCCGCTGCCGATCCGGTGCGCGCCCGCGTAGCGCTCGCCAAAAAGGCGCGCGGCCTGCCTGTCACGGTGATGCAGATGCCCCATCAAGGCATTATCGACCTTCTGAATGCGCGGTTTCAAGATCAGCTCACCGACCATGCGGTCTCTTCTTTGATGCACCTTGATCCCATCCGCTGCGCGGGAAGCGGGCTGACCGCGGCGCAATGGGCCGGTGGGATCGGCCTGGCGGCGCTTCTGGGCGTGGGCGCACTGATCGACGCCGCAGCGATGCTGCGCCTGGTCAACCTATTGGCGCTCGT
>JAJFIC010000007.1 GCA_021775315.1 Paracoccaceae bacterium
CGGCCAAAAACCCGGAAATGTGGCGCCCTGAATTATTGGCAGCAGTGGCGACACATACAAACAATGGCGGCACCTTCGCGACGTTCACCGCAGCAGGTCACATCCGCAGAACCTTGTCCGAGGTCGGTTTCAAGACAGACCGGGTGCCGGGCTATGGCCGAAAACGGCACATGACGATCGGAACCTTCGGGGAAACGCCATGAGCCAGAACAACACGCGCCTTGGCATTTTGCTGATGATCGCCACCACATTTGTGTTTGCGATGCAGGACGGCATTTCGCGACATTTGGCGGGCAATTACAACGTCATGATGGTTGTGATGATCCGCTATTGGTTTTTTGCGGCTTTTGTTGTGTTCGTGGCATCGCGGCAAAAAGCAGGCTTTCGGGCAACCATTCAGACGTCGCAATTGCCGCTACAGATATTTCGCGGCTTTTTACTAGCGGGGGAAATCTGCGTTGCGATTCTGGCTTTTGTCTATCTGGGACTGGTTGAAACCCACGCAATCTTTGCGATTTATCCCCTGATGGTTGCAGCCCTCGCCGGGCCTATTCTGGGCGAGGCCGTCGGCTGGCGACGCTGGGCGGCCATTGGTGTTGGCTTTATCGGTATGTTGATCATCCTGCGCCCCGGCGTGACGGTATTTTCACCAGCATCCCTGATCGCTGTAACGTCAGCCCTGATGTTTGCGGTTTATGGTCTTTTGACACGCTTTGTGGCGCGTCAGGATTCCGCCATGACCTCGTTCTTTTGGACCGGCGTTTCGGGTGGCGTCATGATGACGTTCATCGGCATCTGGTTTTGGGAGCCGATGTTGCCCGGCGATTGGGCGTGGATGGGAACTTTGTGCGTCACCGGCGCACTTGGGCATTTCCTGTTAATCAAATGCCTTGAGGTGGCCGAGGCCAGCGCGGTTCAGCCTTTTGCCTATCTGCAACTGGTGTTTGCCAGCGTTATCGGCGTTGTGGTTTTTGGTGAGGCGCTGAAGCTTAATGTCGTTGGTGGTGCTGCAATCATTGTTGCGGCTGGTTTGTTCACCCTCTGGCGCGAGCGGGTTCGCAACCAACGCCAAGCCAAATCCAGCGCCTGACGCCCTTAACCTTTCTTAAGGTCTTTGGTTATCCTGAGCTTTGGCGTTTTGCCAGAGATACGCGCGCGATAAACATGCAGGGATTCAACCACCCGCATCACGTAATTCCTCGTTTCGCGAAACGGAATATGCTCGATCCAGTCCACTTGATCCATGCTGTCCTTGCGCGGATCGCCATAGGTTTCGATCCATGTCCGCGCCCGGTGCGGCCCGGCGTTATAAGCGGCAAATGCCAGAATGTACGAGCCGTTGAAATCCTCCAATTGTTCGGCCAGATAGGTTGTTCCAAGCAAGGCGTTATATTTCCAGTCGCTTGTCAGTCTGCTTTTGGAATAGGCGATGCCCAAATCCTTTGAGACATTTTTTGCAGTTCCCGGCATCAATTGCATCAGGCCCAGCGCACCTGCCGGGCTTTCGATATACTGGTCCAGTTCACTTTCGCGCCGCGCAATCGACATTGCCTCTTCCGGTTTGACCTTGGTCTTCCTTTTGGCCAACGCCGTCAGCGGAAAATATGTTTTGGGCAAAACATGCCCCTGACGCGCGGCCTGTTTGGACAGGCGCACCGTGATGTTTGGCCGCCCGATCTCAAGCGTGATGTCGGCCAGTTGCTGCAATCCCACCCGATCCTGCGTTTCGCCCAGATGTTTGATGAAGCGTTCGGTCAGCCCGGGTTGATCGGCGTAATGCAACAATATCGCCGCCCGAAATACTTTGCTGTTCAGGAAACTAGCACTGCGCCAATTCGGTGAATTCTCGGACCCGGCCAGACTGGCATCCGCAGGCGCGCCAACCTTTTCAGCCGCAAGTTGGCCGTAGAAACTCGTCTGATAGCCCGCACCAAATTCATAGGCCGCGCGGGCGTTGGCAGTATCATGCAACGCCTCATAGGCGCGGCCCTGCCAATAGCCAGCCCGACCATAGGAAATGGGTGTGGCAATCGCGGCCCGAAACCGTTTGAAATGCTTTAGCGCTGTGGTCGGGTCGTTCAATTTACGCAAGGCGATATAGCCCGACAACCATTCCAGATCGGCATAATTCGAGCCACTTTCAAGGAAATGCCGCGACGCGATCAGATAGGCCCGTTTGTTGTTGCCATTGCGCATTTCCTGCCGGGCGATGCTGCGCCGGCGCCCTGCCCACAGATCAGGGCGGCCCAGATTTTCAGCCGAAACCGAGCGTTCGATCAGCAAATCCCGTGCGGAATCGGCCAACCCTTTGCGGGCGCGCCAGACGAACCGTTCATAGGCCAGCCCCGGATCATCCAGCAGCTTTTTCGGCAAGACATCAATCAGCGCGTTGACGCCTTTGACCCGTTTGCGCAGACCCAAACGCGCCTTTGCCAAGGCCTCGTAACCTTCGGGCACCAGCGTATACAGCCCGGCGGCATGTTTGGGCAGGTTACGCCACAGCAGCATATCCAACCGGGCGACATGGTGTTTTTCAAGCGTCTTTTCGTACCGCTTGTTCAGGGTGATCCGCTCGTCCTTGCTCATCGCGTAATTTCGCCATGCCCTGACGGCCTCAGCTTTGGCGGCGTCTTTCTGTCCGGTCGCTTCCAACGCTTCGGTCAGTCGGATAACCCCAATGCCGGTTTGCGGCGGGGACAGTTTAAAATAAGCGAAAACTGCCGAAGGTGTGTGCCGCGCGGGCATCGCCGCCTCGCCGCGATTGCGCAGCAATTTCAGGCCGGGCCAATCCGGGTTACGCTTTAGAAACGCGGTATATTCAGGCCAGTCCGCATCCCCACGACGCAGGCGTATCCATGTGATAATGTCGCCCGCCACGGGATCGCTTATTCTGCGGGCCAAGGTTTCGGCGTTTTCCCAACTGCCCTCTTTCGCGTGTTGGATCGCGGCCGCCAAAAAGGCACCGTTTTCCTCTTCGGTTTGGCCAAGCGCCTGACCGACGCCAAACAAGGCCCACAAAAGTGCAGCGATTAGGGCAAGTGGTTTTTGAAACACAATTTAAATCCGATTTGCTCGTTATCGGTGCAGTTTAACGCCATTCCCGCTGGAATTCAAAGCGCCCATAGCAAATGTCGAAATTCCCCATACACCTTTGGTAAATTCCCTGCTATTGGAGGCGAATTCATACACCACAACCAAGAAAGGAGCGTGTCATGTTTAAAGGATCATTGCCAGCACTGGTAACCCCATTTCAGAACGGCGAGTTGGATACCGATGCGCTGAAACACTTGGTCGAGTGGCATATCGAACAGGGCAGCACCGGTATTGTGCCCGTCGGAACCACTGGCGAAAGCCCCACGCTAAGCCACGCAGAACACGAAACCGTCGTTGAAATCGTGGTGAAAACCGTCGCGGGCCGGGTGCCGGTCATCGCGGGTGCAGGATCAAACAACACGGCTGAATCGGTTTCGCTGGCTGCCCACGCCAAAGCGGTTGGCGCGGATGCAGCACTGGTGGTTACACCCTATTACAACAAGCCGACTCAGCGTGGTTTGTTGGCGCATTTCCGGGCCGTCAATGAATGCGGTATTCCAGTCATCATTTACAACATTCCCGGCAGGTCGATCATTGATATGTCGCCTGAAACCATGGGGGAACTGGCGAAACTTGAAAACATCGTCGGCGTCAAAGACGCAACCGGCGACGTCGTTCGGGTCAGCCAGCAACGTGCGACTTGCGGGGCGGATTTCTGCCAGTTGTCCGGCGAAGACGCATCGGCGCTGGGGTTCAACGTGCATGGCGGTGTCGGGTGCATTTCGGTTACCGCTAACGTGGCCCCGAAACTTTGCGCCGAATTTCAACAGGCGACCCTTGTTGGCGACTGGAATAAAGCGCTGCAACTTCAGGACCTGTTGATGCCCCTGCATACGGCAATTTTTGTCGAACCGGGCCTGGTTGGGGCAAAACACGCCCTTTCCGTTCTGGGCCTGTGTTCGGCCGAAGTGCGCTCTCCGCTGACCGGGGCTTTGCCGGAAACCAAAGCGCAAATCGAAGACGCGATGCGCCATGTCGGCATATTGAACTAGGCGCATCTGTCAGGGCTGCCCTGTCACCGCCGGAGGCAAGAATGACGCAGCCTTTGCTTTGACCGTCAGCCCTGAAATGTTCGATTTCATGGACGCACTTTAGGGACCGCCAACAAAAGAAGAAATGCAGGCCAAAAACGGACTGCTTGTGGACTGATTATGGCCAAGAAACCGAAAACCAATCCGAATTTCAAAGTCGTGGCCGAAAACCGTCGGGCGCGGTACAACTTTGCCATCGAAGATGACATTGAATGCGGCATTATGCTGGAAGGTTCTGAGGTCAAGTCGCTGCGCGAAGGCCACGCCAATATCGCCGAAAGCTATGCAACGGTTGAAGATGGTGAACTATGGTTGGTGAACGCCTATTTCCCGGCCTACCAGCAGGCCAAATCCTTTCCGCACGAAGAACGCCGTCGTCGCAAATTACTGGTGTCCAAACGCGAACTTGCAAAATTATGGAGCAGCATCGGCCGCGAAGGCATGACGCTGGTTCCTTTGCGCCTGTATTTCAATGAAAAGGGCCGCGCCAAATTGAAAATCGGAATCGCCAAGGGCAAGAAAGTATCGGACAAGCGGGAAACCGAAAAGAAACGCGACTGGCAGCGGCAAAAATCACGGCTGCTGCGCGACCGGGGTTAACGCGCGCGCCGTTATTTTCGGGGTCAAGCACAGGGAAAAACAATGACAGGTTTGGAAATCGCGGTCGTTCTAATCGGCATTGTCGGTGGCAATTTTGGCGCAGTCATCGTCAAGCCGCTTAATCTGGGGCTGTTCTGGAATTCGATTATCGGTGCAGTTGGCGCGGCCTCGTTGGTGATCGCGCAGCGTGTGTTTTATGTCGATCTGTTCGCCAACTGGTCTTATGACATTCTGGCTGCGGCGGGTGTCGGCATGGCCCTGCCGTTGACTTTGGGCGCTGTCGCTGAATTTGTTTACCGGAACTGACGCGAATTGTCCGACAGGTGCAGTTTGGCTTGCAACCGATAACGCCGCGCGATAGTCAAAATACGGCTTTGCGAAATTCAGGAACACCCGATGCCCCATTCTGACCCCCGAACCCTCGTCTCAACCGAATGGTTGGCCCGTCACCAATCCAGCCCCGATATAAGGATCATCGACGCGTCTTGGTATCTGCCAAGCGCCAATCGCGACCCAAAGGCGGAATACGACGCGGCCCACATTCCGAACGCCCGGTTTTTCGATATCGACGAGATCGCGGACAGCAAATCCGATCTACCCCATATGGTCCCCGCGCCGGAAAAGTTCATTTCACGAATGCGGGCAATGGGTATCGGCGACGGTCATCAGGTCGTGGTCTATGACGGTGCCGGAATAAACTCAGCCGCGCGCGTCTGGTGGTTGTTTCATCTGTTTGGCAAAGTGGACACTGCCGTTCTGGACGGCGGGTTGCCAAAATGGGTGGCTGAAGGGCGCGAGGTCGAGGATATGCCGCCCGTCCTGCGCGACCGCCACATGACCGTCCAACGCAACGCCCAATTGGTCAGGAATGTGACGCAAGTGGCCGCCGCCTCAAAACTAAAAGACGCGCAAATCCTTGATGCACGGTCGCTGGCCCGTTTCAAAGGCGAAGCGCCCGAACCGCGTGAGGGTCTGCGCCTTGGCCATATCCCGAATTCCGTCAGTCTGCCCTTTCCCAACTTGCTGAATGACAACGGCACGATGAAAACCGTGGCTGAATTGTCTGACGTCATGGCCAACGCGGGCGTTGATTTGAAGGCCCCGGTCATCACCACTTGTGGTTCCGGTGTGACCGCGGCCATCATCAATCTGGCGCTTGAACGACTTGGCCACAAACATCACTCGCTTTACGACGGGTCCTGGGCCGAATGGGGCATGTATAACGATTTGAAAGTTGAACGGGCATGATCGCCTGAAGGGGAAACAAAATGCTGAACAACCTCAACAAACAACCCGAAGACAAGATCCTGCAATTAATGCAGCTTTACAAAGACGACCCGCGCGACGGGAAAATCGACCTTGGCGTTGGCGTCTATAAAGATGCAACCGGCGCAACCCCGATCATGCGCGCCATCAAAGCCGCGGAAAAGCAGCTTTGGGCCGATGAAACCACCAAATCCTACACCGCGCTGACCGGTGATGCTGGCTATCAGAGCGCCATGATTGATCTGGTTCTGGGCGGTGCAGCACCTCGCGACAGAATTGCGGCCGCCCACACACCGGGCGGCACCGGGGCCATCCATTTGGTTTTAGAGCTGATCCAGTCGGCCAACCCTGACGCAACCGTCTGGCTGTCGGCACCAACATGGCCAAACCACCCGTCGATCATCAAACATCTCGGCATGAAAATGGCCGAGTATCGCTATTTCGACAACGAAAGCCGCGCGGTTGATTTCGACGGTATGATGACCGATCTCAAAAAGGTTCAGGCCGGTGACGTGGTATTGCTGCATGGTTGCTGCCACAATCCAACCGGCGCCAATCTGAACGCAACCCAATGGGGCCAAGTTGCTGACACCCTGCTGGAACAAGGCGCGTTGCCATTTGTCGACATCGCGTATCAGGGGTTTGGTGACGGCCTTGACGAAGACGCGGCTGCTGTGCGCCTGTTGGCCGGGCGGTTTCCAGAAATGATGATCGCCGCATCCTGTTCCAAGAATTTCGGCATCTACCGCGAACGCACCGGCATCGTCATGGTGCTGTCGCCAGACAGCGACACAACCGTGGTCACCCAAGGCAATCTGGCCCACCTGAACCGGCAAAACTTCTCATTTCCGCCGGATCATGGCGCGCGTCTGGTTACGATGATCCTGAACGATCCTGCGCTAAAGGCCGACTGGATGGCCGAGCTGGAAGAGGTCCGCCTAGGAATGTTGGGCTTGCGCGAACAGTTGGCGGCAGAGCTGCGCCGCCTGTCCGGCAGCGACCGTTTCGGTTTTGTCGCCCAGCATCGCGGCATGTTTTCGCGCATGGGGGCTACGCTCGAACAGGTCATGGAACTGCGTGAAAAGCACGGCATTTATATGGTCGGTGACAGCCGGATCAACATCGCCGGGTTGAACAAACAAAGCGTTCCAATTCTGGCCGCCGCCCTGATTGATGTTGGGGTCTGAGCCGGCCTTAACGCTGATAATTGAGATCAGACCGAATTCGTGCTAATACGTTGCCATTAGCGCGCATTTCAACGTTTGATTGAAAGATTATTATGGCCTCACTTCTTTGCTTGTCCGCAACCGACATAGAGTGGTTGGCGGCAGGATTTTCACGCCTTCCGTTGTTTTTGCCGGTGGTTTTCATCTGGTACATTTTGTTGAAAAACAACGGCCTTGGCCTTGGCATGAACTTTTTTCTGGCCGAGCAACCGACCCATTATAACTTGCGCGGCGACGACGAGACCGAAGGCTCGCGGATCATTCGCCTATTCCTAAGCAGCCCGTCGATTTGGACACAGGGGTTTTTGTCGGTCTATATCAGCCTTTTTTGGGTGATCAGCCTTTACAGCCCGACCTTGCTGGGCGACGCTCAAAATCCAAACCCTGAATTTTCCGTCACCGCGCCGGTTTTTATCGGCTCGCATGTTCTTTCAGTTGTCATTTTCACGGCCGGTTTGTTCCTTAAGAACGACGACGAAAACCGCAATTGGTCCAGCAAGTTTTTTGAGGCATTGCGCGCCGCCCTGTCCGTGCTGGTCTTTGTTTTGCTGTTCGTTTGTATCTACGACAATGCAGCCGATATCGTTAGCTGGTTCAAGGCACTGGCATTGGTGGCTTGGCTGTTTACGCATCATTGGCCGGCTGCAAATCTATGTTCCATACTGATTTGGGCCGCAGTTTACTTGCTGGCAATGAACGCCGTTCTTTGGTCAATCCACCTCGTGCGCCCGATCGCCGGGGTTTACGTCCAATTCTTGTTTTTCCTTTATATGGCGGCCTACACTGCGTTTATCTCGATCCCGCAAAACTATCGCATTCGTGCGTTGATTGGCGTCGCTGTGTGGATCATTCTGGTTTTTCTTCTGAACAAAATCGTCCTGCGCAAGTTTTTACGCTTTGACGGCATCCGCGACAAAGACGGTGATCTTTACAAAGTTTGGGGGCGCAGGGACGATGGGCGTATTCCCCGATCCGGTGACACACTTCCAGACAGCCAGAATAAACTCGATCCGGTTTTAACGCTAAAAAACTGGAAAAAACACGCCCAGATGGCGCAGGGGTTGGGGGAAACTCAAAAACCCAAACTGGTGCTTGTCGCCACCACTGGCGGGGCGTCAAGATCGGCCTATTGGACAACCCTTGTGCTGGATCAGTTAACGCGGCTCGGTCTAGGCAATGGGCAAAACTCCCCAAAAGGCATCACAGAGTCCATTCGCGTTATCGCGGGCGCGTCCGGTGGAATGGTCGGCGCCAGCTTTTTCACCATGACCCGTAATGACGATGGATATCCGTCAACAGATTGCGCAACAAAGGCGATGGAAGACACCGCCGAAACCTTTAATGCTCGGAATTTCAAGCGGTCGTTCTGGCTACCGCGCGACACAATCACCCGTATCATCAACCAACTTGTCATCTCTGACTTGATGCAGGTGCTTGTCCCATTTGCCTTTCGCATCCCTAACCGCGACCGCGGCCACACGTTAGAGGAACAGTTCGGCAGATTCGGCAGGACAAGCGGCAAAGGCGCGCCAACCTTTGCAGATGTCTGGGATGACGAGGCCGCAGGCACCCGTCCGTCGATGATATATTCGCCCATGATGATTGAAAGCGGCGCGTTATTGTTGATCTCGAACCTCAACCTTCGCGGCATTCGTGAAGAGGTAAGCGGTGAAAACACCCATTCGGTTGAGTTTTTTGATTTGTTCCCCGACCCGACCTGCCGCAAAGAATTCACATTGGCAACCGCCGCGAGAATGAGCGCGGCATTCCCTTATATTTCCCCGGCTGTTTCCCTGCCCACTATACCCCGCCGACGGATGGTCGATGCCGGGTATTATGATGGCTATGGCACCAACCTGATTGCTGCATTTTTGCTGAATCCAAATGTGCGCGGCTGGATCAAGGAAAACACCAACGGTGTCGCAGTGCTGGAATTATGGGATTCACCCAGAGAGCCGAAAATCAAAGACGCATCCGTGTTCAAACGCGCTTTTCAATTCCTGACCTCACCGATCGAAGGCATGTTCGCAGCGCGTCAATCCACCATGATTTTTCGCAATGACCAACTGCTCAATCAAGCCAAGGTCGCCTACGGCAACACCAGCCCTGTGCAATCGGCAGACGCGAAACGAACCGGGTTTGTCCGGTCCTATCGCATTCGCAACACACTGCCCGCGATTTCGATGAATTGGTATGTGCCGGATGTCGAGTTTGATCAACTCCAGGATTTACTGTCCGACGACAGCCAGGAACCAGCGCAGGCGATTGCCGATCTTGCTGTTGAGTGGACACGAGACTGGCGGCCATAGGGACCACAAAACGGGGCATTTAGGTGAGCCACGGTTTGAAGTCTGGTGGCAAATCCGGTGCGTCGGTTCTTGCGCCCAAGCACGGTTTGCCCTAAACGGCGCCGTTGCCTGTGAAACAGGATAAAGTTGCCGCAACCTTTTCAAAACGGAGCCCTAAATGTCTCGCACCTTATTACCCGGCATTCTTGCCATGGCGGCGATTGTCGTCGCGTCCAATATCCTCGTTCAGTTCCTTTATGGGAACTGGCTGACCTACGGCGCCTTCACTTATCCCTTCGCCTTCCTTGTAACGGACATCATGAACCGCGTTTACGGTGCCCCCGCCGCGCGTCGCGTTGTGTTGGCAGGGTTTGCGGTCGGGCTGGCCTGTTCGTTCATCGGCACGCAGATCATGGGCGAGTTTGGGCCATTGGTCACGCTGCGCATCGCCATCGGATCGGGCATTGCCTTTCTGGTGGCTCAGTTGGTTGACGTGATGGTTTTTGATCGTTTACGTCAGGGCAAATGGTGGCGCGCACCGCTTGCATCGACACTTATCGGCTCGTCGCTGGATACCGCAATTTTCTTTACAATCGCCTTTTCGGCAGGCCTTGTCTGGCTGGAACCCGGCAATGATATTTCATGGGCGAACGAGGCGCTGCCGCTGTTGGGCATGGGGTTCATCGCGCCACTTTGGGTGTCTCTGGCGATTGCAGATTTCGGCGTAAAACTGGCGATTTCTTTGATCGCACTGGTGCCGTTCCGATTGGTCGTTGGCCGCTTAATGACACGGGTCACGTAAAAAACATTTGACTTATCCACAACATATGGCACGATTACCTTCAACAGCAACAAGTGGAAGGAGGTGATCCAGTGTCTAAAGGGATGTTGGAGAATATGGTCAGGTCAATGCGAGAGGGTTCCGTCTAGCGACAAACCTTGCGGGAAACGATCGCATTAAGGGAAATCCACCCTGACTGATCGACCTCCATAGCTCTAAAAAATCGAAACCGGGCCGCGCTTAATGCGCGGCCCTTTTCAATTGTGCCGACGCCAATTACAAACAAAACATGATCCGCATCAACGACTCCATAACAATCAACGATTGGGAAGTTTCCGAAAGCTTCATGCGCGCATCCGGTCCGGGTGGGCAGAACGTGAACAAGGTTTCCACAGCCGTTGAATTGCGGTTCGAGGCCGCACGTTCACCCGCCCTGACCCCCGCCATCAAGGTGCGCTTGAAACGTATTGCCGGTCGAAAATGGACCAAGGATGGCGCTGTTATTGTAACCGCCGAAAAGCACCGCAGCCAGTTAATGAACCGCGAATTGGCCGAAGAAAAACTGGTCGAAATGATCCGGGCCGCATTGGTTGCCCCCAAACGGCGGGTCAAAACACGGCCGACGCTCGCCTCTAAACGGCGCAGGCTTGAGGCAAAATCGCATCGCGCTGGCATCAAGGCCGGGCGCGGCAGAATTGACAACGAGTAAAGATTCTGGCCTTCGGCGAGGATATTTGGAAAAAAGAGAAGCAGGTAAGCATGTCTGATATCGCAACACTGATGCAACGGCGCGAATTTTTATTGGGGCCGAATGTTTCAACCTTCTACGACGAACCTGTGCATCTTGTGAAAGGTCAGGGTGTGTGGCTTTGGGATGCCGACGGGCGCAAATATCTGGATTGCTATAACAACGTGCCCCATGTCGGCCATTGCCACCCAAAAGTTGTCGACGCGATTGCAAAACAAGCCGCGACCCTGAACACCCATACACGGTATCTGCACGAGGGCATTTTGGATTATGTCGAGGCGCTGACCAGCAAGTTTGACGATAGCCTGACCTCGGCGATTATGGTTTGTTCAGGCTCGGAAGCCAACGATGTGGCCTTACGGATGGCGCAGGCGGCAACGGGTAAAACCGGTGTGATTGCCACAGACATGACGTATCACGGCAACACGGCAGCGGTCAGCCAATTGTCCATCCGCAAACCCCCTATTGGCGGGTACGCGACCAACGTGCGGCATGTGCCTGCACCGGACTGCCTGCGCCCTGTGGGCGGACCATCAGCGACGGATTTTACCGCAGCGGTCGAGGCGGCAATAGCGTCACTTCAGGCGACGGAACATGGGTTTTCGGCGCTGATCATTTGCCCGTTTTTTGCCAACGAAGGTTTCCCGACCCTGCCTGTTGGGTTTCTTGATGGCGCGGTTGCTGCTGTCCGGCGTGCTGGTGGCGTCATTATTGCGGACGAAGTCCAGCCCGGTTTTGGCCGGATCGGCAGTCATTGGTGGGGGCATGAAAAGCTTGGCATCACGCCAGAGATTGTCACGCTTGGCAAACCGATGGGCAACGGGCATCCGGTTGCGGCGGTGGTTTCAAGCCATGACATCTTGTCTGAATTCCGCAACGCATTTGGCTATTTCAACACATTCGGTGGCAATCCCGTCAGTTGCGCAGCGGCGATGGCGGTGCTGGAAATCATTGATGACGAAGGGCTGGTTGAGAATGCCCGCAAAGTCGGGGCTTATGCGCTGGATCGCTTGGCGCAATTGCAGACAAAGCATGCGGTGATTGGCAATGTGCGCGGCTCGGGCCTGTTTTTCGGTGCCGAGATGGTGCTGGACGATGCTATGACACCGGCGAGCGCGTTTACCGCTAAGGTGGTTGAAGGCATGAAGGCGCGCGGTATTTTGCTGGGGCGGCTTGGCACGCAATACGCGACCTTGAAAGTGCGCCCTCCGATGGTGTTTTCTGAGGAGAACGCTGATCTTTTGATCGACACGCTGGACGATGTTTTAACCCAAACGCAGGTTGCCTGATGATCGACATGGCCAAGCAGGCGGCTGCGGCCTGGGGTAGTGCGACGGATACACCGCGCCTGATTTCACACCGGGAAAACGCTGTGTTTCAGGTGACTTTGAACGACGGCAAAAGGGCGGCCCTGCGGCTGCATCGACCCGGCTATAATTCCGTGGCTGAGATCGAGGCTGAACTTTGGTGGACCCATGCGCTTGCCGATCTTGGGTTCCCCGCACCTAAGCCTTTGCAAACCCTAGGCGGTGATTATCTGACCCACTTGCCGGACGGACAGGTTGCCACCGCCATCAGTTGGGTCAGCGGCGCGCCAATCGGGGAAACCAGCCGGCCGCTGGACGGGGCTTTGGCCGAGCAAATCGCGTTATACCGCGATTTGGGGGGCTTGCTGGCGCGGCTGCACAGCGACAGCGACGCCTTGCGCCTGCCAGCGGATTTTCAGCGTCGCAGTTGGGATAGTGAAGGCTTCTTGGGGGCTGAGCCGCTGTGGGGCCGGTTCTGGGAGAACCCGGCTTTGGATGCCAGATCGGTTAAACTGGTTCAAACAGCGCGGGCGGCTGCGATTGCCCAGTTGCGGGATTATGCGAAAACCGCCGATTACGGTCTTATCCACGCGGATGCTTTGCGCGAGAATGTTTTTAGGGATGCTGGCGGGCTGACCCTGATCGACTTTGACGATGCGGGTTTCGGTTTTCGGATGTACGACCTGACGACAGCGTTGTCGCAATCCGTAGATGATGCGAATTTTTGGGACCTGAAAGAGGCGATTTTGGCCGGGTATTCCGAGACGCGGGGCATCACAAAACGCGACGTGGATCTGTTTCCTTTATTCACAATGCTGCGCACATTTGCGTCCCTTGGCTGGGTTGTGCCACGCCTTCCAGCCGATCACGCCGGTATGCCGCGCTATATTCGCCGTGCTGAGCAAGCCGCGCGCAGGTATCTGGAAACGACATGAAAACCGGGTCTTATCAATAATTTAGAGAGGCCGCCCTCAGACGATCACATCAATGGGCGACTGTTCGCCAACCCCGAACACTCGTTTATAGCGCGCGACCTCGGCCTTTGGTCCCATGGCTTTGTTTGGGTTATCAGACAGCTTAACGGTCGGGTTTCCATTGGCCGCGACCGCTTTGCAGACCAGCGAAAAGGGCGCCAACCCCTCGTCTGGAACCAAACCGCGAAAGTCGTTTGTCAGCAGCGTGCCCCAACCAAACCCGACCTTCACACGGTCACGAAATTGCGCGCTAAGCTCTTCTATCTTTGCGACATCAAGTCCGTCTGAAAAGATCAGCAGCTTTTCGCGCGGGTCTTCGCCGACGTCGCGCCACCAGCGGATCGCGGTTTCTGCAGCCGTCGCCGGATCACCACTGTCGATCCGGATCCCGGTCCAGTCACGCAGCCAATTCGGCGCGCGCTTCAAAAAACCCTCGGTTCCATAAGTGTCAGGCAGAACGATCAGCAAATTGCCGTCATGTTCATCCTGCCAATCCTGCAAAACCTTGTATGGCGCGTCGGCCAGTTCCGCGTCATTGCCAGCCATAGCGGAATACACCATGGGCAATTCGTGGGCGTTTGTGCCGATCGCCTCGACCTCGCGTTTTTTCGCGATCAGGCAATTTGATGTGCCGGTAAACTTGTCACCCAACCCTTCAATCATCGCTTGCACACACAGATCCTGCCAAAGATATCCGTGGCGGCGACGTGTACCGAAATCAGCGACGGACAAGGGTTCAATTTTGCGCAACCGTTCGATCTTTTCCCAAACGCGGGTCAGAGCGCGGGCGTATAGCACCTGCAATTCAAACTGCCCCATGCCTGCCAATACTTTGCGCGAGCGTAGTTCCATGATAATTGCCAGCGCCGGTATTTCCCACATCATGACCTCGGGCCACGTGCCTTCAAACGTCAGTTCGTACTGGCCGTCGCGCTTTTCAAGATGGTAGTCGGGCAATCGAAGTTGTTCGAACCATTCCATGAAATCAGGCGTGAACATCGCTCGCTTGCCGTAAAACATGTTACCGCGCAACCAAGTGCTTTCGCCGCGCGACAGGGACAGCGTGCGGACGTGATCCAGTTGTTCGCGCAACTCACCTTCGTCGATCACGTCGGCCAACCGGATGCTTTTGGTACGATTAATCAGACTAAAGGTCACGTTGGTGTCGGGCCGATTGCGAAACACCGACTGGGCCATCAGCAATTTGTAAAAATCCGTGTCAATCAACGAGCGGATAATCGGGTCGATCTTCCATTGGTGATCGTAAACACGTCTGGCAATATCCATTTTCTTATCCGCCTATTCTGCCAGCTTTACGCCGTGGTCCAACATATCATGACGCGCCTCGGCCAGTGACCCATCCAGATCAATTGCCCGGCATGCGCCTTCCAAAACCGTTACGCCAAAGCCCAGTTTCGCGGCATCCACAGCAGAGTACCGCACGCAGAAATCTGTGGCGAGGCCAACCATCACCAATTCATGGACGCGGCGTTCGCGCAAATACCCCTCTAGCCCGGTGGGGGTTTTGTGGTCGTTTTCAAAAAACGCCGAATAGCTGTCGATGGCGGCACGGAAACCCTTGCGGATAATCATGTCAGCGCGATCGGTTTCAAGTGCGGGGTGAAATGCCGCCCCTTCGGTGCCCTGAACGCAGTGGCTTGGCCAAACGACCTGCGGTCCGTAGGGCATGTCGATCATCGAAAAAGGCTCTGCCCCAGGCTGATTATCAGCGAACGAGGCATGTTCTGCCGGGTGCCAGTCCTGCGTCAACACCCGCACGGAATAGTCTTTTTGCAGCCGGTTCACCCGGTCAATAATCTGATCACCCTCAGCCACAGCAAGTGCTCCGCCGGGGCAAAAATCGTTTTGAATGTCGATCATGACAAGCGCGGTATCTGAACGTGGCATTTGTGGCCTCCCAATCCCTGACCCACTAGACCTAAAAGGCCACGCCACGCGCGTCAATCCTGCCTTTTCATGGGATAATTCCGGGCGTATAGGGGGAACATGTCACAATATACCGTCGCCGCACTCTATCATTTCACCCGCTTTGAGGCGCCTGAACAATTGCGCGATCATTTGCAAGGCGTTTGCGACGGCGCGGGTGTCAAAGGATCGCTGTTGCTGGCGGGCGAGGGCATCAATGGCACCATTGCCGGCACGCGTCAGGGCATAGACACTGCGCTGACCGCCATTCGGAACCTGCCGGGTTGCGCGAATTTTGAGCACAAGGAAAGCTTGGCGTCGGCCATGCCATTCAACCGCATGAAGGTCCGCCTGAAGAAAGAAATCGTCACAATGGGTCAGCCCCAGGTCGATCCAACGGCGAGCGTCGGCAATTACGTGACCCCACAGGACTGGAACGATCTGATCACGCAGGATGATGTGGTGGTGATTGACACGCGCAATGACTACGAGGTCGCCATCGGCACCTTTGAAAACGCGATCGACCCCCACACCGCCAGTTTTCGCGAATTTCCAGCCTGGTGGGAAGAAAACAAAGACCGGTTTCACAACAAACGTGTCGCGATGTTCTGCACTGGTGGCATCCGCTGCGAGAAATCAACGAACTACCTGTTGGGCGAGGGCGTTTCGGACGTCTATCACCTGAAAGGCGGCATCCTGAAATACCTCGAACAGGTGCCAGCGGATCAAAGCCAATGGAACGGCGAATGTTTCGTTTTTGACGCGCGCGTATCCGTTGGCCACGGTTTGAAAGAGGGGCCTTATCATTTGTGTTACGCCTGTCGCCGACCGATTTCCGACGATGATTTGATCCGCCTCGAATACGAAAAGGGCGTATCGTGCCATCAGTGCATCACCGAATTTGACGAACCGCGCCGCGAACGGTTTCGCGAGCGGCAAAAGCAAGTTCTGCTATCAGAAATGCGCGGTGAACACCATATCGGCCCGCGCAATTCCTGATCTTTACGCCCGACCGATCAGCCGGGTCCGTCTACCCAGTACGCCCGTAAAACCCGATCTGTTCTTCCTTTGAAAAGACCACACCGGGGCGATCAAAATACGACAGCACCGTAATGATCCGATCCTGCGCGCCGTCAATCGGTGTCACGCGGTGGGCGGTGTCTTTGCCACGAAAAACGTTTAGCGTTCCCGCTTTCAGGTGCAGCGTGCGCAGGTTGTCATCCTCGCCCTCCAACAGCCGCACAACGCCGCGATAATTCGGTTCGTCATCGCTGCGCAAATCCTGTGAATACTGGAAATCGCCGCCAGCATCGGGCGCTTGCAACAGCAAGGTCGTGGTGAATTCGGACCGATCAAAATGCCAGTTCAACGCCTGGCCCTTGCTGTAGGACATGACATTTGCGCAGGCCAACTTGTCCTCCATCGGGTACAACGCCTCTTTTTCCATAACCGCTGCCAGAAACACCCGAAAAGGCTCCCATAAATACAGGCGCAGGATGTCGCTGTCAGGGAATTGATCGGCGCATATCGTGCGGTTTGAGGTTTCAAATTCCTGCAAGACAGCGTGGTCAGCTGGCAGGCCGTCGATCTGTTTTTTGAAATAGATATTGTGCCGCCGGGAATGGGTGAAACTGTCGGCTTTAAGAATAGGCGCAACGCCAGCCACAATCCGGTCTATGGCCTCAGCCCGCAGGAACCCTTCAAAATTGAACATCCCGTCACGGGTCAGATCCGCTTTGCATTTGGCGACGAGTTTCTGACCTTCAGGGCTGTCCAGCCGATCAATCGGCCATTCTGCCAAATTAATAATGCGTTCCATTATGCCGCGATCCTTTCTGTCATCGGTTTTTCATTTATCGGCAGATGCACAATCGCGGACAACGCCCCGACACCGACACCGACCCACCAGACGGCTGTATAACTGCCATAAATGTCATACATCCGCCCACCCAGCCAAACACCCAGAAAACTGCCAAGTTGGTGACTGAAAAACACGATTCCATAGAGCGTGCCCATGTAGCGAAGGCCATAAACATGCGCGACCAAGCCGCTGGTCAGCGGCACCGTTGCCAGCCACAAAGACCCCATCGAAACCGAAAAGATAATGACCGAGGTTGGCGTGATCGGCATCAGGATAAAGGCCCCGGCAATGATCGTGCGGCCCAGATAAATCCCGGCCAACAGATATTTACGGCTGAACCGATTGCCCAAGTAGCCCGCCGTGATCGTGCCAACGATATTCGCCAACCCAATCAGGGAAATCGCCACCGCCCCCAGCGCCGAAGTCGTCGTAACGCCAACGCTGGCCAAGGTTCCACTGGGGTCAATCGCGCCGCACATTTCTGTCACCATCGCAGGAAAATGCGCCGTGACAAATGCCAGTTGATAACCACAGGAAAAGAAGCCGACAAAGATCAGGATGTAAGACGGATCGGTCAGCGTCTTTTTCAGGATCGCGCCCATGCTTTCTTCTATCTCGGTCTTGCTGGCAAGGGTCGGCACCCGCATCACGGGCAAAACCGCCAGCACTGCGATGATGCCGGCGGCAAACACTAAAAACACAGATTGCCACGCCATCATCGACAACAACCATTCTGCCAAAGGCGCGCCGACAACCTGCCCGGCAGAACCCGCAGCCGTAGCAATGCCCAGCGCCATCGACCGGTTTTCGTCGCTTGACGTGCGCCCGACAACCGCCAGAATGACCCCAAATCCGGTTCCCGCAACGCCAAACCCGACCAAAATTTCCAAAAACTGATGTGCGCCGGGTGTCACGGCAAAACTGGATAAAATCAACCCGGTTGCATAGATCAGTGCCCCCGCAATAATCGCCCTGCGGTCACCAAATTTTTCCGCCAACGCGCCGAAAATTGGCTGGCCAATGCCCCACGCCAGATTCTGAATCGCAATCGCCAGCGAAAAATCCGCCCGTGCCCAGCCAAATTCGGTGGCGATCGGGATCTGAAACACGCCAAAAGACGCCCGGATCGCAAAGCCCATCATAATGATAACGCAGCCCCCGATCAGAACCGGGGTAAAGAGCGGCGTGCGCGATTGGGTCATTGCCTGTCCTGTCTTAAACCAGATGGTGACGGTGAGATAAAAACGCGTAAACGTCAAAAGAAAACTTGTCGATATCACCATCACGAATGGTTATGGTTCGCCGACCTTAATACAGAGAGATCAGGTGCAAATAACGTGAATTCAACGCTAAAATCCAAGTACAACGCGCTGGTGGCCAAAGGCGATGTGCACAGTGATCCGGCACAGTTGGCAGCGATTGATCAGCTGGAAGGTATCCGGGGCTATTTGCAGGCAACATCGCGAACCCGTCGCGGCGGATTGGCTGGTTTGCTGCGGCGAAAAAAGCCTGACTTACCGCCCGGTCTTTATCTATGGGGCGGTGTGGGGACTGGCAAATCCATGCTGATGGATTTGTTTTTTGCCAACACAGATATAGCGCGCAAACGTCGTGTGCATTTTCACGCCTTTATACAGGAAATCCACGACGCCATTCATCTCGCCCGCCAAGACGGCGGCACCGATCCGATTGCACCCGTGGCGCAGGCTGTGGCGGCTGAGGCCCGGTTGTTGTGCTTTGATGAAATGCAGATCACGGATATCACGGATGCAATGATTGTCGGTCGCCTGTTTGAAAAACTGTTTGAGGCCGGAACGGTGATTGTGACCACGTCAAACCGCCCGCCCGATGAGCTTTATAAACACGGGTTGAACCGCCAGCTTTTCCTGCCCTTCATTGCCCTTATTAAGGCGCGTATGAAAGTCCATCACGTTTTAAGCGACATGGATTACCGGCAGGATCGGCTTCGCGGCCAGCAAACCTGGTTTTGTCCAATCGGCGATGTTGCCACAGATGCGCTTGACGCGATCTGGCTGGACCTGACCGAAGGCGCCGCCAGCGCGCTGACCCTGCGGGTGAAATCGCGCGACATCGTTTTGCCCGCGTTTCACAATGGTATCGCACGCGCCAGTTTTGCCGATCTGTGCGAGGCCCCGCTTGGCCCCGGCGACTACCTTGCCATTGCCGACGCCGTTCGCCTGCTTATCATCGACGACATTCCGATCATGTCGCGTGCCCGCAACAACGAAGCCAAGCGGTTCGTTACGCTGATCGACACCCTTTACGAGGCAAAGACTCAGCTGATTTGCTCTGCGGATGCAGAACCCGAGCAGCTTTATGAACAAGGTGCCGGGGCGTTTGAATTTGCGCGAACAGCCTCACGTCTGCGCGAAATGCAATCCGCAGATTGGGGAGCCTCCGGCGGGGATATTTAGCAAAAAGAAGAAGCGTTAAGGGGCCTGCTTTTTCTTCTTCTTTTGCTTAAGCTGTTTCAGCAAATCCGTGGTGGCATAGCCATCCGGCTTGACCCCGATCGAGGCCTGAAAAGCCCGGATCGCTGCAATCGTATCCGGCCCGACGATGCCGTCGATCTTTTCCATCTTGATGCCTTTGCGCCGCAACAGGCGTTGCATCTGCTTTTTCTGCTTGAACGACAGGGCTTTTTCGCCGCGTGGCCATTTCGCCTGTATCGGGCCGCCGCCTTTGATGCGGTCGCCCAGATGGCCAACTGCGATCACATAGGCGTCTGCGGTGTTGTACCGTTCGATCACCTGAAAGTTCTTGAAAATAATAAAGGCCGCGCCTTTGGCCCCTGCCGGTAGCAAAATAGACGACTTGCCGTGATCAGGCAGTTTCTTGCCGTCATATGTTGTCACCCCCAGTGCGCGCCAATGCGCAACCGGTTTTTTGACCCGTTCACTGGTTTGCGAGTAGTCAAAATCTTCCGGCAACCGCACCTCAAGCCCCCAGGGCTGGTTATGCACCCAGCCGTGGCGTTTGAGGTAATTGGCCGTTGAAGCCAAGGCATCTGCCGGGTCTTTTTCCCAGATGTTGCGTTTTCCGTCGCCGCGAAAATCCTGCGCGAACCCAAGATAGCTGGTCGGGATGAATTGCGTGTGGCCCATCGCGCCAGCCCACGACCCTTTCATGCCGCTGGCCCGGATGTCGCCTGATTGAATGATCTGAAGGGCGGCGATCAACTGTGCTTCAAAGAATTTGCTGCGGCGGCTGTCAAAGGCCAAAGTCGACAAAGCCTCGATAATCGGAATGTCGCCTTTTTGGGCGCCATAGGCGCTTTCCAGACCCCAGATCGCCAATACGACCTCGTAGTCAACGCCGTATGTCTTTTCGATCCGTTGCAACAAAGCCCGGTGCTTGCTTAGCGCCTTTTTGCCGTTTTTAACCCGTGCTTCTGACGTTGCCGTATCCAGATATTCCCAGATTTGTTTGGTGAACTCGGATTGGTTGCGGTCTTTGTCGATGATGCTGGGGTTGAACGTTACACCTTTGAACGCCCGATCATAGACATCAGCGGAAATACCTTTTGCAATCGCCTTTGCGCGAAACGCTTTGACCCAAAGGTCAAACCGAGCGTTGGACGCCGCCACCCGAATTTCCGGGGCCGAGGTGCTGGCGGTTCGCGCCTTTGGCCGAATTTCAGGGGCTTCCTGCCCGGTTGTCGCTGAAACCATAGGTGCCAAAAGCACAGCACTGACAAGGGTCAGCAAACCGCAAATGCGCCGCATGTGAATTCTCCTGCTCGACTTCTTTTGTCGAAGTCTAGCGCGGAAACGTCTCGGGAAAAAGAGGTAAGCACTGCGTCGGCAAAGCCGCGCCGATGGTTACTTGCTGCGCCCACGCCGCTGTACTTTGCGAATTTTGCGCTGTTTGTTCCTGTGCGCGCTTAGCTTGCGCCCCATGGGTCGCCCGGACTTCGCACCACCGCCCTTTGGCATCGGCTTGCCGTCAACCGCCAACAGCTCGAACATCAAACCGCCGGTGACAGGCACAGCCTCGGCCAGGCGCACTGTTGCCGGTTGCCCAAGCTTGAGCACCAGTCGTGATTTTTCCCCGGTCAGGGTTTGCGCGTTTTCATCATGGTGGAAGAACTCGCGACCCAAAGTCGATATTGGGATCAGGCCATCGGCACCGGTTTCTGTCAAACGCACGAACAGGCCAAACCGGGCGATACCGGAAATCTTGCCTTCAAATTCATTGCCAACCCGTTCGGACAGATAGGCGGCCAGATAGCGGTCGTTTGTGTCGCGTTCTGCCATCATCGAGCGACGCTCGGTTTGTGAAATCGCTTCGCCTGTTTCCTCTAGCCGCTCGGCCTCTTGCGGTGACAGCCCGTCATTACCCCAGCCATGCGCGGCGATCAGCGAGCGGTGCACGATCAGGTCGGCATAGCGCCGGATCGGCGAGGTGAAATGGCCGTAGCGTGGCAGGTTCAACCCGAAATGGCCGAAATTTGACGGCGCGTAATAGGCTTGCGTCATAGATCGCAGAACCGACATGCTGATGATCTCAGAATTTACCGTGCCGGCAGCGCTGTCCAGCAAGCGATTCAAATGTTGGGTTTTCAACACCTGACCCTTGGCCAACGTCAATCCCGCCGCATGGGCCACATCGCGCAATCCGTCCAGCTTTTCGGGCGCGGGTTCTTCATGCACGCGGTACAATAACGGGCGTTTCGCCGATTCCAGCGTTTCCGCGGCACAGACATTGGCGAGGATCATAAACTCTTCGATCAATTTATGCGCATCAAACCGATCCCGGAACGCGACCGAGGTCACATGCCCTTCATCAGACAGTTCGATCCTGCGTTCCGGCAGATCAAGATGCAGCGGCTGGCGGTTTGCGCGTTCTTTGCACGCCGCACTATAGGCCGCGAATAGCGGTTCAATCACGGTTTTGATCAGCGGGGCGGTCTGGTCGTCAGGCGCGCCATCCTGCGCCGCCTGCGTCTGGATGTAATTGAGCGAGGCGTGCGATTTCATCAGGCCACGGCTGAACCGGTGGCCGATTTTCTTGCCTGCCTGATCCAGAACCATGCGCACCGCAAGACAAGGCCGAACAACGCCTTCGTGCAACGAACACAAATCACCCGACAGGGCCTCGGGCAACATCGGCACCACGCGGTCGGGAAAATAGGTGGAATTGCCGCGTTTCAGCGCCTCGCGGTCCAGTTGAGAACCGGGCGTCACATAATGTGCGACATCCGCAATGGCGACCCAAACCACAAAGCCACCTGCATTCGCCGGGTCATCATCCCGATGCGCATAAACCGCGTCATCGTGATCGCGCGCATCCGCTGGGTCAATTGTGATCAGTGGCAGATTGGTCAAATCCTCGCGCTTGCCCAACTTGACCGGCTGGGCCTGCTCGGCCTCAAGCAAAACAGCATCCGGAAACGAGTCCGGAATGCCATGGGCGTGGATCGCGTAAAGCGAAACGGATTTTGGTGCAGACGGATCGCCCACCACGGCGACAATGCGCGCCAGCGGCAACCCCATGCGTCCCTTGGGGCCGCTTTGTTCCGCCTCAACCAGTTCGCCGTCTTTTGCGCCGCCTGATGCACCGTCAGGCACATACCATTCGCGGTCAGACTTTTTGTCGATGGGCACGATGCGCCCACCTTCGCTGCTTTCGCGGTAGAGTCCTAACAAGCGTGATGGGCCAGCGCCAATTCTGCGAATGATCCGCGCCTCATAGGCATGGTCCTGCCCGCTGACCGTCGTCAGCCGCGCCAAAATCCGTTCACCTGCGGCAAGGGCCTTATCGCCTTTTTTCGCAACCATCAGAATTTTGGGGGCGGGTGTACCCTGCTCCCATTCAACGGGTTGCGCGAACAAATCGCCATCGCTGTCCGGCTCGTTGATCGAAAGAACGGAAACAGGAGGCAGGTTGTTTGGGTCGCGATAGGTGTTGCGACGCTTTTCCAGATGCCCTTCGGCAGTCAGTTCCTTTAACAGCCGTTTAAGGTCAATTCGGGCCGCACCTTTGATGCCAAAAGCCCGCCCAATGTCGCGCTTGTTGGTTTTGGTCGGGTTTTCTTCGATCCACTTGATCAGATCAGCTTTTGACGGAAATGTTTTCATGCCCGGCCTTTATCACGCAGCTGTCGGCGCGTCATGCGCAAAAAACTGCGTCTGCTTTTCGGGCGTATAAAGCATCGGCCAATCAAAGATCCGCCGCCGTATCAACATCGTGCAACATATCAACCATGGCGATCCGTTTCCCCGGCAAACAAGCCATCGAATCCACCAGCGCATCCGCGCTTGACCATCGCACGTCTTTAAGCCAGTGGCGCGGCACGGCTGTTGTGTGTTTCAGGCCAATCAGCCAATAGCCACCATCAAAGGCCGGACCAAACACCGCCTGATGATCCCCAAGCGCTTTGAACGCCCGCGCGATATGCGCCGGTGTGATGGCCGGAATATCAGCGCCGATGATCACCACCGGGCCGGGGTTTGCATCACCCGTCACATCACGAAGCATCCGCCCCATCCGCGCGCCAAGGTCGCCACGCCCCTGCGCCACGCGCGCGACCTGACCGGGCCAAACGCGGCTGGTCAGACCTTCGTTATCGGGGGATACCGCCAATTGGGTTTCCCAGCGACGATCGGCGGTCAATGTGCGGATCAAACGGCTTGACTGGTGGCGAAACCACCACGCCGCCTGAACCTGCCCGATATCTGCGCCAAGCCGGGTTTTCACGCGGCCGGGATGCGGCTCTTTCACCATTATGACAAGGCGGGGCCTAACTGCCAAAATATCCCTTAAGGATGCGCGTGTAGATCGCCTTGAGCTGGAGTATCTGTTCAACCGGCACGCATTCATCCACCTGATGCATGGTTTTGCCGACAAGGCCGAATTCCACCACCGGACAATGGTTTTTGACAAAACGTGCGTCAGAGGTGCCACCAGATGTTGACAAAACCGGCGTGCGCCCAGTTTCAACCGCCACCGCTTTGCCAATCAGATCGGACAATTCACCGGGCTCGGTAATAAAGCTTTCGCCCGAAACTGACGTTTTCATATCCACACGCACCCCAGTTTCGCCTTCGATCTTGTCGGCCTCAGCGCGCAGCCACGCGATCAGATCGTCAGAGTTATGAGCATCATTGAACCGGATATTGACCACGCTCTTGCTGCTGGCCGGGATCACGTTATTCGCGGGATTTCCGGTATCAATCGTGGTGATCGCCAACGTAGAAGCGTCAAAATGATCGGTGCCTGTATCGAGCACATGGCCAGCCAACCGATCCATAAGGCGAACCATTGCCACCAGCGGATTATTTGCCCGGTGCGGATAGGCTGAATGGCCCTGCTTTCCATTGACAACAAAACGCGCAGTCATAGACCCCCGTCGGCCAATTTTCATCATCTCGCCCATCACGTCAGGATTTGTCGGCTCGCCGACCAGACAATGATCAATCACCTCGCCATTTTTTGCCATCCAATCCAGCAGCGCAACGGTGCCGTCAGTTGCGACCCCTTCTTCATCACCCGTAATCGCCAGCACGATTGATCCGTCCGGCGGGGTGTCGCGAATGAAATCAATCGCCGCCGCCGCAAAGGCCGCAACGCCCGATTTCATATCGGTCGCGCCGCGCCCATAAAGAATGCCATCGCGGATTTCAGCCCCAAACGGATCGACCGACCACGCATCAACATCACCGACCGGAACGACATCCGTATGGCCGTTAAATCCAAATGTCCGGCCATTATTGCCCTGCCCCCAACGCGCAAAAAGATTGGCGATGCCGCCTCGGTCGACGCGGGTGCAATTGAACCCCGCCGCGCCTAGCACGCTTTCCAGCAATACAATTGCGCCACCCTCGTCGGGTGTCACGGATGGGCACCGAATCAGGTCGGCGGTCAGGGCCACCGGGTCAGTTGGTTTGGTCATAGACGGGCCTTTTCATCGCTTATTCGGATACCGGATTTCACAGATATACTTGCCATAAACCCAGCCCACAGGGCCGTCATAGCTTTGGTCTTGCAGACCATTTATCACCATCACCTGACGCCAACCATTTTCAAACTCAGGATCAGTTGTTAGCAAAAACGTGTCCGGCCCCAGCTTGGCAAGCAATTGGCACGAACCCGCAGGACACGAACGTAAGGCCAGAAAATTGTCGCCCTGAGGGTCAAGATCACAGGTGATATATTGCTCGCCGCTATAGGCATGAAGCGCGGTTGCAAGACCAAGTGCTGGCAATGCGTAAAGCAGCGAACGGATGGGGTTGAGAATAGTCATTTGGCGGTCTCCTAATTGTGACAAGGATGCACCGCAGCAGCCTAAACAGCATCCGGCCAACCAACAAGTGCCTGACAAAGAAACGTTCAATACAACCTAGGATTGCCGGCGCCTTATTCCTCATCCAGCCCCAAAAGATCGCTGACGATTTCCGCCACCTCTTCAGGATCACCCGCCAATGCGTCGGCTTCGGCCATGTGCAATTCACCGTCATCGGAAAACCCCCACAAAACCCCCAGCGACCGGATATCGTTGTTCTGCGCCCCAAGGATGTCATGCATGCGATCACCAATCATGACCGAGCGAAACGGATCAGCACCGGTTTCCGCCAAAGCATGCGCCAGCAAATCAGTCTTGTCGGAATTGGTGCCATCCAGTTCCGAGCCGAACAGACCGTCGACGTAATGTGACAGACCAAAATTTTCGGTAATCGTATTTGCGTAGGCATGTGGTTTTGAGGTCGCGATAAACAGCGGCAGACCGGTTTCGCGCAGGGCCATCAGCATCTCGCCGATTCCGTCGTAAACATCCGCCTCAAACAGACCGTCAGCAATATAACGTTCGCGATAAAGTTCGACCGCCTCGTTTACGTTGGCACGCTCGCCCAGCAGCACGCGAAAACTGTCCCACAAGGGGGGGCCAATGCACCAGGTCAGCTCGTTCTGGGTGGGCACTTCGGCACCCAGTTCTGCCAAAGCATATTGGATCGAAAGGGTAATCCCTTCCTTTGGATCAATCAATGTGCCGTCAAGGTCCAGGAAAATTGCGGTCATTTGGGCGCCATACCTTTGTTGATATATCCGCAATATCTATTGGAACGGCATCGGGAATAACATAGAAAATTCATGCATTTCCCCATTTGTCGTACGTCAATACCGCTATTTTGACCCTCAAGAAAGGCCGATTCCCCACGCCAAGGTGTCGCAGTTTAGCAACCCATTGTTACTGTTTAAGAAATTTTGCCGGTAAGTTGCGTTAGATCAAGGAACGACCGCGTTTTTTTTGTTGCGCTTCACGAGGCAGCAGCAAGCTGCCGAATAGTACGCAGAGGAGAAATCGATATGCCTAAACTAAGAACCCTGTTCGGGGGCTTGCTTCCTGCCTTGGCAATTGGGAGCGCGATGTTAATCGCCATGCCCATGACGTCAGGAAGCGCATTCGCCGAAGAGATGGACTCGTCCATCGCTCGCGGTGGCAGGCTTTATGACAAATGGTATAAAGTCATCAAAGCCGACAAGCCTACCGATACACACGCAGCATGGCCTGCAAGCAACACCAAGAAAAAAGGTGACGCAACACAGCGCTGCAAGGCCTGTCATGGCTGGGACATCATGGGCGCCGACGGGGCCTATTCATCCGGCTCATACAAAACCGGCATCAAAGGCCTGCAAGCCTTTGCTGGTAAGCCAAATGATGCGGTCATCGCCGCTATCAAGGATGGCCTCCACGGCTTTGGCGGCAAAATGGACGATCAGGACTATGTTGATCTGGCAAATTTTGTAACCAAAGGTCAATTTGACATCGATGCCTATATCGACCGTGACACTAAAGCCGCAAAAGGCGACGCCGCAAAAGGTGAGGCATATTACAATACTGTCTGTTCCAGTTGCCACGGGCTTGAAGGTCGGTCGCCAAAAGAACTGCCAAAACCTCTTGGGGCGTTGGCATCTGGCAATCCTTGGGAAATCATTCAGAAGATCATGAATGGTCAACCAGCAGAAACAATGCCGGCTATGCGCGCTTTCGGGCCGCAAGTTTCGGCCGACATTCTGGCCTATGTGCAATCATTGCCAAAAGAATAACTAAAACAACGTTCAGCCCACCCCGCCAAGATGGCGTGGGCTGAACATTTCAGATTTAAATTTCAAAGGATGCGGAAATGCGGTTCATCGGAATAATCTGGCGCTGGTTTTGGGGGCCAACAATGCGTTTCGCATGGGGGACAATCATTCTGGCCGGTTTTGTCAGTGGCATTATCTTTTGGGGCGGGTTCCACACCGCAATGGAAGCAACCAACACTTTGAAGTTCTGCGTGTCCTGTCACGAAATGGAACAATTGGTGTTTGAGGAATACAAACAATCGCCCCACTACAAAAACGCATCCGGCGTGCGCGCCATCTGTTCGGATTGCCACGTTCCGCATGAATGGGGACCAAAGGTTGTCCGCAAGATTAAGGCCTCTGGCGAGCTGTGGGCGAAATTCACGGGCAAGGTCAGTACGGCTGAGAAATTCGAGGCCCATCGCTGGGAAATGGCCAACCGGGTTTGGGACGAGATGTCGAAAACCGACAGTCGCGAATGCCGGAACTGTCATTCCTACGACGCGATGGATTTTCACAAACAAGGCCGCCGTGCCAGTGAAAAGATGCAGGAAGGTATTACAGACGGTAAAACCTGTATCGACTGCCACAAAGGTATCGCACATAAAATGCCGGTCGACCCGGATGCCGAGGAATACGAAGATTAAACCTTCTTCATAAACTCCGTTTTCAGCACGATCGTTGCTTTACCGATCCGGCATTCGATCTGATCAGGGTTGCCGGTCAGGCGCACGCCTTTGATCTGGCTGCCGCGTTTCAGGGTCTTGGACATGCCTTTGACCTTAAGGTCCTTGATAACCATAACGGTGTCGCCATCTTCGATTTCGCTGCCGTTACTGTCGCGCGTCGTCATTTTTTATCCTCAAAAAATGGGGTCATCTGGGCCACGATAACGGAATTTTCCGCCAATGCGCGCGCCATCAGTGTGCGTTCTTCGTCAGGAATATCATGCCCTTCGGCTTCGCGTTCTTCCAATGTGCCATAGCCAGTTACATCCAGCGGTGCCATGTCGGCCTGTTTAAGGATCGCCACGGTTTCGCGCACCGCCTCGGCCTCGTCGATGCCGCTGGAATAGATCATCAAGGCAGCGCCAGTTGATTTCTTGGGCAGCCCATCACCGGGATTTCGGCCAACCTCGACCAGCAGCGTGAACACCTGCTGACGAGATTTCTTTGGTTTTTCTTCGGTCATTATGGCTCCGCCGCTGCCCGTACCTGCTAGTCGCGCAACAGTTCATTGATCGAGGTTTTGCTTCGTGTCTGCGCATCCACCCGCTTGACGATGACCGCGCAGTAAAGATGCACACCGTTCTTGGAGGGCAATGAGCCAGCAACCACAACGGACCCCGATGGAACCTCGCCATACGTCACTGATCCGGTTTCGCGGTCGACGATTTTGGTCGATTGGCCGATGAAAACGCCCATGCCCAGAACCGAACCTTCACGAACGATGCAGCCCTCAACAACCTCAGATCGCGCGCCGATAAAACAGTTGTCTTCGATAATGGTCGGGCCAGCCTGCATAGGCTCAAGCACGCCACCAATGCCTACGCCGCCCGAAAGATGCACATTCTTGCCGATTTGGGCGCAAGACCCGACCGTGGCCCACGTGTCAACCATCGTGCCCTCGTCGACATAGGCCCCGAGATTGACAAAGGACGGCATCAAAACCACGCCGGGCGCGATAAAGGCCGATTTGCGCACAACGCAATTGGGCACAGCACGAAAACCCGCCGCTGCCCACTGGTTTTCGCCCCAGCCTTTGAACTTGCTGTCAACCTTGTCCCACCAGCCGCCGCCCTGTGGTCCGCCATCCTGCTGTTCCATATTCTTTATGCGAAAGCCAAGCAGAACCGCCTTTTTCGCCCATTGGTTCACATGCCACTGCCCGTCCGCCCGCGGCTCGGCCACCCTAAGGGCGCCGCTGTCAAGCGCACGCAACGTATCTTCAATAGCCTCGCGCGTCTCACCGGTGGTCGCGGGTGTAATCGCATCCCGGTTTTCCCAGGCGGCTTCGATTGCGGTTTCAAGGGCTGCGTTTGGCATATACGGTCTCCAACAAGTGACTGGTCAGGTTGAAGCAGAGCCTATAGATCGTTCATGTGCCACGCACAATGCAAACCGTCAGAATGCCAACCAGACACGACAGGGTAAAAAATGAACGAGCACCTCAGAAACCGGCGTTTTCCAGACGCACATTCCGATGTTGAACGCGCACGGGGCATTCCCGACACGCCGCAGACACGCTCGCCGACCTACCAACTGGCATTCAATGACAGTGAATTCTTGTGCCGGGACGAATTGCGCCCGGTTCGCTTGCAGCTTGAATTGCTGAAAACCGAAATGGCGCTGGAAGAACTGGGGATCGAAAGCACCATCGTGTTGTTTGGTGGCGCGCGCATTCCGGACCCGGTGAACAAAGACAAAGCCAAGACCAAAACCCTTGCCAAACTGTCAAAATATTACGAAGAGGCCCGCAAATTCGCCCAGCTTTGCACCGAAAAAAGCATGGCCGCCAATGGCTGCGAAGATGTCATCGTCACGGGTGGCGGTCCGGGTGTGATGGAGGCCGGAAATCGCGGCGCCTTTGACGCCGGTGGCAAGTCGATCTCGTTGAATATCGTGCTGCCGCATGAACAGGCCCCGAACCAATACGCCACACCGGAATTGTGTTTCAACTTCCACTATTTCGCCATTCGCAAAATGCATTTCCTGATGCGCGCCAAGGCCATTGTGGTGTTCCCCGGCGGCTTTGGCACATTGGACGAACTGTTTGAAAGCCTGACGCTGATCCAGACAAAACGCATGGACTCAATCCCGGTGCTATTGTTCGGCGAGGATTTCTGGCGCGGCATCATCAATTGGGAGGTTCTGGCCGACGCTGGCACCATTTCACACGAAGACCTGAACCTGTTCACCTTTGTTGAAACAGCCGAACAAGCAATGGTTGAACTGAAACGTTGCGAGGCGGGTTAGTCTTCGGCGGCTGGCAGGCTGTATTCCACGATTTCGGTGACCTGAAACATACTGAAATTATCGTCGGCAATCAGCGTCAGACGCAGACGGCCCGACGGCTCTCGCCAGACGGAAATGCCTTCAAGATTGCCGTTGACGTTGAAGCCTGTTGTTAACAGCGTTTCCTCGTTTGTGAACCCATCTTCTGTCAGCTCAAACCGCCGAATACGCGTGGCAAAACCGGAATACCAGGTGAAATCCCGCTCCAACAGATAGAACCGCCCATCAGGGCCGAAATCCGCCCCGACCGGCAAATACTTATCCCGTCGCGGGATCGACAGGTCCCGATCCCAATTGCCGCCCCGAAAACGGAAAACAGGATAGGGCGTATCCCAGTCGCCCGATCTTTCGGGTAAGGTATAAAGAGTGTCGGCCTTATCAATCGCCAAGGCCTCCAATCCGGAATTATTTTGAAAGCCAGCAAAATCAGGATGGGTTTTCATACGCGCCGCTGGCGCGCCGATGCCGGCATAGCGCCACACCCGGTGATTGCCCTCAAACGACACAAAAAACTGACCCTTTGAATCAAAGGCGATGCCTTCGCTATCGGTATTGTAGCGGGTAACGGGTCTTGATTTTGCGTCCAGCAACGGCACCAGAGGTTGGGCGTCTACACCCGTGATCTGTCCATCAACCCGCTGAAATTCGCCGGAAATAATATGGCCACGATCTGAAATGCTGACAAAACTTTGGCCATCCGGCGCGACCTCAATCCCGGAAAAACCACCGAAAACCTCGTTCACGTCAGCCCAGACAAACCGCCCTTCGAATTGCAGTTCGACAGCCGCAACAGGAGACGCGCAAAGCGCCACAAGAATGACCCAAGCCCTGATCATTTTGATTTCAGCACACCCGTACATTGACGGGGAAGATCGGCCATAATCATTTCACGCGCCCGCCTTGGCTTTGGCTTGACCTTCGTGATTTTCTTTTTCTTCTTCTTGGTCTTCTTTTTATTTGGATCAACCTTGGGCGGCGTCAGATAATCCGTCACCCACCAGGTCAGGCTTTTGTCACAGCCATCACCTTTGGAAATCTTGCTGACAGGTGTTTGTTTCACACATTTTGGCGATCCTTTGGGGCATTTCAGGCGCACATGAAAATGCGTGTGATGCCCATAAAGTGGTCGAATTTTTTGCAGCCATTTTCGATCTTTGCCAGCCCGCGCGCACATATCAATTTTGACTGCTGCGGCCACGAATATCCGCGCCACACGCGGGTCTTCAGCCGCAGCTTTCAGAATGGCCATATGGGTCGCGGTCCAGTTCTTGGTGACCGATCGCTGATCGTCTGATCGCACGGGTATCGAGCTGATCTTTTCCCGGTCAGAGCGCGTCAGGTCCAACCGCTTTGGCGGCAGCATCCAGATATCAACATCAAGCCCCGACTGATGCGACGCGTGGCTGGATGTCATCGGTCCGCCACGGGGTTGTGACATGTCACCGATATATAGCCCGGCCCAACCGTAATCAGCCGCACGTTGGCTAAGCCGTTCGATAAACGAAATAAGATCCGGGTGTCCCCAGTTTCGATTTCGGCTTAACCGCATGGCCTGCCATGTTGGCCCGGTTTCCGGCAATTGTTGCGCACCAGCAAGACATCCCTTGGCGTAATATCCGTACACTTTGGGTTTCTGTTTGCTGGCCTTTTGATGCGCCCCAAACAGTTTGTTCGCCAGCGGATCGGATGCCTTTTTTTCCACGTGACTGGTCCCGGCAAGGAAAACCCCCGCCAGAACCCATATTAAAGCTATTCTTACAAAACTGTGCATTAGTCGTTTGTGACACCTTTTGGATTAACCCAAAGTAAAAGAACCAGACCAAGGACAAACAAACCAACAAGTGGGCTGATACCCAACCTTGGCGACTGGGTTGCAATGGTTGCCACCGTAATCAGACCCGGTGCAAGAAACGCAGTGGCCTTGCCCGATAGGGCATAAAGACCAAATGCCTCGGTCGATTTGCCTTCGTCAGAATGGCGTACCATCATTGTCCGCGAAGCGGCCTGCAATGCCCCGCCTGCTGCACCAATGATGCTGCCGCAAACAAAGAAAATAATGTCAGGCGTGCCTGAACCTTCGGCGAGGGGAATGCCAAAGAAACTTTCGCGCGTCATGCCAACGATGATCGTACAAACGCCAATCAAAACGACAATGCAAAGCACGATCACCGGTTTGGGTCCGTATTTCCGATCGGCCTTACCGCCAACCCAGGAAAAGAAAGCCGCCGAAATTGCGCCGATGATGCCAAAAATACCCACAAAGGTGATCGACCAATTTAGCACCAAAGTCGCATAAACGCCGCCAAACCCGTATAGGCCGTTCAACGCATCCCGATACAACAGCGACGACCCCAGATAAGCCGACAGGCTTTTGCGTCCGGGCAGGGATTTCAGGGTCGAAACCAGCTCTGTTATCGCGGCCCCGACACGCGCTGGTGTCATGCCCGGCTCGCGTGGCTTTTCCTTTACCCATGCAAAAAAGAAACCCATCGAAATCACGAACCACAATGCCGAAAAAGGCCCGACAAGCCGCGTGCCCTGTTTCATTTCGGCATCCAGCCCGAATAACGGATCAAGCCCGGCCAACGTCTTGCCGTTACCTTGTTCGACAAACAGCAGCAGCATGATGAACAGCGCCAACACCCCGCCCCAATAGCCAAAGGCAAAGCCCGAGCCAGAGATCTTTCCGATCTCTTCTTCGGTGCCCAGATCAGGCAGCATCGCGTTGGTAAAGATCGTGGTGAATTCCATCCCGATAAAGCCAATGCCGAACATCACCAGCATCAGCCAATAGTTCGACGCATCCGGATAAGTCCACCACAGCGCGAACGCGCCAACCACGTAGAGCACCGAAAAGAAATAGATATAAGGCATTCGCCGCCCGGAAAGATCAGCCAGCGCGCCCAGTAAGGGTGCCGAAAACGCGATAATCAGGCCCGTGATCGTCAACCCCAACGACCAGATGCTTTGCGCTTTGGCATCTGCCGCTTCTTCCGCGAGGCCAGTGCCCATGAAATATTGCGCCACAATCGCCGCGAAATAAGGGCCAAAGATGAATGTCAGGATCAGCGTATTGTATGGCTGGCTGGCCCAGTCAAAGAACATCCAGCCCCAAATGCGCTTTTTGTGCGAAATTTCCGCCATATTAATCCCCGTCCCTGATTATTGATTTGTTTTTTGTTTTGCAAATAAGACAGGTTTCCCTGTCGCAGGGCAAGAAAATTCCGGTCAGACCTGTGGCGGCCAAGGCCGGGCTTTTTCAGCGTCGATCCAGTCAGTGACGTAATCCGGCAGATCGGGCGAGGTTTCGGGCCAGCCAAGCAGCGGCGCCACATTCACCGGGGCAAGGATGCCGTTTTCATCCGTCATCGCCATTCGGCACAAAATCGACGAGGTCGCCTGACCCTTGTGCCACATGCTTTGCTGGAAATATAAGAACCGCGCATCCCACCCCAAAATCGTGCTTTTCATCGTGATGCGGTGAAACATCCGCACCCGACGGCGATACCGAACCGAGGCCCCGGCGACCGCCATGTTCCAGCCGTTTTTCCGAAGCGCGTGAATTATTCCGGCGCGATGCGCCATCGGCAGACGCCCCAGATCATACAGCGTCAGCGTGCGGCCATTATTCAGCTCAAGCCACGGGTCGACATCCCAAGGCCAGCAAATATGGGTCGAAACATGCACCTCGCCCAGCGCCAGTTTGGGCGCGCGGCGGTAAATGGCCATTTCCTTGGCAAAACGAAAAATCGGGTACATGCAACAGGCTCCTGCAATCAGGCGTTACCTGCGACAGGGGCCGCGTGGATGCAAGCAAGTAGTGCGGATTTTCACGATGGGCTTGCGCTTGGGCTTTGTGCTGACTAGGTCATGTCGGGAAATCAATTCTGGAATCAAGGCACAACAAATGACCTCTATCCTACAAATTCTGATGCTCGTGCTTGATATCGTCTGGTTTTTCGTGATTGCCCACGTAATCATGAGCTGGCTGATCAATTTTCAGGTTCTCAACCTTCGCCAGCCTTTGGTTGCCCAATTCTGGTACGCGCTGAACCGGATATTAGAGCCGCTTTATTCCCGCGTTCGCAATTTTCTGCCGGATATGGGTGGTATTGATCTGGCCCCGCTGATCGTATTGGTGGCGCTTTATGCGCTGCGCATCGTGCTTATCAACAACGCCGCCGCGTTCCTGTAACAGTTAAGAGCCTGCAAACGGCGCCGCAGCGCCCCAAATCTGACGCACCCGCTGGTCGCGCCCACAACCCTCGCGGTATTTCTTATAGGCCACTGACTGTTTAACCAGACCAAACCGGGTCACGACACGCTTTTTGCCCAGATAATAGTTTTGGTGATAAGCCTCGGCAGGATAGAACGTGCTGGCATTCACAATCGGCGTGACGATCTTGCCGTTGATCGCCGCGTCCGCTGCTTTTTTAGACGCCTCGGCATCAGCGCGCTGGGACTTGCCGCTAACAAAAACGGCGGTGCGATAGCTGTCACCGCGATCACAGAACTGGCCACCTGCATCCAGCGGATCAACCGTGCGCCAAAAGATGTCGATCAGTTCACGATATGAAATCACATCTGAATCAAATTTGATCCTCACCGCCTCGTAATGGCCGGTGCCACCCTTGGTGACCTTCTTATAGGTCGGGTTCTTGAGCGTCCCACCTGTATAGCCCGAGGTTGTTTGGATAACGCCTTTGACCTTGTCGAAATCCGATTCCACACACCAAAAACAACCGCCCGCAATGATAGCGGTTTGAATATCTCGGGCGCTTGCCGCGGAAATCTGCAACGCAAATCCAACCAAAATGGCCAGAAACAGCAGGGTGGAACGAATACGCATAACGGGGACTCCCTTTGTTTGTTGCTCAGTTTCTCCTGCCGGGGGCGCTGAAATACAACTGACATCGGCGTGACATCACGCCAAGGTGAAGGGCGAAAACCGCTTGGCCTTGGCCGCAGCCCGCCCTATCGTCCGAAAAAACACGAGGGTTCCATGCAAGAAGAAGTCACCACTCATCAAGCCCAGGAAGACGCCCGCAACGACGCCATTTTGATTTACGTAGATGGCAAAATTGTTCCCCGGGATCAGGCCAAAGTGTCGGTTTATGACAGTGGTTTCATGCTGGGCGATGGCGTCTGGGAGGGTCTGCGCCTGTATAACGGCAAATGGGCCTTTCTGAACGAACACATGGATCGCTTGTTTGAGGCCGCCAAGGCGATTGACCTTGATATCGGACTTGACCGCGACGGCGTGGTTGCCGCGCTGAACGCAACCCGCGCTGCCAACGACATGCACAGCGACGCCCATGCCCGACTGATGATCACACGGGGGGTGAAGGTAAAACCGTTTCAGCACCCTTCTTTGTCGCGATCCGGGCCGACGATGGTCATTATTATGGAGCATTCGCGCCCTTCAATCCCGCGCCCGATCCGGCTGGCCACAGTGCCGCATCTGCGCGGTCTGCCGATGACGCAGGACCCGAAATTGAACTCGCACAGCAAGCTGAACTGTATACTTGCCTGCATCGCCGCCGAAAAAGCAGGTGCCGACGAGGCATTGATGCTGGACATCAACGGCTTTGTGAACACAACCAATGCCTGCAATTTTTTCATCATCCGCAAGGGCGTGGTTTGGACTTCGACCGGGGATTACTGCATGAACGGTATCACCCGCCAAAAGGTCATCGACCTGTGCCGCGCCGATGGCATTCCGGTGTTCGAGAGGAACTATTCACTGGTCGACACCTATGGCGCAGACGAGGCGTTTTTGACGGGCACGTTTGGTGCGCAAACCCCAGTTTCGGAAATCGACGGGCGGCAAATCGGTGATGGCACATTGGGGCCAGTCACCGAACACCTGCGCACACTCTACGCCGATCTGATACGCCGTGAAACCGCATGAGAATTGCGATGTGGTCGGGGCCGCGCAATATTTCAACCGCGATGATGTACGCCTTTGGCGCGCGCGATGATTGCGCGGTTTGGGATGAACCGTTTTATGCGGCTTATCTGTCTGAAACCGGGTTGATCCATCCGATGCGCGACGAAATCATAGCCGACGGCATAACTGATCCTGACAAGGTGATCCGCGCCTGCCTTGGCCCGACACCTGACAATCGCCCGGTTTTCTATCAAAAACACATGACCCAGCACATGATCCCCGGTCCGGATCGTGGCTGGATCAACGACTGCACCAACGTCTTTTTAATCCGCGACCCGGCGCGTGTGATCGCAAGCTATGCCGCCAAGCGCGAGAACCCGACGCTGGACGACATCGGTTTTCGCCAGCAGGCAGAAGTGTTCGATCAGGTCTGTCAGGCGACGGGTCAGGCGCCGCCGGTTTTGGACAGCCACGCCATTCGCGCGAACCCGGAAACTGCCCTTAGAAAACTGTGTGCGGCCATAGGTCTGCAATTCCAGCCAGCGATGTTGAATTGGCCCACAGGTGGCCACAAAAATGACGGCGTGTGGGCCGCGCATTGGTATGGTGCGGTCTGGAAATCAACCGGATTCGCCGGGGTTGAAGGGCCAGTTCCGGATGTGCCTGATGCTTTGAAAGACGTCTGGTCAGACGCATTACCTTACTACCAACAACTGGCCGCGCATGCCTTATGAGGCATTAGGCGACAAGATCCTCTAGCACCGCCACCTCGAACTGCCGCAATATTGGTCGCGCCGGAGGGATCGGTTTCTTGTGCTTCATATCCGCCAGTTCCGGGAACAGCTCCAGGATTTCCTGTAACTGCATCTGATCCATGCCTTCGCGGATTGTGTCGCCGATCAGAAAGCTTTCGGTCGCCAGCCCTTCGCTGAACACGACCTCGTGCCGGTCAAACATAAAGTGAAAATAATCAACCTCGGTGCACGCGGTATCGACGTGAATACCTTTGCTGCCGACCATTGATTTGGCCGGTGCCAAGGCTTGCTCCATACCGAAATTCAATTCAACCGACCAGCCGCCAAGCAGGCAGCGATGCTGTGGTGACACATGCAGATCACGCTGCGGGTATCCTTTGCCAAAACTGCTGGCCGGGATGATGACAGGTCGCATATTGGGCCGTGTGATCAGGTCACGCAAAGACAGCGGCGAGTTTCCGATCCAGCGAATAGGCTGCAATCCTTGGTCCATCGTTTCAATCAGGTCACCAACCTTCAAATCCTCAACCGGGCGATCACCATCTGCGGTGCCGATCAATGTGCCACGGACAAAACAAGGCAGGCTGGTGTAATCAACCGGTGTATAAGTCGCGTATGTGTTCAGGGTAAAGCTAACCCCAACGCCAGCGCCCGGAATAGTATCGCCATCGTCATTCATCACGAACGAGCGCGTGACACCGCCAATCGTCAACTGAAAGGTTTTTATGGTTTCGGTCCCGCCACCGACCGTAATGTCATCATCATAAAAGAATTCGTAGTCATCAATCCCACCACCATCAACGGTAATGACTTGCGATGTGCCGCCATCATCCGCCTCGGTTGCCTCAAGACTGCCGTCGTCATCGGTGACCGTCATTGTGAAGGTCGCGCTGATCGTCGGGCTATTCCCGGTCGCGACGTAATCGTTTGGAACTTCGTAAATTGTAAATGTTCTTGTCGGCACGGTTCGCCTCCTGACCGCTGGACATTTCTGCTCTGCGGGTGGCAACCTCGTTCAGTCGGTCGGATTACCTGCCCGCTGGAAACAATAGCACCGTCTTAAGGCAATTGGCCCGCTGATTACCGAGTTACAAAAGGATTAACGCGGCTTGTTGCAATTCTGCAAAAGCACCGCAAATCGAGGTTATTGACCTTGGCGGTCACGCATCGCCAGCAACCGCAACCGCAGCGCATTAATCTTGATAAATCCGGCCGCATCTTTTTGATCGTACGCGCCCTGATCATCCTCGAACGTCACGTGCTGCTCGGAATAAAGGCTGAAATCTGACCAGCGGCCAACCGTCTGAACAGACCCCTTGTAAAGCTTCAACCGCACCGTGCCCGCGACAAATTCCTGACTGCGGTCAATCAGCGCCTGCAACATTTCGCGTTCCGGGCTAAACCAGAAACCGTTGTAAATCAGTTCGGCATATTTCGGCATCAGCTCATCTTTCAAATGCGCTGCACCGCGATCCAATGTGATGGATTCAATACCGCGATGTGCCTCAAGCATAATCGTGCCACCGGGCGTTTCGTAAATCCCACGGGATTTCATGCCAACGAACCGGCCTTCGACCAGATCAAGCCGCCCGATCCCGTGTTTGCCGCCATATTCATTAAGCGCAGTCAGCAGCTCGGCTGGGCTATGCGCCTTGCCGTTGATTGCTACGGGATCACCTTTTTTATAGGTGATTTCAATAAATTCAGGGGTGTTCGGGGCGTCTTCGGGATGCACAGTGCGCTGATAGACATAGTCAGGCGCGGCAACCGCCGGGTCTTCCAGAACCTTGCCCTCGCTTGATGTGTGCAGCAGGTTTGCATCCACCGAAAAGGGTGCTTCGCCGCGTTTGTCCGTGGCAATCGGGATCTGGTTCTTTTCCGCAAAATCCAGCAACCGCGTGCGGCTGGTTAGATCCCATTCCCGCCAAGGCGCAATCACCTTGATGTCCGGGTTCAGCGCATAAGCCGCCAGTTCAAACCGCACCTGATCGTTGCCCTTGCCCGTCGCCCCGTGGGCCACCGCGTCAGCGCCGCATTCCGCTGCAATTTCCACCAATCGTTTGGAAATCAAAGGCCGTGCGATGGACGTACCCAGCAGATACAATCCCTCGTAAACCGCATTGGCACGAAACATCGGGAAGACAAAATCGCGAACAAATTCTTCGCGAACGTCCTCAATATGAATGTTTTCCGGCTTGATCCCCAGCAGTTCTGCCTTTTTGCGCGCCGGGTCCAGTTCTTCGCCCTGACCCAGATCGGCGGTGAAGGTGACCACTTCGCAATTATACTCGGTTTGCAGCCATTTCAAAATAATCGAGGTATCCAGACCGCCGGAATAGGCGAGTACGACTTTTTTAGGTGCAGACACTGGTTTCACTCCGACATTATTGGGGTTCTTGGCGGGCGGTGTATTGCGTTTTTTGGGGCTGCGCAACGGGGCAAGGCGCAAAAGTCGCGTTGTATCCCGGCGGGCTTGGTGTAAACACTGCGCCTTGGAACCCAAAAGGGGGAAATATGTCAGATTTTGTTGCCCGGGCGATCGCGGCACGCCGTGAAATGCGTAAACTTTTCCCTGAAACGCCGCTGCAAAAGAATGACCACCTTTCGCAAGCATTCGGTGCGGACATCTATTTGAAACGAGAGGACCTGTCGCCAGTTCGCTCGTACAAAATCCGTGGCGCGTTCAATGCTATGCGCAAGCATCTGGCCAAAGTTGCGGGCGCTGATGAGGCGCCAGCGAAATTCGTTTGTGCTTCGGCTGGCAATCACGCGCAGGGCGTGGCCTATGTCTGTCGACACTTTGACGTGGACGGTGTGGTTTTCATGCCGATCACAACGCCGCAACAAAAAGTTGACAAAACCCGGATTTTTGGCGGCGACAATATCGAAATCAGGTTGGTGGGCGACTATTTCGAAGACACGTTGGCGGCAGCGCAGGAATATTGCACGGCCCAAGGCGCTGTGTTTCTTGCCCCCTTTGACGATGACGACGTTATCGAAGGTCAGGCATCGGTCGCAGTCGAACTGCTGGAACAATTGCCGGATCCCGTTGACATGGTCATCCTGCCGGTTGGCGGCGGTGGTTTGTCGTCAGGCGTTGTCACCTATTTGCACGCGCTGTCACCAGAAACCGAATTTCGGTTCGCTGAACCAAAAGGCGGGCAAAGCCTGCGGGCGGCGCTGGTTGCAGGCCACCCGACAACTCTGACCAAAGTGGATTCCTTTGTTGACGGGGCTGCGGTGGCGCGCATTGGGGATCGGAATTTTGCGGCTTTGCGGGACATCCCACCGGCGCATGTACTTGCAGCCCCCGAAGACCGCATCTGCACAACCATCCTTGAATTGCTCAACATCGAAGGCATAGTGCTGGAACCCGCTGGCGCAATGTCCGTCGATATTCTAACCGATCTTGCCGACGAAATTCGCGGTAAACGTGTCGTTTGTATCACCTCTGGCGGCAACTTTGATTTCGAACGCCTGCCCGAAGTCAAAGAGCGGGCGTTAAGATACGCAGGACTTAAAAAATATTTCATTCTGCGCTTTCCGCAACGCCCCGGTGCGCTGAAAGAGTTCCTGAACATCCTTGGCCCCGAAGATGACATAACCCGGTTTGAATACCTCAAAAAATCCGCCCGTAACTTTGGTTCCGTACTGATCGGGCTTGAAGCCAAAAACCCGAAGGATTTCCCGTCGATCTGTGAACGTATGGATGCCGCCGGAATGTCCTATCAGGATATCACCGACAACGAAGACCTGTCGCAGTTCCTGATATAATGACTAGTCCGAAAAACCCGGAACCATTTGCGCCAGAAACTCGGTTTTCGAGGCGTCAAAGGCAACCAGAATTTCAGCAATCGGTACCTTTTCAACTTGCCCACCTGCAGCCAGCTTTTCCCCTTTCGAACACATGGCGCCTAAGACCTCAAACCCAAGATTAAGCGCGCTACCTTTTAGAAAATGCATATCCTCCTCAATATTACGACCAACAGCACCTGCGCGAAGTGGTCCGATGACAGTTTCAACCTCATCCAGAAAAAGTTCTACCACGCCGTCAATTTCATCAGCGCCAATATCACCTTCCAGTTCCTTAACCCGCTTCCAATTTATCATTCCACACCTCCATCGTTTGGTGGTGCCCCCTCGCAATGAACTCTGCGCACTTGGATATTAACAGACCCTTACCGGCTCAAGCGAACTAGATCGCATTTTAGGTTTTACCAGTTGTTAATGTGGACCTGCAATTGTGAAGCCAACAGGCGTATTGGAGGTCGCAAAGCCGTGCAGAAACTCGGGCAAAATGCAGTAAAACAAGGCGTCGACCGGCCACTTACGGTTCTGGTCGTTGACGATTCCACCTTGCAGCGGCGCCTGCTTGGCGCGGCGCTGGACAAATGGGGTTATGAGGTTTTTGAGGCAAATTCAGGCATTGATGCACTGGAAATATGCAAGGCTGCCCATGTCGATCTTGTCCTAAGCGATTGGGTCATGCCGGAAATGGACGGCTTGACATTCTGCCGGGAATTCCGCGCGCTAAGACGGGAAAATTATGGCTATTTCATCCTGCTGACCTCAAAAGACGACAAAGACGAGGTTGTCACCGGGCTTGATGTCGGGGCCGACGACTTTCTGACCAAACCCGTCAATTCAGCCGAGTTGCGGGCGCGGTTGCAGGCCGGCGAACGTGTTCTTGGTATGCAGAAAGAACTGATCGAAAAAAACGCCGCAGTTTCTAATACTCTGTCCGAATTGCAAACCGTTTATCAGGCGATCGACCGCGATCTGGAAGAGGCCAAAAAACTACAGCATTCGTTGGTTCCGGAAACCTTCCTGCAAATGGGAAAGGCTCAAGTGTCGTTCAAATTGCAATCAAGTGGCCATATTGGCGGCGACATGATCGGCCATTACTACAAAAGCCCTGAACGGCTGGGGCTTTATGGCTTTGATGTTTCGGGCCACGGGATCAGTTCGGCGCTGATGACCGCCCGGCTGGCGGGGTGTCTGGCGTCAACAAATCCGGCCTACAGCATTGCCATGCGGCAATTGGTTGACGGCACATATGCACCACAATCGCCGATCGAAATCGCGCAGCGCATGAATGTGCGGATGCTGGACGAACTGGATACCGACCTTTACCTGACGCTGGTACTGGCCGATGTGAACCTGAAAACCGGTGCAATTGATATGGTTCAGGCGGGGCACCCGCATCCCCTGATCCAACGCAAGAACAACGATCTGGATTTTGTCGGCGGCGGCGGCCTGCCCATCGGTCTGATCCCGGACGCACAATTCTGCAGTTTTCAGGCCCAGCTTGAACCCGGCGACCGTCTGTTGATCTATTCCGACGGTTTCACCGAGGCTGAAGACCCCTTTGGCCAAATGTTGGACGACGATGGTCTTGCGCGACTAATGGCGGCAAACTCAAACGCAAGCGGCCCAGAGTTGTTGGACGATCTTGTTTGGGAAATTCAGGCATTTTGCGGCAAAGGAGAGGTATCTGACGACTTGTCTGCCGTGTTATTGGAATTGCTTGAGTAGGCGGTGCACAAAATATCTGTCCCCACCATTGGCCAGTCGCTCTGCCGCTTCTTGCATCGGCATCCAATGGGCGCTGTGATGGGGTTCGGGTATCGGGCCTTTTATGCGGGTTGGACGACACAAATAGATATGCGCCACTTTGTGTGCCCATAAATCGTATTCCGGCATATGGGTATAGCGCTGAAAGGCACCCAGCCGACGGATCACCTGAATTCCCCAGCCGGTTTCCTCGAACACTTCGCGGTGCAGCGCACGAACCGGCGACTCGCCCGGATCAATCCCGCCGCCGGGCAATTGAAATTCCGGCGCTGGTTCTGACTGAAACGTCAGCAACACTTGTCCGCCGCGCTGCAAGATACCATATGCACCCGGACGGTGGGTGTACCGAACGCCTTTTTGAATGGCTTCATCAAACCGGCGGATCATGCCTGCCTCTTCTTTATGCACATTTGCGGCCCCGCCACGCGGGGAATTGCACCGACCCGATAACTTGTCTATGGGAACCATCTGAACGTCAAGGAAAGCCCACACACCATGAGCCTGCCAAACAAAATCGCCTGGGATGACAACGTGCTTCCTTTTCAGTTGGACAGCGCGGATATCCGTGGCCGTGTCGCGCGTCTGGATGGCGTTCTTGAAGAAATTCTTGCCCAACACAAGTATCCTGCACCGGTCGAGGCGGCAGTTGCCGAGGCGGCGATCCTGACCGCGCTGATCGGGCAAACCATCGATCTGCGCTGGAAGCTGAGCCTGCAAATTCGCGGCAACGGACCGCTGAGGATCATCGCGACCGACTATTACGGCCCGACCAAGGATGGCGAACCGGCCAGAATGCGGGCCTATGCCAGCTTTGATGCCGAGCGATTGGCCAAGGACGAAGGCACCCCGTTTTCGATGATCGGCAGCGGCATGTTCGCCGTGCTGATCGACCAGGGAGAAGGGATGACACCCTATCAGGGGATCACACCGCTTGCAGGTGGGTCATTGGCAGCCTGCGCCGAAACCTATTTTGCCCAGTCTGAACAATTGCCAACCCGTTTTGCCGTTGCCATGGGCAAATCGCAGGAACCCGGCGGGACCGAGCATTGGCGCGCGGGTGGCATGATGATCCAGCATATGCCGAAAGCCTCGCCCTACGCCAACGATTCAACCGGGGACGCCGGTCTGCTGTCTGCGGTGGATCTTTTGCATGGCGATGACAGCGAAAACTGGAACCGGGTGAACCTGCATCTGGATACAGTCGACGCACTGGAACTTGTCGGCCCGCATGTTTCGCCGACTGAATTGTTACACCGCCTGTTTCACGAAGAAACCCCGCGCGTCTATGACAGCCAACCGCTGACATTTGGCTGCACTTGTGGCCCGGAAAAGGTGGTCCAGACCATGTCGATTTATTCCGCAAAAGATATCCGCCACATGACGAACGAGGCTGGAAAGGTCACTGCCGATTGCCAGTTTTGCAGTGCGCATTACGAATTTGATCCGGCCACATTGGGGTTTGAAGCCACCAAGCCGGGCGAAAAATAACTGGCATAGGCGCGCTGGCTGGGCCATGTAATATCAATGAAACGCCACACCGACACAATTGACGCGATCAAACAGATGCTGACGCGCAGCTCTGATGTGCGATCGTCTGATTTTGATCTTAACCCCGAAATCATGGCGTCATGGCCTGAAATGAAAAACCTGCGGCCTGCTGCGGTTTTAATTCCGTTGATTGCGGGCGATAATGGCCTGAACGTGATCCTGACGAAACGCGCTTCGCATCTGAAACACCATCCGGGTCAGATCGCTTTTCCCGGTGGCAAAGTAGACGCCAGTGACAAGAATGAGACCGCGGCCGCCCTGCGCGAAGCGGATGAGGAAATTGGCCTGCGCCCTGCCAATGTCGATGTGCTGGGCCATATGCCGTTTCACCAGACGGTGACGCATTTTGAGATCACCCCGATCATTGGCTGCGTCAAAACCCGCTTCACCCCACTCCCCGAACCCGGTGAAGTGGCCGAGGTGTTCGAGGTACCGCTGGCCTATCTGACCGATCCTGCGAATTATCTGATCGAGGGGCGATTTTGGGGTGGTACCAAGCGCCTTTACTACGTGATCCCCTATGGCCCCTATTATATCTGGGGTGCCACGGCGCGGATGTTGCGGGCGTTTGCCGAAAGAATGGCACGATGACGTCTGTCACTGGGGATTGGTTGGCAAACGCCGCGACCCAGACGATTTTTTCGCTGCTATTGGACGGCGGATATCAGGCTTATGTGGTCGGCGGTTGCGTTCGAAATGCGCTATTGGACGCGCCGGTCGCTGATGTGGATTTCACGACGGATGCGCATCCCAAACAGGTTATGAAACTCGCCCAAAGGGCCGGGCTGGGGGTTGTTCCAACCGGGATCGAGCATGGCACGGTTACAATCGTTTCCGAAAAAACGGCGTTTGAGGTCACCACCTACCGCAAAGACGTTGAAACCGACGGACGGCGTGCAATCGTGGCCTTCGCCGCGACCCTGACCGAAGACGCCCACCGCCGCGATTTCACCATGAATGCGCTTTATGCAGATCGCGACGGTCAGGTGATTGACCCGCTGGGCGGGCTTGCAGATATCAACGCGCGTCAGGTGCGGTTCATTGATTGCCCGCATGATCGCATCCGCGAAGATTATTTACGCATCCTGCGTTTCTTTCGCTTTCACGCGTGGTTTGGCGACCCGGCAGCGGGCATTGATCCCGAGGCTCTGGCCGCCTGCGCCGAACTGGCCGAAGGGCTGGACGGTTTGTCAAAGGAACGCATCGGGATGGAAATGGGCAAGCTATTGTCAGCCTCAGACCCGGCCCCGAGCGTCGCAAGCATGGATAAAACCGGCATCCTTGGCCGACTTTTGCCCGGCGCGACCGCCGGGGCGTTGGCGGTTCTGGTGCATTTGGAAGGCCAGATTGGCGCGGCGCCTGATTGGGTCAGACGGCTGGCATGTCTTGGCGGCTCGGCCCATGCCACCAGCCTTAGGATGAGCCGTGCCAACAGCCGAAAACTAACGCAGTATCTGAATTTGACTGGCAGCACCGAAAAGGTGCACGAACTTGCCTATCGCCATGGCGCGCCCGCTGCGATTGATATAAGTCTGCTGCGGGCAGCACTTTTGGGCGGGGCCGTACCCGAAAACCTGATGTCGGATGCTCAAACCGCCGCTAGCCAAAAGTTTCCGATCAAAGCCGCCGACATCACCACGGGCGAGGTCGGGCCAGACTTGGGTGCGCGCCTGAAGCATCTCGAAGATGAATGGATTGCATCACGTTTTACCAAGGACCGGGCGGCGCTTCTGGCTTGAACTCCGGCAAGTTTCACTTACACTCGCAATAGGTCAGCATTGCCACCCTATTTTGCGGGAACCCATGAACTTTGAAATCATCCTGTCCCTGATCGGCATGGCCTTGACCGCTTCCCTGACGCCGGGGCCGAACAATTCCATGCTGGCAAGCTCGGGCGCAACTTATGGCGTGCGCGCCTCAATGCCCCATGTGCTGGGGATCGTTTTCGGTTTTCCGGTGATGATCTTTCTGGTCGGTTTTGGACTGGGCGAAGTGTTTCGCCAAAGTCCGGTCCTGCAACAGATCATGCGTTACGCCGGTGCAATCATGATGCTGTGGTTCGCCTGGAAAATGGCCACTGCCGCCGCGCCGGGCCAAGCGGGAAAGGCCAGCCGCCCGTTGACTTTCCTGCAAGCCGCCGCGTTTCAGTGGATCAACCCAAAGGGCTGGTTGGCCGCAATCGCGATAACCGCGCAATTCGTAACACCTGACGCCCCGGTCAAAACCGCGTCGATCGTGGCGCTGACTTTTGCGGGATCTGGCCTGATTTCCACATTCGCATGGTTACTTTTTGGCCGCATGATCGGTCAATGGTTGCACACGCCTTGGCGGCTCAGGGCGTTTAATCTGTTGATGGCCTCGATGCTTGTGGCGTTTCTTGCGGTCATTCTTCTGGAACATTAAAACGTTCAAGTCCGCCTATTGCATCTTGCGCCGGAATAATGTTCTTCTGTGCGGCTTTAAACCCTTAACTCTGCGTGTCCCATGTTCCGTTTTTTTGAAAATCTGGTAAACCCTTACGAACCCTATGACGCGACCAACACGCCGCCGGCGCGGCTGTTTCCGTTTCTGAACGAATACCTGAAACCCCTGCGAAAAGTGCTGGTCTGGATCGTGATACTGACCGCAATCGTTGGCGTGATCGAAATCGGACTTATCTTTTTTGCTGGCCGTATTGTGGACTTGCTGTCTACCAGCTCGCCCGAGCGGATATTCACCGATCACGGAACCGAATTGGTGTTACTGGCGCTTTTCGTTCTGTTGGTCCGACCTTTTGTTCAGGTGCTGGACGCCGCGTTGTTGAACCAGTCTTTGATGCCGAATTTTGGCACGTTGATCCGTTGGCGCAGCCACCGGCATGTTCTACGCCAGTCGGTTGGCTGGTTTGAAAACGATTTTGCTGGGCGCATCGCCAATCGGATCATGCAGACAGCCCCCGCAGCAGGCGAGGCGATCTATCAGGTTTTCGATGCCGTGGTTTATGCCATCATTTATCTGATCGGCGCATTGTGGCTGCTGGCCGGAACCGACCCCAGATTGGCCCTGCCGCTGGTGATCTGGCTGGTGTTCTACGCAGCCCTAATCCACTGGACAATCCCACGGGTTGGCCGCGCATCCAAAGCGTTTTCGGACGCGCGATCCGAAATAAACGGGCGGATTGTCGACTGCTACACCAATATCCAGTCGGTCAAATTATTCGCCCACAATTCCACCGAAGAAGATTACGCGCTTGAGGCCATCGAAAAGGCGCGGCGTGCATTTTCGCACCAAATGCGGCTGATCACGCTGATGGAACTGGGCCTGACCCTGATCAACGGCTTCTTGATTGTCGCAGTAATCGGCTGGGCGATTGTCATGTGGCAGCAAGGCATAACGTCTGTTGGCACGGTCGCCGCGGCCTCGGCTTTGACATTGCGCCTGAACGCGATGACCGGCTGGATCATGTGGTCACTGTCATCTTTGTTTCAGCAACTCGGCGTCGTGTCAGAGGGTATGGAAACCATCGCGCAGCCAATTCAGCTGACGGATAAAACGGACGCCCCTGCGCTTAAAATCACCGATTGCGCGATAACTTTTGATCAGGTTAGCCACCATTATGGCGTTGGCAGCGGCGGCCTTGACCACATTGATCTGGCTGTTAAGGGCGGCGAAAAAGTTGGGATTGTTGGCCGCTCGGGCGCGGGAAAATCAACCCTGGTCAATCTTTTGCTGCGCTTTCACGATGTAGAAGGCGGGGCAATCCGCATCGACGGGCGCGATATTCGCGATGTGACGCAGGAATCCTTGCGCCGACAAATCGGGATGGTGACCCAAGACAGCTCGCTTTTGCATCGCTCTGTGCGGGACAACATCCTTTATGGCAGGCCAGATGCCACCGAAGACGAGGTTATCCGGGCGGCAAAACACGCCGAAGCCTATGAGTTTATCCTTGGGTTAAGCGACCCCAAGGGCCGCAAGGCCTTTGATGCGGAAGTTGGCGAGCGCGGTGTGAAACTGTCCGGCGGGCAACGGCAGCGCGTCTCGCTTGCCCGTGTGATCCTGAAAGACGCCCCGATTTTGGTGCTGGACGAGGCGACATCGGCCCTTGATAGCGAGGTTGAGGCGGCAATTCTTGATACGCTTTATGGCGTGATCGAGGGAAAAACCGTGATCGCAATTGCCCACCGCCTGTCAACCATCGCCCGCATGGACCGCATCATTGTGCTCGATCAGGGCCGCGTTGCCGAACAGGGCACACATGCCGAATTGCTGGCCCAAGACGGGCTTTACGCCCAGTTCTGGAACCGCCAATCCGGTGGCTTTATCGGCATCGAGGAACAGGAATGAGCACAGTAACCATCAAGCGTCTGGGTCATCAGGGCGATGGTATCGCCGATGGGCCGGAGGGCGACATCTACGTGCCGTTCACCCTGCCCGGTGAAACCGTTGAGGGCGACATTGTCGGCGATCACATGGACAATGTGCGTGTCATCACGCCGTCACCGGATCGCGTCAAAGCACCCTGTTCGCATTTCAAATCCTGTGGCGGCTGTTCGCTGCAACACGCCGCTGACGGTTTTCTGGCGGTTTGGAAAACGGATATCATCAAATCCGCGCTGACGGCCAAGGGACTAAAGGCGCCGTTTCGCCCAATCGTGACCTCGCCCGCCAATGCACGTCGGCGGGCAACTCTCGCTGGTCGGCGAACCAAAAAGGGGGCGATGGTCGGGTTTCACGCCAAAGCGTCCGACGCGCTGGTGCCGGTTCCATCCTGCACCCTGTTGCACCCGGACATTCTCAGGGCCTTCCCGATATTTGAGGAACTGACCCGCTTGGGCGGTTCGCGCAAAGGCACCGTCAGCATCGCCGTGACCTATTCAGCAACCGGACTTGATGTCGCGATGGGCGATGTCAAAACCGCCGACGGGCCGCTGCTGGTCGAATTGGGTGGGTTGTGTGAAAAGCACCATCTGGCCCGGCTCAGCTGGAATGGCGACGTGATTGCCACCCGCACAGCCCCGGTTCAGCGGTTCGCGACCACCAGCGTGACCCCGCCGCCGGGGGCGTTTTTGCAGGCGACCGAGGCGGGCCAGTCCGCCCTGACCGAGGCTGTTTGCAGCATCATCGGCGACGCCAAACAGGTGGTCGATTTGTTTGCAGGTTGTGGGACGTTTTCCTTGCCGCTGGCCGGAACTGCCGCCGTGCATGCCGTTGAAAGCGACGACGCTTATCTTGCCGCACTTGATGCCGGATGGCGAAATTCCAATGGCTTGCGCGAGGTCACAACCGAAGCGCGCGACTTATTCCGCCGCCCTTTGCTGGTCGCAGAGCTTAACAAATTTGACGCAGTTGTCATCGACCCACCCCGCGCCGGTGCCAAAGCCCAGACTGAGGTTTTGGCCCAAAGCAAGGTTGCGCGCATCGCTTTTGTGTCTTGCAACTATGTCACGTTCGCGCGCGACGCCGCAGTATTGGTGGCAGCGGGATTTCGCATCGACTGGGTGCAACCCGTCGATCAGTTTCGCTGGTCTGCCCATGTTGAATTGGTGGCGGCGTTTAGCCGGGATTAACTTTTTGTGACCCGGCGCAATCCCCAGGAAATCGCCCAACCTATCGCCAGAAAAACCATCGCCGTTGCGATCGTCGTGCCGTAAAACACCATCCGATCAGCCTGCCCCATGTCGTTCAGAAACGGATAAGGCAGCCCGCTTGCCACCTTGCCAACCGGAAAGGAATTAAACGGCCCCACCAGAACCTCGACCCAAGCGATATAGCCAAGGAACATCGCCAACGTGACGCCGATTGTTGGCAGGATCGCGCGAAAAGCCCCAAGAATGAAAAATGCGTCGATCATCATCAGCAATGGGCCCAGCGCGTGCAGGTAATATTCCTGATACCACACAATCGGGCCGCCGGAATTGACCAGAGCGGGGTCGATAAACCACAGCTTCCAATACATGAAAACCACGATTGCGCCCAAGACCACCGTGGCCGATACAAATGGATTATGCGTGTTCTGACTGCGCCCCAACGAAAGCCTGAGCATGAACCAAGCGGCAATCACATTGGCCGTCAGGCCCCAGATCGTCAGAAACCGGAACTGCCAGCCGAACCGATCCAACGAGGTTTGGCTGAACTGATAGAACCAATACCCCACGGCCAGCAAAAAAACGATCCAACGAAATGTGGTCACGGCGCGTGATGTCGCGTGTGTCATGAAAACCTCCCCGATTTTCTTGAAAGTCTAAGCATGCCAGTGACGAAGGTGCAATCAAGTGGCGTATCTTACAATGTGCCGTCGATGTCAGGCGCGGCGGCTGGCTACAGATGCAATCCCCAACGCCTCTAACACTTTTTCTTCGATTTGCGGGGCATTCATTCCGGCAACATCATACATACCTTGCGGCGTGTTCTGGTCGATGAACACATCCGGAAAAACCATCGAGCGGAATTTCAAACCGTGGTCAAACACGCCCTCATCCGCCAAAAGCTGCGCGACGTGACTGCCAAATCCACCAACGGCGCCTTCTTCGATCGTGATCAGGGCCTCGTGATCCGCCGCAAGCCCAAGGATCATGTCCCGGTCCAGCGGCTTGGCAAATCGTGCGTCGGCAATTGTCGGCGAAATACCTTTGGCGGCCAAAGCCTCGGCGGCTTTTTGCACCTCGGCCAGTCGCGTCCCAAATGACAGGATGGCCACCCGGCTGCCCTTTTGGATCATCCGGCCTTTGCCGATTTCCAAAACCTCGCCCTTTTCAGGCATGTCGACCCCGGCACCTTCGCCGCGTGGAAACCGAAAGGCGCTGGGCCGGTCGTTGATGCTGGCGGCGGTGGCGACCATATGCACCAGTTCAGCCTCGTCCGCCGCAGCCATCACGACGAAATCCGGCAGGTTGGCAAGAAACGCGATGTCAAAGGCACCCGCATGGGTCGCCCCATCCGCCCCGACCAGCCCGGCGCGATCAATCGCAAACCTGACGGGCAGACGTTGCAACGCAACATCATGCACAATCTGATCATAACCGCGCTGTAGGAACGTCGAATAAATCGCACAAAACGGCTTCATACCGCCCGCTGCAAGTGCGCCGCTGAAGGTTACGCCATGTTGTTCGGCGATGCCGACGTCAAAACACCGGGCAGGAAACCGTTCGGCAAACAAATCAAGTCCGGTGCCATCGGGCATTGCCGCTGTAACCGCCACAATCTTGTCGTCCAGTTGGGCCTGCGCCATCAGGCTTTCGGCAAAAACCTTGGTGTAGGTCGGCGCGTTCGACGGCGCCTTTTTCTGCTGGCCCGATATGACGTCAAATTTCGCCACGGCGTGATGTTTGTCCGACGCGGCCTCGGCCGGGCCATAGCCTTTGCCCTTTTGCGTCAGCACATGGATCAGCATCGGGCGATCTGCACGTTCCTTGACCGTGCGTAAAACCGCCAACAACTGTTCCATATCGTGCCCGTCAATCGGCCCGACATAGGAAAAGCCAAGTTCTTCAAACAGGGTGCCGCCAACAGTCATGGATTTGACCATTTCCTTGGCGCGACGGGCACCTTCCTGAAAAGGTTCCGGCAGCAGGCTGACCGCGCCCTTGGCTGCCGCTTTCAATTCCTGAAAAGGTGCGCCAGCATAAAGCCGTGACAGATAGGCAGACATTGCGCCAACTGGCGGCGCAATCGACATTTCATTGTCATTCAGAACCACAAACAGCCGCTTGCCCAGATGGCCCGCGTTGTTCATCGCCTCAAACGCCATGCCAGCCGACATCGAACCGTCCCCAATGACGGCAATCGCGTCGCCAAGGCCCGGTTCCGTCACACCCCCCAAATCGCGCGCAACAGCAAAACCTAGCGCTGCGGAAATAGAGGTCGAGGAATGCGCCGCGCCAAAAGGGTCATAATCGCTTTCGCTGCGCTTGGTGAAACCAGACAGGCCGTCTTTTTGGCGCAGGGTGCGGATACGTTCGCGACGTCCGGTCAGGATTTTATGCGGATAACATTGGTGACCCACGTCCCAGATCAGGCGATCCCGTGGTGTGTCAAACACCGCGTGCAACGCTGTCGTCAGTTCAACCACACCCAGCCCGGCACCCAGATGCCCCCCGGTCACAGACACGGCTGACACTGTTTCAGCCCGCAATTCATCCGCCAGCGTGCAAAGCTCTGCGTCTGAAAACAATTTCAGATCGGCAGGCGCGGTCACCCGGTCCAGCAAAGGGGTCAAAGGTCGGTTTGTGTCGTTCACAGCAGATATTCCAAATGATCCGACCTGCTTATCACATTTCGCGGTCAATGATAAACCGGGCCAACTGGCGCAGGTTCTCGCTGGTGCCGCCAAAAATGTCCAGCCCGTCACAGGCTTGTTCTACCAATTCCTCGGCTTTGGCTTTCGCGCCCTCAAGCCCAAGCAGCGACACAAAGGTCGCTTTGCCCGCAGCGTGATCTTTTTGCAGCCGTTTCCCGGCTTTGTCAGCATCGCCTTCGACATCCAGAATGTCGTCGGCTATCTGAAACGCAAGGCCGACGGCAGTTGCGTATTCCCTCATGACATTGGTGTTGGTATTGCCCAAAACCGGCCCGGCCTCGGCGGCCCAAGTGATCAACGCGCCGGTTTTGTTGGCCTGCAATTCGGTGATCGCCTCAAGCGTCAGCGGGGCCTTGGCGGTTTCAGCCGCGATATCTTGCATCTGACCCAGAACCATGCCGCGCGCACCAACCGCCTCGGTCAACGAGGTTATCAGGCGCAACCGGATATTCGCATCTGCCGCCGTCCGGGTTGAGGTGAGCACGTTAAACGCCATCGTTTGCAAGGCATCACCCGCCAGAACCGCGGTCGCCTCGTCCCATTTTACATGCACCGTCGGCTTGCCCCGTCGCAGATCATCATCGTCCATGGCGGGCAAGTCATCATGCACCAGCGAATAGGCGTGAATACATTCCACCACAGCGGCCACACGATCCGCCTGTTGCGGGCGCACGCCATATAGTTGCGCACCCTCAAGCACCATAAAGGCCCGCAAACGCTTGCCGCCTGACAAAACCGCATAGCGCATTGCCCGACTTAGCGCGTCGTCGCCAAGATCGTCAAATAAGCCACCCAGACAGGTTTCAACCCTTGCGCTATGACCCGCCAACACGTCCCGGAACATATTCAGGCACCTTCGACCGGCGTCAGCCCGACAGGTGCGCCGTTGTCGCCAAGCGTGATTTGCGCGACCTTTTCTTCGGCGGCTTTCAACCTGGCCTCGCAGTGCTTTTTCAACGCTTCACCGCGTTCATACAGCTTAATGGAATCTTCCAGCGCGACCTGAGAGCCTTCAAGCTGGCTTACCACCTGCTCAAGTTCAGTCATCGCGTCTTCAAAACTCATGTCTGCAACCGCTTTTACACTCATCCGCCACGCCCCATTAAAACCCTGACATGCGCCGCGGTCGATGCCGCCAGCGCGTCCAAATCATAACCACCTTCTAGGGTCGAGACTACCCGCCCTTTTGCCGTTGCATCAGCAATGTCGCATATTTGTTCGGTCGCCCAGACAAAATCGTCCTCGACCAGATTTAAACCTGCAAGCGGATCATCGCGGTGGGCGTCAAATCCTGCCGAAATAAACACCATTTCCGGCTTGTGCGCCGCAACCGCTGGCAGCACCACATCCGTCATCTTGGCGCGAAACGCTTGCCCGCCTGCGCCTTCGGGTAACGGTACGTTCAACACATTCCCATGCGCCCCGGTTTCCGAAAGTGCCCCGCTGCCGGGATAAAGCGGCATTTGGTGGGTTGAGGCAAAAAATATGCCAGCGTCATCCCAAACCAAGTCCTGCGTCCCGTTGCCATGATGCACATCAAAATCCACAATCGCCACGCGCTTTAGGCCGTGTTGTTTTAAAGCGTGCTTGGCCGCGATCGCCACATTACCGAAAAAGCAAAACCCCATCGCCCGGTCGCGTTCCGCATGATGTCCGGGCGGGCGCATGGCGACAAAGGCGTTTTGCGCGGTGCCTGCCATGACCTTGTCCACGGCGGCCACACAGCCACCAACAGCGCGAAACGCGGCCTCCAGCGTTCCGGTCGACATATGCGTGTCGGGATCAAGCGAGCGAAAACCGGATTGCGGTGCTGCCGCGCGCATTGCCGCCAGATGCGTTGCGGGATGCGCCAGCAAAATATCCCGGTCGTCGCATAACGGCGCGTCTATGCGCATGAGCGCGTCAAATTCTGGCGCGGCCAATGCTGCTGAGATAGCCTGCATACGTTCAACGCGTTCCGGGTGGCCCGGCGGCGTCACATGGCTCAAACAGGCAGGGTGGGTAATCAGGGCTGTTGTCATTGCACAAAACTATGGCAAGCCGATCAGGGCAGCAAGCGGGATTCTGTGGATAACAGGATCGCTTAATGCAATCGGGCCACAGCGCTGACAGCACCGTGGCCCTGATTTTCGCAATCCGACCGGATTTGGGTAGACACCCATCACCGACCGCTTGAAATCACGCCGAGGCGCGTTGCTTTTTGCTGGTATACCGCCTGCGCCGATTGCGCCCCTCTGGGCCTTTCGGGCCACCGCGTGGCGCCGGGGCCGCCTCGGCCTTGGGCATCATTGTGCCGTCAACTGCGTTCGCCGGTATGTTCTGCTTGATCAGCTTTTCAATCGCGCGCAGAAGTTTGACCTCGTCTGCCTGACAAAATGACACAGCAAAGCCTGACGCCCCGGCCCGGGCCGTACGCCCAATGCGGTGTACATAGCTTTCAGACACGTTCGGCAGATCGTAATTCACCACCAGTTCAACACCGGGAACATCAATGCCGCGCGCGGCGATATCTGTGGCGATCAGAACCGGGTTTTTGCCGGATTTGAAAGCCGCCAACGCCTTTTCGCGCTGACTTTGGGATTTGTTGCCGTGGATTGCGGCCGCTGCAAGGTTTTCACCGTTCAACTTGCGCACAACCTTGTCAGCACCGCGTTTTGTCCGGGTAAAGACAATCACTCGTTTGCCGGGATGCGCACCGATCAGCTTGGCCACAGCACTAGGCTTGTCACCGGCCTGCATGTGCATGACGGATTGGGCGATGCGATCCGCAGTTGCGGTTTCCGGCACGACGGACACTTCAACAGGGTCTTTCAAGTGGTCGTTGGACAGCGCCTTGATCTCTTTGGGCATGGTCGCTGAAAACAGCAGCGTTTGCCGGTTTTTGGGGGTCAGCTTCAGGATGCGCCGAATGGCAGGCATGAACCCGATATCCAGCATCTGGTCGCCCTCGTCCAAAACCACGGTTTCGACCCGGTCAAGTTTGACCGCCCTTTGGGATACCAGATCTTCCAGTCGGCCGGGTGTGGCCACCAGCACATCAACGCCATTCATCAACGCATTCTTTTGCCGCTTGATCGGCACGCCGCCAACCACAACGGTCGAGCGTAAAGGCATGTTCATGCCGTAGGTTTGCACCGCAGCGTCAATCTGTGCCGCCAGTTCGCGCGTCGGCGACAGGATCAAAACCCGCACAGGACGATGCCCGCCGGGCTGATCACCATCGGACAGACGGTGCAGCAAAGGCAGGGTAAAGGCCGCCGTTTTACCGGTGCCTGTCTGCGCCAGACCAACGACGTCACGCCCGGCCAGAATTGGTGGGATCGCTTTAATTTGAATCGGAGTTGGAACCTCGTACCCTTGTTTGGTCAAGGTCTTGAGGATCGGCTTTTTCAAGCCAAGTTCTTGGAAATTCACAATGTTTCTTTCTTATGTAATGTTTTGCCGAAGACCTCGGGGTCCCCTGCATCACGTGCTTGTCGGGTTGCGACAAGACAAAACGGATGAAGGCCCGCAAGGTCAGTCGCTGCATTTGATGAATAACGGGTTAAGGAAATTCGCTGGCGAAGTATCATACCACGCCGAAATGCTGCAGGTGCATAATCACGCCAGCGCAGCAAAGTCAATGAAATTCAGCATTTGGGGATTTGTCACAGGTCAACGATCTGCCGGGTGTTGTATCAATTTGTAGGTCTACGACATCAATCCGGCACCAGCATATAGCCAGAGCCGCGCACGGTTTGCAGGTAGCGTGGGGATTTCGGATCGCTTTCCAGTTTGCGCCTTAGCCGGGTGATCTGCACATCTACCGCCCGTTCCTGTGCCTGACCTTTGTCGCGCCCCAGATCCTCGACCAGTTTTCCGCGCGTGACGGGTTCATGCGGACAGGCCGAAAAGATTTTCATCAAGGCGCTTTCAGTGGCGGTTAACCGGATCAGATCAGCGCCCCGCCACAATTCACCACGCACCAAATCATATCTATTGGCCCCCAGTTGCAGCGTTTTAGGCACTTCTTTTTCGGCTTCCACCTTTGGCACACGACGCAAAATCGCGTTAATGCGCAGCAACAATTCCTTAGGTTCAAAAGGCTTGCTTAAATAATCATCCGCGCCCGCTTCAAGCCCGGTAATGCGATCACCGGATTCGCCTTTGGCGGTTAGCAAAAGGATCGGCGTATCAAGCGTGGTGCGCAAAGAACGGGTCAGCGCCAGGCCATCCTCGCCCGGCATCATCACATCGAGCACGATCAGGTCAAATTCCAGCCCGTCCAGCAGCCGCCTTGCATGTGCAGCATCCCGCGCGGCGCTGACCCAATACCCGTTGCGGGCCAGAAATTTCTGCAAAAGACCGCGTATGCGCTCATCATCATCGACAATCAGAATATGGGCATCGGTGTGGTCGGCCATTATCTGCCCCCATCTGTCATCGAATTCAGAAACTTGCGCATTTGTGGATCCATAATCTGTTCCAGTACACGGCGAAACCCCTGCACGGCGTCCGGCCCGGCCGCCCTGTAGGCGGCGCGCATGCGGGTTCGCTGCGCCTCGGATAACTTTTGTTCCAGAACACTTCCGGTGTCAGTCAAATAAAGATGGCGCTCGCGCTTGTCTTTTTCGCCAACCCGGCTGTCGACCAGACCATCCTCGACCAAGGCGCGTAAAACCCGGTTCAGGGATTGCTTGGTCACGCCCAGAATGTTCAACAGATTGTTCACCGTCGTGCCGGGAGATCGGTTTATGAAGTGAATGGCCCGATGATGCGCCCGCCCGTAAGCGTGGTCGTCTAAAATGAGGTCAGGGTCCGCCGTAAAGCCGCGATAGGCAAAAAACATCGCCTCGATCCCTTTGCGCAATTGATCATCGGTCAGGAATAGCAGGTTTTCACCACCGCTGGATTGTCCGGGCTGTCCTCTTTCTTGCATTATACCTCAATCAAATTGTTCATTCGGCCATTTTCAGGCTAATTTCATTTTATGTCAGTCTTGTTGACTTTCCAAGAATCAAATGCTAGCAAAATGCCGAATTCGCGTAATTTTATGTCCGATACGGACCTAATTGCGCAACATATGGAAAAACTGACAAAGTGTCGGCAAGAAAGGAACGCGCCATGGCTGGTGGTTATGATGATCGTGACGGGCATATCTGGATGGATGGCGCTTTGGTGCCTTGGCGCGATGCGAACGTGCACGTCCTGACCCACGCGTTGCATTACGCCTCGTCCGTTTTCGAGGGCGAGCGCGCCTACAACGGCAAAATCTTCAAATCGGTGCAGCATTCCGAACGCCTGAAACGCTCGGCTGAAATGATTGATTTTGAAGTGCCGTATTCCATCGAGGAAATCGAAAAAGCAAAATATGACGTTTTGCAGGCCAATGGCTGGACCGACGCCTATGTTCGGGCGGTTGCCTGGCGCGGTGCGGGTGACGATATGGGTGTCGCTTCGGCGAAAAACCCGGTTCGTATGGCGGTCGCGGCATGGGAATGGGGCGCCTATTATGGCGACGCCAAAATGAAGGGCGCCAAGCTTGATATCTCAAAATGGAAACGCCCGTCGCCAGAGACCATCCCGTCACATGCCAAGGCCGCTGGCCTTTACATGATCTGCACGATGTCCAAACACGCAGCCGAGGCTAAGGGTTGTTCTGATGCGCTGATGTTCGACTATCGGGGCTATGTCGCTGAGGCAACAGGTGCCAATATTTTCTTTGTCCGCGACGGCGAGGTCCACACACCGACACCCGATTGCTTTTTGAACGGGCTGACGCGCCAAACTGTGATTGGCATGCTGAATGACCGCAACATCAAGGTTATTGAGCGTCACATTATGCCGGAAGAGCTTGAAAGCTTTGAACAATGTTGGCTGACAGGCACCGCCGCCGAGGTCACCCCGGTTGGTCAGATCGGCGACTATAACTTCGAAGTTGGCGCGCTGGCGCGTGATATTTCGGAAGGTTATGAAAAGCTGGTGCGGGAATAATCCCGCATCGCGCGCAATCTTGAGCCTAGCACATTACCCATGCTACAGTGCAGCAATGGCTCGGCGTCAGGGCCTGCGAATCGTGACGCGCAATTTAAGGAGGTCATCGTTCTGACCGAAAATGCTGATGCGGTCACAGGATCGACCGCCACTGGGGCTGCCATGGCGGCCTCTGACGACAAGCCTGGCAATCACTTGCTGCAGCTTGTCCTGCAATCTCTTGAAAGCAACAAAGCCGAAGAAGTGATTCCGATCGCCCTGAAGGGAAAGTCGGAAATGGCCGATTATATGGTTATCGCATCGGGCCGTTCGTCGCGGCAGGTGATTGCTATTGCGGAAAATCTGTCCGATCAGGTCAAGGCCGATCTGGGCCGACCCTGCCGCATGGAAGGCAAGCAAACCGGCGATTGGGTGCTGATAGATTGCGGTGACATCGTTGTGCATATCTTTCGCCCCGAGGTGCGCGAGTTTTATCAGCTGGAAAAGATGTGGCTGCCAGCCACGCCAGACCCGGCCAATATCTGAATGCGCGTCCATATCTGCGCCGTTGGCCGCCTGCGCGGCGGGCTGGAACGCGCGCTGATTGACGATTATCTGGACCGGTTCGCAAAAGCGGGCCGGTCTTTGAGTCTTGGCCCTGCCAACGTGATCGAAGTCGAAGATAAAAAAGGCGGCGGCAAAGAGGCCGAGGCTGCCCTTTTGCAACGCGCCATTCCAAAAGGCGCATTGGTCTGCACCTTGGACGAGCGCGGTAAGACAATGACATCGCCCGGTTTTGCCGAAATGTTGGCTGGCTGGCGCGATCAGGGTCGTCAGGATCTTGCCTTTGTTATCGGCGGAGCAGACGGCATTGCGGCAGATTTGCAGGCACGGGCCGACAGTTCCCTGTCCTTTGGGCGCATGGTCTGGCCCCACATGCTGGCGCGGGTGATGCTGTCAGAACAATTGTACCGCGCCTCAACAATCCTGGCTGGCACGCCCTATCACCGATCCTGACCGCTGCGCCAACGAACCACGGTTGAGGTTGCCCTTATCCCTCCCTATCCTTAAAACAAAGAAAACCCTTGAAGGGCAGCACAAAGGGTCAGGCAATTGAGCATCGCAAAACCAGTCGTTCTATGCATTCTTGATGGGTGGGGCCTGCGCGCGGCCACTGAAAACAACGCCGTGGCGCTGTCAAACACCCCGACATATGACGCTCTGATAGCGACTTGCCCCAACGCCACCCTGAAAACCTCGGGGCTGGATGTTGGCCTGCCGGATGGGCAGATGGGCAATTCCGAAGTTGGTCACATGAATATCGGTGCAGGCCGCGTCGTGTCGATGGATCTTGGCCGCATTGATCTGGCCGTTTCCGATGGCAGCCTTGCGACAAACCCAGCGCTGGGAACGTTCATTGCGCGCCTTAAAACCTCGGGCGGAGCGGCGCATCTGATCGGTCTGGCCTCTGAAGGCGGTGTTCACGGTCATATCAACCACATGATCGCCACGGCTAGGGTTATTGCCGCGGCTGGTATTGCCGTGCATGTGCATGCCTTAACCGATGGCCGCGATGTTCCACCGGGTTCAGCGGCACATGACCTGACGCGGCTGGAGAATGAGTTGCCGTCGGGTGCCATGATCAGCACCGTGATCGGGCGGTTTTTCGCAATGGACCGCGATAATCGTTGGAGCCGCGTTGAAAGCGCCTTTAACGCAATGGTCGCCGCCAAAGGCCGGTCATCTGCCAGCGCCATTGATGCCGTCGCCGAAGCAACAGACAGGGGCGAAAGCGACGAATTTCTGACGCCTGTGGTTCTGGATGGCTATTCAGGCATGCAGGATGGCGACGGCGTTTTGTGCCTGAATTTCCGGGCCGATCGCGCGCGCGAGATCATGTCGGCGATTGGCGACGCGGATTTCAACGCCTTTAATGTCGGCACCCGCCCAGCATTGGCCGCAATGGCTGGCATGGTCAGCTATTCCCAAACGCACAACACTTATATGGACGTGCTGTTCCCCAAGGAAAACATCACCAATACGCTGGGCCATTGGGTCGCGTTGGCTGGCAAGACCCAGTTCCGGCTGGCCGAAACCGAAAAATACCCTCATGTCACCTTTTTCCTGAATGGCGGCGAAGAAATCCCGGAAACCGGTGAAGACCGCATGATGCCCAAAAGCCCCGATGTGGCGACTTATGATTTACAGCCGGAAATGTCCTCGATCGAAGTGACCGAGCGACTGACACAAGCGATCGAGCATGGGTATGACCTGATCGTGGTCAACTATGCCAACCCCGATATGGTCGGGCATACCGGGGATCTGAGCGCCGCAATCGCAGCTTGCGAGGCCGTAGATCGTGGCCTTGCGCCGGTTGTTCGCACGCTTGAACGTGCGGGCGGGGCGATGATCGTTACCGCCGATCACGGCAATTGTGAAACCATGGTCGATCCTGAAACCGGCAAACCGCACACCGCACATACCACCAATCCGGTGCCGGTCATTCTGGTCGGCGGGCCTGTTGGTGCCACCCTGTGCGAAGGTGGCCGTCTGGCCGATCTGGCGCCCAGTTTGCTGGCTTTGATGGGCATGGACAAGCCACCGGAAATGACGGGCGAAAGCCTGTTGCGCGGATGAGGTTTGCACCCCTCATATCCCTGTGCCTTTTGCTGGCGGCCCTGCCCGGCCTGACGCTGGCCCAAACAAACAACGACCCGGTATTCGCCACACGCAAAGCCGCCGAAGATTTGCGTTCGGCCACACGCGCGCTTGCTGATGCCCGCGAGGCCCGCGACCGGGTCAAAGCCCTAAGTCAAACCGTGATCGCGTACGAGGACGGACTTAGGGCAATGCGCGCCAGCCTGCGCAAAGCCGCCATTCGCGAACAGGCGCTGCGTCTTGAATTTACGGCAAGGCGCGATCAGCTATCGCGGCTATTGGGGGTATTGCAAACGCTACAACGCGCCTCGACCCCGTTATTGCTGATGCATCCCTCGGGCCCGCTAGGCACCGCGCGTTCGGGTCAAGTCCTGTCGGAAATCACCCCGGCGCTGCACGCCCAAGCCGAAGACCTGCGTGCCCAGTTAGAGGAATTGTTGGTCTTGCAGGCTTTGCAAATCACAGCACTTGATGATTTGAAACTTGGCTTAAAAGGCGTGCAGGATGCGCGCGTTGCCCTGACCGGGGCCATCGGGCAGCGCACAAACCTGCCGCGCCGGTTTGTGGCCGATCCGCAAAAGCTGAAAACCCTTGCCGAAAACGCCGAAACCCTGACCGGTTTTGCGCAAGGCCTTGCCGATCTGCCATTTGACGATGACGGCACCCCTCCGCCCAATTTTCAGGCCGCCAAAGGCACCCTGCCCTTGCCGGTCTTCGGCACCGTGCTGCGCGCCTTTAACGAGGCGGATGCCGCTGGCCTCAGGCGGCCCGGCATCGTTCTGACCGCACCGCCAATTTCGTTGGTTATTTCCCCTTTTCCGGCGACAATCCGCTTTCGTGGCCCGCTTCTTGACTACGGAAACGTGATTATCCTTGAGCCAAACGCGGGTTACCTGATAGTTCTCGCCGGGTTAGGACAGGTATATGGAGAAGTCGGCCAGATTCTATCCGCAGGCGATCCGATTGGCCTTTTGCGTGGAACAGACCCCGCGGCGCAGGATTTTCTGGTAGAAACATCGCAAGGAAATGACGATAGTCGACAGCAAACGTTGTATATAGAGATAAGACAGGATCGCAAAGCAGTGGATCCGGCGGCGTGGTTCGCGCTGACAGACAGGTAGGAAAAAAATGAAAAAATATATGATGGCCGCAATCGGAGGCACCCTAGCGGGCGTCCTTTTGACCTCGCAAATCGCTGGGCCGCTTATCGCAGACGAGACAGATCGTAAAAAATCAACCTACGAACAGCTTGATCTGTTTGGTGACATTTTTGAACGCATCCGCAGCCAATATGTCGAAGAAGTCGACGAGGCCGACCTGATCGAAAGCGCGATCAATGGCATGCTAACCTCGCTTGACCCGCATTCATCTTATCTGCCGCCAAAAGATTTCGACAACATGCAGGTCCAGACCCGCGGCGAATTCGGCGGCCTTGGCATCGAAGTGACGCAAGAAGACGGTTATGTCAAAGTTGTCTCACCAATCGACGGCACGCCAGCGGACGAGGCTGGTATGGAGGCCGGTGATTTTATCACCCATGTGAACGGCGAAGCGATTTTGGGCCTGAACCTGAACGAAGCGGTGGAATTGATGCGCGGGCCTGTTGGCTCGGAAATCATTATCACCGTTGTGCGCCAGGGCGTGGACGAACCATTTGACGTCTCGATCATTCGCGACACGATTAAAATTGCGGCCGTGAAATCCCGTGTAGAAGGCAGCGCCGTTGTTCTGCGCATCAGTTCCTTTACCGATCAGACCTATCCTGATCTGCAAAGCGGTTTGAAAAAAGCAATTGAAGAGGCCGGTGGTCCGGAAAAGATCAACGGCGTAATCCTTGATCTGCGCAACAATCCCGGTGGTCTGCTTAATCAGGCGATCCTCGTGTCGGACGCTTTCCTTGATAAAGGCGAAATCGTTTCCACCCGTGGCCGCGACCCGCAAGACAGCGAACGCTACAACGCAGCCCCCGGCGATCTGGCCCAAGGCATGCCGATTGTGGTGCTAATCAATGGCGGTTCAGCCTCGGCATCCGAAATCGTTGCAGGCGCGTTGCAGGACCATCGCCGCGCCGTCATCGTTGGCACGAAAAGTTTTGGCAAGGGCTCAGTTCAGACAATTATGCCATTGCAGGGCGACGGGGCAATGCGCCTGACCACTGCGCGGTATTACACCCCGTCGGGTCGTTCGATCCAGTCATTGGGCGTCGCACCTGACATCATCGTTGAACAGCGCCCACCAGTTGCCGAGGAAGAAGCAAACACCCGCAAGCAACGCACCGAGGCCGATCTGCGCGGCAGCCTTGAAAACGACAGCCTGACCGAAGACGAGCGTCTGCAATTGGAAGAAGAACGCCGTTTGCAATCAGAAGCCGCAAAGAAACGCGAAGAGGATTATCAACTGGCCTATGCCGTTGACCTGCTGCGCGGTCTGTCCGTCCTTCAAAAAGCCAACTAAGCGTACTATATAAAATTCAGATCCGGTTCGACCCCGTCAAAAACGGGGCCCGACCGGGTCTGAATGACGCGCAAAACCGCCAGCTCTAGATAAAAGACACATCCATGAACGCCGATCAAATCAATGCTTTGCCGTATCGCCCCTGTGTGGGGATCATGATCTGCAACCTTGAAGGCCGGATATTCGCTGGCCAGCGGATCGACAGCCATATGGATGCCTGGCAAATGCCCCAAGGTGGTGTCGAAAAAGACGAAGACCCGCGCGACGCTGCGTTGCGTGAGTTGGAAGAGGAAACCGGTATTCCCGCCCATGCGGTCGAAATTCTGGCGGAAACCGCCGATTGGATACCTTATGATCTGCCGCACCATCTGGTGCCGAAACTGTGGAAAGGCCGTTATCGCGGCCAGAAACAACGCTGGTTTTTGATGCGTTTTTTGGGCGATGACGACCTGATCAATATCGAAACCGAGCATCCTGAGTTTAATCGCTGGTGCTGGTTGCGGCCCGAAGACCTGCTAACGCGGATCGTCCCGTTCAAAAAAGATACTTATGAACGGGTGATCCGCGAATTTCACGAGCAAGTTAAATAACAGCCGTTTAGGCAGCCTTTGCGGCATGCATATCAGTACCAGTAATCTGGGCCTGATCCACCAACCGGTTTACCAAAACGTTGGCCGCACGGGTCCATTCGATTTTTTCCAATTGGTCACGCATGTTGTTTTCAGTAACGTCCGGGTTGTTGGCAAAGCGTTCAACCGCCGCTTTGACCTGATCATCCGTCACCATTTCCGGCTGCAGATTGGTGTCGAGATAGGCCCGGATCAACGCCTCCTCCTCGGTTTCGGCCCTGTCTGGACCCAAGGATTTTGGCGCCGCTTCCAAGCCTTTTCGCAGAACCTCTTGCAGCAACAACTTGCGCACAACCAATGCGCGGGCCGCAGCGTGCCAAGCAAGGCCCGGCTTGTCCGCCGGGGCCTTGTGGTTCTGTGCCTCGGCAGCGATTGCCGCCGAAGGGATTTTTTCACCGTTTACAAACACGTCGGGAAACAAGGGTTTCATCGGTGCGTTCCTTTACTTTACTTAGACGTTTTTGCGACGGGTGCGCACGATCTGATAACCGGGGCGCCACAAATACCGAACTGGGGCCGACAGCATATGCACCAACCGCGTGAATGGGAAGATGGCAAAGATCGACAGGCCCAGCGCAATATGCAACTTGAACAGAATATGCGCCTCGGTGATATGGCTTGCCGCAGCACCGTCAAAGGTGACGATCCCGTTGGCCCATGCCATCAACTTGCCCATTTCGTGGCCATCCAGATGTTGCAGACTGATAATCACGGTTCCAAGACCCAGCAAAAGTTGGGCAATCAGGATCAGGATGATCGCGCTGTCTGCAAAGCTGGAGCTTGCACGAATTCTGGGATCAGCAAACCGCCGATGCGCCAGCATCACGCCGCCAATCAACGCCATGACCCCGGCAAGACCGCCACCAACGGCCGCAAGCATTTGCTTAAAGCCATGGTCGACACCTAACGCGTCATAAAATTCAATCGGCAACAACAGACCGAACAGATGCCCGGCGAAAATCACCAAAACACCGACGTGAAACAGGACAGAGCCCCAAATCAGCTGTTTGCGCCTAAGGAATTGGCTGGAGCTGGATTTCCATGTGTAGGGGTCGCGTTCGAACCGCGCGATTGACCCAATCAGCAGGATTGTCAGCGCGATATAGGGAAATGTTCCAAAAATAAACTGGTGCATGTTCGCCTCCTATTCAGTCATTGCAGCGGGTTGACCCGGCTGTGGTTTGGGCGGAATTGTGTCCATATTCGCCAGCATGTCCCGGCTGACCGGGCATCCTGCGTTGGGATCGGGGCCAAAGGTGACCTCGGCCTCTTCCCAGATCGTATCAAGGGCTTCCAGATCTTCCGGGTCGTCATCTATGACCGACAAAAGCTCTTGCACCATCTCGCTGGACTTTTCGATTTCTGCGAATTCCGCAAGGCCCGCCAGAACCGCCGCATAGCTGCTTTCGCGACGACCCAGTCGTTCTGCCAATGCTGCGATAATATGGCCGGCATCTACCAGCAATTCGCGTGCCTCGTCTGGTGATCTTGTTGAAATAAATTCCAGCAAGATCGGCAAATGATCGGGCAATTCACTGCTGACCAGCTCGAACCCACCAGCGCGGTAGGTTTCCAACAGGTCAACCATCGCCGGGCCGCGTTCACGGCTTTCACCGTGAACATGTTCAAACAGGTTCAGCGACAGCGTGCGAGACCGGTCAAACAACAGAACATAGCGTTCCTGCAGGTCATAAAGGTTCATGTCCTTCAGGTCCTGCAACAGCGGACGCATTGCCTTTAGTGCGGCTGGCGACATCATGCTTTCGGCCTCCAGCACCTGGGCAATATCATCACCGGCGTCTTTCAGATCAGCGCTGGGGTAACACAGCAACGCTGACAAGGCTTTGAATGTCCGGCTCATTTTGTCACCTCCGCTGGAACGACAAATTTACGCGATCCAAACAGCTTGCCACCGCTGGAACCGGTTGAGCATCCGTTGGTGTCCGTGAACCCACAGCCACCGCGCAGATCATACGCATCCTCTGCTTCTTCGCGGTGCGCAGTTGGCACCACGAAACGGTCTTCGTAGTCCGCCAAAGCCATGATTTTATACATGTCTTCGATTTGAAGGGCGGTCAGGCCAACCCGTTTCGGAATCTCAAGATCAACCACACCCTCGATGGTTTTGCTGCGCATATAGCTCCGCATTGCCAACATTCGTTCAAGGGCTGTGACAACCGGGGCTTCGTCGCCTGCGGTCAGCATATTGGCCAGATACTTGACCGGGATGCGCAGTGATTTCACATCTGGCATTTCACGGTCGATGCCAATTTTGCCAGCTTCTGCCGCGTTCTTGATGGGTGAAAGCGGTGGAATGTACCAGACCATCGGCAATGTGCGATATTCGGGATGCAGCGGGAATGCCACTTTCCAGTCCATCGCCATTTTCCAGACGGGCGAAGTTTGCGCGGATTTGATCCAATCCTCGTCGATCCCTTCGGCGCGGGCGGCTGCGATCACTTCCGGATCGTTAGGGTCAAGGAACACGCCAAGCTGCGCGTCGTAAAGATCAGTTTCACCTTCGACCGAGGCCGCTTCGGCGATCTTGTCCTGATCGTAAAGCATCACACCCAGATACCGGATGCGCCCAACGCAGGTTTCCGAACAAACTGTCGGCAGACCACTTTCAATGCGGGGGTAACAGAATGTACATTTTTCCGACTTACCGCTTTCCCAATTGTAATAGATCTTTTTGTACGGACAGCCCGACACGCACATCCGCCAACCGCGGCATTTTTCCTGATCGATCAGAACGATTCCGTCTTCTTCGCGTTTGTAGATCGCACCGGATGGGCAGGATGCCGAACAGGTTGGATTAAGGCAATGTTCGCAAAGACGCGGCAAATACATCATGAATGTATTTTCGTATTCGCCGTAGATCTCTTTCTGGATGCCCTCAAAGTTATAGTCCTTGGACCGTTTAGAGAACTCGCCGCCAAGAATTTCTTCCCAGTTTGGACCGTGTTCGATTTTTTCCATCCGCTCGCCCGTGATTTTTGAGCGTGGGCGGGCCGTTGGAAAGGCCTCCATTTCCGGTGCGGATTTCAGGTGGTCATAGTCAAAATCGAACGGCTCGTAAAAGTCGTCGATTTCCGGCAGGTCAGGATTGCCGAAAATATTCGCCAAAATCCGCCATTTCGCACCCTGTTTGGGCTGCAATTTGCCGGATTTGGTCCGTTCCCAGCCACCGTTCCAGCGCTGCTGGTTTTCCCAATCCTTGGGATAACCGATGCCGGGTTTGGTTTCGACATTGTTGAACCAAGCGTATTCGACACCGTCGCGACTGGTCCAGACGTTCTTACAGGTCACCGAACATGTGTGGCACCCGATACATTTATCGAGGTTCAGCACCATTCCTATTTGAGCGCGGACTTTCATTCTGCTGCCTCCACTTTTGCTGGTTTGTCGAGCCAGTCAATTTTCGTCATTTTGCGCACGATCACGAATTCGTCCCGGTTTGATCCAACGGTTCCGTAATAGTTGAAACCGTAAGATTGTTGGGCATAAGCGCCTATCATGTGGGTTGGTTTCAAAGTTGTCCGCGTGACCGAGTTGTGAATACCACCGCGAAGACCGGTTTGTTCAGACCCCGGCGTGTTCACGATCTTTTCCTGTGCGTGGTACATGTAAAGTGTACCTTCCTTCATCCGCTGCGAAACAACCGCACGGGCCGTCAGGGCGCCGTTCACGTTGTAAGCTTCGACCCAGTCGTTATCGACGATACCGGCCTTTTTCGCGTCAACTTCGGACAGCCAGACACAAGGCCCGCCGCGGTTCAGTGTCAGCATCAGCAGGTTGTCAGAATAGGTCGAATGGATGCCCCATTTCTGGTGTGGCGTGATAAAGTTCAGCACCAAATGCGGCTCGTTATTCTTGGCACTTGCGTTGACATCCGTTGTGATCGTTTTCAGATCGACCGGAGGCCGCCATGTGCAGAACCCTTCGCCAAATGCGCGCATCCACAAATGATCCTGATAAAGCTGCTGTCGGCCCGTCAGGGTCCGCCATGGGATCAGCTCATGCACGTTGGTGTAGCCTGCGTTATAGCAGACATGTTCACTTTCGATGCCCGACCATGTCGGCGAAGAAATGATCTTGCGCGGTTGCGCTGCCACATCCCGAAAGCGGATTTTTTCGTCCTCTTTCGGCCGTGCCAGATGGGTGTGGTCTATGCCAGTGTTTTCACCCAGTGCTTCCCATGCCTTCACGGCCACTTCGCCGTTGGTTTCCGGGGCCAGCATCAGGATCATTTCACAGGCATCAATCGCGGTGTCGAGTTTCGCCATGCCTTTGCTGACACCCTCATCGGTGACAACGCCGTTCAAATCCTTCATATGCTGGATTTCAACCTTGGTGTCCCAGGTAATACCTTTGCCGCCGTTACCGACTTTTTCCATCAATGGGCCGATGGCAGAAAAGCGTTTGTAAAGGTTGGGGTAGTCCCGCACGACCGGCACGAAATTGGGCGCAGTTTTGCCGGGGATCAGTTCGCATTCACCTTTCTTCCAGTCCTTGACCTGATCCTGCGCAATTTCCGCAGGTGTGTCATGCAAGATTGGCAGGGAAACGATATCGGTTTCCTCGCCCAGATAACCCGGCACCACTTCGCTGAATTTCTTGGCGATGGATTTGAAGATTTCCCAATCTGACCGGCTTTCATAGGCCGGATCGACTGCCGCTTGCAGCGGATGGATGAACGGGTGCATGTCCGATGTGTTCAGGTCGTCTTTCTCATACCAGCTTGCGGTTGGCAAAACGATATCGGAATAAACCGCCGTTGTGGACATCCTGAAATCAATCGTCACCAGCAGGTCGAGTTTGCCTTTCGGCGCATCCTCGTGCCATTTGGCCTCGATCGGTTTCACGCCGCCTTCTTCGCCCAGATCTTTGCCCAGAACACCGTGATCGGTGCCTAGCAGGTGCTTGAGGAAATATTCATGCCCCTTGCCGCTGGAACCCAGCAGGTTTGAACGCCAGACGAACAGGTTGCGCGGCCAGTTTTCAACCGCATCCGGGTCTTCACAGGACATTTCCAGTTTGCCGGATGTCAGTTGCTGGGCCACATATGGCGCAATGTCCATTTTGGCCTTCTTGGCGGCCTTGGCGACCTCAAGCGGATTGGTTTTCAGCGCTGGCGCCGATGGCAACCAGCCCATCCGTTCAGCCCGGATGTTATAGTCAATCAGGCTTGCGTCTTTCCAATCACCTTCCGGTGCCGTTGGCGACAGGATTTCGCCCGATTTCAGCGTCTCATAGCGCCACTGGTCTGTATGCGCGTACCAAGCGGAGGTAGAGTTCATGTGCCGCGGAGGCCGCGCCCAGTCAAGCGCGAAGGCCAAGGGCTGCCAACCGGTTTGTGGTCGCAGTTTTTCCTGCCCCACGTAGTGGCTCCAACCACCGCCGGATTGGCCGACACAGCCACACATCACCAGCATGTTGATGATACCGCGATAGTTCATGTCCATGTGGTACCAGTGGTTCAAACCGGCCCCCAGAATGACCATCGACTTGCCTTTGGTCTTTTCTGCATTGGATGCGAATTCGCGGGCTACCGTGATGATCTGATCGCGCGGCACGCCGGTGATTTTCTCGCCCCATGCTGGGGTGAAAGGCATATCGTCGTCGTAGTTTTTCGACACATATTCGCCGCCCAGACCACGATCCAGACCGTAGTTTGCGCAAAACAGGTCAAACACCGTGGCCACCATGGCCTCGCCGTCTGCCAGCTTCATTTTCCGAACGGGAATGTTGCGGGTCAATACCTCGGGATGGTCGCATTTGGTGAAGTTTTCAGTTGCCTCGCCGCCGAAATACGGGAAATCAACGCCGACGATATCGTCGTGGTTTTCTTCCAGTATCAGTGACAAGCGCAGCTCTGCTTCCTTACCGGCGGCCTTTTCTTCAAGGTTCCATTTGCCGTGCTGACCCCAGCGAAAACCGACCGAGCCGTTTGGCGCAACGGGATTGCCGCTTTCACGGTCAAGCGCGATGGTTTTCCATTCGGGATTGTTTTCTTCGCCCATCTTGTCGTCGAAATCACCGGCCCTTAGCAAGCGGCCCGGTACGAATTTACCGTCCTTGGCATCCAGTCGGACAAGCATCGGCATGTCAGAATATTTGCGGGCATAGTCCTCGAAATATTCAGCCTGACGGTCCAGATGGAATTCCCGCAGGATGACATGACCCATGGACATTGCCAGTGCAGCATCTGTGCCCTGTTTCGGGGCAAGCCAGATGTCGCCAAACTTGGCGGCTTCGGAATAATCCGGGCTGATCACGGCTGATTTTGCACCGCGATAGCGCGCTTCGGTATAGAAATGCGCGTCCGGTGTACGGGTTTGTGGCACGTTGCTGCCCCAAAGCAGCAGGAAGCCTGAATTGTACCAATCAGCTGATTCCGGCACATCTGTTTGTTCACCCCATGTCATGGGCGAGGCAGGTGGCAAATCGCAATACCAGTCGTAGAAACTCATGCACGTGCCGCCAAGCAGGCTCAGGTATCGCGAACCGGCCGCATAGCTGACCATTGACATCGCCGGGATCGGAGAGAACCCAAAGACGCGGTCGGGGCCGTATGTTTTGGCGGTATAGGCGTTGGCAGCCGCAATGATTTCTGTGGCTTCTTCCCAATCGGCGCGAACAAAGCCGCCTTTGCCGCGGGTTTTCACATAATCCGCCCTGAGGATCGGATCGTTTTGCAGTTTGGTCCAAGCTTCAATCGGGGAAAGCTCGGCCCGCATGCGGCGGTAGCTTTTCAAAAGGCGCGACCGGATCAACGGGGTTTTCACCCGGTTGGCAGAATAAAGGTACCAGCTATAGGACGCGCCACGGGCACAGCCGCGTGGTTCGTGGTTCGGCATTCCGGCGCGTGTGCGCGGATAATCGGTCTGCTGTGTTTCCCAGGTTACGATGCCCGATTTTACGTAAATCTTCCAGCTACAAGACCCGGTGCAGTTCACACCATGGGTCGAGCGGACGATTTTGTCATGCCGCCAACGGTTACGATACACGTCTTCCCAGTCGCGATTTTCGGTCGTGGTTTGGCCGTGGCCGTCCGCGAAAGTCCCAACACGATTGCTTTTCAGGAAATTCAGGCGATCCAGTAAATGGCTCATTTTTTTCTCTCCGAATTAGGGTGTGCGCCAGCACCCGTTGATGCTGGCGCAATTTGTCAGGCTTATGGGTTCTTCACGTATGCGTTTGGACGCATGTAGAACCACCAGTTGATGACGATGCAGACTGCATAGAAGATGGCAAAGCCATATAGCGCGTATTGCGGTGTACCCGCACCCATCTGCTCGCCAAACACTTTCGGGATGATGAAAGCGCCATAAGCGGCAACAGCGGATGTCCAACCCAGAACCGGGCCGGTCTGTTCCTTGTCAAACACAATCGCGATTGTGCGGAAGGTCGAGCCATTGCCAAGGCCGGTTGCAGCAAACAGGATCAGGAACAGACCCAGAAATGGGTAGAAGAACTGTTCAGGGTTTGCCGAGGAATAGGCCTGTTGAATAAAGTAAGCCACACCAAGGGCTGACAAGACCATGATCACAGAAATCCACTGTGTCACCCGTGCGCCGCCAAGTTTATCGGCCAACATACCGCCAACAGGTCGGATCAACGCGCCAATGAATGGTCCCATCCATGCCCACATCAGGGCAGACGGACCAGCAAGGTTGACCGTATCGTGGTTCATCGCACCGTCGACCATCAGATGCTGATAGCCAAACACCACTTTGATGGTCAGCGGCAGAGCAGCCGAATACCCAATGAACGAGCCAAAGGTCATGATGTAGATAATGGTCATCGCCCATGTGTGCTTGTTCTTGAAGATCTGGTACTGACGGGTCAGGTTCTGACCAACAGCGCCCGGGATCATTTTCAAAAGCACCACGGTCAGTACGATAACAATCGGCAGAACCAACCATTTCGACAGTTTGATACCCGAGGTCGCCCAGCCACCGTCAACAGATGGCAACAACAGCCAAAGGCCAAAGGCCGCAGTGGCCAAGCCGATCAGCAACATGCCGGTCATAATGCCAAACGCGCCAAGCGGATTTGGGATGTCAGGCGAAACATGTTCATCACGGATGTTGTTCATACCCAGCCAGCCAAGCACGGCCAGCGGGATCAACAGCACCAGCCACACAAAGCCAGCGTTGTGGATATATGTCGGCGTTCCGGCAGCAATTTTACCAACCAATGTGCCTGAAGTTTGCTCCAGAATCATCGCTTCGCCACCAAAGATGCCGAATGTCATCACCAGCGGGATAACGATCTGCATGGTGGTCACACCAAAGTTGCCAAGACCAGCATTCATGCCCAGCGCATAACCAAGAATTTTCTTGGGATAGAAAAAGCTGATATTGGACATGGAAGAGGCAAAGTTACCGCCACCGATACCAGAAAGCAGAGCCAGAAGCTGGAAAACCCAAAGCGGCGTATCTTTGTTTTGCAAGGCAATACCTGCCCCGATAGCCGGGATCATCAGCAAGGCCGTGGTGAAGAAAATCGTGTTTCGACCCCCGGCGATACGGATAAAGAACGTTGATGGAATACGCAAAGTTGCACCGGTCAGACCGGCGATCGCACCCAGTGTAAACAATTGTGATTTTTCAAAGTCAAAACCAAGGTTCAGCATCTGGACGGTGATAATGCCCCAATAAAGCCAGACGGCAAAGCCGCTAAGCAGGCTGGGGATCGAAATCCACAGGTTTCGTGTGGCTATGGACTTGCCGGTTGAGGCCCAAAAGCTCTCGTCCTCGACATTCCAGTTTCTTAGATCTTGTCCCAAAGGTTCTCTCCTTTTCTGGGGGTATGGCGGGCCATCATGCAGCCCGCCGAATTATGTTAGGAACCATTTCCGTGCTTGCGGTTGTATTCATCAACAACCTGAACTGATGCGGTCAGTGCTGCGTTCGCACGGTCTGCGCGCAATTGCAGAGCTTCGAGGTTTGCAGCCTCGTAAGCGGCCTTTTCTTCTTCTTCCTTTTCAGGTGAGAAACGCAGAAAGAAGGTCAGGAAGGATGCACAGGCCACAACGACACCGATAATGAAGAACACGTCGTTCCACTCCATCGCGCCTTTGAACAGAAAGCCTGCAGCCACAGCCCCGGCGTTCCCGCCAGCACCAACCACACCGGAAACTGCGCCCAGTGCTTTCTTGTTGATGAACGGCACTACTGAATATGTTGCACCCTCAGACATTTGCGTGAACAGCGAGAAGACGATCAGCATCGGGATAGCCAGGAACAAGACGTTCATCTGGCTGAAGATCATCAGCGCGATGCCTTCGCCCAAAAGCACGATCCAGAGCCAGAAAGTTCGACCCCTGAGGCCCCAAAGTGCTGCAAAGTTGTCGCCAAAGATGCCGCCCAGCGTTCTGGCGAAGATATTCATCAACCCGAACGATGCTGCGATCAGACCGGCGGTAACCAGTGTGATGCCATCAAAGTAGTCAAAGAAGTATAGCGCGGCCACGTTGTTGACGGTTAGTTCGATGCCAAAACAGGCGCCATAGATCAGAAACAGGATCCAGACCCGATAGTCCGCCATCGCGGCGAAATAGGCCCCGGTGACGTTCTTTTTGGGCAGCATCCGCCCCTGTGCCCGCAATTCTTTGTAGTTACCGTCCGGCGCATCCTGCGTCAGGAAGTAATAAGCGATACCGGTAAGAAAGATCACGATCCCAACAACAACCATCGAAGCGCGCCAGGCAATCGCTTTGAATTCCGCGGGTGCGGTATCAATATCAGTAACCTCGACACCGCTTACAGAGGCAAAGAGAATGACCATGGCCGAAAACACCAGAGGCATAACAAACTGTGTGACACCGCCACCCAGGTTACCCCAGCCAGCGCTGGTTGCGTTGGCGGTACCAACCACGTTCGGTGCGAACATGACCGACGTGTGATACTGCGTAATCACGAACGACGCACCGATGACACCAATCATCAAGCGGAAGATCAGAAATGTTGTGAAGCTGTCGGAAAGCCCGATCAGTGCCACGGGGAACGCCCCGAGCATCAGCAGGTACGTATAGGACAGCCTTGGCCCGATCCGGTCACACAGCCAGCCGATGAAAAATCGCGCCAGAATCGTTACAGCGACCGATGCAATGATTGTCCAGCCAACCTGCGACTTGGTGAAACCCATTTCCTCTCGCACGATGATCATCAAGGGTGCGATGCCAAACCAGGCAAAGAAGCACGAGAAGAACGCAAACCACGTCATGTGGAATGTCCGGATTTGTACCATTCTGACGTTGAAGAAATTGCGCCAAAGGCTGGTCGCCTTGTTTTCGAGTTCTACCATTGTCCCCTCCAGGCTTGGTTTTGCCACCAAAGGGTGACGCGGTTTTTCCGGGTATAAGCCATCAAAGCCCGCGCAATATTCTTGATGCAGATCAAGAAACGATGAAAAACCCTTAAAAATAAACGCTCTGTAAATATGTGTCATGCGGCAGTAAAGTCGTGGTCAAAGCAGGGCGTTACATATATCTTGTGGCTCAACGATATTTCGATGCGAGCCGCTTGATAAAAATCAATCGGCCATCACTGGGGGAAGATGTGGCGCCAAAACACCTAGAAGAGATTCGCGCCAATCCATTGTTTGCGGCAACCAATGACGAATCCTTTGCAACATTGGTGCGCGGTGCCTATGTCCAGAACTTCCCCCCGCACACCGAATTGATCACCGAGGGCGAGCCTGCGGACTTTCTACATATTGTTTCGACCGGTTGTGTCGAGCTGTTCAGCAATTGGCGCGACCGTGAAACCAGCATGACCTTTCTGGGCGAGAACGCGACCTTCATTCTGGCGGCAACCATTAAGGATCGCCCCTATCTGATGTCGGCCCGAACCCTTAACAAATCACGGGTCATTATGGTTCCTTCCCAAGACATCCGCACGGTATTTGAACGGGATTCAGATTTCGCCAAGTCGATCGTGTTTGAACTGGCTTCGTGCTATCGCGCTTCGGTAAAATCGACCAAGAACATCAAACTCAGAACTTCGCTGGAACGTCTGGCGAATTATATTTTGCAGTTGCGTCGCGATCAGGAAACCAACGATCAGGTTGTGCTGGAGCTTGAAAAAAGAAAAATCGCCTCCTTTTTAGGAATGACACCTGAAAACCTGTCGCGCGCATTCGCAAGCCTGAAAAATCACGGGGTTGAGGTCGATGGTCAAACAGTCATCATTAAAGACGTCGTTGCCCTGACAGCTTTTGCCAAGCCCGCGCTTTTGATCGACGGCTGACGCAAGGACCCTGCGACATAGTTTCGGGTTTTGCCGGTTCGTTGTGTATGCAACGATCTGCATCTACAAAGGTATCCCGATAAAAGGCGCCACAAATGCGGACCCGACCAGACGTTGTAACCCGGTTGAACCTGAAACTAAGCTCAGTCGATCTTGACGAGGGCGGCTATCTGACCGACCCGGCCAACTGGTCCCCGGAATTTGCCGAACACATCGCGGCCCAAGAAGGTATCAGCTTGCGTGACGAACATTGGGACGTCATCAGGTTCATGCGGGTCTATCTGGACGAGCATGGAATAGCAGCCGACGCGCGTTTTGTGCTCAAATACCTTGCAGCCCAGCATAACACCGACAAAATCGGGGCTAATCAGGCCCTGTTTGACCTCTTTCCTTATGGATACGTCAAGCAAGCCTGCAAGATGGCCGGCATGAAACAGCCACGCGCCTGGAGCACCGGTTAAGCCCGAATCGCCTGAAATCCTGCGTGTTTCCTGTTTCGAAACAATGCTGACCTACGGTGCGGATTGACGCCCGCGAACAGGCGGATATTGGCGAAACTACGCCGATAACCCAATGAAATCAGACAGTTTTGTGACTTTTGTTTGACACAACACGCGCTGGTCATTTACCTGAATGACAGGTTACTACACATATTCCGCTGACCGATCCCAAGTAAGAATTGGGGACTACTCCGAGGTCGTCAGCGCGCTATCGGAGAGTCAAATGCTGTCATCTAAACGCACCTTGCCCAAAGGGCTTGCCATTGCTTCGCAATCCGCTGAATTCTGGCGACGCCTTGCCCCTGAATTGACGATCTCGGACGCCCAACCGGGCCTTTGCATCGAACGCAGCACCGTTCAATCCGAACAGGAAAGAATGCGGCTGATCAATGATGGTTTTTTGCATCTGAAACAGCCGGGCCTTGATGCTCCGATCAGCGCAATCGCATCCGCAATGGATCGCATCGTTAACGCCGGATTGCCTGCCGCCTTTATTGGCGTCTATGACGAAACATGGTCGATGATCGCGCAATTGAACGACGTTATTGGTGGCCTGTTTGACGGTCAGGCGGCGATGGTGCCGGATTTCTGGGCTGTCCACCCGAATACAACCGCCGGTCTGACCGCCCAGCGCAAACGCGCTAGCAACGGGGTTTTCAGCGACGGCACGCCTAAAAACGTGACTGTCTGGATGCCTTTGACGGATGCGACGCCTGACAATGGTTGCATTTATGTTGTGCCTGCCGGACAGGACCGGAATTACGGCAAATCCAAATCTGATCGCGCAAATGCCAGCCTGCCGGGGATTCGCGCCCTGCCTGCCACAGCGGGTGACGTTCTGATCTGGACCGGCGAGACATATCACTGGCAAGCCCGCCCAGACCGCCACAACCAAGACGGCCCCCTGTTAAGCCTGACGTGGGAGTTTCAGTCGCGCGATGCCGCAGCCCTTGAGGGGATGCTGGTCGAAAGCTATCCCTACATGCCGTTTGAAACCCGCCTTGGCCTGCTGGCCCGCCAAATGCCGCGCCACCGCAGCGAATTATCGGCCAGCCCGGTCTGGCGTGCGGTCCAGCAAACACTTGCGAACCGCTTTCCGATAGGCCAGCGCGGTCAGACCACTTAATAGCCCTTTCCCCTGTCTATGGTTTCGCGCTATGACGCGCTGTCCAAAAACCAATGACCCAGGAGACAAATAATGGGGTATCGAATCGTCGTCGTTGGCGCCACAGGCAATGTGGGCCGTGAAATGCTGAACATTCTGGCGGAACGCCAGTTTCCCGTGGATGAGATTGCCGTATTGGCAAGCCGTCGTTCACTTGGCACAGAGTGCGGCTTTGGCGAGCGAACTTTGAAGACCGAAGATCTGGACACCTTCGACTTCACGGGTTGGGATATGGCCCTGTTTGCTGTCGGTTCTGAAGCAACAAAGAAATACGCGCCCGGCGCCGCCAAGGCGGGCTGTGTGGTGATTGATAATTCATCACTGTACCGCTATCACCCCGACGTGCCGTTGATCGTGCCCGAGGTGAACCCGGACGCGATCATGGGCTATTCCAAGAAAAACATTATCGCCAACCCGAACTGTTCAACCGCGCAGATGGTTGTGGCGCTAAAGCCGCTGCATGACCGCGCGCGGATCAAACGGGTGGTCGTGTCGACTTATCAATCCGTATCCGGTGGCGGCAAAGATGCGATGGACGAGTTGTGGAACCAGACCAAGGGCGTTTATGTTCCGGGTCAGGAAGTCACGCCTTCCAAGTTCACCAAACAGATCGCGTTCAACGTGATCCCGCATATCGACAGCTTCATGGAAGACGGCCAGACCAAAGAAGAATGGAAAATGGTCGCCGAAACCAAGAAAATCGTCGATCCCGCGATCAAAGTCACCGCCACTTGTGTGCGTGTCCCGGTGTTCGTTGGCCATTCCGAAGCGATCAATATCGAATTTGAAGACCACCTGGACGAAGATGAAGCGCGCGATATCCTGCGCGAAGCTCCGGGTATTCTGGTGGTCGATAAACGCGAAGATGGCGGCTATACGACCCCGGCCGAATGTGTCGGCGAATACGCGACCTTTATCAGCCGCATTCGGCAGGACCCGACAATAGACAACGGGATTAACCTGTGGTGCGTATCTGACAACCTGCGTAAGGGCGCTGCCCTGAATGCCGTTCAGATCGCTGAATTACTTGGCCGGCGCGTGCTGAAAAAAGGCTGACAAAATCGCCCCTTCGGCGCTGAAAAGTACCGAAGGGGCGCGATGGCTTTTGACTTTTTGTTCGTTAGATTTCGACGAATTCGCGTTTTTCGCCGTCAAACACCTGCAATCCACCTGTGGCAATGTCATTCCAAAGCCCGTGGATTGTCATATCTTCCGCTTCGACCGCTGCGCGCACAAATGGAAAGCTCATCAGGTTTTCAAGCGAGATTCTGACCGCTTGGTGTTCCAGCGCGCGGATTTGTGCCTCTCGGCCTTCGATGTCTTTCACCCGTTCAAAGCCGGGGCGTAAAATGTCCATCCAGCGGCCGATAAAACTGGTTTCCTCGTCCAGTTCCGGTGCGGTTCCCGAACACATAGAGTGGCATCCATTCACGCCACCGCAATTTGAGTGCCCCATAACGATAATATGCGACACTTTCAGCGCCGTGACCGCAAATTCAATCGCCGCCGACGTGCCGTGATGATCGCCATCCGGTTCGCAAGGTGGCACCAGATTCGCAATATTTCGGTGAATAAAGAACTCGCCTGTTTCGGCGCCAAAAATCGACGTCACATGCACCCGGCTGTCGCAGCAGGAAATCACCATGACACGAGGGTGCTGTCCCTCGTTCGCTAGTCTTTTGAACCAGGGTTTATTCTCGCTATAAACCGTAGCGCGCCATCCGTGATAGCGAGTAACCAAATAAGCCGGGAGGGGTTTTGCGTATTCCATATCTGCGCCTTTATAGTGATTTGCCGATAGTAAAAAGAATTTTCGCAAATTTCGAGCAACAAAAATCGTCGCACTAACATTCTCTTCAAACTCCGCCGCTAGGGTCAGGTCAGGTTGGGGCTAATGGGATGATAGGGACGATAACATGACAGGTTATGTATCGCGGTTGCAGATCGCGGAAAAGGTTTGCATTCAGACCGAAGCGTTGAACGTTCTGCATGACAGTTTGGGTGTGGACGGGTCGCACGACGTCATTGAGCGCGCAGTGGTCGAGGTTGCTGAACGCATGGGGGCGGTCGAACAATCCTTGCTGTTGGGTGATCTGGATCGGTTACGCCGGGCGGCGCGTTCACTTGGCTCGATCGGTGAACAGCTTGGCTTTTTACTGCTATCAAGGGTGGCGCGTGACGCGATCACCTGCGCTGATCGGCAAGACATGAACGCTTTGCACGCGGTGACCGAGCGTCTGATAAGGGTCGGCGATGCCTCGCTTGCGGCGGCAATTAACGGGGCGACCTTGCCGAATTGATTGGGCTTGAAAGACCACCTTAAAGGGATAGTCTGCCTGCATCGTTCTTTTGCAGGAGGCAAACCATGAACCCGACATTCGCACCCGCCACTAAGGGTGCAATCCCTATCACAATACTTGATAGCAAAGGGTTGGACACATGGCTGAAAACCCAGTCACAAAGCGTTCAATCCTGGGTCACGGCAAATGGATTTAATGGCAAACTGGGCGCATGTCTGACGATACCAGACGATGCTGGCGCGCTGTCTGCGGTGCTGTTTGGCTGGGGTGATGCGGCTGCGCGGTCGCGCGGTCGGTTTCATTTCGCCAAGGCTGCGACTTCGCTGCCTGCCGGAGCCTACTATATCAGTGCGGGCCTGTCAGAAGATGAATTGACCGAATCGGCGCTTGCGTGGCTGCTGTCGACCTATCGCTTTGATCGCTACAAATCCGGCACGCCTGCCAAGGCGCATCTGATTGCGCCGGATGGGGTTGACGCAAACCTGCTGGAAGCCACCGCCGCAGGTGAATTTCTGACGCGCGATCTGATCAACACCCCAACAAATGACATGGGGCCGGAAGTGCTTGAAAAGGCGTTCCATGCTTTGGCCAAAGCACATGACGCGAAATCAAGCGCAATCATTGGCGATGACCTACTGGCGCAAAACTTTCCGATGATCCACGCGGTTGGCCGTTCTTCAGACCAGCAACCGCGCCTTCTGGACATGGTCTGGGGCGATGCTGATCATACCAGCGTGACATTGGTCGGCAAAGGCGTGTGTTTTGACACGGGCGGGCTGAACCTAAAACCCGACAGTTCGATGGGGATAATGAAAAAAGATATGGGTGGGGCGGCAACCGTCATGGGTCTGGCGCAGATCATCATGTCGCTGAACCTGCCCGTGCGATTACGTGTGCTGGTGCCTGCGGTCGAAAACTCGATCTCGGCCGGCGCGATGCGTCCCAGTGACGTTTTAACCTCGCGCAAGGGTCTGACGGTCGAGGTGACCAATACCGATGCCGAAGGGCGCCTTGTGTTGGCCGACGCACTGGCACTGGCGGATGAGGAAAAGCCTGATTATCTGTTTTGCATGGCGACACTGACCGGGGCCGCCAGGGTGGCGCTTGGCCCTGATCTTGCGCCCTATTATACCGATGACGACAGCCTTTCACACAGCATTGGCAGGGCAGGCCGCAAGGTGAAAGACCCATGCTGGCGGATGCCGTTCTGGCAGCCCTACGAGGACATGATCGAACCCGACATTGCCGATCTTGATAACGCCCCAACCGGTGGTTTTGGCGGCTCAATCACGGCGGCCCTGTTTTTGCGTCGATTCGTCGAAAACGCCGCGCACTTCGCCCATTTCGACATCTATGGCTGGACACCCAAAGCGGCCCCGGCCCGACCCAAAGGCGGCGCATTTCTGGGCGCGCGCGCGATATTGGAAACCCTGCGCCAAAGGATTGATGCGTAATGCACCCCCGGTTGACCCCAGCCAATAATCGCGTTGCGCATTCGTCGCTAAAGGGACATATCACAGCCGGTGCGTATTCAGACGGTGTCATCCGCCAGATCGCCGCGCCCATAGCCGATCTTTTGCGCCAACCGGGTGGCGCGTTGGACAGTCAACTGCTGCGAGGGGCGGATTTTCTGGTGTTGGAAAATGCCGATGGCTGGTCCTTTGGCCAATCCGTGGCGGATTGCTACGTCGGTTACATCCAGTCCGACCTGCTAGCAGAGGCCGAGGTAGCAACCCACAGGATAAACGCTCTTTCCAGCCATCTTTACAGCGAACCAAACATGAAATCGCGCACAATTGCAGCCTTGCCTTTCGCAGCGACCCTGACCGCAAAGCACGAACTGGCGGGGTTTCTGGAGCTGTCCGACGGTTCATTTGTGCCGCGCCAGCACGTGCAGTCCATTGATACGATTGCCCCGGATTTTACCGCTGTGTTTGAACGGTTTCTGGGTGTTCCCTATCTCTGGGGCGGCAATTCGGTTTGGGGCATGGATTGTTCCGGTGCTGTGCAACTTGCACTGAATGCGGCGGGTCTGAATTGCCCGCGCGACACGGACATGCAGGAAAGCGATCTGGGTGTGCAACTGGAACCAAACGCGCCACCAATGCGCGGAGATCTGGTTTTCTGGGGTGGGCATGTGGCGATGATGCAAGACAGCGAAACCATGATCCACGCCAATGCGCATCACATGGCGGTCGCGTCGGAAAGCCTCGCCGGTGCAGTCGCGCGTATCTTGGCCAAGGGTGACGGCCCGGTGACATCCTGTCGGCGTCTTTAGGCGGCAAACCCGGCTCCGGCGCTTATTTAACCGCCCGAATCAACAATTTTTCCAACACACGCAACACGACCTTCAGATCATTACCGCGTTTTAAAACCTGACCGTCCATGCCCAATACAGCATATTGCCCTTGCCGCGCCTTTAACTTGGGCCGCTTTTCGATCCGGTAAAGTGGGTTTTCAGCCGTGCGCCTGAAAATGGAAAACACCGCAACCTCGCGAAGGCAGGAAATTCCATAATCCCTCCACTCCCCTGCGGCGACCATCCGACCATAGACTGGCAGAATCACGCTTAGTTCAGTCCTGTGAAAGGCAACTTGTTCCGGTTGGTTTCGATTGGAAAAACTGACTGGGATGTTTTTGACGCTCATCCTGACAGTTTGTCGCGGGAATCGCCGCAAATCAACCCAGCACCCAACTTTCACCCCCGGATTGCCGCGAAATAGGCCCCGGCTTTCCCCTTTTGTGCCGCGATTGACCATCATACCTAACCCTGTAGCGAGCGAAGGCTCACCCCGGTGTCGCGGTAATCAGCCCCCACCCAGATCCGCGACGCCGGGGACTACAAATATTTCGGACGACTTCTGGCCCCTGGTACAAAACCAGGGGCCTTTTTTTGCCCTGCGTTATTGTTTCCAAATCCGAAACCGACTGTTCAGAAATTTCGATACTTTGCCGCGATTTCACCCAGATCCCATCGCTTTTGTGCCGCGATTGACCAGCATACCTGTCCTTGTAGCGAGCGAAGGCTCACCCCGGTGTCGCGGTAATCAGCCCCCACCCAGATCCGCGATGCCGGGGACTACGCAAAAAATGGACGAGCATCTGCCCCCGTGTAAAACCGGGGGCTTTTTTTGGTGCCACGCCGTTGTTTCCAAAACCGAAACCGACTGTTTTCAAAATCAACCGATTTGCCTTGTTTTCACCGCGTTCCCAGCGTTTTGGCGCCGCGATTGACCAGCATACCTGTCCTTGTAGCGAGCGAAGGCTCACCCCGGTGTCGCGGTAATCAGCCCCCACCCAGATCCGCGATACCGGGGATTACAACCTAAGAAGCCCTGCCAAACTGGCGGGGCTTTTTGGTTTCAGCTTGTCGACTGACACTGTGCGCCCAAACAACCGAATTGCCCAAAAATGGTCGTTTTGTTTCCCAAACCCCGCCCGTTTTGCCCGGCAAAACGAACATGTAGCTGATATAGCTTGCCTCGGCGCTGCGCTGATACAGCCCCCACCCAGATGTGCGGCGCCGAGGATTCTTTCCCAAATCCACTGTTGGCAATCCTTTTCACGGCGTTTAGCGTTCCGCAGAACTTGTGAACCTATGGCGGGGCCCAACATGCGAGATTTTCAACTTCCTGGTCGATCGACAGTTTTTGCCCAAAACGGCATGTGCGCCACATCGCACCCGCTGGCGGCCAAGGTGGCGGTGCAGATCCTTGAAAGTGGCGGCAATGCCGTTGATGCCGCAATCGCCGGCGCAGTTCTGCTGGGGATTTGCGAACCCATGATGACCGGGATCGGTGGCGACTGTTTTGTTTTGGTGAAACCAGTAGGTGAAGATCGGGTCGTGGCATTAAACGGTTCAGGCCGCGCACCCGCGGCTTTACGGGCTGAAACCATGCGGGCCGAGGGCCACAAAACCGTGCCTTTGCGCAGCGCGCAGGCGGTGACGATTCCCGGTGCAATTGATGCCTTTTGCCGTCTGTCACGTGATTGGGGCAAAATCGGTCTTAAGGCCAGTTTGGCACCTGCGATTTATTACGCCGAATCTGGTGTGCCGGTCGCCCCGCGAACCACATTCGACTGGGTCGAGCTTGAACCCGAACTGAAAGGCGACGCGCGCAAGCATTACCTTTTTAATGGCAAACCGCCCCGGCCCGGTCAGCTATTTCAGGCCCCTAAACAGGCCGAAGTGCTGCGCCGCATTTCAATGCAAGGGCGCAGTGGCTTTTATGAAGGCGAAGTCGCCGAAGATATGGTGAACTCCCTGAACGCACTCGGCGGCGTGCACAGCCTTGATGATTTTGCCGCCACCGCCTGTGATTATGTTGAGCCGATTTCAGGCTCCTACAAAGGCGTCGATCTGATCGAACAGCCGCCAAACGGCCAGGGCGCAACCGCAATTCTGATGAACAATATCCTCAGCCATTTTGACCTGCCCGCGATGGATCCGTTTGGCGCCCAGCGCGCCCATATTGAGGCCGAGGCTGCAAAACTCGCCTATGACGCGCGCAATCGTTTTATTGCGGATGCCAATCACACAACCCGACTGGAACATATGCTATCGGGCGAAACCGCGAAAAAGCTTGCGGCCCTTATCGACCCAAAACGCGCGATGACCGGCCCGGCGGCGGTATCCGAGGCGGTTCATAAAGACACGATTTACATCACGGTGGTCGACAAAGACCTGATGTCCGTTTCTTTGATCTATTCCATCTTCCACGGCTTTGGTTCCGGACTTGCGACAAACAAGTTTGGCATTCTGTTTCAGAACCGAGGGGCCGGGTTCACCCTGGAAGAAGGCCACGCAAACGAAGCAATCGGTGGCAAACGCCCGATGCACACGATCATTCCCGCAATGCTGCAAAAAGACGGTCGGGTTTTCATGCCATTTGGCGTGATGGGCGGGGCCTATCAACCAAATGGCCATTCCCGGTTCTTAACCAATCTGGTCGACTACGAAATGCACCCACAAGCGGCCATTGACGCGCCACGCAGCTTTTCGGACGTGGACGGAATGCAGGTCGAGCGGGGGTATTCCGACAAAACCCGGCAAGAGCTTTCGGATCTGGGCCACACGGTCGTTGAACCCGTGATGCCGATTGGCGGCGCGCAGGCGATTCTGATTGACCATGAAAACGGCGTTCTTGAAGGGGCCTCGGACCCACGCAAAGATGGCTGCGCGCTGGGCTATTAGGCCCGCGCAAAAGCGTTTTCCACCCGACCGAAAACCACTGGAATTCTTCGCCGGATTGTCGCGCTTTAGTTCAGTTGAACTTCCATATCGTATTTGCCGTTGTCCAGATGCCCAAACATCGCCGACACTTCGGGATGCTCAACAGGTTCACCGGACTCGTCGGCCAAAAGGTTCTGTTCCGACACATAAGCGACGTAATAGGAACTCTCGTTCTCGGCTAGCAAATGGTAAAATGGCTGATCTTTGACAGGCCGTGTTTCTTCGGGAATGGCAAGCCACCATTCCTCGGTATTCGCGAAAATCGGGTCGATATCGAAAACGACGCCGCGAAACGGAAACTTGCGGTGGCGAACCACCTGACCGATATTGTATTTTGCTTTTGTACGTAACATGACTGGCTACAACCCCCGGGTTTGTTGATAGACGTTCACAGATTCCCTGTCCACCTGTGGTGGGGGCCGTTCGCTAATTTTTCTGGGAAACAATATATGCCAATTGTTCTTGCCGTTCTGGAAATTGTTGCCCCGGTTTTCATCCTAGCGGGGGTCGGTTTTGTCTGGGTCAAACTGGGGGCCGAGTACCGGGTGCAGTTCGTCACCAGGCTGGCAATGACCCTTAGCGTGCCCTGTTTGATCTTCACCGCTTTGATGAAAACCCGGATCGATCCCGCAGCCCTTAGCCAACTCGTGATGGCCGCGATCATTGCCTACGGCGTGCTTACTGTGGTTGCATTTCTGCTTGTCCGGGGTATGGGTCTGGACAGCCGAACATATCTGGCACCGGTGATATTTGGCAATACCGGCAACCTTGGATTGCCGCTTGCAATGTTTGCTTTTGGCGACGCTGGTTTTGGCTATGCTGTTGTTATATTTGCAGTAATGGCGATCTATTCTTTTACCTTCGGCATTTGGCTGGTGACCGGTGGTGCAGCGTCAATGAAGACCTTGAAAGAGCCGATGGTCTGGGCGACCCTGCTTGGCGCTGTGTTTTTGTTCAATGGCTGGCAGACGCCGGACTGGCTGACAAACACGCTGGAGTTGATTGGTCAAATGGCGATTCCGTTGATGCTGATCACCTTGGGCGTGGCCGTCGCACGCTTGCATCCAGCGGGGTTTGGCCGGGCTGTTTTGGTGTCAGTTCTTAAGGCCGCGATCAGCGTTGCGGTCGCTGTTTCCGTCGGTTTGTGGTTTGAATTGGCGTCGGTTCCGTTTGCGGTTCTGGTGTTGCAAATTTCCACCCCTGTTGCCGTTACATCATACTTGCTGGCGGAAAAATATGAGGCCGATTCAGAATCGGTTGCCGGTTTGGTTGTGGTTTCAACGTTGGTGTCTGTGATCACAATCCCGGTCACACTGGCGTTTTTATTGTAGCTTGCGCTGGCTTCTGGCCCTAGTATTGCACAAACGATAACGAGGCATATCGCAGGCATGAAATCTGCACTAACCCTTTCGCTGATGTTGCTGTTGGCTGCATGCAGTCCCGGTGTCACGCCACCGCCGCGCAATCTGAACGATGCCTGCGCGATCAAGGCCGAGCGTCCGACATGGTATAAGGCCATGCTGGCCACCCAGCAGAAATGGGGGGTTCCCGTCGCCGTCCAGCTGGCCACGATCTATCAGGAAAGCAAATTCAAGGGCGATGCCCGCACGCCGCTTGCCTATAAGTTGGGGGTCATTCCGATGGGCCGGAATTCATCTGCATATGGCTATTCACAGGCCATCGACGGCACTTGGAAATGGTATCTTCGCGAAACCGGAAATCGCGGTGCCAAACGGGATAATTTTGACGACGCGGTTGATTTCATGGGCTGGTATATGGACCAGACGTATCAAAAACTCGACATTCCGAAAACCGATGCCCGACGGCATTATCTGGCCTATCACGACGGTCACACCGGATATCGCCGCGGCACATATCGGCGCAAAGGTTGGTTGATGCGGATTTCTAAGGATGTTCAGGCAAGGGCTGTAAAATATAGCGAGCAGTTGGCGGAATGTACTGCCAAGTGACGGCTTAGCGGTTTTCCTGAAGCTTTTGAACTTCTAAAAGCACGCTGAACAACGCCGGGCTTAGTTTCATTCCCTTTTCCATTTCACCCAATATCACCGTCGTCTGGCTGCCGCTTTCGTCAGTGATCACCCATTGCCGCAATTCCACGGGATCGGCCGTGAACACCAGTTCGATAAACCCGATATCCGGGTTTTCAGGGTCCTGAGCTGTGATTGTCGTCGCAACGTCATCAGCGCGATGATCCGTAATCATGTCGGCCTGACCCAGATCGACATCGCTTTCCAGAATGACGGACAAAGGTGTGCGTTTCAGGGGGAACTGCTGTGGCGGCTCATTCGATTTGCGATCAAATATCGCGACCGTACCACCACCTGCGATGACCAAAGCGGGGTCCGGTTGGTCATAGTCAAACCGCATCCGACCGGGGCGATTGATGTAAATCATACCGGTAGAGATCGTGCCATCCGGGTTGATCTGGGTGAATCCACCCTGGGCGGTTTCCAGCTCGTTCAGAAATAACGTGATGTCCTTAAGCGGTATCTTGTCCGCCAATGCGGGCAGAGACAGGGCCAGTGCCAAAAAAGGCGCAAGGATCAGGCTGTGGCGGTTCATGGCTTTAATATAGGTCCCATTTGGCAAATGCCTATAGTGTCAGCGCGCTTGTTCAGCACACAGGCGGATTACTGCCCCTCGGGCACCAGAATTTCACGCTTGCCCACATGGTTCGCCGGGCTGACCAGCCCTGAATCTTCCATCTGTTCAACCAACCGTGCGGCTTTGTTATAGCCGATCGCCAGTTTGCGTTGGATATATGAGGTCGAGCATTTCCGGTCCCGCAGCACAATGGCCACCGCCTGATCGTAAAGCGCATCTTCACCAGTCGTGTTGCCACCCAGACCTAAAACAAGATCAATCTCGCTTTCGGCACCGTCCACTGGCCCTTCGACCACGCCTGACACATAAACAGGCGCACCGTAGGATTTCAGATGGTTAACGACCTCTTCGACCTCTTCATCAGACACAAAAGGCGCATGAACGCGGGTAATTTTGCCGCCACCGGCCATGTACAGCATGTCGCCCATACCCAGCAATTGTTCGGCCCCCATTTCGCCCAGAATGGTCCGGCTGTCGATTTTACTGGTGACCTGAAACGAAATCCGGGTGGGAAAGTTCGCCTTGATCGTGCCGGTGATCACATCGACCGATGGGCGCTGTGTCGCCATGATCAAATGAATGCCTGAGGCCCGCGCCATCTGCGCAAGACGTTGAATGCAGGCCTCGATCTCTTTGCCGGCAACCATCATCAGGTCGGCCATCTCGTCTACGACCACAACGATATACGGCATTTTTTCCGGTGTCGTTTCTTCGGTCTCAAACACAGGCTCACCCGTGTCGTCGTCAAATCCTGTCTGAACCGTGCGACTGAAATTTTCGCCCTTGGCCAGCGCATCTTTGACCCGCCCGTTGTAGCCATCAATGTTGCGCACGCCCATTTTGGACATTTTGCGGTAACGATCTTCCATTTCGCCGACGACCCATTTCAGGGCAACAACCGCCTTTTTGGGATCGGTCACAACCGGCGACAGCAAATGCGGAATGCCATCATAGACCGACAATTCCAGCATCTTCGGGTCGATCATAATCATCCGGCATTCATCTGGCCGCAGCTTGTAAAGCAGGCTGAGGATCATCGTGTTGATCGCGACCGATTTACCCGATCCGGTGGTCCCGGCGATCAGCAAATGCGGCATCTTTGAAAGGTTGGCAACGACAGGGTCGCCTGCAATGTTTTTGCCCAGCGCCAGCGGTAGATTCTGGTTTGAATCGCCAAAATCACGCGCTGCCAGAATTTCCCGCAGCAGAACTTTTTCGCGGTGCACATTGGGCAGCTCGATACCGATAACGGTTCGACCGGGCACGGTTGAAACCCGCGCAGCTAGGGCCGACATCGAACGCGCGATATCATCCGCTAGACCAATGACCCGGCTGGCCTTTAGGCCCGGCGCGGGTTCAAGTTCGTACATTGTCACGACCGGTCCGGGCGAGACAGAAACGATTTCGCCTTTGACGCCGTAATCATCCAGCACGTTTTCAAGCATCCGCGCGTTTTCTTCCAACGCCTCATCCGACAGGTGGTGGCGTACAATCTCAACCGGGTTGGACAACAGGTTCAGCGGCGGGCATTCATAATCTTCAACCAACTCTTCAAAGGCCAGTTTTGGCTGCGCCTCGGCGGCGGCCTTTTTGCTGGTTTTCACCGCGCGGGTAGGCCGATGTTGCACAACCGCCTTTGCCTCGGGCGTTGGCGGAATAAACGCCGCCCGGTCAGCGATCAGCGGCTTTGGGCCAAGATCAATCAAATCGTCCTCATCCACAGGGGCGGCAATTGGTGGCTCATTGCGATGGTCATGGGCGTCTAAATTTTGTGCGGGTGGCGTTTTTCGGTTGCGAATGACATCAGCAATCCGCGAGCGGATGCGATCATCACTTGGCTGTTCGATGTCGGCCTCTGGGCCGCTATGGGTAACCAATTCCGGTTCCGAGGCTGAAAGCATTGGCTGGCGACGCACAAAGCCAAGCCTTGATGGTTTTTGCACGGGTTTGGGCGGTGCAACCGCTTGGCTGGCTTGCGGCGAGGCCGGGGCGACATGGCCGACCGTGGCGGGGTTTTCGTCGTCCCAATCGTGCTCCATTTCAGCCCGACGCGCCTGATGACGGGCGCGCACCATCTGCGCCGCACGGGCCGCGCGACCGCCAGCAAATCCCAGCACTGACACCAAAGACGCATAGGTCAGCACAATCCCATAGAGCAAAAAACGCCCGATGCGGTGCAGCTCAGCCCGATTAAAGCCCAGAACAAACGCCCCGAGTACCAGCAAAACCAGTCCCGACAGTGCGCTTAGCAACTTGACCGCCAGTGACAATTCAACTGGCGAAATCGCCAGCAGCACCGCCAGCGTCGTGTCGCCAAACAAACCGCCCAGACCAAAAGAATGGTTCCACCCTGCGACCGGCGCGTGGGTTGAGGCAAAAATCGCGGCGACCGCCACAGCGATGGGTGAAAAAATGATCCGGCCAAAGAACCGATCATCCCCGATATGCATAAAGAACCGCGCGCCCCATGTCAGGGCAACAACCGCTATTCCCCATCCAGCCCAGCCAATCGTCACAAAAAGCGGGCTGGCCATTGAGGCACCGAACTTGCCCAGCAGGTTCTGAACCGGTGCGTCCGTCGCGCTAAGCCAACTGGGATCGGACGGTGAATAACTGGCCAGCATCATCGCCGCAGCCGTCCCGATTGCGAGCATCAAAAGACCCAGCAATTCCTTGCCGCGCCTGTGGATCGCCTCTTGAATGTGGCTTTCCAACAATGGATCGCGTTGCCTGACCTGATACGCCATTCTTACCTGCCTTCGTTAATAGATACAGTCGCGGATCGCCTGTAATCCGCGCTGCATTTCTTTTTGTTCGGCCACCATTGCGACCCTGATATATCCTTGACCGGGGTTGAACCCGTCAACATCGCGACCCAGATACGCACCGGGCAAAACTTTGACGCCTGCCGTGCGCCACAACTTTATTGTCGCCGCCTCGCCGTCCTCGACTGGTAGCCACAGAAAGAACCCGGCCTCGGGCGGCATATAGCCCTGCACACCGGAAAATACCTGATCTGCGATGTCAAATTTGGTCTTATAAAGCGCGCGACTGGCGTCAACATGCGCCTCATCACCCCAAACACGTTCGGCCACACGTTGCAAAGGTAACGGCAAAGGTGCCCCTGCATAGGCGCGCAGTCGCTTTAATTCCGCAATCGTCTTTGGTCCACCAGCCGCAAACCCTGACCGTAAACCCGGTAGGTTTGACCGCTTGGACAGCGAATGGAACACAACGATACGTTCCGGGTCAGCCCCGATTTCCACCGCTATTTCCAACGCCCCCGGAGGCGGCACATCGCGGTAAATCTCAGAATAACATTCATCCGCTAAAATGCGGAAATCATGTTTTTCTGCCAAACGCAGCAGATTCGCCCAATATTCACGACTGGCAATCGCACCTTGGGGATTGCTGGGCGAACACAAATAGACAATGGCCGTCTGATCCAGAACAGCCGCGTCAATCTGATCAAAGTTCGGCAGAAATCCATCCGAAGCGTGACAAGCGATAAACACAGGTTCCGCCTGCACAGCGACCGAGGCGACAGCGTACACCTGATAAAACGGGTTTGGTATCAATACCTTAGGGGGTTTCCCGTTCTTCAACTCAGGACACAACGCCACGGCAGCGTTGAACAGGCCCTCGCGCGTTCCATTCAAAGCAATGATTTCACGTGCAGGGTCTTTTTCGACCTTGTAGCGCCGTTTTATCCAGCCGGAAATCGCGCGCAGCAGTTCAATCGAGCCGTCATTTGGCGGGTATTTGGCAAATTCAGCAACATGTTCCGCCAGCACGTCAGCCACGAAATCCGGAAAGGCATGTTTCGGCTCGCCAATTGACATGGCGATTTCCGGACCACCGGGCTGGTGATCCGCCAAAAGCGCGCGCAGGCGCGGGAACGCATATTCAGGCAGGTTCGAAAACCGCTGGGGAAACCGCATTAGTGCCTCATGTCACAAGGTCTAAGTGCCTTGTTTCGCTACACAATAGCCGCAGTTTTCGGTTCGGTCTAGTACCCGGTTACGCTGATTGCGTTGGTTATGCGTTTGTGTCTTTTGTGTTTGACACGACGCGCGCCCAACCGATGCGATGTCTAGGCCGTCAAAACCCGCTCAACCGCCGCTGACAAACGCAGCAATCGGCCTTCGGAAAAGGGTGCGCCCAACAGCATGATGCCGGTTGAGGCCACACCCGTCGGCAGGCTTACCCCGGCCAGCCCCATCAGATTTCCGATGCGCGTATTGCGCAAAGCCAGCAGGTTTTCGGTCACGTAATAGTCGTGATCCACCGCCAACCGTTCGACATTTGGCGGCATGATTGGCGAGGTCGGAACCAGCACGGCGTCATATCCGGCCGTTTTCTCAAGATAGCCGGCGCGAAGCTCATGCAACCGCATCCAGCCTTTGACAAAATCCACGCCGCTGAAACCAGCACCCGCCCGGAACCGTTCCAAAACTTCGGAAAACATCAGATCTGGCTGGGCTTCAATCACGTCCTGCCATTGCGCATAGGCATCAACCGTGAACAGACACGCCGACAAAGGCAGGGCTTCGCCCACTTCTGGCACAGCGCCATGTTCGACAATACCACCGGCGGCTTTGATCGCCGCGATTGCGGCTTCAAATCCTGCACGCGGGACGTCACGAACGTCCTCCATACCAACCGTATCCAGCACCAGAAAACGCCGTCCGGCCACATCCGCCCCGGTTAAATCTGCCGCCGGTGCGCCGCTTAAAGCCGCCAGCATATGCGCCGCGTCTTCGACCGAACGGCAAAGCGGGCCGACTGTGTCAAAGGTTTCGCAAAGGGGCACAACCCCGTCCAGCGGCAGCAATCCATGTGTGGTCTTCAATCCGACAAGATCGTTCCACGCTGAAGGGATCCGAACCGACCCACCGGTATCCGACCCAATCCCGCAAGCCGCAAGACCAAACGCAACCGACGTTGCCGCCCCGGAAGACGAGCCCCCCGGCACCGCATCTGCGTCATTCACACAAGGCGGCGTTTGGGTGATCGGATTATAGCCCAGCCCGGAAAACGCGAGTTCTGACATATGGGTTTTCCCAAGGCAAACCAGACCGGCCTTTGTCGCATTGTCCAAGACCAGCGCATCGTGATCGGGTACGCGCCCTTTCAGATAAGCCGTGCCCGCCTCGGTCGCGGTGCCCGCACTGTCAAACAGGTCTTTCCAGGAAATCGGCACCCCGTCGAGCAACCCTAATCTATGCCCGGACTTTGCCCGCTTGGCAGCTGCATCTGCCTCCAGCAACGCGCGATCCTCTGTAACCGCAGAATAGATCCGGTCCCTAAGGGGATGCGCCTTGATGGCCTCAAGATACACCTCTGTCAGGCGCGACGGATTAATCTCGCCGTGGCCGATGCCTCGACCCAGCTCACTTGCGCTCATGAAAAGCCATTCCTGCGACATCACGTTCTCCTTTATTGACAGCATGCGAACGGTAGCGGCGCAAAGGCCAATGGACAATCCCGATTGAACATCCATATTGGGTTCATGGACAATGATATTCTGATCGTCGGTGGTGGCCTGAATGGCCCGGCACTTGCCTTGGCGCTGGCCCAAGGTGGCCTGCGGGTAACAATCATCGACGCCTTGCCGCTGGCAACCTTGAAAGACGGCGATTTCGACGGGCGCGCCTATGCGCTGGCGCTGGCATCACGTCGCATGCTGACGGCCCTTGGCATCTGGGATCAGGTCGCGGCCAACAGCCAACCGATTCTTGATATTATCGCCAGCGATGGCCGCCCCGGCGAGGGTGCCGCCCCCTGGATCCTGCATTTCGACCATCAGGAAATCGAAGAAGGCCCCGTGGGTCACATGCTGGAAGATCGCCATTTGCGGCGCGAATTGCTAGATGCCGTCGCGGCCCACCCCGCCATCACCCAGATCAACGGGCAGCGTGTGATTGGGCAGAAAATCCACCCAACGCACGCGGAAATCACGCTGGACAATGGTGACAATTTGACTGCTCGTCTACTGATCGGTTGTGATGGGCGCGACAGTGGCTCCGCGCGTCGTGCCGGGATTGCGCGCACCGGATGGGGGTATGACCAGACCGGGCTGGTGGCGGCGATTGCCCACGAAAGGCCCCATAACGGCATCGCGCACCAGTTTTTTATGCCGTCTGGCCCGTTGGGCATTCTGCCGCTTCCGGGCAATCGATGTTCAATCGTTTGGGCCGAAAACACCGAACGCGCGAATTGGATCAACACACTGAACGATCAGGATTATCTGGCGGAACTGCGCCCCTGCTTTGGCGATTTTCTTGGCGAGATAAAATTGGAAGGCGCGCGGTTTTCCTATCCCCTGAAACTGACCATCGCCAACACATTCATTGGCGAACGCCTGGTGCTGGTCGGTGACGCCGCGCACGGTATGCACCCGCTGGCGGGTCAGGGGCTGAACATGGGTCTGCGCGATGTGGCGGCCCTGGCCGAGGTTCTGATCCTTGCCAAACGACGCGGCGAAGATTTCACCTCGCCTTTGGTACTGGAGCGGTATCAGGAATGGCGGCGGTTCGATACAGCATCTATGGCGGCGGTCACCAATGGCATTAACCGGTTGTTTTCAAATGATAACCCGGTGCTACGCGCGACCCGCGATATCGGCCTTGGGTTGGTCAATGCAATGCCGGGAATGCGGCGAAACCTGATGCGCCAAGCGGCGGGCCTGACGGGTGATCTGCCAAAACTTATGCAAGGTCAGGCGATCTGACACCAGCCAAGCGGGGGCGACATGCAGGTTGTGATATTTGAGGTTATCATCAAGGACAGTGAGAAATCGGCCTATCTGGATATCGCGGCCAAGTTGCGCCCGATATTGCAGGAAATGGACGGCTTTATCTCGGTCGAGCGGTTTCAAAGCCTGACAGAACCGGAAAAGTTGTTGTCGCTGTCTTTCTGGCGCGACGCGCATGCAGTTGCCAACTGGCGCGCCCAATCCACCCATCGGGCGGCACAAGACAAAGG
>JAJFIC010000061.1 GCA_021775315.1 Paracoccaceae bacterium
GCGGTTTTTGGATGCTGGGTTTGGCTATGATTTTGTGCAGGATAACGAGAGCGTTTCGCGGTATGCGGGGACGGTTCGTGGCTTGCATTATCAGGCGCCGCCTTTTGCGCAGGCCAAGCTGGTGCGGGTTGTTTCCGGCTCGATTTTGGATGTTGCGGTTGATGTGCGGGTCGGCTCGCCTGATTATGGCACATGGGTTTCGGTTGAACTTTCGGCCTGCAATGGTCGTCAATTGCTGGTGCCGCGCGGGTTTTTGCATGGCTTTGTGACTTTGGCGCCTGAAACGCATGTGATCTACAAGGTGGATAATTTTTACAACGCTGATGCGGATGGCGCGGTGATCTGGAATGATCCTGATCTGGCGATTGACTGGACTGTGTCCAGCGATGCGGTGGCCCTGTCGGCCAAGGATGCGGCGGCACCGGGATTTGCTGATTGGGTCTCGCCGTTTGTTTACGAGGGCGCGACATGAAACTGTTGGTGACAGGCGGGGCGGGGTTTATCGGCTCGGCCGTGGTGCGTCAGGCGATTGCGGACGGGCATTCGGTTGTGAATGTCGACAAGCTGACCTATGCGGGTTCGCTGACAAATGTCGCCAGCGTGGCGGCACATTCGGCCTATAAGTTTGAACAGGTGGATATTTGCAACCGGGCAGCCCTTGATCGGGTGTTTGATACGCATCGGCCCGATATGGTGATGCATCTGGCGGCGGAAAGTCATGTGGACCGGTCGATTGACGCACCGGGGGCGTTTATTGAAACCAATGTGACGGGAACGTATACACTGCTTGAAGCGGCGCGGGCTTATTGGCAGGGTGCGGGTAAACCCGCGGATTTTCGCTTTCACCACATCTCGACCGACGAGGTTTACGGCACGTTGGGGGCCGAGGGGCTGTTTAGCGAAGATACTCCGTATGCGCCGAACTCGCCCTATTCGGCCTCTAAGGCGGCCAGCGATCATCTGGTGCGGGCCTGGGGCGAGACATATGGCCTGCCGGTTCTGGTGACGAATTGCTCGAACAATTACGGCCCTTACCACTTTCCCGAAAAGCTGATCCCGCTGGTGATCCTGAACGCTTTGGCGGGCCGCGAGATCCCGGTTTATGGCCAGGGTCTGAACATCCGCGACTGGTTGTTTGTTGAAGATCACGCCCGGGCCTTGTTGCTGGTGGTGATGACGGGGGCGCTTGGCGAGACGTATAATATCGGTGGTAATGCCGAGGCGACGAATATCGATCTTGTGCGGCATCTTTGCGCCATTCTGGATGAACACCACCCGGCGGGCGCACCGCACAGCGATCTGATCTGCTTTGTGGCGGATCGTCCGGGGCATGATTTGCGCTATGCGATTGATGCGACCAAGATCAGGGACGCGCTTGGCTGGCAGCCATCGGTGACGCTGGATGAAGGTTTGCGCGCCACGGTGGATTGGTATCTTGCCAATGCCCCTTGGTGGCAGGACATTCAGGCGCGGGGCCATAATCAAGAGCGCCTCGGGCTTGGAAAGGCGGGTTGAAATGCGTCTTTTGATCTTTGGTAAAACCGGGCAGGTGGCGCGCGAGCTTGCAGCGCTTTGCTTGGCTGAGGCGATTGAGGCGCAGTTTTTGGGCCGGGATCAGGCCGATCTGACGGATCCGGCGGCTTGTGCGCAAATAATCTGCGACAGTGATGCGGATATTGTGATCAACGCGGCGGCCTATACGGCCGTTGATAAGGCCGAGGATGATCGCGCAACCGCGCATCAGGTCAACGCGGCCAGCCCGATTGAAATGGCGCGGGCAGCAGCCAGTTGCGGCAAGCCGTTTTTGCATATCTCAACCGATTATGTGTTTGCCGGTACTGGCGATGCGGCGTGGCGCGAACACGATGTGCCGGCGCCGCAAGGGGTTTACGGGTGCACCAAACTGGCGGGCGAGGTTGGCATTGCCGCGATTGGTGGCGCTCATGTGATCCTGCGCACGGCTTGGGTGTTCTCAGCCCATGGGGCGAACTTTGTCAAAACCATGCGACGTCTGGCGGCGGATCGTGATGCGCTGAACGTGGTCGATGACCAGCGCGGCGGGCCGACCCCGGCGGCTGATATTGCCCGAACCCTGATCCGGATCGCGCGGGCCTTTCAGGCGGGCCGGGCGGTGTCGGGGCTGTTTCATTACGCCGGTGCGCCCGCGGTCAGCTGGGCCGATTTTGCCGAAGCGATCTTTGCCGAGGGTTCCAGTGCGGTAGCGGTCAACCGCATCCCGACCAGCCAATACCCGACCCCGGCACCACGCCCGGCCAACTCGGTGCTGGATTGCACCAGAATCGCCCAAAGCTACGGAATTGAACAACCGGACTGGCGCGCTGGATTGCGCGCTGTGCTGGCCAAGCTGGAGACACAGACATGAGCATCAAACGCCGCAAGGGCCTTATTCTGGCCGGAGGCTCGGGCACCCGATTGTATCCGATCACCCATATGGTCTCAAAACAATTGCTGCCGCTTTATGACAAGCCGATGGTGTATTATCCTCTTTCGGTGCTGATGCTGAGCCATATTCGCGAGGTGGCCATCATCTCGACCCCGCGCGATCTGCCGCTTTACCGCGAATTGCTGGGCGACGGGTCGCAATGGGGCATGTCGTTTGAATATATCGAACAGCCGACCCCGGACGGGCTGGCGCAGGCGTATCTTTTGGCCGAGGCGTTTCTGGACGGCGCACCATCGACGCTGGTGCTGGGCGACAACGTGTTCTTTGGCGACGGTTTGTCGGGCAAACTGAAGGCGGCGGATGCGCGGGCCGAGGGTGGCACGGTGTTTGGCTATCAGGTGTCTGATCCGGAACGTTACGGCGTGGTTGAGTTTGACCGGGACAATCAGGTTCTGTCGATCGTGGAAAAACCTGAGATGCCGAAATCAAGTTATGCGGTCACCGGCATCTACTTTCTGGACGGCGAAGCGCCTGCGCTGGCCCGCCAAGTCGAAAAATCACCGCGCGGCGAGCTTGAGATCACCGACCTGCTGAACCTTTACCGGGCGGCGGGCAAGCTGACTGTTGAAAAGCTGGGGCGGGGTTATGCCTGGCTTGATACCGGCACCCATGACAGCCTGCTTGAGGCGGCGGACTTTATCCGCACCATCGAAAAACGCCAGAACCTGAAGGTCAGCTGCCCCGAGGAAATATCCTATCTGAACGGCTGGATCACCAAGGCGGAGTTGTTGCAGCAGGCCGAACCCTACCTCAAAACCCAATACGGCCAGTACCTTGTCCGGATCAGCGAAAGTAATGACTAAAGCGCCGGACGGGTGGCGAATACCCGCAGGCCAGGCGCGGCGACTGGGCCGGGTAATGAGTATTTGGGCAATAAAGAAACCAGACCAGTGTTTTGGTCGACGGACCTCCGGGCTAAGCCGCGCCAGCCGAGCAGAAGCGCAAATTGCGAAGCATGGCCTTGAGAGCGGTTAT
>JAJFIC010000062.1 GCA_021775315.1 Paracoccaceae bacterium
GTCGCCATCTTTGAATACATTAATGGGTTCTACAATCCGCGCCGCCGACACTCAGCACTAGGCTGGAAAAGCCCGTTGGCTTTCGAGCGAAAAGTGGCCTAAACGAGCACTTGGGGCGGCACTAAACAGCGACAGGTCCAATTTGTGTATATAACTCGATCTTGTTTAGCAATAAAAAGACTGAAGCCCTTAGAAGGGAACACGCCGTGGGCAATTGCATGAGAAGGGAGGATATATGCCTAAAGACATGCAAGTGATCGAGGAGACCGGTGGCCATCATGAGGGCGGCAAGAAAAAGCACTCAAGAGCTCCTGCGGGCCCCCACGAAGCCCGACCCCATCTTCTCGAGACCGGCCACTTTCCCTGGGCCATGGGTCGATCGCCCCGCTCCTTGTCCACTGGAACCATCTCCTGACGAACATCTCAAGTGCAGCGGCAGCCGAAACACCGCTGCGCTTTTTCTCATAAAGCCGAGATGCTTTTTCGATAAAATTTGCAATCTCCGCTTTCTGCGCATTGCTGCCGTTAGAGCTTGGCGCAGCATCCGACACTATTGGCTCAAACCGGACCTTAGCTGCGTCTTGCACCGATGTCCGTTGTTGGAGACGAAGCGACCATTTTCGAAAATCTGTAAATGACCCGATTGGCCCAAAATACTTCTTATTGTAGGCTTTCCAATTTGAAATTGACCTCGGAAGCGCTAACAACAATTTGACTATCACCCACACTTGCGAGCACCCAATCAAAGGGGGGTACAAAAACATACCACCCATTTTCGAACCCAACGAACTGCTCAAAACAAAGCTCTTGCTGTGGTACCGGTGAATTAGTCAGCAGGTCAAAATGCCGGCCAGTCTTTGCAGTCAATATAACTCTGTGGGTAGGGAGTTGATCTGAAAAAGTCACTCGGCTTTCGGAACCACCAAAGTCTGCGCCATCCCCATATAAATTTAGGAAATAGCCTGGCGGCAAGAGAGCCTCGACAAGCAACTCCCAGTTAGCTTGGCACCAACTTTCCATGAAATACGGATCTTGCGTTTCTACAGAAATCGCATTCACAAATTCCCAGTTTTTTTCAAGAAAAATCTTAAACTGGGCAATGCTTGCATCCGTTATCAACGCAACCAACCTTTCACTTTCCAAAATTCCAAAGCAAGCAGGTCCATCCGGTGGCGCTGTACATGGCAGTTATAGTAGCACAGCGTTTGAAAACCTCTTACAAATTTCTTTAGGCAAGTTAGGAGCTGAATATGGTTAAAAATGAAGTCTTGTGCTGTTTTTCCGGAAAATGGATTCCAATTGAGGCGGCGACGGAAATACATCTAAGAATTCCTAGGCAAGAAAACGAGTATCAAACTCTGTACGTCGAGAAATCAAAATTCTTCTCTCACATCGTTGCCAGCGTGCCAATTCATCCAAATTTTTTGGAATAGTCTTTGTTTAGAACACTAAGATGAAAGTTTCCAGGTTCCAATCGGGCAAAGCAGGCGCCCATTCGAGAGCAATGTTATATGCCGTTCATATGCTAGTTGAAGCCGAACCAATATCTCAAATCTCAACGTCACAAAGGGCTCATACCTGCCCTTAGCCGCGCTCTGTTCGAAGGTCCGCTCTGGGGTGCTCTCGGCACCCTCAACGAGACTGTGACACAGCCACCTGCAACCTTCCAAGATCCACACCCGAAGCATACTCCCGTTTCCCTAATGCGGCCATGTCGGGCGTGCTTGATTTGCACTGGTTGCAAGGCTGCCGACTGAAGCATCTGTGAGAAATACCCAGCCCTGCGGCGTCATCCGGCGGATACCAACAGACCCCAGCGGGTTAGGGGCTAAAGCCGATGGTCGAAGCATTGGGCGTTTGGGTCCGATGTCAAAGGTCGTCGAATATTCCTGTAGGGTCTCCGTCTACGGTGATCATGTTTTTCCGACGCCAAAAATCACGCACGCCGTCCGGCCCCATTTCTTCGTAAAAGGGCACCAGCTCTTCCTCGGCTCGGGATTTCCGGAATTCCATAATTGGCACGCCCGTGCCGCAGGAGGTTTGAACAAGGTCGATGGCCAGATCAAAGATCTGGCGGCTGCCTGCGATGTTGGGAAAGGCCGGGGCCAGGTCCTGCCATTCTGGATCGCGCGGGTGAAAGACTTTGGCCCGGCCGTATACGCGCAGGATTTTAGCATCGCCTTCAAAAGCGCAAAACATCAGGGTCATTCGGCCCGTTGCGCGCACATGGGCGGCGGTTTCGTTGCCGCTGCCGCTGAGGTTGAGCCAGGTGATGCGATTGTTGCCCTCAATTCTGAGGGTATCCATTCCCTTGGGGGAAAGATTAACGCGCCCGGTTTCATCCGCCGTGGCAACAAAGAAAAGCGCTTGTTGGTTTATGAATGCCCTCAGCGTGCCGTTGAGCCGTTTTCCTGTTGCCATTTGGTTTTCCTTTATGTTGCGGAAATAAGAACATAAGGCGAACGGACGGGCAAGGCAAATGTCCCCTGTGGACTGGAACCTGTTGCGCGCGCCCGGAAAAGCGTGAATTGCGGGGTTGATTAAAACCACCGCTGGTGTGGCGGGGGTGGGGTTGGCAGCGCGATTAACGCGGCTTTTTGGTGGCGGCCCTTGTGCCAAGGACCTCGACAAAAGCGGCGCCGACGATCATTGCGGTTCCGAGCATTTCACGCGCCCCGAACGGCTCGCCTGACCATATGGCGGCAGAGGCGACACCGACCAACGCTTCGCTCATCAACAACAGGCCTGCGCGGCCCGGTGATAGCAGTGTGGCGGGCCAGATCGTTAAAAATATCATCGGCAGCGCGAATATGGCACAGGCGATCGCCAGTGGTGCCGCTTTGATTAATGTGGACAATTCGACCACCGGTGTCAGGGTTCCCACACCTAAAATCAACGTCGCAATAGTGGCGAGCAAGCCGCCGATTAAAAAGGCGATGACCTGTTGGGAAACCGGCACTTTGCCCATCTGGAACAGCTTCATCGAGCCATAGGCCCATGAAAAACCCGACGCAAGCGCCAGCCAGTCGCCGATATTTCGTGGCCAAGGCAGGCCGTCACCCAAGCCAAGGACAACCAGCAGCCCGCCGATCCCCATCAGCAGGGCCAGCGCGCGTGCGCCACTCGGCCGTTCGCCCAAAATCATCAACCCCAGAATGGTCCCCCAGACCGGGGTGAGATAGAACAAAAGCAGGGCCCGAACCACGTCGGTCAATGACAGGCTGGTGGTGTAAAAGCTGAATGCCGCACCGGTGAACAGCCCGCAAATCGCCAGTTCACGCCACCGGGTCATCATCGACACGCGGTTTTTCCAGACCAGAGGCAGCAACAGGATTGTGGCGGCAATGTAGATAACAACGCCCGCCCAAGCGCCCGGCAGGCCAAGATCGGCTATCGCGTGGACCGGGATCCAGAACAGGCCCCACATCATGCCGCCGATTACCAACCCGATGCTGGCGTCTATCTGGGCGCGGTTCTGCGCCGCACTATGCGAGGCCGCGGCCTTGGGTTGCACATCCATCACAAGCCCAGTGCGCGCCGTCGTTCTTCGGCAAAGCCCTGCACCAGACGGTCAGCAACCAAGGCCAGGATCGCCATCGCAGCACCTGCCGTGATGCCCAGCCCGATATCCGCCTGCCCCAGCGCCAGAAAGATCGACTGCCCCAGACCGGTGGTGCCGATCAGGGCTGCGATTACCAGCATCGAAAAAGCGTAAAGGATGGTTTGGTTCAGCCCCAAAAGGATGGTTGGTGAGGCGTAGGGCGCGCGCACCTCGACCATGGTTTGCCATTGCGTCGCGCCCGATGTGGTGGCCGCGTCCAGCAGTTCCTGCGGGGTGTTGGTCAGGCCGTGATGGGTGTAGCGGATCATTGGCACGATGGCATAGGCACAGATCGCCAGAAAGGCCGAGAACTCGCCGATTTGAAAGAACATCAGAACCGGGATCAGGAACACAAACAGCGGAATGGTTTGCAGCATGTCGCAAATCGGGCGCACCATTTTCCAGGTTATCGGGCTGACGGCGCATAAAAGGCCGATGGCACCGCCCCAGAATGCACAGGCAAACACGGCGGCACCGGACAGGTATAGCGACAGCAGGGCGCGCTCCCACAATCCGGAAACCAGGATCATGGACAGCATCACCACCGCAAAGACCGACATTCGGCGACCACCCGACATCCAGCCCAGCATTCCGGCACCGATCAGCACGAACGGCCACGGCAACTGGGCCACACCGATTTCAACAATGATCGCGATCAGCAGGATAACGGCACCGGCCAGCGCGCGACCACGCCATGCCAGAACCCCAGCCAAAGCGATGGCAACGGCGATGAAAGCCGCGCTCATCATTCCGGTCCACTGGAACCCCCAAGTGAAGGGCAGAACCGCGTCACTTAGCCCGATCCTGAGCGGCAAAAGGCCATAGAACATCACACCATTCTTGAACTGATCAAGGGCCGCGCCATTATTGGCGGTGAACTGGCCCAGCCCGTTGTCGACCCAAGCTGCGAGAGGATCGAAATAGGTGTAGGTGGACGGGTCAGGCATCCGGCCCCAAAGCAAAAGGGTAAAGGCCACGCCAACTGCGAGCAGGACGAAAACCACCCTTGTGTCATAGCGTTTGCGCTCCATCGCCAGCGCGCCGCTGTAACGATCAATGATGATGGCAAAGGCAACGACGACCAGACCGGCCAGAAAGCTTTGGCCGAACTGGGCTTTACGCATGGTCAGCAGCACTTCCCAGCCGATATCGTTGAAACCACCGATAACGGCGGCGATGATCACCATGCTGAGGGCCGCCATCAGGCATTGGTTGACGCCGACCATGATCTGGGTGGTGGCCGAGGGCAGCTCGACCAGAAACAGTTGTTGCAGGCGGTTACCACCGCTCATGACGGCGGCTTCTTTGATGTCCTCTTCGACCCGCTCCAGCCCCAGCAGCACGTTGCGCGCCATGGGTGGGGCGGCGTAGATGGCGCTGGCGATCAGGCCGACCACGGGGCCAAAGCCGAACAGCAGCAACAGCGGTGTCAGGTAGGCGAATGTCGGCACGGTCTGCATCACATCCAGCAAAGTCTGGATCGGATTTTTGACCTTTGGAAACTCATAGGCAAGGATGCCGATGGCACCCCCGACAAACAGCGCAAGCGGCACAGACACCGCCACCAGTGCCAGTGTGTTCATGCTTTCCACCCAATAGCCCGAGGCCAGCACAAGGCTAAGCCCGACCAGCCCCAACGCTGCCAAGCGTGTGCCGCCGATAAACCAGCCAAGCGCGGTGACAGCGCCAATAGTGATTGACCACGGCGTGGAAACCAAAAGCGTGTTGGCCCAGAACATCGGAAAGCCCAGAAAATACGAGAACCAGCGCGCCAGCGGCTTTAGGCCCTGCAAAAGCCAGGTCAGGCTGGTTCCGATCAGATCGCTGACCGGGACCGTCAGCGCGGCGGGCCATTTGACCAGCCACGGGAACAACGGGGTCAGCAGCAGACAGACAAGCCCGACAACGGCTGTGACCAAGGCGGCAGACGCGCCCGGATGACGTTTGAAGGCATCGCGGATTGGGCCGGAAAAACCCGCCATCAATCGGTTTCCACCTGAAGTGCGGATGCAAGGTCGGCGGGTTGCACCGCGCCGACAAGATTTCCCTGCCGATCACGCACCGGAACAGGTTCGTATAGCGACATGCAAGATGCCAGCGCCGCCTCAAGCGTCATGTCCGTGCGCAACCCCGGATCATCGGGCATTTTGTCAGGCACTTCATCGCCCGTCAACATAACCGATCGGACGCGGGCGTGACGGCCTTTGGCGACGTCTTTGGAAAACTCGGCCACATAGTCGTTCACCGGATGCAGGACAATCTCGGTCGGGGTGCCGATCTGCACGATGGCGCCGTCCTTCATAATGGCGATGCGGTCGGCCAGTTTTAAGGCTTCGGCAATGTCATGGGTGATGAACACGATTGATTTCTTGAGGTTAGACTGAATGCTTAAAAACCCGTCCTGAAGTTGGCGCCGGATCAGCGGATCAAGTGCCGAAAACGGCTCATCCAGAAACCAGATGTCGGGGTTTACTGCAAGCGAGCGGGCGATACCGACGCGCTGGCGCTGGCCGCCAGATAATTCACGAGGATATGCGTCTTCGCGGCCATCCAGCCCCACAAGTTTGATCACCTCTAGGGCGCGGCTGCGGCGGTCGTTGCGGCCCTGACCCTGCATTTTCAGCGGAAAGCCGACGTTTTCAGCGACTGTCATATGCGGAAACAGGCCAAAGTGCTGGAATACCATGCCAAGTTTCCGGCGGCGCAATTCGGTCATCCGCTTTTTGGTTGCGGTCAGAATGTTTTCGCCTTCGATCAGGATCTCACCGGCGGTGCCCTGAAGAAGGCGCGAAATGCATCGGATAAGGGTGGACTTGCCGGATCCCGACAAGCCCATGATGACAAACAATTCACCCTCTGCGACCTCAAAACTTGCGTCCTGAACCGCAGGGATCAATCCCTTTTCGCGAAGTATGTCGGCGGCGTCCGCGGGGACGCCACCAGACCGTTCCAAAGCCTCTGTCAGATATTGTTCGGGATTGCCCCCGAAAACCTGCCAAACCCCTTTACACGAGATTGCGGCAGGCGCGCCGGAACGGTCGGTCATGTCTGGAAATCCTTAGTTGGTTGCCGCGTCGACAACCGGTTTCCATGTGGCCTCGTTCGCGGCCATCCAAGCGGCGACGACTTCTTCTACCGAGCCACCATCGACATCAACCGCACCCATCATCGGCTGCTGGTCTGAAACGGCGAGCTGATAGTTCGACAGGATTTCATGCGCTGCCGGCCATTTGTCGGCAATGCCGGACCAACCGGCCTTGAAAATACGCGACGGTGCAAAGTCACAGTCGTTGACCGCATTTGGGTTCGAGCCCCAAGCCGGATCAGTAAAGCATTCTTCGTTGCCAACAGGCAGTTCGACGAATTTCACATCATAAGCGGACATCGCCCAATGCGGTTGCCAGAAGGTGATCAGAAGTGGCGATTTCTTTTCAGTCGATGCGCGAAGTTCGGTGATCAATGCACCTTCAGAACCCGCAGGCACGGCCTTGAACGGCAAATCAAAACCGGTCATGCGGTCAGCGCCGGGTGTGCCCCAGTCTGCCGGATAGTCAACCAGACGGCCCATCGGGATGGTTTCAGCGGTTGCAAACACCATAGCGCAATCGGCCAAGGCTTCCCAAGCTGGCAGGCCCGGGCATAGTTCAGCCACGTGGGCGGGGTAGGCGATGCCTTCTTTGGCATCCAGACCCAGATCGCCCATTTCAACGACGCCACCGGATGCCACCTGTTTGGCGTATTCATCGGACACGTTGGACGACCAGATTTCAAGTGCTGCGTGGATTTCGCCATCCGCCATGGCCTGATACATGTTCATGTAACCGGCTGTGGTGTATTCAACCTTATAGCCTGCGGCTTCGAGCATGCTGCCCGCGATATGGGTCGATACGTGCTGTCCGGTCCATTCGTTAATGGCCAGTTTGATCGGCTCGTCTGTGGCGCCAAGTTCGGCTGCATATGCGGATCCGGCCATTAAAGTAATCGCCAGTCCTGCTGTAAAAAGTCTCATCTTTGTCTCCCTGATAGCGTTGCCCTTTGTTGGGCATATTAAGTTTGTTTTTGCGAAGCTGGCGTTCAGCTTAATCGAATTGGACGCCAGATTGAGGGTTTTTTAGCCATATGCGACGGGTTTCGCGTCATCAAATCGTCATTCATGTGGTTTTGACCCCCAATTTCAACATTTCAGCAACGATGGGATTAGTCGACCCTTTTCGTGTGGCAAGCACCCGTGACGGCAAAACCCATTTTCGGTAGGGCTTTGTTTCAGAAAGCGGCGGCAGTTGAGTTTGCAGCAACGGCGCAAGTCTGGCGACGGTTCCTTTGGACGATGTGATGGGTGGCGTGGGGGCCGATCTGGACGGCCTGATGCATATGCGACGAACGCTGACAAGCTGTCTGGGGCTGACTATGAATGGTCGGCGCTGGCCGCGATTTGTTTCAGTTCCACAGTCTTGCTGAGCAACTGAATTGCCCTATCATCAGTCACACTACGATGGATCCTGCAACCCAGACTATTACAGCAATCCGGTGAACGATGTGATGTCAGCCTCGCCGGTTTCTTCGGTGTAGTTCCAGAAACCAGTGGTCGCTGTTTTCAACAGGTCTTCGGTGCCTGTCGGTGCGGCCTTGGTTGGAATATTGAACACTTTGAGAAGAACGGTTTCGGTGATAGCTTGGAAAAAGTTTGCTTGGGTTGTCATGGGAACCTCCATTGTTTGATCTATCTCCAAACTAAAGGCTCGATTGGATGTTTGCTTGAACACTGCATTATCATTAGCTTGCCGGAACGTTAATTTTGCTTGCCGGAGGCTTGCCACGCCGTGATTTATAGATTTGGGCCGTTTTGTATTGATACTGACCGGCTGGAACTCACCCGTTTGGACGAAGCTATCGCAGTTCAACCGCAGGTCTTTTCGCTGTTGGTGTTTCTGGTGGAAAACGCCGACCGCGTTATTTCGAAGGACGAGATCATCGATACGGTCTGGCAGGGGCGCATTGTCGGTGACGGAACCCTGAATGCGCGCATCAATGCATTGCGACGCGCCTTGGGGGATGATGGTGCCACGCAATCCATGATAAAAACCCTACCAAGGCAAGGGTTTCGGTTTGTCGGTGTGCTTGATGGTGAACCTAACTTGGGCGTGGCACCCAAAAGTGATGAACGACAGGAACGTCAGAAGGCGTCGATCGCTGTACTTCCGTTTGTGAATATTAGCGGCGATCAGGAGCAGGTCTATTTTGCCGATGGGCTGACCGAAGACCTGATTACGGACCTGTCGAAAATTCGCGACCTGTTCGTCATCGCGCGAAACTCGTCTTTCGCCTACAGGAATTCACCCAAGAATGTTTCTGAAATTGGCCGCGATCTGGGTGTCGCGTTTGTTCTGGAAGGCAGCGTAAGGCGGGCGGGCAGCCGGATACGCATCAACGCCCAGCTTATTGATACCGACACAGGCGGTCACGTTTGGGCCGATAGGTATGACGGCGATATGCAGGATATTTTCGAGGTGCAGGATGAGATCGCCAAAAAGATCATTTCGGCCCTACATGTCAATCTTACCGGTGCTTCGGTCGCCAACAGGGGCACAAACAGTGTCGAGGCTTATGAGTTGAGCCTGCGCGGTCGTGCCAAGTTCTTTATGTTTTCGCCTGAAACGAACGCCGAATGTATTGCCCTGCTTGAACAGGCCGTCGCCATTGATCCGTCGTTTTCAAACGCATGGGCCGAGCAGGTTTTTCCGCATCAAAGCGGCTGGTCTTTTGCCTGGCCGGGATATGACGGTGGGCTGGCTATTGCCGAAGCGAAAGCCAGAAAAGCGGTGGAACTGGCGCCGGAATCGTCGCTATCCCATAGTCGGATGGGTTGGATTCAGACGTTTCTTGGCGCACCTGAACAATCAATTGCGTCCTTTGAAAAGGCCCTAGAGATTGAGCCAAACAATGCAGACACACATACGTGGTTCAGCGAGGCACTTAATTTTGCCGGCCAGCCTGAACGGGCAGTGGAGATGGGGCAGCGATCCCTGCAATTTGACCCGGTGGCACCGCCAAATGTTTTGCACCACATCGGACATGGCTATTTCCTGATGGGTGAGCTGGAACAGGCAGCGGAATACGATCTTCGTGCGATCCGCATGGCACCGTCATTTCCCCCGGCCCGACTTGTCATGGCGGCGGTTCTGGTTGAAAGCGGCAAGCTGGAAGAAGCCCGCGAGCAAATCAACGACCTGCTGGCCATTGATCCAGCCTATAGTTTCAAACGCTATGACGAGCGGTATCCGTATTACAGCAAAGACCACCGAAACC
>JAJFIC010000063.1 GCA_021775315.1 Paracoccaceae bacterium
CTCGATGTCGGCTCATCTCATCCTGGGGCTGGAGCAGGTCCCAAGGGTACGGCTGTTCGCCGTTTAAAGAGGTACGTGAGCTGGGTTTAGAACGTCGTGAGACAGTTCGGTCCCTATCTGCCGTGGGTGTAGGAGACTTGAGAGGAGTTGCCCCTAGTACGAGAGGACCGGGGTGAACGAACCACTGGTGGACCAATTGTCGTGCCAACGGCAGTGTTGGGTAGCTATGTTCGGACAGGATAACCGCTGAAAGCATCTAAGCGGGAAGCCCCCCTCAAAACAAGGTCTCCCTTGAGGACCGTGGTAGACCACCACGTCGATAGGCCCGAGATGTAAGTGCAGTAATGCATTCAGTTGACTGGTACTAATTGTCCGATAGGCTTGATTTGATCCAGTAGAAGTAAGATTCTACTGTGCTGAAGTCCGGAAAGACTTCAGTCTCGTGTATTTGGGCGACATCTGCATCGCAGATGTCGTCGCTCTAGAATTTATTTGGTTTGGTGGTCATAGCGCGAGCAAAACACCCGATCCCATCCCGAACTCGGCCGTTAAGTGCCGTCGCGCCGATGGTACTGCGTCTTAAGACGTGGGAGAGTAGGTCACCGCCAAACCTAATAAGTTCTAGAGCAACTCTCGAAACGATGTAACACAAAACGCCGCTCCTTTTTGGGGCGGCGTTTTGCGTTGTGTGGCAGCTTGACCACAGCCCTACATTTTGCGTTTTGGTGAGAGAAATTGGTTGATGCTTGCAGGGGCAATCTCCCACCCTAGGCGCCTGTGCCAAAGTATCCATGATTTTAACGATTCATCTTCGAATTTTTTCTTCGACCACTCAAGCTCGTGAAAAACCAAAATTAGCGATGGGGCTCGCAATAATGTTTTAAAAACTATCAGTAAAAAACCGCCTGATATTTCTTGTCTGGGCTTTGGCCGGTGTAATCTTTACGACGCTATTGCCAAGTTCTGCGGCCGCCCAGATCACACCAATACCCGCCGGGTCAACGCCTGTGGACTGTCCGGCACCGTATCCTCATCCTTAGGCGACATTCTCCTGTTTTTGTTCCCCAAGCAATGAGTTATGGGCACGAAACACAGCTCCGATCGCCCCCCCAGTCCCTGGACCGGCCCTTTGTTTGACTCAGGAACCGGCCTACCCATTGCTTGTGGCGCTGGTGGATCGACCCAAACATTCGGGGAAACCTCTGAAACGCGTTCGGCAACTACAGCTTGGCAACGGCTTGCCGATCAGGTTGCCGAAGCCGAGGCACGCAATCAAGAGAACTTGGAAATATGGGCTGAAGTCGCCAGAATTGAAAAAGAAAGAGACGCTCTACTTTCTTCTATACTTAACGAACCGAAGAATGTGCAATTGGTGAAAGCCCTTAGGGAAACAGTGACAGAGGGCCTGAATCGGCTAGAAACTATCGATGTGGACAGGCTTGGTGAGAGATACTACGAAACCGTCCTTGGATTGCTTGACGAAAACCTTCATGAACATTTATTGAACACCCCAGAAAAACGAATAGCCTTTGGTTTGGCGCTCCTATCTGGCGATTTGGATGGTGTGCAGGCAATCAAAGTCATCGGACGAGTAGCAACATTTTCTTATATGGCAGAGGCCGAAAAGTTTCTTCAAGAACAGGTTCCAGATACTGAATTGGTTCTTAGATTGACTGCAAGCAAGTCATATACCGAATCAATCGCAAAATCCTCGCAAGGAACACCGACGGCGTTTCCAGCCAACTTCAATTTGTTCCGAGGCGTCACGGATGGCGGCACCGAGTTTTCAGGCTCGTTGAACATCACCGGTTACAACGACAGCCGCACGGCCGCCACGACCAACGGCCGCTCGATCGGGCTTTCCGGTTACTTGCGTAAAAAGGTGAACGACACCACCACACTGGGTGCGGGGTTCAATCTGGCATTCGGCAGCTCAGGCGATGGCACCGATTGGCGTTCGACCACAACAATTGGTCTTTCCGGTTTTGCCGCCAAGAAAAACGCTGATGGGTCCAACGTTGATGCCTCGCTTGGCTATTTCCGGATACAGGCGAACACCAACCGGGCGGCAGGCGCGATTACCGGCGCCTATGGTCAGGACGTCCTTGGCCTGAGCGCGGGTTATACCACCGCCGGTTGGAAAGCGGGCGATTTCGACATGAGCATGCGCATTGGGCATTCTCATACGGTGTCGGTACGTGGCGCATATACCGAAAGCGACGCAACGGTGAACGCCGCCGCAACCACCATTACCGGCAACACCAAGGTGTCGATCTCAGCCAACAAGCCGATTGACGTCGCGGGCTTTGAAAACAGTCAGTTGGGCCGGTCATTCGGTGTGCAGATGGAAACCTATGGCGGCACAGGCGCCACCTACTATCCATTGGGCGTGACGTTTTCCGCGACATATAACGACATGCCGGTCACAGGTTCGGTAAGCATAACGCTCGCACCTGGCTACTACAGCGGCACAATTGGCGCAGGCTTTACGATTAAGTTCTGAAAATGGTGGCATTAGGCCCGGCCATGTGGTTCGGGCCTAAAACGGTGCAAACTTTCCAACGAAAATTGGTCAAGTTTCACCGTTTTGCCATTGTAGGTCCGCTGAAGCTGGTCTACATAGCCCACATGTTGTCGCGGGATGGAGCAGCCCGGTAGCTCGTCAGGCTCATAACCTGAAGGTCGTAGGTTCAAATCCTACTCCCGCAACCAACAAGAACGTACCGCCGCCCTCAGGGGCGGCTTTCTTGTTTTGGGTAAGGCTCAAAATACTGGCCAAAGCTCCGTGAAGTGTCACATTGCACACACCACGCTTAGGACCGGGATAAACCTCAATGCGGTCAATCAGGCTTCGAATGGCTGACATCGCCTCTTCACGCAGGTCATCATCAGCCAATAGTTTTGCAAGTTCGCCAACTTTGCGCTGATAAAGATCCGCATAGTTTGGATGGATCTCCACCATGTCAGATTCTTCACTGCTCGTTTCTAATGCCAATAGGTCTGCCTTCCGATTTTCCAGTCTATTGAGTTCCTCCCGAACTGATTCCGGGGCATCATCGCCAGAAATGATAAAAGTGATGCAACGCGCGATGCCGCGTTCGACTTCTACCAACTCTTTTTGAACCTTTGATCGATCGTTTTTTTTGCTCCTCTTCAGGCGAATCAATTCGGCCTTGAACGAGGCGGTAAATTCCTCAACAAGGCTGTCGTTACCCACGAGTATATTGCGAAGGCCGTCGAGCACTCTGTTCTCGACAACCTCTGCAGCAATGCCATGCGAGGCCTTGCAGGTGCCTTTTTCGCGTCGCGTTGCGCAGTAATATCGATCGTGACGGGCAATAGTCATGTTGCCGCCGCAGCAGCCGCATTTGATCATCCCAGTCAGAAGACGCTTCTTGGTTTGACGTCGGTTGCCGGTGTGGCTTGAATAACGCGATTTCAGCAATTGTGCCTTTTCCCAGATTGCCTGATCGATGATGCGCAGGTCGGGTACTTCGCAGGCAATCCACTGATCCTCGGGGTTCAGACGCGATAATCTTTTGCCAGTGTTCGGATCTTTCACAAACCGCTGTCGGTTCCAGACGAGACGTCCAACATATATCTCGTTGTTGAGGATACCGTTTCGACGCTTACGGCTGCCGTGAATGGTTGAGGCATTCCATTCACCACCCCGCGGACTAACGATTCCGTCGTAGTTAAGGCCGGCCGCAATCTTTCTGGCCGTACGACCGGATACATACTCCGAGAAGATACGTCGGACGATCTCGGCTTCTGA
>JAJFIC010000064.1 GCA_021775315.1 Paracoccaceae bacterium
TTGAGACAGCATGGTGTTGTAATTCAGGTCTTGTTCCATGCCTTCCCACAATTTCAGGGAATGCGAGTAGAATTGCGAATTGCCTTCCAGCATGTAATTTGCGCGCACAATCGTGGTGTTGCGTCCGACATTGCCACCCCCAAGATAGCCACGTTCCAGCACCGCCACATTGGTCAGGCCATGATTTTTGGCCAGATAATACGCCGTCGACAAGCCATGCCCGCCGCCGCCGATAATTATCGCATCGTAATGGGATTTCGGTTCAGGGTTTCGCCAGACTGGTTTCCAGCCCTTGTTTCCGGTCAAACCGTTTTTGAATATTTCCCAGGCCGAATAACGCATTTGTTCCCCCGATCAAGCCACAAGCACAGAACCAGCAGTCACAAGGATATTCAACCTGAAAATGACAAATCCGCGCCTGTTCGGGACAAAAACCGCGCCTTAAAATCAGAAATCGGCGTTGGCCAGTTGGGATGTGAATCTGGGTCGCGTCACCACAACATTCGACCATGTGCGAGCCAGCAGGCCAACATCGTATGATGGGAAATACGGCACATAGGTTTCTGACAGAATGACAGTTTCCCCTGAGGCCATAAGCGGCAGATAATTTTCATCCAACTCGCGTGTATAAATCTCGGCCGTTGTCAGGCTGCTGGCGGTGCCTGTGCTATAGCTCCACTCGATTGAATAGCCCTGATCCGAGGTATATTTGACGCTGCTGACCCGGATCCAGACATCGGTTTCAATTCGGGTCATAAATTTCAGCATGGTTTCCATGCCGTCCAGATAATCGTTATCCACCTGAATTTGCCGCGACAGAATATCCCCAATCATATAGGATGCTTTCACGGATGTGTTGTGCGTGCGGAACGCATCAAAGAACGAGAAGCTGGCGGCGTACCACCAGAATAACATCGGCAAAACCAGCATAAACTCAACCGAAACCGAACCACTGTGTTCAGCCCTGAAGATGCGTAGCCGTGTGATGAAATCTTTGAACATCACGCTACCTCGGCTCATTTGCAAAAGCAGATGTTGCAAGAATGCGCACGCCACCGCTTGCGTCTTTGGTCAATGCCAGGCCCAAACCGGATGTCGGGAACAATGGTTCAATCACAACGCAGGCACGCACGAACATGATGTCGTTTTCGCCGCCGGCATTGAAAGAAACCACTGGCTCGACCTCAGATTCGCGATCAATACAATCGGCGGATTTGTCCGGCATATCCCATGTGGCAGACGAAATTGGTGTCATTTCGATCTGAATGACCTCGACGCAATCTTGCAAGATCAACGCATTTTCGCAGATCATTTCTTTGACCGCGTCATGGGTGATATCAGCGGAACCGGGTGCCAGCCGGATTGCACGCACCGTAATATCCAGCCCGCGATCCAGCATAACCATTTTGGTCATCAGCAACCCACCCTCGAACACCGACAGAAAAATGGTCATAAAAACCGGAAAGACGATGGCAAATTCCACCGTCACTGAACCGTCTTCACCTTTGGTGAAACGCCGTATCAGTTTTCCAATTCGCCTAAGCATTTTCGCTATTGCACCAGTTTGAGTTTTTGAATTGTTGCAGCGATGGCGCTGAACGCATCGCCAATTTCCAGACCATCAACGTCGTAGTAATGCGCGCTGGACGAAGCGCAGGCTTCCATCACGTCTTCCCCATGTGACGGCGCTTCAAAACCGATTGTGAACACCGTAATCCCGGCAGATCTGGCAGCAGAACACACGTCAAGCAGGCGGTCATCTGAACTGTCGCCGTCAACGATGGTTTCGTAGGAATAGTAGTAGTCGTAATAATTCGAGCTGTTCCAATCGTAGAAATAACTCGCCACATAACGCGTGCTGAACAGCGCCCATAATTCAGGGTATGACAATTGTACGGCTGTGCTGGTGCCACTTGATCCAATCGAAACCTCGGTGCAGGACCAGTACCAGCGCCAGCCCCATCTTTCCCAGCCGCAGACGGTCTCGGTGCTGGCGGAAGCACCAATCGGTTCGTCATTCCAAGTGCTGTTGTGCGGATAGTAATATTGATCATACCCGGCGTCATAAACTGAATATTTCTGCGTTGAACTGGCCGAGGCCGAACTGTCGACCCAGATATTAGATGCCCCGCTTTTACGGCTTTGTTTGATGTCATACTGACTGGTGTTTTCGCCATCGGTCATCAGAATGATGACTTTCATGGTGTCCGCTTCGGTATAGGCCGCTGGCCGATCGCTAAGGCCCGCTGCAATGTCGCCCGAAGTGACCATGCTGGCCACAACCGGTTGGCTGGATGGGTCAAGCAGGGCCACGCCCCATTTCATGCCGATGTCCGCCGCTGTGTTGCCATCGGCGACCAGATCATCAATCCGGTCATCCAGATCGGTTTCGCTGATCGACAACGCAAGAATACCCAGACTGTCGCTTGTCTGACACCACGGATCGCCGATTGGCGAGGTGCTGTTGTTGGTTGAAAGATCGAAATGCGCCAACCGCTCAAGCGATTGATCCGGCGTCAGCGCGGCCGAGGCGAAATCTTCGTCGTCAAACCGCACGCAGTTCGACGAGCTATGTTCTGAACTGACATTGTATTCCTCAATCAACCTAGAGCCAACATTGACGTTGGCATTGTAAGGCACAATCGAGATGGAGACCTGCCCCGGGTCGCTGGCGCTTAGCAGGGTTTCAACGAAATCCTTGGCGGCACTTTTCATGTTATAAAGCCGCGAATACCAAGCCATCGAGCCAGAAATATCCAGTACAATTGAAATCTCGACATTCTGAATGCGTTCTTCGGCTGTGGCATCTGACAGCGCGGTCATTGAATCAATGCCAACCATATTCAGGAAAATGCTATCGACCGTCGAAGATACCGTGGCCGTTACCGTGCGATAATTCAGGCCCTCATCCACGTTAACCGTCAATTCGTAATTCGTCAGGCCCGATTTGGCGAAATAATCAACAACCACATCTTCAGCGTCCAACGTTTGGTTCAGCGACGCCGCCGCCAGCAAAGAGCGATCCAAAGTGGCCTGCATCCGGGTGCGGGTGTTTTCAAAACGCATGAAATCAACGGCCATTCCGGCCCCAGCCAACATGCCAATCAGGCAGATCAGCGCAAACACCACCATCGCGCCACGTTCGTCGCTGTGAAATTTCGCCACCCTATTACGGGCCGCACACAACAGGCCCGGCGTCACCGCCAGCCCCGCGCGTTTTTGCCCCGCCATCAGGTCTGTGAATTTCATCGGTAGCACTCCGCTGTTTTCGCTGGTCTGACACCGGCCCAAGGGCGGCCTCAATTCAGCGCATAGTCCCACCCAAAAACCCCATCCAGACCTGAGTCGGACGGATTTCGGGATAGTTCTATTTACAGCGCGATCTGTGTCCGAATTTTGGCTGGATTGCGCCTTTTTGCGACAGATATTTAGGCAAATGCTGAAATATTGTACCAATCTTAAGCATTAATCATGTTAGGTCTGGCGCTTGAACAGCGATAAAAAACCGGGGAAATGCAATGGATAATCATCAGGAACCGTCCTTTCGACAATCTGTGGACATCATGTTTAACCGGGCGGTTGCCCTGATGGACTTGCCCCCCGGACTGGAAGAAAAAATAAGGGTGTGCAACGCCACATACACGGTGCGTTTCGGGGTGCGCCTGCGCGGCCAGATACAGACCTTTACCGGTTACCGATCCGTCCATTCAGAACATATGGAACCTGTCAAAGGCGGCGTCCGCTATGCAATGGGCGTCAATCAGGACGAGGTTGAAGCGTTGGCTGCCCTGATGACCTATAAATGCGCGCTGGTGGAAACGCCCTTTGGCGGCTCCAAAGGCGGTTTGCGGATTGATCCGCGCGAATACGAAGAATACGAACTTGAAATGATCACCCGGCGCTTTGCCTATGAGCTGATCAAACGCGACCTGATCAACCCGTCACAAAACGTGCCCGCCCCCGATATGGGAACTGGCGAGCGTGAAATGGCCTGGATCGCGGATCAGTTTGCCCGCATGAACACCACCGATATCAACAGCCGCGCCTGCGTTACAGGCAAGCCACTGAACGCTGGCGGTATTCAGGGCCGGGTCGAAGCAACAGGGCGCGGCGTGCAATATGCGCTACAGGAATTTTTCCGCTATGACGAAGACAAGTCCCAAGCGGGGTTGACCGGCAGCCTCGATGGCAAGCGCATCATCGTTCAGGGGCTGGGCAATGTAGGATATCACGCCGCGCAATTTCTATCGACTGAAGATGGCGTTCTGATCACTGGTATTGTTGAACGCGACGGCGCACTGGTCAATGAAAGCGGCATGAATGTCGATGCCGTTCGCGCCCATCTGGCCGAAACCGGCGGCGTCAAAGGCTGTAGCGAAGGCACCTATGTCGCCGATGGTGCGCTGGTGCTGGAAAATGACTGCGACATCCTGATCCCGGCAGCCCTTGAAGGCGTGATCAACATGCGAAACGCGGCAAATATCAAAGCACCGCTGATTATCGAGGCCGCCAACGGCCCGGTCACCTCTGGTGCTGATGAAATTCTACGCAATCGCGGCTGCGTCATCATCCCGGATATGTACGCCAACGCAGGCGGGGTGACCGTGTCATATTTCGAATGGGTCAAAAACCTCAGCCATATCCGCTTTGGCAGGATGCAGCGCCGCCAGGAAGAATCGCGCCATTTGCTGCTGGTCGAGGAATTGCAGCGCATAGCAGGCGAAAGCGGGCAGAAGAACAAACTTTCTGACGATTTCGTGCGCAAATACCTGCATGGCGCGGGTGAATTGGAACTGGTCCGTTCAGGATTGGACGACACAATGCGCGCCGCCTATCAGGCCATGCGAGAGGTTTGGCACGGCCGAAACGATGTGACGGACTTGCGGGTCGCGGCCTATCTGGTGTCAATCGGACGGGTGGCGGCGAGTTATCGCGCGAAGGGTTTATAGTACCAAGGGCCGACAAATAAATCAGTCGATAAACGCATCATTACGCTGACCTGCCCGTTCATAGTGAATGGGCAGGACCCTGCCGTAAAGCTGCTGACAACGCTCAGGGGTCGCCACCATGCCGGGCTCTTCAACATACGAAAAGATACCGACATAACGCGGGGTTGGCCCGTCAAGTGGCGCAACCCGATGCAATGAATACCGCCCACGAAACAGTTGCAGATCGCCCGGTTCCAGCCGCAGCGATGTCACCAGATCCGAGGTGCCATCCAGCACGGATTTCACAGCCTCAAAATTCTCACCCTGCTGTCTGATATTGGGCGCATATTCAAATGCACCGCCTGAGTCCGCGTTTTGCACCGCCAGCGTGACCGTGAAATTATTTGTGTCGAAATGCCAAGGAAACCCGGTTCCGCCGACGGCCATATTCACCATCGCATCGGCCAAGGGATCGGCGTAGCGATAAAAGCTCGGCTCTTGCAGGCACGCCTGAATGAGATCATCAAATCCCGGAAAATCCTGCACCCGGCGCAGCGGCCCGTCCTTGGCAAAATTGTCCGCCGGAATAAAGGCATTCGAGCGATCGAAAAACTGCCGTTTGGGATGGTCCGACGGCAGCGTTTCATCATCTTGCGTGAAATAGGCATTGGTGCGGTTAAAGGATTTATGCGCGTGCGCCGAGGCTTTGTCGGCCTCTTGCACCAACGCCGCAACCCCGTCTGGCGTCAGGAACCCTTTTAACACCGCGCATCCGTCTGCTGCAAGTGCTGCACGTGTTTGCGCCAAAACCTCGCGATAGCGTTCGCTGTCTGGCAGATGGATCGGATAGCGTGTCAAATCGATCAGGTCTGTTGCGGTTTCAATCATCATAAATCCCCCTAGCGTGGCGTGTTCGTATTAACCTCGTATCCCGGCTCTTCCGGTTCATCGTCTGTCATTTCAGGCGGGAATCCCGGCGCGCGAATGTCCAGACCGCTGGCCTCTTCCAGACGCCGAATGATGTTTGGCGAAAGTTCACGATCTCCAAACCGTTTGATGCCATCATCAAATATATCAATCAGAACCGGGCTGATTTCCAACGGCACACCGGCCCTATCGGCCACGTCCTGAAACAGGCCAATATCCTTGCGGACCAGATCCATTGTGAAGGAAATATCGCGCGACCCGTTCAGGATCACCTGACTTTCGGTTTCATGCACAAAAGACGTTCCCGACGAAATCTTGATGGCCTCGTAGGTGGTGTTCAAATCCATTCCCGCTGCCTTGGCCGTAACCAGAGCCTCGCAACAGGTGACCAGATTTGCGGTTGCCAGATAGTTTGTCATCACTTTCAAAACACTGGCCGAGCCGAGTTCGCCCGTGTGCAAAACCCGCCGCCCCATGGTTGTCAGCAACGGCAAAATCCGTTCAAACACCGCGCGTTCACAGCCCGCAAAGATTGAAATATTGCCCGTATCGGCCCGGTGGCAGCCACCCGAAACCGGACAATCAACCGCGGCACCACCTTTGGCGATCACCTTGGCACCCAGTCGCTTGACCTCGGCCTCGTCCGTGGTCGACATTTCCATCCAGATTTTGCCAGCCGAAATGCCTTCAAGCAAACCATCGGGTTCCTCCATCACCGCCGCCGAAATCGCGGGTGACGGCAGGCAAGTGATGACCGCATCGCAATCGCGCATCATCTGCGCCGGGCTTGCGCCCTTTTTCGCACCCAAATCAACAAATTTCTGAACCAGATCGTCGCTCAGATCATGCACCGTCAGATCGACGCCGTTGCGCAGCAGGCTGCCTGATAGTTTGCTGCCGACATTACCCAGCCCAATAAAACCGATTTTCATCCATGACACTCCGAAAGTTTTCTGTTGCCCTAGGAACACCCGCGAAGCCGTCGGTTTTCTCGTCTGGTTGCGACACGGATATTTCGCATTTTGGCATCGACGGGATTTTATTGTTTTCAAAATGGAAACAGTAAGTTTCATTTTGACTTATTGTTTACCTCGCTGACCCTCCCATATGGTATCCCGAACCAAGGAGAATCCAAATGTCCGTCAGACCCGTCAAATCATTGACCCAAGCCCAGCCAACTATGGAAGGTGCCGGGGTGCATTTGCATCGCGCCTTTGGATTTCACGACCCGACAATGCTGGATCCGTTTTTGTTGTTCGACGATTTTCGCAATGAATCGCCCGAGGCCTATCTGCGCGGTTTTCCGTGGCATCCGCATCGTGGCATTGAAACCATCACTTACGTTCTGTCCGGCACGGTCGAACATGGGGATTCGCTGGGCAATAACGGCACATTGGGCGCTGGCGACATCCAGTGGATGACCGCCGGGTCCGGCATCATGCATCAGGAAATGCCCAAAGGGAACGCCAGCGGGCAGATGCACGGGTTTCAGTTATGGGCGAACCTGCCTGCCTCGCTGAAAATGACCGACCCGCGCTATCAGGATGTGCCGTCGGTCGAGATTCCTGAGATATTCGAGGACGACGGCACAGTGGTTCGCGTCATTATCGGTGACTTCTGGGGCCGCAAAGGCCCGGTCGATGGCATCGCCGCTGATCCACAGTATCTGGATATTTCGATCCCCGCCGGTGTCAAAAAGACATTTCCGATGGAGACCTATCGCAAAACATTCGCCTATATCTTTGAAGGCAGCGGCAGCTTCTCCGACGCCTCAGCGCCAAAAGGTGTGTTGTTGGAAAAAGAACTGGACGGTGTTGAGGTCAATATCCGCGATCTGTCCGGCGACCGCACTTTGGTCGAATTTGACAGCGGTGATTCCGTCAGCGTTCAGGCCGGGCCCGAAGGTATTCGGTTTTTGCTGGTATCCGGCGCGCCAATCAAAGAACCCGTCGCCTGGCACGGGCCGATTGTGATGAACACACGCGGCGAACTTAAAAAGGCGTTTCAGGATTTACAAAACGGGACGTTCATCCAGTCAAACGGCTAAGCCGGCCCAAACGGCATCACGCAACGTAGACGACGACAAGGATAAACAGAACCAAAAGCAGCGCAAGATTGACCACAAGGCCCGTCATCCAGCCGCCGCGCCGGCGGGTGCGGATGGCCTTGCGGTCGATTTTTTCCAAATGCTCAACACATTGTTTCCGCGCCTCAACCACCCGGGCGGGGTCATATAGATGTGCGTGTTTGGGGTTATTGCAGCGGGCTTCGGCTTCGACCAGATAGGCCGCTTGGGCGCGGATGTTCTTGGGCAATCGCCGACCGGCGCTCTTAACTTTCTGGTTTAAATCCCGGCCCTTAGCCGACATTTTCTCAACCAGCAATTCCTCGATCTCGGCGGTCACCGAGCCAAGCGATGTCTTGTACATGCCTGTCTCCCGTCGGGGGTATTATAGCCGCCACAGGGGCAGCCTTCAACAACAGTAAGACCTCGAAAACAGGCAATAAATAAGGCATGGCAATGGCCATCGCGGGGCATTTTCAGCCCCGCGTGGTGCTTTCAGCCGTTACGCCAACGCGCTTGCAGCCGCCTTAATTTTTACGGCCGCTTCCGGACCGATGCGGGCCAAAGTCTCGTCCTGACCCAGATCGCCAAACTGCATCATCATCGCAGGATCAATGAACCGCACCAGACATTCGCCCGGATCGACCTGATCGACCACAACGTTGCACGGCAGCATCAAACCAATATCGGGCCGGGCTGTGATCGCCTGATGCGCCAGAACCGGGTTGCACGCGCCAAGAATGACATAGGGTCGGAAATCGACATCAATTTTGGTCTTTAAAACGGTGTTCACGTCAATCCGGGTCAGAATGCCAAACCCCTGATCCTTAAGGGCAGCGGTTACCCGTTCGATCACTTCGTCCGGTGTTCCTTTGACGGTTACGTCAATGCTCATTTCCATGGTCAACTCCTAATATTCAATTTTCCTAATATGAACTTGGGGCCAAACCATCCCGATTGCAACCGCCTTGCCGAAATGATGCAAATTCAATTATACCGCACCGGCACCGCCAACGAAAAGTCAGGGATTTCTAATGCTGCACCAAATCGAAAACGGCATTGGCGGTATGCCTTTGGTGATCGCGCATGGCTTGTTCGGCTCGGCCCGAAACTGGGGTGTGTTGTCAAAACGACTGTCTGACAATCGCGCGGTCGTGGCGGTGGACATGCGAAACCACGGCGCAAGCCCATGGCATAACAGCCAAACCTATGCCGATATGGCCGATGATCTGGCGCAGGCGATTGAATTGCGTGGCCAGACCGACGTTCTGGGCCATTCGATGGGTGGAAAGGCGGCTATGGTTCTGGCTTTGCACCGCCCCGAATTGGTCAATCGTTTGGTGGTCGCGGATATTGCGCCGGTGGGCTATGGCCACACCCAAAGCCATCTGATCGACGCCATGCAGTCCGTTGATCTGACGCAAGTGTCGTCGCGCCGGGATGCGGACAAGATGCTAAGCGAGCAAGTGCCCGAGGCTGGCGTCAGGGCATTCCTGCTGCAAAGTCTGAACCTGAAGGGTGACGTCGCAAAATGGGCCCTGAACCTAGATGTTCTGCAATCCAACATGCCGGATATTATTGGGTTTCCGGAAATCACCGGCCAGTTCGACGGCCCAACCCTGTTCCTGTCAGGCGGCGCGTCAGACTATGTGCAACCCGCGCATCACGAGCGCATATTGCATCTGTTCCCCAAGGCCGAATTTCGCCAGATCGTTGGCGCAGGTCATTGGCTGCACGCCGAAAACCCCCGCCAATTCGAGGTTGAGATCCGGGGTTTTCTGGATGGCTAAAGTGCGAGCGATATCAACCGACGCACCTGCCCGCCCCTAATCTTCAGGCTTCAACATCCGCCTCATCACGTCGGTTTTCAGAACGAAGTGGTGATAAATCGCCGCCAAAAAGTGCAGCCCCACGACGACAAGCAAAACGATCCGCATCACCCCATGCGCATCAGCCGCAGGCAGGATGCCACCAAACCACGCCGACATGCCCGACAACGGAAGCAGGATCAAAAGAAGGTACAAAATTCCGTGGGTGGCGTGGGCCGCGATCTGCTGTGCCTTGGGTTCGTTTTCAGGCAAAGCGGGGGACCCTCGCTTAATCTTGATGGACACCCGCCAAAGGGTCAGCAACAGGATCAAAATGCCGCCAAAAACATGGCTGGCCACTAAAGGCGAGAACGCAACGCTTTCACCTTTGCCAATCAGCTCCCACGCATCCGACATGGGTTCATGCAAGACAAATTGCACAATCACCAGCAGAACAATGATCCAGTGCAGACGAATTTGACGACGCGTGTATCCGGTTGGCTTGGGCATTTGGTGCAATCTTTCCTAAGGTTTATCTTGTCGCATTTATTCTAAAACTTCAGGCAAGTTCAACGGGCGTTTTGCAGCCCGGCCAAGTGTAAACCGAAGGTTTTGGCGAAAATCCGCTTTCATGCTATCCTTTGCGTGTAATTTTGGTCTGATTGTAAAGGGGAAATTCATGAATCGTAGAAAATTGATGACGTCCGGCGCCATGTCCATCCTGGCATATGCCGGGTTTTCGCAGCAATTAATGGCCGATGGGCCACCCGTGGTGATATTTCCGGAAGACAGCAAGGCAAAAAAGAAGAAAAAGAAAACGTCAGGCAAAGTTTCGGTCCCGACCACAGCGGTCGGCATTATTACGACATGTGTCACCGGGTTGCGCATTTTGTGCCGGCAAATTCAGGCTGATATGGCCATCATAAACAACGTTTATAAATCAATGCTGAATGATACTGCCCGTCGGTTGAAAAGCAAAAAACTGACCGCTGGCGAGCGCGCCAACATTCTTGCGCTGCAAAAAAAGCTGATGAGCGAATACAACAACCTGCTGGAACTCTCGACCGGCAAATCGGCGAAATTCGTTCCACAAGGCAAAAAGAATATCTCGGACAATTTCTGCAAAAAGGCCGAGGCCTATTTGAAGGCGGCCACAACGGACCGCAAGGCCTATGCCAAAACCAAAAGCAAATCGACCAAGAAATCCCGCGCCAAAAGTGCCCGCAAAAACCTGAGCACGGCCTCGCGGATCATGCGGGACGCGCTGGATAAATACACAAAACGCGCCAATAGAAATCACACGTCGCTGAAGAAAGCCAAAACCGCAGCGGGCACCAAAGACATTTACACCAAAGCCCGTGAAGCCAAGATAACAGCGGCCCGCAAACGGCTGATGAACCGCACGCAGGACATCTTTAACGCCAACCGCAAGATCGACGGATTGCGTCCCTTCACGCGCTGAAAGGGGCTGCCACGCTAGCCCAGTTCCAACGTCGCCATCGCTGAATAAACCGCCAGCGCTTGGGTGGGCGGCTTGCCGACATACATGCGCGCAGTTTCAAATCCCGGCGCGAACCCGGCTGCGGCCAAAATTTCGCTAAGGGCCGTGCTGGTCTTTGGCACGTCAATCATCACCTCGCTTGAGTTGCCAAACACCCCCGCCAGACCGCATAGCAGGTCTTGGGCGTCCTTAAGGTTATTGGCGGCAAATGGCCCGATTTTGCATCCTGCACGGCACTGCCGGATCGTGCCATAGGCCACGATCCGGCCGTCACGTTCGATCACCAGACTTTGCCGGGTTTTGCTGTTTGACAGCCAGAGCGGCAGAAAATTCCGGCGATCAAACCCGTTCTGCCGGCGATCCCAATTGGCGATCGTGCAGATGTCCGCAGCGTCAAGCGGTCGTGGGCTGGCACCAGACCTACCGTCAAACCGCCCCTGCCAACGCGTGGTCTGACCGTGTAAAACAAACCCGGATTTACGGTAATTCGCCTGCTGATCCGGAACACCGTCCAGCCCAACAGTCCTGTTGCCCGCATGTTTGAGTGCGGCATTCCAAACGTCAATCCCATGCCCCTGCCCTCGGTGCAGGGGATGGCACAGATAGAGCCCGAGAAACGCAAACGCGTCGGAATGGTTGACGACGCTGATGGCCGAAACCGGCTCATCGTTGACGGTTTTGACAAAGAACCCCTGCGGGTCGGCCGCATAAAAAGCAGCGGCATCATCCAGACCCGGATTCCAACCCTCATCCGCCGCCCAATCAAGTATTTGCGGCAAGTCAGGGCCTGATATCTGTCGGATGGTCATGCGCCGATACCACGTGGCATTAGCGGGCCGTTAAGACAGAAGTGACGGCTTGGGTTGGGACTGAGACAGACTTGATGCACGTGGTTACCCACTCCCTCAATCATCCATCTTCAACGCCGAGATAAACGCCTGCTGCGGGATCTCTACTTTCCCGAACTGGCGCATCTTTTTCTTACCCTTTTTCTGCTTATCCAGCAGTTTGCGTTTGCGCGTCGCGTCGCCGCCATAGCATTTCGCGGTCACGTCTTTGCGCAGGGCTGACAGGGTTTCGCGTGCGATGATCCGCCCGCCGATTGCCGCCTGAATCGGGATTTTGAACATGTGCTGCGGGATCAATTCCTTGAGCTTTTCGACCATGGCGCGGCCCCGCACCTCGGCCCGGTCGCGGTGGACCATGGTTGACAGCGCATCAACCGGTTCGTCATTCACAAGGATCTGCATCTTGACCAACGCGTCTTCGCGATAGCCGCTCATCTGGTAGTCAAACGAAGCATACCCTTTGGTAACACTTTTCAGTCTATCATAAAAATCAAACACAACTTCGTTCAAAGGAAGGTCATAAACCACCATCGCGCGGTTGCCGGCATAGGTCAGGTCGATCTGGATGCCCCGGCGATCCTGACACAGTTTCAGCACGTCGCCCAGATAATCATCCGGCACAAGAATCGTCGCTTTGATGCGCGGTTCTTCAATATGGTCGATATTCGTAGGGTCCGGCATGTCGGCAGGATTGTGCATTTCAATCTGGCTGCCATCGCGCATATGGATTTGATAAATCACACTGGGCGCGGTGGTGATCAATTCAATGTCATATTCGCGTTCCAGCCGGTCGCGGATAACTTCGAGGTGCAAAAGCCCCAGAAAACCGCAGCGAAAACCAAAACCAAGCGCGGCTGACGTTTCCATTTCGGTGGAAAAGCTGGCGTCGTTCAGGCTCAGCTTGCTGATCGCCTCGCGCAGGTCTTCAAACTCGGCATTATCAACCGGGAACAGCCCACAGAACACAACCGGTTGGCTGGGCGCAAAGCCCGGCAGCGCCTCGGCGCATCCCTTTTTCTCATGCGTGATCGTGTCACCCACGGCGGTGTCGCGCACCTGTTTAATTGACGCCGTCAGAAAGCCGATTTCGCCGGGGCCCAGTGCCGCGACCTGATCCATTTGCGGGCGAAATACGCCAATGCGATCAACCGGATAAGCCGCGCCCGTATTCATCATGCGAATACGGTCGCCCTTTTTCAACATGCCGTCGATGACACGCACCAGAACGACCACGCCAAGATAGGCGTCGTACCAGCTGTCGACCAGCATCGCCTTAAGTGGCCCATCAGGTTCGCCCTTTGGGGCAGGCAGGCGGGTCACAATCGCTTCGAGCGTTTCGGGAATACCGATGCCGGACTTGGCCGAAACGAGAATTGCGTCGGACGCATCAATGCCGATCACGTCTTCGATCTGTTCGGCAACCCGTTCGGGTTCTGCCGCGGGCAGGTCGATCTTGTTCAGGATCGGCACAATCTCATGGTCGGCGTCCAGCGCGTGATAAACATTGGCCAGCGTCTGCGCCTCGACCCCCTGGCTGCTGTCCACCACCAAAAGTGAACCCTCAACCGCCCGCATGGAGCGTGAAACCTCATAAGCGAAATCGACATGGCCCGGCGTGTCGATCAGGTTCAGCACGTAATGTTCGCCATCCTCGGCATCATATTCGATGCGCACCGTGTTGGCCTTGATGGTGATGCCGCGCTCTTTTTCGATATCCATCGTATCGAGCAGTTGCGCCTCCATATCACGATCAGCAACCGTGCCGGTTGACTGGATCAGCCGGTCAGCAAGGGTGGATTTGCCGTGGTCGATATGGGCCACGATGGAGAAATTGCGGATATGGGCGAGGTCTGTCATGGCGTCGATATGCGGTGGAAATCAGAGTTGGTCAAGGGGCAGCGAAGGTGATCGGCAAACCGTTGCATCGGTGTAGCGGCCCCGCAGGTCTATCCGGTCGCCATGCATTCGATGGATTGCGCCAAGAAAGGTGGTTTCACGCCATATCATAGCCGCATCAACCGGGCCGCACGACTTGCATTTTATTTCAATTCCAGCACCCAAAAAATCCCTACTACTGGAAATTTGCGCTCTGTTAACCTAAGTTAACAAATAGTTAACGATAGGTTAACGGGGAGCGACCATTGCTACGCCGGTTTTTACCACTATTCCTGATCCTGATCGCCGTGGGCAATTTTGCCCATGCACAAGGATATCAGGCGTATGAGCGCGTATTCTTTGGGTCCGGCTGGCAGGACAGCGACAAAGATTGCCTGAACACCCGCCATGAAATCCTGCAAAAACTGTCGACAAACACGCCGTCCCTGAACCCAAAGGGATGCCGCGTCATTCACGGCCAGTGGCACGATTCCTTTAGCGACAAGACATTCAGCGAGGCAAGCGCGCTGGATATTGACCATCTGGTTCCTTTGAAATGGGCGTGGACGCATGGCGCTGACAAATGGACGCGTGCACAGCGGTTGCAGTTTGCCAATGACTTGCGGTTTATCTTTCCTGTTGAAAAGGGGCTGAACCGCAGCAAGGGTGCCAAACCGCCCATGGAATGGTTGCCGCCGAACGTGTCCTATCATTGCCAATATGTCGTCAGATTCTACCGGGCCGTTCTGGTCTATGATTTTGAACTGTCCCTGCAAGAGCGCGATAATCTGCTGCGTCTGAAAGGCAATGTTTGCGCGAAACCCACTGGTGGCACTACCTGATCGTCTAGGTTTAGAAAGATTAGACCGCATCGCAATGGCACAAGAACTGCTGATGTGCGGCACGCCGCCCGCTTAGAACCCCGCTTGTTGTCTGGCCTGTTCCATCACGCGGCGCAATTTGCTCGCGGATATGCCCAGCTTTTTCGCGGCTGATTTGAAGTCAGGTGGCGGTGCGCCAAGGGCGCGGCGCAAGCGCTCGGCAGATATACGCAGTTCCTGAGCCGCGATTTTCAGGGCAGCCTCGGGGCCTTTGCTGCCACCCTGACGTGGTGGCTGACCACTTTTCTGGCCCTGCCGCTGACCAGACGCGCTTGGCGTGCCTTTGAAACAGCCAAGCGTATAGGGGTATTCGTCGGTCAGGTGGTAATGGTACATTTTGCGTGATTTACCGTCCCAGACCACGGTTTCGACATGTCCGTGGCAGGCATCAAGGTTGGCGTTTGACATGTGTCTGCCACCGCCACCCGACAGACCATAAATCCCGAACCCGTCAAGCGCGTATCCGATCAACCCGGAATGGCCGTCAGCACCGCGACCAACCTCGATCAGGCAATCTGATGGGCCATGATAATGGTATTGCCCGCCGCGTTCCGGATGTCCGCTGCACGCATCCTGTATCTCGTGTGCGACCGCATCCCGACCCGGCGCATCCAGCGCGTTAAAGATCGCAGCCCCGGTCAGCGACACCCCGATCATGCCCATCGGCCCGCAAGACGCCCGCGCCGCCTGTTGTGGTTCCGCAGGCAGGGTCAGGCTGATCTTTTGGGTGCGAATGCGGTTTGGGTTGCGGTCGTATTTATAGGCGTCATCGACTTTGCTGATGGGATAGACGCCGGTGGTGTGGGTCGGAATACCTTTGCCGGTGATCTTGCGTTTGGCTCCACTGACCTTCACCTTTGCGCCACCGCCTGACCAACTGACAGCGCCGTCAACTGTGGGCTTAAGGCTGGGATACCAGTAATTGCCCTTGATCCAGTCCCCAGACTGCCACGCCCCCGGCGCGTTTGGGTTGAACCGGGTTTGGCAGGACATCACATAGCCCTTTCGTGGGCTGGTCGATACTTTGCCATCACCGATCGGGATTTTGTTGCCATGCGCCGTGGCGGCGCCGGTCAGCAGCGTGGTTATCAGGATTGCCAGTGCGGCGGGTTTTGCAGCCGTGATTTTCATTGTTGTCTTCCCTGTCTTGTTTAGCGCTTGTGCGCTTTGATTACAGGATCAAACGGTGGACTGCGGCATTTCCGTCGCAAAAAGTCGCAACAGTTTGCTGGCAGGCGCTAGTTCTGGGTCTATTCCGGCGGTGCGATTTGTGGTAATCGTTGCACAACACGCATTGGTAAGTCAGAGTTGATGTCATGAAACCCCTCGTTCTTTCGCTCCTTCTTTTGACATTCGGTGCCAGTTCCGCACCAGCCGGTGATCTGATCCGCAAGGCCTGTTTGAAAGCCGCAAGACCCGCAGCTACCGCACAATTATGCCGCTGTATTCAACAAGTTGCCGACAAACGCCTGAAACGCAAGGATCAGAAACTGGCCGCCAGCTTTTTCAAAGACCCGCACAAAGCGCAGGAAATCCGCCAGTCCGACAACAGCAATCACGAGGCGTTTTGGACCCGTTACAAAGCCTTTGGGGCCGCTGCCGAAGAAAGCTGTGCGTCTAAAGATAGTTAAGTCGCCCAACCCACATCCAAGGTTTTCCCGGCGCGATTACCGCAAGACCCCGGCGTCACGCATCCGCCTTGCATAATGTAGCAACAGCAACGCAAAAATTACGATGACGGATGTAAAGGCCAGCGCGCCCGGCCCTGCCACGTCCTGAATGCGCAGATCGGCGAGGACAAAACTGTAAAGCGTGTTCAAGAGCATCGCGAGCAGAGAAATGGCAAAAGCCGCCACCGCCCATTCGTTTCGCATCAGCAACAGCACAGAGCCAAGCACCGCGCCCCAGACAGCAACCGCCCAAGTGGCGTTGACCCATAGCGGAAAGCTGGTGAAATAGGCTTGTTCTGCCGCGCTCCACATTTCGGTATAAGCCGCGACCTGAAATTTGGCCATCAGGTAGTCAAACGCGGCCATCAGGTTCCAGATCAGGCCAATAATGCCAATGATCCACAAATGTTTCGGCGTTTTCTGAACGTCTGTCATTACCCTTGCCCCCGCTGTTGCTTCAACATTCATAGCAAGATCAAAGGCAGAAATCGACCCCGGCCAGATCATTTGGCCGAGGTCAGTCATACAGTCGGGATCAATTGTCCGCGTTGTGTTTATGCTTCATCGGCTTGCGTTCAAGATCGACGGGAACCATCACCGTGACTTCGCCTGCCTGTTCAAATTGCAAGGTCAGCTCAACCGTACCACCCTGCAACATCGCGCCGGTCAGCCCCATCAGCATCACGTGATCGCCACCACGCGCCAGCATATGCATGCCACCTGCAGGAATGGCGAAGCCGCCTTCGACCTCGCGCATTTTCATGATGCCATTGGCATCCTCGATATGGGTGTGAAGCTCGGCCTTTTTGGCGGCGGGTGTGCTGGCACCGATCAATTGATCGGCTTTATCGCCAGTATTCATGATTTCCATGAAGATCGCGCCGGATTTTGCCTTGGCCCCGCTTGAACGGGCGTAAGCCTCGTTGATCTTGATGTCACCGGCCAGAACGGACCCGGCCAGCGCCAGTGTTGCAACGGCGCCAAGGAATACCCCGCGCAGGGAAGGAGTGGATTTGGGCATGAATGCCTCCTGAATTTAAAGTGGATTGATTTCGCGTTGGTGAATTCAAATCCGGACAGGAGGGCCGCGCGCCAAAGCCCCGGCACTAAATCGGGCAAGAACCGGACGGACAGGATGCGCCGCCGGATGCGCGGGTTGCAGACGCCAGATGGCAGCGGGCAAAGCCACAGCATCGACCAGCGAAGCCGCGACAAGACTGCAATCCAGACAGAAATGCGTTGTCTCAACCGGTTCGCCGTACTGATCGATGCTGATGGTTTTCTGGCCACCCTCAGAACACAGCGTTAGGGTAAACACAGCCCCCGCCGGGCTTTGCGCCTTATCAGCGGCAACCGGGGCGATGGCCAGTGCAAAAGACAGCACCAGCGTCAAAAGATGTGACAGGCGTTTCATAGGCTTTATGTAGGGCGGTAATCACCGCATGTCACCGGACAAAATGAAGCGGCCCCGCCGATCAGGCAGGGCCGCTCAAAAAACCAAAACTGCGAAAGAATCAGGCTGCTGTCAGCGCTTTCGCAATGTCTTTTTTGACTTTCAACGCACGGGTCGAAAGTTCGTCATCTTTGGATTTAGCCAAGAACGCATCCAGACCACCACGGTGATCAACGCTACGCAGGGCAGCCGCCGAGATACGGAATTTGAAAGCGCGGCCAAGCGTTTCCGAGGCCAGCGTCACATCATTCAGGTTCGGCAGAAAGCGGCGGCGGGTTTTGTTATTGGCGTGGCTGACGTTGTTGCCAACCATCACACCCTTACCAGTCAGTTCACAACGGCGAGACATATCGGTAGTCCTTGAGTAATAGTGTGTTGGGTGCGCCGCAACGCGACACAGCTGAATTTCGAGCCGCTTATTAGGCCGATGCCACAACCGCGTCAAGGGATTCTGTTGCGGATATGTGCGACCTAGCCCGCATTCCGCCCCTTTAGGGCCTGCAATACGGTTTCTGCGGCCTTTTCGGGACTTAAAGCGCCTTTGCCGACCTCGATATCCAACGCCTTGCGCAAATCCGCAATGGCCTTATCGTCGTCAAGTTGGGCCAAAACGCCCCGCTTTACCTCTTGGTCAAACCAGATGCGGGCCTGATTTGCCCGAATACGATCCCAGTGCCCGTGTTCTTTGCGCCAGTCCGCCAAAGTCGTAATTTGCCCCCAAGCCTCGGCCAGACCATCGCCGGAAATAGCCGAAACCGGTTTGGCATTTGGAAAGCCTTCGGGGTCTTGCCGACGTTTGCGCAGCAGGCTAAGCGCGCCGGCGTAATCCGCACAAGTCCGACGCGCGGTCGCCAACAGGTCGCCATCCGCCTTGTTGATCAGAATCATGTCAGCGATTTCCATGATGCCGCGCTTGACGCCCTGTAATTCGTCGCCACCCGCCGGGGCCAGCAGCAAAACAAAGACATCAGACATGTCCGCAACCATAGTTTCGGATTGTCCGACGCCCACGGTTTCAATCAGGATCACGTCAAAACCTGCAGCCTCGCACAGGCTGATCGCTTCGCGGGTGCGGCGCGCCACGCCACCAAGGGCGGTTTGACTGGGCGATGGTCGGATAAAGGCGTTTGGCTCGCGGCTTAGACGTTCCATCCGGGTTTTATCGCCCAGAATAGATCCACCCGAACGGGTCGAGGACGGATCGACCGCCAGCACCGCGACCCGCAAGCCCTGTGCGATCAGCATCATGCCAAACGATTCTGTAAAGGTCGACTTTCCTACGCCCGGTGTACCAGATAGACCGATGCGCAACGCCTGTTTCGGGGTGGTTTTGCGCATCGCTTCCAGCAATTCCAGTGCTTTGATACGATGATCCGCGCGGCTGCTTTCAACCAGTGTAATGCCGCGCGCAAGGGCGCGACGCCGGCCGCCTAGGATGTCACGGGCTAGGGTGCTGGTATCGTGCGCAGTCATCGTCAACTTTCCAGTGGGCGGGCTTGTTTTCACAAATCTTAAGGCTCCGTTTTGCCTTTTTGCGCGGATTTGTCCAGCAAGGATAGCATCAAAGGCCCTGCCGTTAATGCCCTGTTAATAGGGGGCGGGACAATGGTAGCCTTGCCGCTCAACAGCCATTTGCCCCAATTGCGGACCCGCCCCGTGCCGACCACTTTGCCAATCGAGACCGCGCTGCCCGACTTGTTGGCCGCACTCAAAACTCATCGGCAGGCGGTTCTGCAAGCCCCGCCGGGGGCTGGTAAAACGACGCTTGTTCCACTTGCGGTACTCAGGGCCGGATTGATCAAAGGCCGGATTCTGATGCTTGAGCCGCGCCGTCTGGCCACCCGCGCCGCGGCTGAACGGATGGCGCAAACGCTAGGGCAAAAGCTGGGCGAAACCGTCGGCTATCGCATTCGCGGCGAAAACACCTGCAACAAACACACCAAAATCGAAGTGGTGACCGAAGGGATTTTGACCCGGATGATCCAGTCAGACCCGGAACTGCCCGGCATCGGCATGGTCATATTCGACGAATTCCACGAACGGTCCATGCAGGCCGATCTCGGCCTTGCGCTGTGTCTGGAAATCCGTGCAGCCTTGCGTGACGATCTGGTGCTGTTGGTCATGTCAGCCACGCTTGACGCGGCACCCGTGGCAGATCTGATGGGCGACGCCCCGGTCATCACCTCAAAAGGCCGGGCGTTTGCGGTTGAAACCCATTGGCTGGCGCAACCGTGGTCGCGCCCCGCGCAGCAGACGGGCGGACACCGTGGGGGCAACGGGCGCGCGTTTGAAGCCGCGATGACCGATCTTGTCGAAAAAGCGGTGCACGAAACCGAAGGCGGTGTTCTGGTGTTTTTACCCGGCGAGGGCGAAATTCGCCGCGTTGAAGCCCGATTAAAGGGGCGGCTGGCCGGATCGGTGTCTGTGCATCCGCTGTTTGGCGCGATGGATTTTAAGGCCCAGCGCGCGGCAATTGCGCCGGTTCATTCGGGGCGTAAGATTGTGCTGGCAACCGCGATTGCAGAAACCTCGTTAACGATCGAAGACGTGCGGGTTGTGGTCGACGGCGGGCGGGCGCGACGGGCCCGGTTTGACGTGGCCTCGGGCATGTCGCGGTTGGTGACGGAAAAGGTGACCAAGGCCGAGGCAACCCAGCGTCAGGGCCGCGCCGGGCGCGTGGCCGAAGGCGTCTGCTACCGGCTGTGGACCAAGGGCGAAGAAGGTGGACTTGCACCATTTCCACCAGCGGAGATCGAGGCCGCTGATCTGGCGCCTTTGGTTCTGGAATGTGCTCTGTGGGGCGTGACAGAACCCGGCGATCTGCCGTTTTTGACCCAGCCCAATGCCGGTGGCATCGCGCGCGCCCGGTCGCTATTGAAAGCGCTTGGCGCGTTGGACACGGCAGGTCGCATCACCCGCCATGGCAAGGACATGGTCCGCCAACCGCTGCATCCACGATTGGCACATATGTTGCTGAAAGGCGGATCAGACGCGCCGCAATTTGCCGCCATGCTGGCGGAACGCGATGTGCTGGCAGGGGCCGGGTCACGCCCACCTGCCGATTTGACACTGCGCTGGCAGGCGGTCAGGGATGCTCGAAAATTTGCAAACGAGCACCTCTATGCGATCAACCACGCAGTTCTTGGCCGCATCAAGCAAGAGGCTCGGCGGCTCCCAACAGGCAAAGGTCAGCGGCTTTCTCCCGGTGAAATGGCCGCACTGGCCTATCCCGACCGCATTGGACAAAGACGAAAAGGCGGGGCCGCGCGTTACGTGCTGTCAGGCGGCAAGGGCGCGTTTTTCGACGAGGCCGAGCCGATGGCGACCAGCCCCATGATCATCGCCACCGATCTGGATGGCGATACCAGCGAAGCGCGCATTCGTGTTGCCGTGAATTATTCAGAAAACACGCTGCGCCAACAATATGGGGATCAGATCGAGGCGCGCGATATTTGCATCTGGTCGCGACGTCTGCGCGCGGTGCAAACCTTAAAACAAGACCGGTTCGGTGCGCTGATCCTGCGCGAACAAAACTGGAAAGGCTGCCCGCCTGATCAGATTGCGGCCGCGATGTGTGACGGATTGCGCGATCTTGGTTTTGACGCGCTGCCCTTTAACAAAGCCGCGCATCTGCTGTTGGGCCGCCTTGAGTGGTTGCGCACGCGCGGCGCCTTGATGCCGGATTGTTCTGCCGACGGTTTGCTGGGCGATCTGGAAAACTGGCTGTCCCCGCATCTGGGCAAATGCCGCAAACCCGAAGATATCAGGCAGATCGACCTGACTGCCGCCCTGATGGCACGGTTAAGCTGGGAACAGACCCAGGATCTTGATCGGCTGGCCCCAGCGGCCATCAAAGCCCCGACAGGCACCCGTCTGGCGGTTGATTACACAGGTGCCCAGCCATCTGTATCTGTGCGCCTGCAGGAAATGTTTGGGCTGGCGTCACATCCAACACTCGGCCCGGATCACCTGCCGGTGCTGATCGAATTGCTGTCGCCTGCCGGGCGCGCCGTGCAGGTCACCGCCGATTTGCCGGGGTTTTGGCGTAATTCTTACAGCGATGTGCGCAAAGATCTGCGCGGACGATACCCAAAACATCCATGGCCGGAAGACCCGACAAAGGCCGAACCAACGCGGCGGCGCAAACCTAAGGGCCAATAAGGGGCCCTCATTGGTCGAAAAATACTCTCGCCGAAAGCCAGAAAGTTTCGTCCTCACCCAAAAGACAAGATGCCTTCGGCGAGAGTATTTTCGTTCAATAAGGAAAAGGGATCAGTCTTTTTTCTTGGCGATATAGGTTTGGTACAGCCAGATCAGCACAAGTGCCCCAAGAATTGCGCCGATAAACCCGGCAGCCATGCCAAGCACCGCCAGAAGGGCGGTCAGCACCAACCCGCCGACAAGCGCGCCAAGCACACCGATGGCGATCGTCACAGGGACGCTGGTTTCAAGATCCATAATCCGCGTTGCGATATATCCTGCTGCAGCGCCAATAATCAGCAAATAGACGACACCCATTGAACCCCTCCGGTTTTGTGACTTCGCTTAGTATATGGGTAGGTGTGCCATGATTTGAAGGGCCTCCGGAGTGTATTCTAGGTTAGGGCCCCACCCACAGGAATGTGAAAGCCCAGCAAAAGCGTTGCGGGGTCCATTGCCGCCTTGCCCGGACGCTGAAGCTTTTTGAGGCGCAGCGCACCAGTTCCGCAGGCGATTGTTAAATCGCTGTCCAGCACTTGCCCGGGCGTGCCGTGACCAGCGGCGATCTGGCTGTCGAGCAGTTTCAACCGCTCGCCTTCAAACAGGCACCATGCGCCGGGAAAGGGCGACAGACCACGGATTTGCCGATCCAGTGTCTCGGCAGATTGGTGCCAATCGATCCGCGCCTCAGCCTTGTCGATTTTGGCAGCGTAGGTCACACCATCCGCGGATTGTGGCACCGCCGTCAGGGTTTCCAGCCGGGCCAATGCGTCGGTTATTGCCGTGGCACCTAGGGTCGCCAGACGGTCGTGCAGACGCGCTGTTGTATCCTCAGACGCAATGGCGGTCTCAACACGTAGCAGGACCGGACCGGTGTCAAGCCCCGCCTCCATCTGCATCACGCAGATGCCGGTTTTCGCGTCCCCGGCCATGATTGCGCGGTGGATCGGCGCGGCACCCCGCCAGCGCGGCAGCAGAGAGGCGTGGATGTTAAGGCAGCCGTTCTTTGGCGCATCAAGCAGCGCCTGCGGCAGGATCAGGCCATAAGCGACCACCACTGCCACATCGGCGTTCAGCGCAGCAAATGCGGCGATTTCTGCGCTGTCTTTAAAGTTCAGCGGATGGCGCACTGGCAGACCCAATGCATAGGCGCGGGCTTGCACTGGCGAGGGGCGCTCTTTCTTGCCGCGACCGGCGGGGCGGGGTGGTTGGCAATAGACCGCCGCGATCTCGTGGCCTGCCGCGACCAGCGCGTTCAGCACCGGAACCGAAAAATCCGGCGTGCCCATAAAGATCACGCGCATCACCTAGTCCCCGCGTTTGGCCAGCTTGGCCGCTTTGGCCAGCAGCATTTTGCGTTTCACTGCACTTAGATTGTCAAAATACATTCGACCGTTCAAATGGTCGATCTGATGTTGTACCGAGACCGCCCAGAGCCCAACAAAGTCCTGCCGCACGCGAATGCCATGATGGTCAATAAACGATACCGTCAGTCCGCGCGGGCGGATGATTTTTGCGCTAGCGCCGGGCAGGTTTGGCGATGCTTCGTCATGTGGCACCAGCTTTTCACTGACATGCAGGATTTCAGGATCGGCCATGCGGACGACCTGACCTTTGCCTTGCGAACAATCGACCACAGCCAACCGCTGCATCACGCCGATTTGCGGTGCGGCAAGCCCGATACCGGGCATCGCATACATAGTCTCGATCATATCATCCCACAGCGCACGCACCTGATCTGTCAGCACACCAACAGGTTCAGCCACTGACCGCAGACGCTGATCTGGCCAAGGGACAAAAGGCCGGACCGCCATTACAACAGCGCCCGTTCTTTTTTCAGCTTTTTCATTTTGTTTGTGATCATCGAGCGTTTGATCCGGCTGAGGTAGTCAATGAACAGCTTGCCATTCAAATGGTCGATTTCGTGTTGCGCACAGGTCGCGCCCAACCCGTCTAGCTGCATTTCCTGTGTCTTTCCGTCCAGATCAAGATACCGCACCTTGACCTCGGCGGGGCGGGTTACCTCTTCGTACATGTCGGGGATAGACAGGCAGCCTTCTTCATAGGTGTTCTTTTCTTCAGATGCCCAGATCACTTCGGGGTTAAACAGCGCCATAGGGTCTGGTGGCGTATCTTTGCCTGAAAAATCCATCACGAACAGGCGTTGCAATACGCCGATCTGTGGCGCCGCAAGCCCGATGCCGGGTGCGTCATACATGGTTTCCATCATGTCATCTGCCAGCTTGCGCAGGCTTGGGTCCACGCCCTCGACCGGGGCGCAGATTTTCTTGAGGCGCGGGTCGGGGTGGATCAGGATAGGTCGAATGCTCATGGCACCGATTTAACGCCGCCCGTCACAAGTTTCAAGCATGTGTGGCGAAGTGGAAAATACCTGACGGGCGTGGCGTATCCGCCGCGCGAGCCGCCCCCTTTTATTGCCAGTCGCATGCGCAAATCGCTGTAGGATTGCCTTGCGCCCTTAAAATCATCGGGCGCTTTTCAGTCCGGTTTCATGTGTTTCCGTTCATACCCACAAATAATTCCGAAAACCGTTTCACACTTATTAGTTTGCGTTCTAATGTGACCCAAACTGAACGGAGCCAACCAATGAATTTCGACGAGATTATCGACCGCCGTGGCACCCATTCTGCGAAATGGGACCTGATGGAAACCTTGCACGGCGTTTCGCCCGAAGACGGGATTTCGATGTGGGTGGCCGATATGGATTTTCGCCCACCCCAATGCGTCAACACCGCGCTGCAAGCGATGCTGAACCACGGCATATTCGGCTATTTTGGCGATGATGCGGCCTATCGCAATTCGATCCAATGGTGGATGAAAAACCGCCATGGCTGGGATATCGACACGGATTGGATTTTTTCGACCCACGGGTTGGTGAATGGCACTGCCTTGTGCGTGCAAACATGGACCGAGCCGGGCGATGGCGTTATTCTGTTCACGCCGGTTTACTATGTGTTTCACAAGATTCTGAACGCTGCGGGTCGCCAGATCGTGGAATGTCCGCTGGCCAATAATGATGGCCGCTATGAGATGGATCTGGATCTTGCGCAAAGCCTGCTGACCGGCAACGAAAAAATGGTGATCCTGTGTTCGCCACACAATCCCGGTGGCCGTGTCTGGACGGTCGAAGAATTGCGCGGCTTGGCAGATTTCTGTGTCAAAAATGATCTGATTCTGGTCAGCGACGAAATCCACCACGATCTGGTCTTTCCCGGCGAAAAACACACGATCATGCAGCGCGCCGCACCCGAAATCAGCGACCGGTTGGTGATGCTGACCGCTGCGACCAAGACCTTTAATATGGCCGGGGCGCATACCGGTAACATCATCATTCAAGACGCCAAGCTGCGCGCGGATTTCGCCCGCACAATGGACGCGACCGGCACGTCCCCAAATGCGTTCGGACTGCATGCGATCACGGCTGCTTACAGTGCCGAAGGTGCGGCGTGGATTGATGCGTTGATGGCGTATCTTGATGAAAACCGCCGGATTTTTGACGCGGGTGTCAATGCCATTCCCGGCGCGAAATCCATGCCGATGGAGGGCACGTATCTGTCCTGGGTCGACTTCACCGATACCGGCATGGAAGCCGACGAGGTAATCCGGCGGGTCAAGCAAGAGGCCAAACTGGCCGCCCACGGTGGCGCAATCTTTGGCAAAGGCGGCGAGACCTTTATGCGGTTTAATATCGGCATGCCAAAATCCTATATTCAAGAGGCCGTGACCCGCCTGCAAGCGGCCTTTGCCGATCTGCAATAAGCCATGCTCAGGCAGCTTATAAAACGGCTGCTGCTGCTTGCCATTGTGTTTCTGGCAAGTGTCTGGATCTTGTCGATTTACCGCAGCAATCAACCGCCGCCGCCGCTTGCTGCCATTGAAGGGCAAATCGACCGCATATTGATTGAAAAGGCAGCACGGCGGATGCTGTTGTTTCAGGATGGGCGACAAGTGCGGGAATACAAGATCGCGCTTGGCTTTTCCCCGTCGGGGGACAAGGAAATTCAGGGCGACGGCAAAACCCCTGAGGGCACTTTCAAAATCAACCGACGCAACCCAAACTCGGCCTATCACCTGTCGTTGGGTATTGATTACCCCAAACCAGATGATCGCGCCCGCGCAGCGGCCAGTGGCAGCGACCCCGGTGGTGATATTTTCATCCACGGCCAGCCCAATCGTTTGGCCGGGCTTGGCACCTTGCCTTATGACTGGACGGCAGGCTGTATTTCCGTTTCTGACAAACAGATCGAAGAGATCTGGCAACTAACCCCGATTGGTACTGAGGTTGAGATCAGGCCGTGATTTGACTTGAGCAAAACCGGTCTGCGTGGCACGATCTCAACAAATCCGCGTGCTATTTAGACAGTTTGACCATATTTCGGAGGCATCCGTGAGAAACAGCATCTGCGTCTTGGCAATATTAGTCTTTTCGACCGTGCTGGCCGGCGCGGTTCCAACTTGGGCCGCGCAATCATTACCTCGTGTCGACGGTCACATGACCCCATTGAGAGAGTTTGGCGGCAAATCCACCGATTGCGAACCGCTGGCCATCCTGTCACCGGGATTTGGCGGCACGGAAAATGGTCTGGCATTGCTCGCGCGCGAACTGACCAGCGCCGGGTATCACGTGCTGGTCATGGGCCATGTGGAAAGTGGCCGGGTACAATTGCGCGAAGTTCTGCAAGCCGTTGATCGGCGCAGCGCACTGATCGCCCGCGTCGGTGATCCGGCGGCCCATCGCGCCCGGTTTATGGATCTTGACGCCACATGGACCCACGCGATGGACGCCTGCACACCGCCATTCACCGTGCTGATCGGGCATTCGATGGGCGCGCAAACCACGATGATCGAGGCCGGAGCCAACGCGATGATCGGCCCGATGGGGGCAAACCGGTTCGACGCCTATGTGGCACTATCGCCCTCAGGCGTCGGCTTGTGGTTCTCAATCGGACCTTGGCGGGCAATTTCCAAGCCTGTCCTGATGGTCACAGGCACGCTCGACCGCGGAATTGACGGCGATTACACCACCCGCGCCGCGGCGTTTGATAGCCTGCCAGCGGGTCGAAAACGGCTAGCGGTGATCAAAGGCGCGACGCACATGAATGTCGGAACGCGCGGCAATCGCGCGCTGGCGGGACTGGTGCCCAAGATCGTCCTTGCGTTCCTTGCCGATATCCGCGCCGGGCGAAACGGGCCGATTACCCCACTACCCGGCGTGACTTTTCGCATCAAATAGCGATTGGCTCGCCTGCATTTGCGCCCATCATGATGTGTTTTTCTGCATTGCAGCACTTGCACAGCGCTGCGCAACATTATACCCAAAGCCTCAACAAAAACGTAACATCCTTACGCCTTGAGGTATTATCATGAGCTTTGTCACCCAACCCCCGGCCCCTGCCCGCCCGAACCGCTGCCAGCTTTTCGGCCCGGCCTCGCGCCCTGCGCTGTTTGAAAAAATGGCCAGTTCCGCCGCAGATGTGATCAATATCGACCTGGAAGACAGCGTCGCCCCGGACGACAAGGATCAGGCCCGCAGAAACGCGATTGCCGCGATCAATGATGTCGATTGGGGCAATAAATACATGTCGGTGCGGATCAACGGGCTGGACAGCCCTTATTGGTACCGCGATGTGGTTGACCTGCTGGAACAGACCAACGGGCGGTTGGACCAAATCATGATCCCAAAGGCCGGAAACGGTATGGACATCTACGCGGTTGATGCGCTGGTCAGCGGCATCGAAATGGCCAAGGGTCGGCAAAAACACATTAGCTTTGAGGCGATTATCGAAACCGCCGCCGGTCTGGCCCATGTCGAACAGATCGCCGCCGCCAGCCCCCGAATGCAGGCACTGTCACTGGGTGCTGCGGACTTCGCAGCCTCGATGGGCATGCAAACCACCGGCATCGGCGGCACGCAATCAGATTACTACATGCTGGAAAACGCAGAACCCGGCACGCCTCGGGCAGTACATTTCGCCGACCCTTGGCACATGGCGACGGTTGCCATCGTCTCGGCCTGTCGCACCCACGGCCTGCTGCCGGTTGACGGCCCGTTCGGGGATTTCTCGGACGAGGAAGGTTTCCGCGCCCAAGCCCGCCGCTGTGCAACCCTTGGGATGGTCGGCAAATGGGCCATCCACCCAAAACAAATCGCACTGGCCAACGAGGTTTTCACCCCATCGGCCGAAAAAGTCGCCGAGGCGCGCGAAATATTAGCGGCAATGGAACAGGCGAAGGCCGATGGTCAGGGCGCTACGGTTTACAAGGGCCGGTTGGTTGACATCGCGTCGATAAAACAGGCCGAAGTGATTGTAAAACAATCAGAAATGATAACGAACAGTTAACAAACAGCGGGGCGGTCACGTGATTATCGCCCTGCCACAGCCCCCATTGCCATCGCCATGATCGGCATCAAAAAATAGCGCAAACCGATATCCTGAAACCACGCGCCAACGCTTTGCCCTGACATCGGCAACAACAGTGCCAGATCAAGCGCAAGGTTCATCGCCAGCCAAAAACAGCCCAACACGAACCCCGCCTGCACCGATTTGGGCACATGACGAAACGCCAACACCAACAGCCACACACCGACCGCGCCACCAATCACCACCATCAGGGATTTAAACAAAGGTTCCGCAATGCTCAGCGCGCCGGACTGGTCGAAAAAGGCAAATGCCGCGACAAACGGAATGGCCCAGCTGGCAAGCCCCAGCAATGCAATGCGCAGGCTGAATATTTTTGAAAACATGGCTAGGGCCTTTCGTTTGCTCGCGCTCATGGTGTGCCATATCTTTTTCAAGGTCAATCAAACGCCGCGTATGATAAACTTCACATCCCAGTGACGCGGGCCAGCGGCAAACGACAACCTTGCCCGATCCGATGCCCGTCAAAAGCTGCATTTTGCGCGACCAAAGCGTTGCAAAACCCGCGTCCCGCGGTCATATAGTTACAACATTCGGCGCAGGAGCAAGTGATGCAAAACTACCTTGAATTCGAAAAGCCACTGGCCGAGATTGAAGGCAAAGCCGAAGAGCTGCGCGCGCTGGCCCGTCAAAACGCCGAAATGGACGTCACCAAAGAGGCCGAGGCGCTGGATAAAAAGGCCGCCGATTTGCTGGTCGAGCTTTACAAAGACCTGACGCCCTGGCGCAAATGCCAGGTGGCGCGTCACCCAGATCGCCCGCATTGCAAAGATTACATCGACACCTTGTTCACGGAATATACGCCCCTAGCGGGGGATCGCAATTTTGCCGATGACCACGCTGTCATGGGGGGGCTTGCGCGTTTTAACGACCGTCCGGTCATGGTTATCGGCCATGAAAAGGGCCATGACACCAAATCACGCATTGAACGCAACTTTGGCATGGCCCGCCCCGAAGGCTACCGCAAAGCCATCCGTCTGATGGATCTGGCCGACCGGTTTGGCCTGCCGATCGTGACCTTGGTGGACACCGCCGGGGCCTATCCCGGTCGCGGTGCCGAAGAACGCGGCGCGTCCGAGGCCATTGCCAGATCGACCGAAAAATGCCTGCAAGTCAAAGTGCCTTTGGTGTCGATTGTCATCGGTGAAGGCGGATCAGGCGGTGCCGTGGCATTTGCCGGGGCCAACCGGGTGGCCATGCTTGAACATTCAATATTTTCGGTCATCACGCCCGAGGGCTGCGCGTCGATCCTGTGGCGCGACGCCAACAAAATGCGCGAAGCCGCCGAAGCCATGCGCCTGACAGCACAGGATCTGGTGGACCTTGGAGTATCCGATCTGATCATTCCGGAACCCGTCGGGGGTGCTCAGCGCGACCGCGCCGCCACGATCGCCAATGTCGGCACGGCGCTGGAAAAGATGCTGCGCGAACTTGAAGAAAAATCGCCCGAGGTTATCTTGCAAGAGCGGCGGCAAAAGTTTCTGGAAATCGGTGAAAAAGGCCTGGCCGCCTAGCACCGCTTCGCCGCACGTACAATTCGGCTCGCTTTGCACCTTTGGCCTATCAGCGTTCCAAAAATACTCAAATCCAACGGTGACGGCACAAGAAACGGGCCGATGGCTGGCTTAGCTCTCGTCGCGCACCCAGAATTGTTCCCGGGCGCGATCCTCGTAAACCGCGTCATAATCTGTTCCGCCCTCAGCCCCGTTGGTCATCGCCTTGAGGAAATCACCAGCCGTCGGCAACCCATCGGGCAGATCACGCTTGTCGCTTTTATCCCCCCACAACCGTGCGCGCATGACAGCCTTGGCACATTGGAAATACACCTCTTCAACCGTCATAACCAAAACGGTTTTCGGCAGCATATTCTTGCGTGCAAACTGGCCGCAAAGTCCGGCGTCAGCGGTCAGTTTGCCCCGCCCGTTGACCCGCACCACATTGTTGCTGCCCCGCACCAGAAACATCAGCGACATCCGATCATCGCGCAGAATGTTGCGCAGGCTGTCATTACGGTTATTGCCAGCCCAGTCCGGCATCAGAATGGTCTTAGCGTCCTGAACCGCCACCACCGGGCCATCATCGCCGCGCGGCGTGCCATCCGTGCCCTCAGGACCGACGGTCGACAGCACACAGAATTTTGAGGCCTCAATCCAGCGGCGGTATTCCGGCGTCAGATGGTCAGCGACCTTGGCCAGCGAGGTCGGCACAGGCGTGCCATAAAGCGCTTCAAGCTGTGCAATGGTTTCCAGATATTCCATCATTGCTGCCCCTTGGCCAGATCAAAACCGGCCTCTTCCATCAACCGGTTCGAACCGGACTCGACGGATTTTTCCAGCGCAACTGTAAACGCATCAACCGTCAGGCCCGGCGCGATTGGTGGCAAGAACTCGACCACCGCCAGCCCCGGTTTTCGCAATATCCCGTGACGAGGCCAGAACACCCCGACATTGGTGGCCGCGGGCACACAAGTCTGACCGGTTTCCTTATACAAAACCCCGGTGCCAATCTTGTAAGGCTTGCTGGCCCCTGCAGCCACGCGCGTTCCTTGTGGAAAGATGATCAACTGGCCGGGCTGTTGCGCCCCTGACTTCACCTCGGATACCATCTTTTTGATCGCCACACCGCGCTTGCCACGATCCACCGACACACAGCCCATGCGCTTGGCGTAAAAGCCCACAATCGGGGTCCAGATGATTTCCTTTTTCATGATGAATTTCGGTTCAGGCGTGGCATGAACGATCATGATGATGTCAAAAAAGCTTTGGTGTTTTGAGGCAACCAAAACCTCGCCCTGTGGTACTTCACCCCGGATTTCCGAGCGCAGACCGACCATCAGATCCGCACTCCAACGAACCCAGCCGCAATAAGTGTGCACAGCACGAAAGGTCCATTTGCGCGAAAAAAATGCGAGCGGGGTGAAAAACACCGCCATCAGGGCCATCATCAGATACATCTGCGTAATAAAGACCAGCGACATGAAATATTGCACCAGCAGCCCCATCAGGTCACCCCTTTCAATGTTCTGAACGCCGCTGCACGGGTGGCCCAAAACGCCACGAACGCGGCAAAAGGTGGGATCAGAAACGGCAGCAACCAATGCCAGCCCCGAAATCCAAGCCCGGTCAGAAACGCCCCTTCATCCGCCGCCGCTGGCAACAACCAAACAGCGATCACCGCGATCAGCGTGCCAAATGCCGCGCCGCCAAAAGCACGCAGCGTGAACCGCCGCACAAAGGCCCGCGCGATATAGGTATCACGCGCACCCACCAGCCGCAGAACGGAAATGACCGTCGCATTTGCCGACAAGGCCGCATTAGCCGCCAGCGTAATCATCGCCCCGGTTGAAACCGCAATAAGCGTCAGCGAAAAGGCTGCCAGCAGGCGCAATCGCGCTGCCGCGTCAATCAACGGGCGTCGCCAGCGCGTGTGGTCGTCAAAAACAGCCCCCGGGGCCTCGCCCTTCAGCCGCAAACGCAACCCTTCGATATCGGGGCCTTCGGTGGTTTCGATCACTTCAATCAAGCGCGGGATGGGCAGGCTTTCGATCGGCAGGTCAGGGCCAAACCACGGCGCCAGCAATTCCCGTTGCTCCTGATCGCTCAAAACCCTTGCCGAGACGATGCCGGGCGTGGTTTCCAGCACTTTCAGAACGGCTTGTGATTGCGCCTCCATCTGACCGGCGGGGGCCGATATCCGCACGGTCGCGGTCCGGGCCAGTTCAGCCGACCAGCGGTCCGCCAGACGCCCCGTGGCCAACGACAAGGCCATCGCGAACACCGCCAGAAAGGCCATTGCCCCAGCCGTGAACGTTGTTAGCTGCGCGGTATAACCAGATGGCGGCACCACTTTGCCAGCGTTCTGATCACCACCCAAAAGGTCGGATATGGCCCGAAACACAGCCATCACAAATCCGCCCCGGCCAATTGCAGCCGCCTGTTATGGATGCGTAAAACCCGCGTCGTGGTCTGGCTTTTGGCGGTGCGGATCAGGTTCAGATCATGGGTGGCAATCAGAATTGTCTTACCCATCTTGTTCAGCTCCACCAGCAATTGCAGCAGGCGCAGCGCCATTTCCCAATCAATATTGCCGGTCGGTTCATCCGCGATAATCACGTCCGGAGACATAATCACCGCCCGCGCCAGTGCCGCACGCTGACGCTCACCACCGGACAACTGCGGTGGCAGCGAATTGGCCTGCCCTGCTAGCCCAACCCAAGACAACAAGTCATTCAGGTTGCCCATCTCAGCCTCAGAATCGCGACCCGAAACATCCAGCGGCAGGGCGATATTTTCCGCCAGCGTCAAATGATCCAGAAATTTACAATCCTGATGAACAACGCCAATGCGCCGTCTGGTCGTGGCCACCTGATCCCGGTTCATCGAACGCACATCAGTGTCAAAGATATTCACCTGACCGGCACTTGGTAACAATTCCATATAACATAGCCGCAATAATGTGGTTTTGCCTGCCCCTGACGGCCCCGTTAAAAAGTGAAAAGACCCGGGCGCTAAGCGCAGGTTCAGCTCGGTCAGAATATCCCCGCCGCCATAAGAATAAGCGGCATTCGCCAGTTCGATCAATTTTAGCTCCGATTCCCTAAGCGCCGATACTTGCTCAACAACCAAAGGGTTGCAATCTTTTGGATTTGTACCAGATACTTGGAATGAATGGCAGGCCCCGTTACAAGGGTTTAACGGCCCGAATCGGCCAACGTTCTGAGCAGAAACAAATCCTGGGGGTCGGATGCGACTCGTTTGCCCAAATTGTGCCGCCCAATACGAGGTTGATGCAAATGCCATCCCCGAGGATGGACGCGATGTGCAATGCGCAAATTGCGGCAATACGTGGTTTCAGGATCGCGGCGAACCGGGCCAGGCCGCAACCCATGAACAACCTGACCACACCGGTGACGATGCCGGTCCGGACACGTATGACGCAAATGGCGGCGAAGACGCGCAGGACGACGACGAAACCGCGCCTGACGAAGATCAACGTCAAACGCATATACGCCCGCAAGCCGCGCCAGTAGATCAGTCGGTCCTTGATATTCTGCGCCAAGAGGCCGATCTTGATGCGTCGACCCGCCAAGCAGGTGAAGCATCCCACGCCGCCCCGGACGAACCTGAGGCCGAACCGGACGATGCATCAGACGACACGCCAGATGACCCAGCAGACGAAGACGACGGCCTCGCCCTGCGCGCCCGCGCCGCCCGCAGTCGACTGACATCAAACCCCGAGCGCGAACGTCGCCTGCATCTGTCACCGGAAACTGACGAGGATCAGTTCGACGACGATCTGCCCGAGGACGTAGTGTCCGTGGCCCCGGCCCCGCAACGCCGCGCCGCCGCTGAACATCCGCAGCACGAGTTGCCGGATGTTGATGCGCTGAATTCCAGCCTGCGGTCTGCCGACGACGACAGCCGGGTTGATGACGAACGCGCGCGCCGCCGCAAACCTGCGCCCGGGAAACGAAGCAACAGCTTAGGTTTCTATCTTGCTGTGCTGATTTTCCTGATACTGCTGGCGCTTTACGCGCTCAAACCACAAATCATCGCAGCACTACCGGGTGCTGCACCCTATCTTGACCAATACACCTTGCTGGTCGATGCGGCGCGTCATCGACTGGCCGAAGGCATGCTTGCCCTGATCGAGGCTGCGCGAAATCTGATGGCTCAGTATCTCTAAATCTTCTTATGGGTTTCATCGTTGCAAAAATACTCCCACGCGGAGCGTATCGCCCCGCAGGGGCTGAAAGTAATGGCCCGAAGGGCCCCCTTAGAACCGGTCCAGCAACCGCTCAAGATAATCAAGCTCGATCCTTGGGCGGCTTTTATCGCCCGAGCGACGTCGGATTTCTTCCAGCAGTTCACGCGAACGCATAAAAGGCGAATCGCCGTTCAGCAACGAATCTTCTGATCCGATCCGACCCGTGGTTCCGCTTTGCCGCCCCAAGGGGTCGCGTTGTGAATTCGGGTCAGGACTGCCAGCCTGATCGCCCTGCCGACCCATGTTTTGGTTTTGGTTCTGTGCCTGCTCCTGACCCAAATTTTCCAACCCTTCGCGCAACGCATCCAAAGCTTCGGCCTGATTATCAAGCGCCTGGGGCAAATCACCCTGACGCAAAGCCTCGGCCGCCTCGCCCATCTGGCGTTCCGCCCGGCGCAAGGCCTCGCGGGCCGCTTCACCTTCGTCGGTATTAGCGTTTGGCAAACCGTTTCGCTGGCTCTCCAGAAGTTGCCGCAAAGCCTGTTGCCGGTTGGCCAAATCTTGCTGACTTTCAGCACCGGGTTGGTTTTGACCGTTCTGACCTTGGCCCTGTGTCCCGTCTTGATTCTGCCCCGGCTGCTGGCCCGGTTGACGCTGGCCGTTGAATTCTTCCTGCATCTGCCGGAATGCATCGTCAGACAAATCCTGCTGCTGACGCATGGTGTCGGCCAGATCGCGCATCGATTGCTGACCCTGCCCTTCGCCTTCACCTTGTGACCGACGTGCGGTTTGAATGTTTTCCATCAATTCACGCAGTTGTTCCAGCAATTGCTGGGCCTCTTCCATCCGACCTTCGCGCGTCAGTTCCTGAATCCTGTCCAGCATTTCCTGCAATTGATCGCTGGTGATTTCACGCTGTTCACCGCTTTGCGCCTGATCTGGGTTCTGTTCTGCATCGCGCGCCATTTGTTCCAGATAGTCGCGCATTGCGCGGCGCAATTCTTCCGCCAGTTCGGCAATTTCCTCGTCCGTGGCACCGTTTTCAATGGCTTCAGACAACCGCTCCTGCGCCCGGCGCAGACGCGCCTCAGCGTCAGACAGATCGCCGTCTTCGATCAGCAACGCCGCCCGCCACAGCAGATCGGCAATCTCGTCGCGCAGCGCATCGGACACTGTGTCATCGCGCCGGTATTCCAGACGACGAAGGGCCGAGCGCAGCACCAGATAAGCCTTTTCGTTGTCAAAAACATCCTCGGGCAAATAACTGACCGCGCGCAAAACCTGCGCAACCCGCGTGGCGTTTTCCCGGTTCCACAACAGATCGCGACGTTGCTCGACCACTGCTGCGGCCAGCGGGTCAAAAAACCGCCGACCCGGTAATATGATAGATTCAGGTTCGGCCCCGGCCTCTTGGCCAATGTCATCGACAACCGACATTCTCAGGGTCACCGGCAAGCCGACCCAGCGATGCAGCGACAGATCCTCGACCAAGACATCGTTGAATTTTCTGGTGCCGCCGGAAAACGGCAAAGGCAAATCCAGCGTTATATCCGACTGCGGCTCGGGCGGCAGCGCCAGCCCATAACGTCGATCAGTGGCATCAAGATCAAGCGATAGCGTAACCGTACCGCCAACCACCCCGTAATCGTCGGCGGCCTCAAAACTTAGCTTGGTTTCACCTGCCGGGCTGCGATCAACCGGGCCGGTCAGCGCGATCATCGGCTGCTCATCCGGGATCATAGTGATTTGCCAGTTTGTCTCAACCCCATCACCTGCGCCGGTAATCCGCACCACACCGCTTTGCGCAACTTCAAAATCCTGCTCAGTGGCCAGCTCATCACTTTCCAGCGCTGGCTTGCCGGAAACCGTTTCACTAAAGCCGATGCCATCAGCGTCGCCATAGAACCTGAGGGTTATTTTACTACCAACCGGAACTGGCAGCGGATCACCCGAACTAATTTCGTTCAAATAAATACCCGGCAGACCAGTATAACGCGGCGGTTCAATCCAGCCTTCAAATATCGGGCCCGACGCAAGGGCAGCACCGCCATCAGGATCAAGCACCGCGTTCAGATCCGTGCGGCTGACCGAGCCAAACACCAAGGCGACCACCAATGCCGTCGCTGCAATATAGCGCAGCCCGAAAGGATCACGGTCCGAAATCCGCAAATCGGGTTCGACCGGACCAGCAGCGGCAGCCTGTTCCGCCATCCGCGCAACATGGGCGCGCCACACAGCGGTCGAAGCGCCGTCATCAGCGCCGATTGCCTGCGCGTCCCACAACGCGGTAAGTGGGCGACCTTTAAGCGAGCGATCAATGCGATCGGCCACGGCATTGCTGTCGGGCCAGCGAAACCGACGCAGCCCGTAAACCAGCCCCGCCACAAGACCGGAAACACCAATCAGCGCCAGAAAATAAGCTATTTCAACGGAAAGATGATCCATCAAACCAAATGACAAAACTGTCCAGATGGCAAACGCCCAGGACCAAAGCGGCCAAAAGGCCCGCGTGCCGCGTTCGGCAATCATGCCCAACCGGGTCAGCGTCATCGGCCTGCGCAACGATTTGAGCGCCCGCGCCTTTAGCATCAGCTGGGTCGACGAAATCTCAATTCTGCTTGCCGGTTTGCGCATGGCTTCCTTGATTAGAGGCCCTGAATGCCGCCCGTTACGAGGTCAGAGCCATTCTGGCACTGTATCGCGGTTTATCATTTCGTCAAAGGTCGGACGACGTCGAATGACGGCAAATTGATCGCCCTGAACCAGAACCTCGGGGATCAGCGGGCGGGCGTTGTATTCAGACGCCATCGCAGCGCCATAAGCCCCGGCGGAACGAAAGGCGACCAGATCATCAGCACCAAGTGGTGGCATGTGGCGTTGACGCGCAAATGTGTCACCGCTTTCACAAACCGGGCCGACAATATCGACAAGCGATTGTTCGATGCCGGGTGAGGGTTCGGCCACCGGAATGATATCGTGATGCGCCTCATACATGGCCGGGCGGATCAGATCGTTCATTGCAGCATCAAGGATCAGAAAATCACGACCTTCACCGTGTTTAAGATAGATCACGGAACTGACCATCAGCCCGGCATTGCCAGCAATCAGGCGGCCCGGCTCGATCTCGATTTCACAGCCCAGGTCACCGACGGTTCTGCGGATGACGTCGCCATATTCCAACGGCAACGGTGGTGCCTCGTTTGAGCGCGCATAGGGAATGCCCAACCCGCCACCAAGGTCCAGCCGTTTAATAGTGTGGCCGTCGCTACGCAATTGATGCGTAAGCTCGGCGACTTTTGTAAACGCCGCCTCATAAGGCGTCAGATCGGTCAATTGCGAGCCGATATGCACATCAATACCGATCACCTCGATCCCCGGCAGGGCCGCCGCCTGTCGGTAGGCTTCGCGGGCTTTGGCGATCGGGATGCCGAATTTATTCTCGGACTTTCCGGTCGCAATCTTGGCATGGGTTTTGGCGTCAACATCCGGGTTGACCCGGATCGTGATGGGCGCGGTTTTACCAAGGCTTGTGGCGATCTGGCTGAGGGCGATCAGTTCCGGCTCGCTTTCAACATTGAACTGGCGGATGCCACCGTTCAGCGCCATTTGCATTTCTTCGCGGGTTTTGCCGACACCGGAAAACACGATACGATCACCGGGGACACCAGCCGCGCGGGCTTTGGCATATTCACCGCCGGATACGACGTCAATGCCAGCCCCGAGATCCGCCATCAACTTGAGGATCGCAAGGTTTCCGTTCGCCTTCATCGCATAACAGATCAGGTGATCCATATCCGCCAACGCCTCTTCAAACAGGCGGTAGTGGCGGCGAAATGTGGCGGCAGAATACACATAAAACGGCGTGCCAACAGCGCGGGCAATGTCAGAAATTGCCACATCTTCGGCGTGCAACTGGCCGTCACGATACAAAAAATGGTCCATGTCAGGTCACCGGGCGGGTTCGTAGAAAAAGAAAAAGCGGCAGGGCGCAGGAAACCCCGATCAAATAGATCGCGGGCAGGCAGATTAACACCCAATAATCCTTGCGAACGTAAGTTTCCGCAACGATCCAGACATTCAGCGCAATGGCCGAGATTAACAGGTCGTAATAAAGACCAGTCGTGGCCCCATTTGCCTTCCACGCGGCGATCAGGCTGCTCAGATCAACGCCGTTTTCCTGCATCCACGGGAAATATGCCATCATCGGGACAATAGTGCCTAAAATGGCAAGGCCCAGATAAATCATGCGCAGAATTGACATTTTCGCCCCATTCCCCGGCGCAAGTGAAACGCCCGAGACTGACGCCTACCCTATTCCACACGGATATGGAATATCGACCATATCCAATTGTCATCTGACATATCTGCCAGATCGGCGCGTTCAGCGCGGGCAAAAACGATCTGGGTCGGGCCGAAATCGCCAATGCCAAACATTTTGCCATCACGCATGTAGGCTACGACCGCACCCTGTGCGATCATCTGTTCATACGATGTTTCAACCGCATAACCGTCCAGCGCCTGAACGGTCACTGCGCCGCCAACGGCCCCGGCTGCGGCCAAAACATCAGCCAATAGCGGTCCGGTAAAGCTGTGAATCGGACCGCCTTTGGGAAAATCGGCCTTAACCGTTACGGCGTTCAGAGCTTTGAGGTCGTCAAAGGTGAACGTATAGGCGCGATCAAATTCGACATCAAAAAACCCAAGGAATTTATCCGCTTCTTCATCAAAGCCGCCCCGGTTCGGGCTGCCGACCTGCCCGGTGACGGTCAGCAATACTGGCCCTTCGCCTGCCTGTGCAATCGGCGCGCCGAACGGCAGCGTGGCAAGCAAAAGGGCAATTGTCAGGGCAACGAGTTTCAATAGTTCAGTAACAGCGCGCATGGAATTCTCCGATGGTCAGGCCCGGCGTCAGCCCGTGGTTGTCGCGGTTTTCGCCGGGGGCGTCAGCGGCTCGCCGTCGATACCACAGCCAGCCAAAATTAAAGTTCCGCACAGCACCAGTGCAAAAATCCGTGTCATCCCAACACCTCTTTCCAGCGAGCGATCTGGGCGCGGACAAGGTCCGGGGCCGTGCCGCCATAGCTTGTTCTACTTTGGGTGGAATTGTAAACACCCAATACATCGTACACCTGTGGCGTGATCTCCGCACAGACGCTTTGCATATCTTCTAGCACCAAGTCCGGCAAATCACAGCCCTTGTCCTCGGCCAGTTTGACCAGCGCACCGGTGACGTGGTGCGCCTCGCGGAACGGCATGTTCAGGCTGCGCACCAACCAATCCGCCAGATCGGTGGCCGTGGAAAAACCGCTGGCTGCTGCGGTTTCCAGTTCCGCCTTGTTGGGCGTAAGGTCTTGAACCATGCCGGTCATCGCGGCCAGTGCCAGCATCAGGCTGTCAGCAGCGTCGAACACTTGTTCCTTATCTTCCTGCATGTCCTTGGAATAGGTCAGCGGCAAACCTTTCATGATCGTCAAAAGGGCGACCAATGCGCCGTTGATGCGGCCAACCTTGGCCCGGATCAGCTCAGCCGCATCCGGGTTTTTCTTTTGCGGCATGATGCTGGAACCAGTGGAAAACCGGTCAGACAGCGTCACAAAACGAAACTGGGCCGAGGACCAGATCACCAGTTCTTCGGCAAACCGCGACAGGTGCGTCGCGCAAATTGACGACGCCGCCAGAAAATCGAGCGCAAAGTCACGATCAGATACCGCATCGAGCGAATTCGCAGAAGGTCGGTCAAAACCCAATGCCGCCGCCGTCATATGCCGATCTATGGGAAAAGACGTACCAGCAAGGGCAGCAGCCCCCAGCGGGCTTTCGTTCATGCGGGCGCGGGCATCTTTCATCCGCGACAGATCGCGGCCAAACATTTCCACATAGGCCATCATGTGATGACCCCAAGTCACCGGCTGGGCCACTTGCAGATGAGTGAAACCCGGCATGACCATATCAGCGCCTGCATCTGCCTGCGCCAGAAACGACCGGATCAGGGCCTGCAATCCTTCAATCGCGGCATCCAGTTGGTCGCGGACCCACAGTTTGAAATCTGTCGCCACCTGATCGTTGCGCGACCGCGCCGTGTGCAAACGCCCGGCAGGTTCGCCGATCAGCGCGGTTAACCGTGCTTCGACGTTCATATGGATGTCTTCAAGCGCGGTTGAGTATTCAAACGTTCCGCTATCGATTTCTGACAACACTGTGAGCAGGCCTTCCCTGATGGCCTTTGCATCGTTATCGGTAATGATACCTTTGGCTGCCAACATCTGCGCATGGGCGCGCGAACCTTCAATGTCCTGACGGGCCATACGCTTGTCAAAACCGATCGATGCGTTAATCGCCTCCATGATCGCATCAGGACCTTGGGCAAAGCGACCGCCCCACATTGCGTTAGATGATTTACTGTTGGTCATATTTACTCTCTCGTGCAGGAGACCCGCGATGATCCGAACTATTTCTTCAGCCGTGCTATACGTCGCCTTGGCGTTTGGTGCAAACCCTCTGCTGGCCGAACCCCTTAGTCGCGACGCGATGATGGAATTGCGGCAAGGCGACATGCGCAAACTGGCCATTCATGCTGAGGCTGAAAAGCTGCCGGTATTCACATTACTGGACATGGACGAAGGTGAGCATTCGCTGGATGAATTCAAAGGCAAATATGTGCTGATGAATTTTTGGGCAACATGGTGCGCACCCTGTCGCAAAGAAATGCCAGCCCTTGATGCATTACAACGCGACCTTGGCAGTGATGCGTTTGAGGTGGTGCTGATCGCTGCCGGACGCAATCCGAAACCCGCAATCAAGAAATTCTTTGATGAGGCCGAGATTAATACCCTGAAAACGCTGCGGGACCCGACCCAGCAATTGGCCAACCTGATGGGTGTTTTTGGCTTGCCAGTTACAGTTATTCTAGATCCCGAGGGCATGGAAATCGCACGTATGCGCGGCGACGCCAACTGGCATTCAGACGAGGCCGTGGCCTTTCTGACGGCATTGGTAGAAGGCGCGGCACCTTAAACAACAAGCCCGCCGTTGGCTTGGATCGCTGCCTCCGGCCTTCCTCTAACGTCAGGGGCGTCCGTTATTGACAAGCCAGGGCGGCTGTTTCACCGTTCGCAATGTGTTCAACCGACCGAAAGGGCGACCGTGCCTCTTGAGATCCTTTTGCCGCTGGTTGTTTTAGGCATCAGCGGCATCGTTTTGCTGATCCGGCTGCTGCGCCCAACGCCCGACTTGCGTTTTGACGATACAGAAGTTGCAACCGTGATGTGGAACCACAGGAATCACGATGCCCCGGCCATTGCGACCCATCTGAACATGGCGGGCAGCCACGCACTGATCGAAACCGCAAAGGGGTGTGGGTTGTTGTGGTCATTTGGGGCAGACCCGGTGTCGCGTCTGCTAGATCATCCCTTTGATCTGGTCGAGGCCGGTTTGCATGTCCAGATCAACACCCATGATTTCACCGCACCAGTGATAGATATTGGGTTTTCAGACGCGGCTGAGCAGGCTGAATGGGTAGAACTTTTGAAAGCTAAATCATGAGCACACTAAGTTATCCAGACGTGGTGAATTATACGGTGCCGCTTTTTATTGTCGCCATTTTGATCGAGCTTGGTTGGATCAAATGGAAAGGTCGCGGCGGGCGTTGTGAAACCCGCGACGCGCTGACCTCGTTGCTGATGGGGGCCGGTAATGTGGCCTCGGGGATTGTTCTGGCCTTTGTTGCCTTGGGATTTTTCGGCTGGTTGTGGCAATTTCGTTTGCTCGATCTGGGTGCCAGCCTTTGGGTGGTGGCGCTGTGTTTTGTTCTTGATGACCTCAGATATTACTGGGTGCATCGCTATGGCCACACCATACGCTGGGTTTGGGCAAGCCATGTGAACCACCATTCCAGCCAGCATTACAATCTGTCGACGGCCTTGCGCCAGACATGGACCGGAACGTTCACCATGATGATGGTAATGCGTGCGCCACTTTTGTTGTTGGGGTTCCATCCGGCGATGATTGTTTTTGCTGGCGGACTGAACCTGATCTATCAGTTCTGGATCCATACCGAGGCAATCAACAAGATGCCCAAATGGTTTGAGGCGGTGATGAACACCCCGTCGCACCACCGGGTGCATCACGGTCGCAACGCCCAGTATCTGGACGCGAATTATGCCGGGGTTTTCATTGTCTGGGACAAGATGTTCGGCACATTTGTTCCTGAACAGGCGGATGAAAAGGTCGAATACGGGCTGGTGCAGAATCTTGCCACGTTCAACCCGTTAAGGGTGGCGTTTCATGAATGGATTGGCTTGTTTCGCGACGTTTTCCAGCCCGGTATCAATCTGCGCGCCCGGTTTTTATACGCCTTTGGCCCGCCCGGCTGGAGCCATGACAACAGCCGCGACACGTCTTTGGCGATCAAGGCCAAACATGTGGAACGACATCCCGAAGATGCCGGAAAGCCGGGGCTTTAGGGCCAGCGATGCGCTCACGCCTGTTTGTGATCTACAATCAAAAACAGTTGCGCCGGGCCGACGACGCCTGAACGGCGCGTCGGCGGGAATGCCGATCTGACCGGGGGGATCATGTGGCGAATTTCGCAATATTCAGGTCGGATTGAGTATTTGTAGAACAATGAATTGCGCGGTTACAGACGTTGAACCGCCTTATGGCGCGGGCAGGTTGTGATGTGGTCGTTGACCATGCCGACGGCCTCCATAAACGCATAGACGATTGTTGGGCCGCAGAATTTGAACCCCGCCTTCTTGAGGTCTTTGGATATTTGCGTTGAAAGCGGTGTTGAGGGTGGAACTTCGCGTTCTGTTTTGAAGTTGGTTTGCAGGGGTTTGCCATCCATATAGCGCCAAAGAAATTGGTCGAACCCTTCTTTTGCGTCGATTTCCTGCCAGGCGCGGGCATTGCCGATCGTGGCTTCGATTTTTCCGCGATGGCGCACAATGCCTTTGTCCTGCAACAGCCGGGCGATTTCCTTTTCGCCGTATTCTGCAACTTTGTTTGGGTCGAACTGGTCAAACCCGTCGCGAAACGCATCACGCTTTTTCAGGATGGTGATCCAGCTCAGGCCCGCCTGAAACCCGTCGAGAATCAGTTTCTCCCACAGGGCGCGGCTGTCGTATTCCGGCACACCCCATTCGGTATCGTGGTAATTCACATAAATCGCCTCGGTTCCGCACCAGCTGCAACTTTCCGCCATTTAATGTCTCCGAATCAACCCGTTACGCCTTTGTAAAGCATTTTAGCAAAATTAGAACAAAAAGCGAATATTTACGGTTTCTTCAGATGTTTGTCGCCAATGTGACTTTGGTTATGCAGCTCGTTTGTTTTGAAAAGGAACCAAACCATGGAAGCAGTGGCAGCGAATTTCGGCGCAGAGTTGGACAGCCCGTTGGCCTATGCGATGTCGGGCCGCGACAAGAACATCCATCAGATGATCGAAACTGCGATCCGGCAGAAAGATGTATTACTGGCTTATCAGCCCGTGGTTTCTGCAACCAACCCCGACAGACCTGCGTTTTATGAAGGGTTGATTCGCATTCTGGACGAAGATCACAATATTCTACCGGCCGGCGATTTCATGCACGTTGCCGAAACCCGCGAGGTCGGGCGCATTATTGACTGTCTGGCGCTTGAACTTGGTTTAAACGAACTTTTGCACCAGCCGTCGCTGCGATTGTCGATCAACATGTCCGCGCGCAGTATCGGATATCCGCGCTGGATGGAGGTGCTGAACCAAGGTCTGTCACGTGACAGCACAATCGCCGAGCGGCTCATTCTGGAAATCACCGAATCGTCTGCCATGATCATGCCGGAGTTGGTGACAGTTTTTATGGCCGATATGCACCGGCGCGGCATCAGTTTTGCGCTGGACGATTTTGGCGCCGGATTCACGGCCTTTCGCTATCTCAAAGAATTCTATTTCGACATTGTAAAAATAGACGGCTCTTTCATCCGCGACATCCATCAGGACGCCAATAATCAGGTGCTGACCGCTGCTTTGGTTTCCATTGGCCAGCATTTTGACATGCTGACAGTTGCTGAAGCGGTCGAACAACCGGAAGAGGCTGCTTTTTTGCAAGCCGCCGGGTTTGACTGTTTGCAGGGATATTATTTTGGTGTGCCAACGACGATGCCGGTTTGGCACAAAGACAAGGACCGCCGCGCCGCGTCGTAACTGACCGGCTACATGTCCGCGCCCGCGCCGCGCAAACTGTATGCAATGGTATATGATTCGCTGTGCGCTGCGTCATGAAACTGGCGGCAGAGGCACAAAACGGATCGGAAAAGTAATTTAATTTTCCTATCTTTTCTTCTTGCGCAACTTTTCAAAACATTCTATCCGGTTCTCGCAATTATGATGCGAGACCGAATGTGCTGACAACTACTCCGAATGGATTTATGCTGCACCGCAGAAACGAATCGGTTTCCGACATCAGAAAGGGTTGAATATGACCAATGTAGTTATCGCCTCGGCAGCACGAACAGCTGTTGGCAGTTTCAGTGGCTCCTTTGCCAACACGCCTGCCCACGATTTGGGTGCATCCGTACTTGAGGCCGTGGTCGAGCGCGCAGGCATTGCAAAGGACGAGGTTTCCGAAACGATCCTCGGGCAGGTTCTGACAGGCGGACAGGGTCAAAACCCGGCACGTCAGGCCCATATCAACGCCGGCTTGCCAATCGAAAGCGCTGCTTGGGGGATCAATCAGGTTTGTGGCTCAGGCTTACGGGCGGTCGCGCTTGGCGCACAGCATATTCAACTTGGCGACGCGGATATCGTAGCGGCAGGCGGTCAGGAAAATATGTCGATGTCACCGCATGTGGCAAACCTGCGCCCCGGTCAAAAAATGGGCGACATGAAATTCATCGATTCGATGATCCGCGACGGTCTGTGGGATGCCTTTAACGGCTACCATATGGGCAACACGGCTGAAAATGTTGCCAATCAATGGCAAATTTCGCGTGAAATGCAGGATGAATTCGCCGTTGCGTCGCAAAACAAAGCTGAAGCCGCACAAAAGGCCGGTAAGTTTGCTGATGAAATCGCCGCGTTTACTGTGAAAACCCGCAAGGGCGACATCGTGGTTGATCAGGACGAATACATCCGCCACGGCGCCACGATGGAAGCCATGCAAAAGCTGCGCCCTGCATTCGTACGAGATGGCGGCAGCGTAACAGCGGCCAATGCGTCGGGTATCAACGATGGCGCTGCGGCGACCTTGTTGATGAGCGCGGCCAACGCAGAAAAGCGCGGCATCCAGCCTTTGGCACGCATCGCGTCTTACGCAACCGTTGGCCTTGACCCATCCATAATGGGCGCGGGCCCGATCTTTGCGTCTCGCAAAGCGCTTGAAAAGGCCGGTTGGTCTGCCAGCGATCTTGATCTTGTGGAAGCCAACGAAGCCTTCGCAGCGCAAGCTTGTGCCGTTAACAAAGACATGGGCTGGGACCCGTCGATTGTTAACGTCAACGGCGGCGCAATCGCGATTGGCCACCCCATCGGTGCCTCTGGTTGTCGTATTCTGAACACCCTGTTGTTTGAAATGCAGCGGCGCGATGCCAAGCGTGGCCTTGCTACGCTGTGTATCGGCGGCGGCATGGGTGTTGCCATGTGTCTTGAGCGGGACTGATCCGCATAGCGGCCATTCCCAAATAACAACTCTGATCCGGGGCGCATTACGTTAAGGAAACCCCGGATCAATTAATCGAAAACGTTAAAAGGAATGGAAGATATGGGACGAGTTGCATTGGTAACGGGCGGCACGCGCGGTATTGGAGCGTCAATCGCCAAGGCTTTGCAGGCAGCAGGTTACACCGTTGCCGCCAATTACGCCGGAAATGACGAGGCCGCTGCCGCGTTCACCGCTGAAACCGGAATTGCCACCTATAAGTGGTCGGTTGCCGATTACGACGCTTGCACCGATGGCATTGCCAAGGTCGAAGCAGATCTTGGCCCGGTTGAGGTTCTGGTCAACAACGCGGGCATCACCCGCGATGGCATGTTCCACAAAATGACACGCGATCAGTGGTCCCAGGTTATGGGCACCAATCTGGACGGCCTGTTTAACATGACACACCCATTGTGGAACGGCATGCGCGAACGGAAGTTTGGCCGTGTGATCAACATTTCGTCGATCAATGGTCAAAAAGGTCAGATGGGTCAGGCCAATTATTCAGCCGCCAAGGCTGGTGATCTGGGCTTTACCAAAGCCCTGGCGCAGGAAGGTGCTTTCAAAGGCATCACGGTCAACGCAATCTGCCCTGGCTATATCGGCACTGAAATGGTTATGGCTGTGCCGGAAAAAGTCCGCGACAGCATCGTGGCTCAGATTCCCGTGGGCCGTTTGGGCGAGCCTGAAGAAATCGCGCGCTGTGTGGTTTTCCTTGCATCTGACGATGCCGGGTTCATCACCGGTTCGACTTTGACCGCCAATGGTGGCCAATTCGTGGTCTGATTTCAGACCATCTGAGCTTCGTGAAAGCCGGCTGCCAATCAGTCGGCTTTCATGTTTTTGATCGAGTGTTCGGGGTTAATTCACCTGAATTCGTTCAATCTCTTCTTTGAGCTTTAGTTTCTGCTTTTTCATCTCACCGATAGCAAGATCATCTGTCCCCGGACTTCTTTGGGCAGTTTCGACCTGCTTTGATAGGGTGTCGTGTTTTTTCTGGAGTTCTTGAAGATGTGAACTCAAGCTCATGGTGTATCTCCCTTTTGGTAAATGCTGCCTGTAACTTACGTAGTGAGTGCATCACAGATTTCGAGTCGTGTCATCAGGTGTTGGCAATATTTTGCCGCAAATTTGCACCGTTTCGCGCCAACCCCTTGATTTTGTTGCTGAGAAGTTTTGCCGCCTGCCCGGGCGGTAAAAGGCTGAACAATCCACCGAAAACGATGAAAGTCAGCCCGCTTAGCGTTGCGGTGGTGGGCATTTCGCCAAACCAGAAAATTCCAACCACGACTGCGACCACCAAATTGAAATAGAAAAACGGCGCAAGGCGCGCGGCCTCCGCACGCTGATACGCCGCTACGGTCAGAAAATGGGTGGCAGCAGTTACCAGACCAAGGCCAACCACCGCCGGAAAAAGCGTCGGGATCTGCGCGGTTTGCACCCCGCTAAAAGACGGCAAGGCAAAGGGCAGGATCATGCCCGACCCAAGCAAGCATTGCACCGCAAGGGCCGAAATCGGGTGCCCTGCGGGCGGTGCGTAGCGCGACAAAGCCAAAAAACCACCCAGCAGAAGCCCGCCGCCAAGGGCAAACAACATACCCGGTGCCAGCCCTGCGTCGGGGCGCAGAATCAAAAGCGCACCAAAAAAGCTGCCGAATGCCCCGATGATTCGGGGAAATGTCAGCGCCTCGTGATGGATAAAGACCGACATCAGCATCGCAACGATTGGCGCGATCAGAAAACCACCGACAGCATTGGCCAGTGGGATCATCGACAGCGCCACAATCAGGCAGGTCATGGCCCCCATCACCAGCGCGGTTCGGATCACCATGCCAACGCGCCCGGCACGCGGCAGTTCAACCTTTGCGCCACATATGCGCGCCAATATTAGCGCAATCAGTCCGGCGGTAAAATATCGCAGAAAGACAATGACAAATGGTGATTGGGTAGCGCCTAAATACTTGGACAAGGCATCACCCAAAGGGGTCAGGGACATCGACAAAAGTATCAGTAACACACCATTTTGCATGCCTGCCGCCCATTTTGCCGACCCGAGGAATGCCTGACCGGCCCCTAAACGCTAGGCATTCTGGGTTAACAAACTGTTAACAGGTTCAAAACGCCAATGCCGTCCCGTCGCGCAGAATGGCCCGCGCCGCATGGCTGGTACTGTCGCGATCCCCGTCATGCATGTCGCCGTCATGCACAACCAACGGTGCAAGCAACTGAAAGGCTCCACGGCCACCTTTGCGCGCACGCACCACAACCCGCCCTGCCGCCTGCCCGCGACGAGGCGCAATCGGTTTGACAGTAATATCAGACAGGCGCGCATCAAAACACGCCAGAATATCAGGCAGACGGTCCGCCAGATGAATGACGCTCAGCACTCCCCTCGGTTTCAACCGCCGCACTGCGGTGTCGATCCAGACGGCAAGCGGCGTGTCCTCGCGAAAGGCGGTTTCTCGGCCCTGATCCGCCGCCGGGGTTCCGCCATCGGCGGTCAGATACGGCGGGTTGAACATCACATGGTCAAAGGATTGCTGCACAAGGGTTGCTGGAAGCGCCGCCAAATCACACTCGGTCACCTGCAAATTCAAGTCGTTTTTTGTGCCATTCCGCCGCGCCAGAACCGCATAATCGCCCTGCACCTCAACCCCGCTCAGCGACAGACCGGCCACACGCCAGCCTAGGCACAACGACGCGACACCGACCCCACAGCCAAGTTCCAGCACCGATTGGCCGGGCTTGGCCGGAACGGACGCTGCCAGAAACACCGGATCGGTGGCGGCGCGGTAACCCTTGCGTGGCTGCCAGATCGATAATTTTCCATCCAGAAAACCGTCTTGGGTCAATTCATCATCGGCAAACATCAGCGCTCAAGGTCCGGCAATTCTATCTGATTATCGGCAAGCACAGCGCGGGCACGGAACATATCGCGGTTGATCACCATCAACCGGCGCGGCATTATGCCAATGGACCCTTCAAGAACGCTCATGTGGACGTCCAATTCAAAGCAGTCTATACCCTCCCCGCTGAGGAGTGCTTTGGCAAAAGCGATGACCGTCGGGTCGTTGGTGCGCAAAAGCTCTTTCATGCCACAGGCTTAACGGCAGAGACGCATATTTGTCGAGAGATTTGAAAGACATCACTATGGAAAATGTCGCCATCGAACGCAAACCGCATGATGCCCTTGCGCTGTTGCTTGGGACCGAAATGGCCGCCGTTGACGGGCTGATCCGGGATCGAATGGCGTCGGACAATGCGCCGCGCATTCCGCAGGTTACCGCGCATCTGGTCGAGGCTGGCGGCAAACGGCTGCGCCCATTGCTAACGTTAGCGGCGGCGAAACTGTGCGGCTATGACGGGCCGTATCACGTGCATCTGGCGGCGACGGTTGAGTTTATACACACCGCGACCCTGTTGCATGACGACGTGGTTGACGAAAGCGCACAGCGTCGCGGGCGACCCACCGCAAATCTGATGTGGGATAATAAAACGTCGGTTCTGGTGGGTGATTACCTGTTCTCACGTTCGTTTCAGTTGATGGTTGAAACCGGCTCGCTCAGGGTTTTGGATATTCTGGCGAATGCGTCGGCCACAATCGCGGAAGGCGAGGTTCTGCAACTTACCGCCGCGCAAGATCTGGCCACGAACGAGGCGATCTATCTGCAAGTTGTGCGCGGCAAAACCGCGGCATTATTTGCCGCCGCCACCGAAGTTGGCGGTGTGATTGCCAATGCGCCAGAATCAGAGGTTGCGGCACTTCGTGACTACGGTGACGCGCTGGGGATCAGCTTTCAGATCGTGGATGATTTGCTGGATTACGGCGGCTCGTCCGCCTCAATGGGCAAAAACACCGGCGACGATTTCCGCGAACGCAAGCTGACTCTGCCGGTGATCAAGGCGGTTGCATTGGCAGACGCCAACGAGCGCGCCTTTTGGTCGCGCGTGATCGAGGATGGCGTACAGAAAGACGGTGATCTGGAACATGCCTTGGGTCTGTTGGCCAAGCATGGCACGCTTGCCGCCACGAAGGCCGACGCGCTTGGCTGGGCCGAAAAAGCCAAGGCTGCAATCACCCGACTGCCTGATACGGAAATCCGGGCTTTGCTGATTGGTTTGGCGGATTATGTCGTGGCGCGAGTGGTTTAATCAGCCCAGAACGGTCGTCTGAACCCACCATTCAGGGTGATCGACGCTAAGTGCTGTAGCTGCCTGCGCGGCCTGATCAATGGTCTCAAACAGTCCAAAGCAAGTGGCGCCGGAACCCGACATGCGCGCCAGTTTGCAATCCGCAAACCGCGCCAGCACATCCAGAACAGTCGCGATCTCAGGCGCCAAAGTTATGGCCGCTGATTGCAGATCATTGCGTTGCGCCAGCAAGAAATCCAGCCAAAGCGTAAAATCGTCCGAATTTGGCAAATCCGCTAGCGGCGGGTTGGTTTTTTGCGTCATAGCACCAAACACTGCCCGGGTTGCCAGCGCGCATCCGGGGTTGACCAGAACAGCCGGAAACTTTGGCATCTGCGGCACAGGCTGCAATCGCTCGCCGATCCCAAGCATCCGCACATTCTGCCCCATCAGGCAAACCGGAACGTCCGCGCCAAGCGCCAAAACCGCCGCCGGATCAGGCAGGGGGGTTTGCCAAAGCTCTGCCAGCAAACGTAAACAAGCCGCCGCATCCGCCGAGCCGCCGCCGATGCCAGACGCGACCGGCAACTGTTTGTCCAATGTGATACACGCGCCTTTATCAGCGCCAAACAGCGCGGCCGCCCGCAGGATCAGATTGTCAGACCCCAATGGCACCGCCATACCAGCGGGGCCTGTGACCTCAAGCTTCAGGGTCTCTGCCTCCGCCACGGAAATGTGGTCACCAAAATCGGCAAAACACACCAGCGAATCCAACAGATGATAACCATCTGCCCGCTGCTGCGTGACATGCAGCGCCAGATTGACCTTGGCGGGGGCAAGACCGCGCAGCATCGGTTTTAGTCGCTCGTTTCTTGGGTCTCTGCCTCGGATTTCAGGACTTCGTCCAGGCCGATTTCAAGCTTCAGCCGAATACGTTCGGCGTCTTTCTCTTCTGGTTTGAACGACAAAGCCCGACGCCACTGAAACGCGGCCTCAAGCTTGCGACCAACCTGCCAATAGCTGTCGCCCAAATGGTCGTTGATGATCGGATCAACCGGCATCAGTTCAACCGCACGCTCCAGATGTGGAACAGCTTCTTCGAATTTTTCGACCCGATACAGAACCCAACCCAAAGAATCGGTGATATATCCATCGTTCGGCCGCCTATCGACAGCGGTCTGGATCATCGCCTGTGCTTCTTCCAGTTTGATGCGTTTTTCGACCAGACCGTATCCCAGATAATTGAGGACCAATGGCTGATCGGGAGACAGTTCCAGCGCAAAACGGAAATCGGCCTCGGCGGCATCCCATGCGCCTTCGCGTTCATGGGTGATACCGCGTGCGTAATACAGGAACCAGTGGTTTGGCTGTGGTTCCGGCAGCAAAGCGATTGCCGCGTCATAGGCCACGGTCGCCTCGCCAAACCGGCTGTCACGACGCAGCGCGTCGCCAAGTGACGTGAACACCGTCGGGATGGTTTTGTGCGATTTTGACAACCCGCGCAAAACCTCGATCGCTGCGTCCATTTTTTCGGACGCTTGCAAAGCCTCAGCACGCCCGATTTCAGCGCTGTAATAAGACGGATGGTCACCCGGCACCTTGTTGAAATTCTCGATCGCCAGATCATATTGGCCCTGCCCGTTGAGCTGATCCGCAACCAGCAGGACGGCACTGACCGAGTCTGGCCGCAAGAACTCCGCCAGCCGACCATAAATAAGGCCAAAACGGTCGTTTTCTTCGCCCGCCAGTACGGCAGCAAGGGTCAGATACACCTCAGCCGCGCCTTCGACGGCGTTGGTCACAGTCGTAAACGGCAATGTTTCCCCGGCCATCAGCCGCGCCTGCATGTCGAGAATTTCCAAATCGCCCGAGCCGTTCAAAGCGTCCTCTATAATCGCCAGCGCTTCGTCCTTGCGTTCAAGCTGCGATAAGACTTCGATATGTGCGATCAGGCTGCCACGTCCGATGCGGATCGGCTCACCGCCATTACCCGACAAAATTTTCTCGGCACCCTCGAAATCACCGACCACGGCCAAGGCCAGCGCCTTGTGGTATTCGCTGAACACCCGCATCGCGTTATTGTTCGACATCGCATCAAATCGCGCCGTTGCGTCAGACATTTGGCCAAGCCCAAGATAAATCCAACCTTGCACCAAACCGTCCAGCAACGGGCTGAACCCAATCTCGCTTTCAAAAAAGGCGTTTGCCGAGGCGAATTCGCCTATCTTAATGTCATTGGTCAAAAGGATCAGTTGCGCCAACTGGCTGTTTGCCGACAAACCTTCCATGCGGCGCGCAATGGCCAAACCCTGATCTACATCGCCCATATTCAAAAAGGCCAGCAGACCGTTTTGCATCAGGTCCAGATTGTCAGGGTCACCCGCCAGCGCACGGGCGTAATAATGCGCCGCTGCTTTGTAATCATTGTCAAAGTTTGCCTGAGTTGCCGCCAGATAATTCCCCGCCAGACTTTCAGCGCGGGCGGTCGAAACCGACAAAGTGAAAGCGAACAAGGTCGAAGCGGCGGCGAGAATAATGGGCCTGAAAATCGAGGTCACGCGGGGGTATCTCCAGTCACTGAATGTTGGAGAAGAGCCTAGTGCCCCTCCTCCTTATTGGCAATGCACGCGCGGCCACATCCGGTGACAATGCTGCGAGGTTACATATTTGGATAGTTCGGCCCTTCGCCGCCCTGCGGCGTCTGCCAGTTAATATTCTGGCAAGGATCCTTGATATCGCAGGTTTTGCAATGCACGCAGTTTTGCGCGTTGATCTGAAAGCGCGGGTTTGACCCGTCATCGTCACGCAACACCTCATAAACGCCCGCCGGGCAATACCGTTGTGCCGGTTCCGCGTATTTCGGCAGGTTGACCGAAATCGGGATTGCGGCATCGGCCAACTGCAAATGGCACGGCTGATCCTCGGCATGGTTGGTTGCGGAAAAGCTGACATTTGTCAGACGATCAAACGACAGAACCCCATCGGGTCGCGGATATTCCAGTATTTTGTGCTGGCTGGCGGGTTCGGTCGCCTCGGCATCCGATTTGCCGTGTTTGAGCGTACCAAAGGGATTCCAGCCGGTCAGATTGGCCACCCACATGTCAAACCCGCCCAGAATTAGCGACGGCAGCATACCGAATTTCGACCATAACGGTTTCACATTGCGCACCCGCTTCAGGTCTTTGGCAATCGGACCAGAACGCAAATCGGCCTCATAGGCCGCCAGTTCGTCGCCCGAGCGGCCATCTTTGATCGCAGCAAATGCCGCTTCGGCGGCGGCCTTGCCTGACAGCATCGCGTTGTGAATGCCCTTGATGCGCGGCACATTCACCAGACCCGCGGAGCATCCCAGCAGCGCACCGCCCGGGAAAACCACTTTGGGGATCGACTGCCAACCACCTTCGGAAATTGCACGCGCCCCGTAAGCGACCCGTTTGCCGCCTTTCAGAATTTTGGCGACTTCAGGGTGATGTTTGAACCGCTGAAATTCCATGTAAGGAAACACATATGGGTTTTTGTAGTTCAGATGCACCACAAAACCGATGGAAATTTGGTTGTTTTCAAGATGATAAATGAACGATCCACCACCGGCATTACCACCCAAGGGCCAGCCCATCGTATGGGTCACGGTGCCTTCGGAATGGTTTTCCGGCTTAATCTCCCAGATTTCTTTCATCCCGAGGCCAAATTTCTGCACGTCTTTGCCAGCAGACAAATCGTATTTTCCGATCACCTGTTTGGCCAACGAGCCGCGCACGCCTTCCGACAGGAAAACATATTTGCCATAAAGCTCCATCCCCGGTTCATAAGACGGGCCGGGATTGCCGTCGGGGTCGCGGCCAAATTCACCGGCAACCACGCCTTTGACTTCGCCATCATCGCCATAAACCAGTTCCGAGCAGGCCATACCCGGGAAAATTTCCACGCCCATTTCTTCGGCTTGCTCGGCCATCCAGCGACAGACATTGGCCAATGAAACGATGTAACTGCCGTGGTTGTTCATCAGGGGCGGCATCGGAAAATTCGGAATGCGGATCGAGCCGGCCTCGCCCAGCATCAGGAAATTATCTTTCTTGACTTTGACCTTAATCGGGGCTCCGCGTTTCTGCCAATCGGGCATCAGGGCATCAAGACCGCTGATATCCAGAGCCGCCCCTGACAGGATATGCGCACCAACTTCGCTGCCCTTTTCCAGAACGACCACATCCAGATCGGGATCAAGCTGTTTCAGGCGGATCGCTGCGGACAAACCCGATGGGCCAGCCCCAATAATCACAACGTCATAGTCCATAGACTCGCGTGTCGTGTCGGCCATGATATTCCCCTTTATTCTCACCCGTTTTGTTGGTTTCTGACTAGCCCAAGCCGTGCCGCTTGGTCAATCACGACCAAACGTTGTTTGACCGTAAAATGTCATAAATCCGTGGGTTTCGCGGCGTCAGACGTTCAGCGACTCGTCTTCGGGCGGCAGAACACCCAATCGGCGGCCAAAATCCAGATAGGAATGCTGGCGGCGATTGCGCAATTCGCGGCGCACATCATCATTCTGGTCATAGTCAAACGAAACGCCAGCGCCCTCGACAATTCGGTTCATCAAATTGAACGCCGCACAGACCTGCACCGCCTCAAACAGCGCCTCTTCTGACCAGCCAACCGCAAAAACCGCATCTGCGTCGGCCTGCACCAGCTTTGACGGCAAGTCATTCAACTTGCGCACATAGCGCATCACAGGCTTCATATTCTCAGCAATGTCAGCGCTGTCGATATCGCGCAGCAGGGCATCAACCAGACCGCGCGGGATTCCGAACACCTCGGAATAGACCCGGTGCGAACCATAGCAAAACGTGCATGCATTCAGACCGGAAACATACGCCGCGATCAGTTCCCGCTGGCCGATGGAAAACACCCCTTCGGCCCGCAATATCCCTTCAAGATAAACCATCAAAGGGCCCGCATTATCGGGAAAACGTTGAAAGACATCAGACAGGTGCGACTCGTCTGGAAGAGAGGGAAACAAAGCCATGTGCGACTCGCTTGTTTTTAGGTGCATCAGGGTGAATCTAGCCGAATTTTCCACTTTGGGCCAAATCATTCTTGGGCACGTCGCTGCGATCAAAAAGCATTGCCCCAACGCGCCACGGAATCCCTTGCCCTTCATGGCTCTAAACCATATGGTCAGCGTTTGAGAATTACGAAAAGGACACCTTGTTTCGATGGAAAAGGTCCCCGTCACCCCGCGTGGCTTCAAAGCTATGGACGCAGAGCTAAGACAGCTGAAATCGACCGATCGCCCGGCAGTCATCCGGGCCATTGCCGAGGCGCGCGAGCATGGCGATTTATCTGAAAACGCCGAGTATCACGCCGCCCGCGAGCAGCAAAGCCATATCGAGGGCCGGATTAAGGAACTCGAAGGGCTCATTTCTTTGGCTGATGTGATTGACGTGACCAAGCTCAAAGGCTCGGTCAAGTTCGGCGCAACCGTGGAAATGGTGGACGAAGACACCGACGTTGAAATGACCTATCAGATCGTGGGCGAGCCCGAGGCCGACGTTGACAACGGTCTGTTGAACATCCGCTCGCCAATTGCGCGGGCCTTGATTGGTAAAGACGAAGGTGACAGTGTCGAGGTCAAGACACCCGGCGGTACAAAAAGTTATGAGATTCTCAGTGTAAAATATATCTGAGGTATACAGACCTCAAAGGCAGCCAAGCCATGAATTCAGGCAAACCCGAAGCCCCGCTCGACCTTGGAATCTATGGGCGGCAGGTAAAAAGTAAAGTCGAGATTGCTGACATTGTTGCGGCAGTCCTAAGCTTGCTGTGGGTCGGTGTCGTCGCCGGATTCTGGTTCTTCATCGGTATTTCATCCGGGGACGGATCTCCTGGGTTCAACCCGATGACATTTGTGATGACGATGGTGTCGATCTTGCTGCCCATCGGTCTGATCTGGGTCGCCAGTGCCGGGGCCAAAACCGCCAAAGTCATGCGCGAAGAGGCGAACCGCCTGCAAACTTCCATCGACGCCATGCGCCACGCCTATGTTTCGCAACAACAAACAGCCGGGCAAACCGTAAAGCCATCGCTGGAGCACCAGTTGAACGAAATCGCCGCTTCGCAGAAACAAACGGAAACCGCGATTGCCACCTTCGCATCGCGGCGTGAACATGCAACGGTTCCCGCCTCGACTACCAAAGCCGCACTTGGCAAGAAGCCAGTGCCGGAACAAGACGAACAGCCCTCGCTGGCGCTTGGCACACCGGAACCCGAACTGCGTGATCCAATAACCATTGCCGAATTTATCCGCGCGTTGAATTTTCCTGAAAACGAGGATGACGCCGAGGGATTTCGCACACTGCGCCGTGCTTTGGATGACCGCGACGTGGCCAAAATGATCCGCTCGTCGCAAGACGTGCTAACCTTGCTGTCACAAGACGGTATTTACATGGACGACCTGCGCCCTGACAAGCCACGCGCCGAAACATGGCGTCGGTTTGCCGGTGGTGAACGTGGCCCGGCGGTGGCAGGGCTGGGCGGTATCCGCGACCGATCCTGTCTGGCGCTTGCAGGTGGACGATTAAAGCAAGACCCGGTGTTTCGTGACGCGGCGCATCATTTTTTGCGTCAGTTCGATACGGTCCTGTCGGAATTTGAGGCCAACGCCACCGATCAGGAATTGGTTGAAATGGGCGAAACCCGAACCGCGCGGGCCTTTATGCTGCTGGGTCGGATCGCTGGAACATTTGACTAAGTATTACCGTTTGGGTTTGGCTCAGTAGCGCTTAACCAGTGGCGCAGCTCCTGTTTCTTTAGTGCAAAAATGAGTATTTCAGGAACAATGAAGGCAGGGTTACAGCCCGAAGCTACCATAGGGATAATATGCGACTGGATCACCAACTCTGATCTCGCGCGCGTCATCGCCAAGCTCCACCAAACCGTCAGCCCAGCTTAGCCCTGAAATCCGTCCCGAGCCCTCGGAATGATACGCCTGAGCATGCCCATCCCCATCCAACCGCGCCCGCAAATATTCGCGTCGCCCGGGTTTTTTTGACTTGGTGAATGCCGCTGGCACCTGAAACGCTTGCGGTTCCGTCCACATTCCGCCCGCCAGCACGCTAAGGGCGGGACGCGCGAAAATCAGGGTGCAGACAAAGGCCGCAACCGGATTGCCCGGCAGACCAAAAATCGGCACACCGCACCACAGGCCCAGCGCAAGCGGCCGTCCGGGTTTAAGGGCAATGCGCCAGGAATGCACCTCGCCCTCGGCTTGCAAAATGGCCGACAGGTGATCTTCTTGGCCGGCGGAGGCGCCACCAGATGTCAGAATAGCGTCGACCGTTTGGGCCGCCCGGTTCAGGCCGTCACGCAGCAAGTCTGTGTCATCACGCGCATGGCCAAGATCGACCGCCTGCATCCCCCAACGCCGCAGGATCGCCAGCAGCATCGGGCGGTTGGCATCAAAAATCTGATCAGGCCGGGCGGACGCGCCTGCCGCCAGCAGCTCGTCCCCAGTGGACAAAACACCGACCCTGAGCGGTTTGAAAACTTCGGCTTGCGCCAAGCCAACCGCCGCCATCAAGGCGATGTCTTGTGGCTGCAACTTGTGGCCGGGCTGGAATAAAACCGTCGTGGCGATGACATCCTCGCCTGCTTTTCGTGCGTTCGCACCAGGCTTTATTCCGCCATGAAAAGCAATCTGACCGTCCTGTTCAGTCACGTCCTCTTGCATGACGACGCTGTCAACACCGCCCGGCAACTGCGCCCCGGTCAGTATCCGGATCGCCTGCCCTAAGGGAACCGTGCCCGCAAACGGCGTACCAGCGGCGGAGCGCCCGTCGACCAAGGACAAAACCTGCACACCTGTGCCAAGGCTGGCATGGGCAAAGCCAAAGCCATCCACCGCGGAATTGGCCGTTGGTGGATTGTCTCGCACGGCTGCCAATGGCTGTGCCAGCACCCGGCCAGAAAGCTGTGCCAACGGTAAAACCTCGCTCGCCACAACACCAGTCAAACGGGTGCGCAACAGTTCAAGCGCGGTATCTACCGGGGTCCAGTTCACACCGGGCGGCAGGGCAAAACAATCATCTGTCAGGCGCGGAGGCTGCATCACACCAATCCAACATGGCCAAGGATGAAATCGGCAATCGCGCTGGTGTCGTCGAGGCCAAAAACCGGTTGCTGCAACCCGTCAAGCGCCACATCACTGGCCACCGCCAGAATGGTGTCATCGTCGCGCGCGATCAGCGGATGGGCATTGGCGGTGCGATGAGCCTCGATCTTGGCATGGCTGTCGCGTTTGTAACCTTCGATCAACACCAGATCGACCGGGGCAAGATGCGCCAAAAGCGACGGCAGGGAAGGCTCGGTCGCAGAATGCATTTCATGCATCAAAGCCCAGCGATGTCGCGAGGATAACAGAACCTCTTGCGCGCCAGCCTCGCGGTGGCGAAAACTGTCCTTGCCCTGATGGTCCACATCAAATGTGTGATGGGCGTGTTTGACTGTTGAAACCGAAAACCCGCGCCCGGTGATTTCGTTAACCAGCCGTTCCATCAACCCGGTTTTGCCGTTGTTTTTCCAGCCGACAACGCCAAACACTTTCACGATTTCGCCCTTTCAAGCAGTTCAATCGCGTCCAGCATATCTTGTGGCGTGTTAACGTTAAAGAACGGATCATACGGCACCACTGGAAATTCTGCATGCGCAACACCGTGCCGGTCGGTCCAGTCGATCACTTTGCGGGTGCCGTTGTTCAAGGCCCTGCGCAGATCATCGCGCAAGGCAACGGGCCACAGGCCAAACGTCGGATGGCGGGACATTCCACGTTTAGGGTCTGGTGTGGCGGCCATGGCAATCGGAGCACCATCCGTCACGGCGTTCTGCAAACGCTCCACCAGATCATCCGGGAAAAATGGTGTGTCTGCAGCAGCCGTAACGATATGCGTTGCACCTTGGCTGGCGGCCCAGTCAAGCCCGGCCAGAACCCCGGCCAACGGCCCGACGAATCCGCCGACAGAGTCAGCGAGCACCGGCAGATCGTAACCCTGAAACCGCGCTGGGTCCCCATTAGCGTTCAGCGCCAGCTTGTCGACCTGCGTCGCCAGTCGCGCAACAACCCGCGCCAGCAAAGTCTGACCTTCAAGCATCAACAACGCTTTGTCGCCCCCGCCCATGCGTCGCGCCTGCCCACCGGCAAGGATTACACCCAGTGGCGCGCTCATTTCCCGGCCCCTTTGCGGCGGGATTTGCCCGGCTCTTCCGCCACATTGTCAGGGTCGGCGTCCCAATCCAGCCGCCCGTCCCCACTCAAACAAACAAACCGTTTGCCGCGCATCCGCCCAATCAACGTCAGCCCGACCTCGCGCGCAATATCCACACCCCAAGCCGTGAAGCCCGAGCGTGAAGCCAGCACCGGTATCCCCATCATGGCGGTTTTAATCACCATTTCCGAGGTCAACCGCCCAGTTGTATAAAGGATCTTATCCGCAGCCTCGGCCCCTTCCAACAGCATCCAGCCCGCGATTTTGTCCACGGCATTGTGCCGCCCGACATCCTCCATATAAACCAGCGGCTTGTCCTGTTGGCACAACACGGTGCCGTGGATCGCGCCCGCCTCAAGATACAGGCTGGGCGTCGTGTTGATCTGATGCGCCAAGGCATAAAGCCACGATGTCCGAACCTTGCCTTCGGGCAGTTGCAGCCCCTCAAGTCCTTCCATCATATCACCAAAAACCGTGCCGACAGCGCAGCCACTGGTGCGGGTCTTTTTCGCCAGTTTTGCCTCGAAATCCGTCACGACTTCGGTGCGCACAACAACGGTTTCCAGTTCTTCATCGTAATCAATGCCGGTGATAGTGTCGGCAGTCGACAACATGCCCTGATTGCGCAAAAACCCAAGCGCCAGATATTCGGGGTAGTCGCCAATCGTCATCGCCGTGACAATCTCGCGACCGTTCAAAAAGATCGTCAGGGGACGCTCTTCCACCACCGAGATATCCATGGGCGCGCCGTTGTGGTCGATCCCGCGAACCGCGCGGGTCAACCGGGCAGCGCCCGGATCAGGGGCGATCAGATATTGTGATAGGTCAGTATGATTTACCAAATTGACAGCCCCCGGCATTTCAGCATACGCATGATGCGTCCAATTTAGAGATTAGCAATGATTATCACCAACCCAAAATCCGCCTACCTGACGGGCTTTCGCGACGGCAGCCCGTTTATTCTGGTCGTTGTCCCGTTTGCCCTGCTGTTTGGCGTCATCGCGACCGAGGCCGGCCTTAACCTGATCGAAACCATGGCGATGACGATCATGGTGATTGCCGGAGCGGCCCAGTTCACCGCCGTGTCGTTGATGTTGGATCAGGCGCCGACATTTATCGTGCTGCTGACCGCCCTTGCGGTCAACCTGAGGATGGCGATGTATTCCGCCGCGCTGGTGCCCCATGTGGGCAAAGCCCCTTTGGGCATCAGAATGTTGATGGCGTATTTCATGGTCGATCAGGCATTTGCCGTGGCGGTCAAGAAATACAACGAAGAACCACAGATGACCCTGCCGCAGAAAACCGCCTACTACTTTGGTTGCCTGTCGCCCATCGTGCCGCTGTGGTATTTATTTTCCTATATCGGCGCTGTTGTTGGCACCGCGATCCCACCGGAATATTCGCTCGATTTCGCCATACCGATCTGCTTCATCTCGCTAACCGCGCCAATGATGCGCAGCGCGCCGCATTTCCTTGCAGCCCTGGTATCAGTAGCTGCCACGCTGGCGCTGATCTGGGTGCCTTACAACCTCGGCCTGATCGCGGCAGCAATGCTGGCGATGATGACCGGCGCTCAGGTCGAACTTATCCTGAAACGACGCGCACGCACCCCGACTGAAGGCCAAGCCGCATGATCACCGACAAAACCACGCTTTGGATCGTCATCATATTGCTGGGCCTTGGCACCTATCTTATCCGCTTTTCTTTCCTCGGCCTGATCGGCGGGCGCGAGATGCCGGAATGGGTGCTGCGCCATCTGCGGTATGTTGCGGTTGGCGTCATGCCCGGCCTTGTCGCACCTCTGGTGGTCTGGCCCGCCGCCAATCAGGGCAACACCGATCCCGCACGCCTTCTGGCCGCCATCGCTGCCTTTGCCATCGGCATCTGGCTCAAAAGCGTGGTCGGCGCGGTTCTGGGCGGAATGATCGCGCTTTACAGCTTTCAATATCTACTGGGCTAAGTCACACCGCCCTGCCTGCTTCATCTTTTTGAAAATATCCTCGGGGGTTTCAAGGGGGCAGACAGCCCCCTTGCTGACATCAAAATGCCACCGCTAAATCGGCAGCGCCGTGGTCTTAAACACGGTGCGCAACGCAAAGGACGAATGCATTTGCGCCACCCCCGGCAGCCGGGCCAGATGCTTGCGGTGAATACGCGCAAAATCATCGGTATCGCGCGCCACAACTTTCAGCAAATAATCTGCCGAACCCGCCATCAGGTGACATTCCAGAACATCCGGGATACGCGAAACACCTTTTTCAAACGCTTCCAAAACCTCATCGGCCTGCCCGGACAACGTGATTTCAACAAACACGGTTGAACGTCGATCGACCTCTCGCGCGTCCAGCATCGCGACATAACCGGTGATCACTTTGCCTTTTTCCAGCCGCTGCACACGGCGATGGCAGGCAGACGGCGACAAATTTATCCGCTCGGCCAGCTCCGCATTCGACATCCGCCCCTGCTTTTGCAACACAATCAGAATCCGACGATCTGTAGCATCAATCTCCATAATTCGCACGATCCTTGCTTGAAACACCAATATCTTCGCAGAACTTACCACAAAATCTGCTTTTGCAAAGCACAATTCGGAAAACTAGCCAATGCGCCTGATGCAGGATCACCAAAACGTGCCGCATCATGAAACAGGAGAGCTAGGATGCTGATCGGTTGCCCAAAAGAGATCAAAAATCAAGAGTACCGCGTCGGGATGACCCCGTCAGCGGCACAAGAGGCCATTGCCCGAGGCCATTCCGTCATCATTGAAACCAATGCCGGTGCTGGTGCGGGCTTTCCCGATGACAGCTATACCGCCATCGGTGCAGAAATCGTTGACACAGCGGCCGAAATATTCGCCCGCGCGGAAATGGTGGTAAAGGTCAAAGAACCGCAACCAGCCGAGCGCAAGCAATTGCACGAAGATCAGATTCTGTTCACCTATCTGCATCTGGCCCCGGACCCTGCCCAGACCAAAGACCTGCTGGACAGCGGCGTCACCGCTATCGCCTATGAAACCGTTACTGATCGCGCCGGTGGCCTGCCACTTCTGGCCCCAATGTCCGAGGTCGCCGGACGGCTGGCCCCACAGGTCGGCAGCTGGACCCTGCAAAAAGCCAATGGTGGTCGCGGCGTCCTGATGGGCGGCGTTCCCGGCGTTCTACCAGCCAAGGTCGTCGTGATCGGCGGCGGTGTCGTTGGCACACATGCAGCCCGCATCGCGGCAGGCATGGGTGCGGATGTGACCGTGCTGGACATGTCGATGCCACGCATGCGGTATCTGGACGATGTCTATGGCGGCGTGTTCAAAACCAATTATGCCTCTCGGGGAAACACCGCTGATTTGATCCAAACCGCTGACATGATCATCGGCGCGGTTCTGATCCCCGGCGCTGCGGCCCCAAAACTGATCAGCCGCGAACAACTCGGCAGCATGAAGCCCGGTGCGGCACTGGTCGATGTTGCGATTGATCAGGGCGGATGCTTTGAAACCTCGCACGCAACAACCCATGATGATCCGATCTATGAAGTTGACGGCATCATGCATTATTGCGTCGCCAACATGCCGGGCGCGGTTGCCCGCACTTCGACAATCGCCCTTGGCAACGCGACAATGCCATTCATGCTGGCGCTGGCCGACAAGGGCTGGCGGCAAGCCTGTGAAGACGACGCGCATTTGCTGAACGGGCTGAACACCCATGCTGGCAAGTTGACTTATTACGCGGTCGGCAAAGCCCTTGGGCTTGACGTTATCTCGCCCGCGCTGGCGCTTAAGATGTAATATGAAACATATGAACGCGGCCCAATCCTGAACGGGCCGCGTTCAAACAATGATTATTTCGCCAATGAATCCCTGATCTCGATCAGCAATTCAACCTCGGTCGGCCCAGCAGGCGCAGCCGGCGCTTCCGCCTCTTGTTCTTCCCGCTCCATCTTGGCTTTTAGCCGGTTCACAAAGCGTACAAGCAAGAACACCACCCAAGCGATAATCAGAAAATTGATCACGGCCATAATGAACGAACCATAAGCAAAGGTTGCGACCCCGGCTTCGCGCGCCTCGGCAAGCGTGACATACTCGCCCCCTCCCAGCACAACAAACCAGTTGATGAAATCCACGCCGCCCATGAAAAGGCTGATGAACGGGTTAATCAGATCCCCGACCATGGACTTGACGATCGCGGTAAAGGCCGCCCCAATTATAATCCCAACCGCCATGTCCATGACATTGCCCTTGGCGATGAATTCCCTGAACTCTTTCAACATTTTACGCTCCGTTTTTTTGCTGCTCACCGGGCCGATTCTGCTTCAGGCCGTAGGGTAAATCAAGGAAACTTGAGCAAGGGGCCTGTTAATGCCGCGACAGCACCCTTAGGTTCTGTCGACAACAATCACAAACCGCGCCCGGCGCGAATGGGACAAGCACATGAAAAACCTGTCAGATTTTGAAATCACCAAGCGTTGGCCGCCAGTTCACGACGACCGCATTCAGCTATATTCCCTGACCACGCCCAACGGCGTCAAAGTCTCGATCGCGCTCGAGGAAATGGCCCTGCCCTATGACGCTCATCTGGTCAATTTCGGCAATGACGACCAAATGACACCGGAGTTCCTGTCACTGTCACCGAACAACAAAATCCCGGCAATCATCGACCCCAATGGTCCCGGCGGCACGCCGATGGGCCTGTTTGAAAGCGGCGCGATCCTGATCTATCTGGCGGAAAAATCCGGCCAGTTGCTGTCAGCCGATCCTGCCAAACGCTATGAAACCATCCAGTGGCTAATGTTCCAGATGGGCGGTATTGGGCCAATGTTCGGCCAGCTTGGATTCTTTACCAAATTCGCAGGCAAGGACATCGAAGACCCCCGTCCACGCCAAAGATATGTCGACGAGGTCGACCGCCTGTTAGGTGTGCTCGATCAAAGGCTGGAAGGCCGGGACTACATCATGGACGACTATTCCATCGCCGACATTGCTGTATTCCCGTGGCTGAACGCGCTGGTCAATTTCTATAAGGCCGGTGATCTCGTCGGTTGGGACGATCTGGATAACGTTCCGGCCTATCTTGACCGCTGCCTTGCCCGCCCGGCGGTTCAGCGCGGTCTGGTCAACCCGCCAAGACCAACCTGAATTTGGCCGCTAAAGCGTGCCCTCAAGCACATATCGCAGCATCCTGACCACTTGTTCAGGATGTTGCGCCACGGCCATCGCGGCCGCATCCACCTCTTTCAGCGCATGCTGGTGCTCAGGCGCGTGCAGCACGATCAGCGATTTTCCAAGGGCAGCGGCATAGCCCGCATCAAAGGCCGCGTTCCACTGCTTGTACTTATCGCCAAACCGCACAACCACCACATCCGCTTCCGAAATCGCTTTGCGCGTGCGGATCGCATTCAGGCTGGCACCCTTTCGGTCATGCCAGAATTTGTCAGGCTCAGCACCTAATATCGCAACGCCGCAATCATCTGATGCGCCGTGGTCGGTCACTGGGGCGGAAAACTCAACCGCCAGCCCCTTGGCACCCGTGATTATTTCATTTCGCCAATCTGTGTGAATTTCACCTGACAAATAAACCTTCAAGACCATCTCGTGCCTTCCTTTGCTCCAAGCATTTTACCCACATGTTCACCAATCGCCAGACACGCGGTCAGGCCCGGTGACTCAAATCCAAACAACTGCACCAAGCCGTCAACACCATGCACGTCCGGCCCCTGAAAGACAAATTCCTGTTTTGCATCCCCTGGCCCCCAGATACGCGGCCTGATACCCGAACTTTCCGGCTGCAACGCACCATCCGGCAGCCCCGGCCAATAGGCGCGGATTTCAGCCTCAAAACCCGGGATCAGCGATGGGTCAACCGAATATTCCACCTGATCCACCCATTGCATGTTCGGGCCAAACTTTACCCCGCCACCCAAATCCTGAACCGAATGCACACCAAGCGAGCCAACCTGCGGCATCGGATAAATCAAAGCCTCAAACGGCGACGCACCGGGAACCGAAAAATAGCTGCCCTTGGCCAGATTGCGCGTCGGAATGCTGCCCCTGGCCAACCCTTCGATGCCCCGCGCCACATCCCATGCGCCAAGGGCGGCGGCATTCACCAGATGCCGACACGTCAACGTCATCTCTTCGCCGCCAACATCCACAGCAAAACCCTTGGCCACCTGCCGCGCCGCAAGAAACGGCGCGTTTAACGCCAGCATCGCCCCGGCCTCTTGCGCCTCTCCTAACAGCGACAACATCAAACCCGGCGCATCAACAATGCCGCTTGAGGGCGACACCATCGCCCCGGCACAGGCCAGCGCAGGTTCGCGCTTGCGCGCCTCATCTGCGGAAATGACATAAAGATCGTCCACCCCGTTCGCCGCACCGCGCGCAACCAGATCATGCAATTCATCAACCCGCGAAGCATCAGGCGCGACTGTCAGCTTTTCACAACGGGAATGGCCGACATGACGACTGGCGCAATAATCATACAACATCGCCTTGCCGCGCAAACAAAGCCGCTGCTGATCTGACCCCTTGGGATAATAAATCCCGGCATGAATAACCTGTGAATTGCGTGACGAGGTATGCTGGCCAATCGCAGCCTCGGTCTCAAGCACCAACACCTCATGCCCGCGCCTCGCCAGATACCGCGCTATGGCCAAACCGATGACACCGGCACCAATGACAATCGTCTCAACGTGATCCATGGCTAAAACTCCGCCATCATTGTTCCACAAATACTCGCGCCGCAGGCCAGCCGCGCAGCCTTGCTGCGCTAATGGAAATGGCGCGCCAGCGCCACCGCCAGATCACTTAGCCGCGCAAAACACCGCCGGTGGCTTTCTCAACCTTGTCAATAATCTTGGCCGACACCGCCTCGATCTCCTTGTCGGTCAATGTCGCGTCCTTGGGTTGCAGGCGCACGGAAATCGCGATGGATTTTTTGCCCTCGCCCATCTGCGCTACGGCCTTGGCACCCATGAACTGATCAAACACCGAAGCATCCGCGATCAACGCCTTGTCTGCACCCTTGGCTGCGTTCAACAGCGTCAACGCTTCGACCGTTTCATCAACAACAAAGGCGAAATCACGCTCCACCGCCTGCAAATCACTGATCACCAGCGCCGGGCGGGTGGCCGACTTGGCTTTGGGGAAAGGCGGGTTTTCAAGCCAGATGGTAAAGGCCACAGCCGGGCCTTTCACATCCATGGCGGACAACACCTTAGGATGAACCTCGCCAAAGCCGGCCAGAATATTCTTTGGCCCCAACGACAATTGGCCGGACCGACCCGGATGCCACCATCCCGGTGCGTTTCGCTGCACCATAAGTTTGGCGGGGGCACCGATGGCCGACAAAACAGCCTCGGCATCGGCTTTAGCGTCATAAACATCAACTGCGCGTCGGGCGCCATGAGGGTCGCGCGGCCCGGTATAGCCAACCAGCAGACCGCTGGCTTGCATAAGCTGTTGGCCCGGCTCACCGCCCTGAAACGCCGGGCCCACCTCGAACAAGGCAAGGTCAGCAAAACCGCGTGCCTGATTGCGCGCTGCGGCCTGCAAAAGCGGCGGCAGCAAATCGGGGCGCATATGGCTCATCTCGCTGGAAATCGGGTTGGCCAACTTGGTGCAGTCTTCACCACCGCCAAACATCAGGGCCGATGCATGATCGACAAATGTGTAGGTCACACATTCGTTATAGCCAAGGGCCGCAATCTGTCGCCGCGCGGCAGTTTCGCGTCGTTGCATCGGGGTTAGAATTGCCCGCGTTACACCAATTTCAGCCCGTGCCATCGGCTTGCCTTCAAGCTTGGTCAAGGACGCGATGCGCGCGATCTCTTCAACCAGATCAGCCGGACCTTGCACATCGGGGCGCCATGTCGGCGGCGTCACGTCCGCGCCATCAATGGTAAAACCAAGTGCCGTCAGCGCGCGTTCCTGCTCAACAGCGGCAATGTCCATGCCAACCAGCGACGACACGCGGTCGGTATCCAGTTTGTAACTGCGCGCAACGTCAGGCACCGCCCCGGCAATCACCAGTTCTGACGGTTCGCCACCGCAAAACTCCTGTATCAGGCGGGTTGCCATTTCCATACCAACCGGGGCCGACGCGGGGTCAATGCCGCGCTCGTTGCGATACCGCGCGTCCGAGTTGATCTTGTGCTTTCGCCCGGCTGCCGCAATGTGGATCGTGTCAAAAAACGCCGCCTCGACAAAGACATTCACCGTTTCCGCTGTGCAGCCCGAGGCCAGACCGCCCATGATGCCACCAATGGACTCAGGGCCATTGTTGTCGCAGATCAGAACCTCGGTTCCGTCAAATTCATAGGTTTTTTCATCCAGCGCCAGCAGGGACTCGCCCGGTTTGGCCATCCGAACTTCGATGTTGCCTGCAACTTTGTCGGCATCAAACACATGCATCGGGCGATTGCGGTCATAGGTCATCAGGTTGGTGACATCGACCAAAGCTGAAATCGGGCGCAATCCGATGGCGCGCAGACGGTCCTGCACCCATTGCGGCGAGGGGCCATTTTTGACACCGCGAATATAGCGACCGACAAATAGCGCGCATGGTCCGTCTTTCACATCCGCGTTCAGAGAAACCGAAATCGGACTGGCGAATGTCCCGGGAACCGTCTCGATCGCGGGGGTAATCAATGTGCCAAGACCACGCGCTGCCAGATCACGCGCAATACCGGCAACACCCAGCGCATCCGGGCGGTTTGGCGTAATGGCGATGTCGATCACCGGATCGTTGCGGTCGGTGTAGTCAATGAACCGCGCGCCCATCGGCGCGTCCGCAGGTAAATCAATGATGCCGTCGTGATCGTCTGACAGCATCAGTTCACGCTCTGAACACAGCATACCGTTAGACGCCTCGCCCCGGATCACGCCGGGTTTCAGATCAACCCCGGTGCCCGGAACATGGGTACCAACCGGGGCGAACACCCCGACCAGACCGGTGCGCGCATTTGGGGCACCACAGACAACCTGAACCTCTTCACTGGCCGCATCGGGACCGTTCGGCCAGGTTTCCACCCGGCACAAACGCAAACGATCCGCATTGGGATGCTGCTTGGCCTCGATCACGCGGCAGATCCGAAAATCGCCCAGCGCGTCGGCAGGGTTTTCAACACCCTCGACCTCAAGCCCGAGATCGGTCAGAGCATAGAGGATATCGTCCAGCGGCACCTCGGTTTCGAGGTGAGTTTTCAGCCAGGAAAGGGTGAATTTCATACGCGTGTGCTTTCGTCAGAACCTATCGCGCCGTCAATAACGCAAAGGGCCGGAAGGGGAAAGACGGTTTTGCACCGGATCAGGCGCAATGACACCCAACGCGTTCAAACCGTTGTTCAGCCACGACGCTGCCCCAGGTTTGGCTTTCGGTTTCATCGACCAGCACGAAACCGAATTCCTCATAAAGCATCCGCGCCGCATCAAGACCACGAAATGTGGTCAGAAAACACGTTTTGCCAAACTGATCCAGATGCTGCACCGCACGTGCCATCATCGCGCGACCAATACCAAGACCGGGCTGGTTCACAATAAACCACCTAAGATGTGCCGTATCCGGGGCATCCGGATCGTGCAGATCAAGGATCAATGAGCCCAGAAAATCAGACCCCTGCCACGCCGAAAGAACCAGATCGTCAGGCATGGCACGTTCCAGAAACCCGCCGCATTCCCGTGCGACTTTGGCCTCAAAAAACACCCCGAAACCCCAGTTTTTGGCGTAATATGCGCCGTGTGCCGCGCTGATATTCCCCAGCAATCCGGCCTTAAGGCCAGATTTCAACACCCAATCATTCTGCTGCTGGTTTATTTTACGTCTCCGCGCAGGGTCACATCCGGATCGGCAAAACATGAGCCAAGCTGCATCGTCCATCCGGTTGGAAAGGCAGGGCCGTCAAAAATAACCTTAACCCGTCCCCAGGAACTGGACAACAGGCCTTCGGGTGATTGCATTTGCGCCCGGCACGGCCCGATTTCGTCTGATATCCAAAACCCTGTATGAGTGCTGCGATCGTTGTAATTCCCGGCAAGTCCCGGCAGATAAATCAGGCCGAACACGTCATTCAATGGCACTGACAGCACCGCCATGCCGTCGGTTTCACGTTGGTAAACCACGTCACCCAATTCGGTCGTCCAGACTTCATCAGCCTGTAGGCTGAGCGGCAAAAGAGCGATAAAAGCAGTCAAGATCAGGTGGCGTAACATCGGCAAGGTCCTTTGATTATGTGCGACCAGTTTGACCCAAGCCGCGCGCGTGGGCAAGACATGCCGCCAATTTTCCAGATTTTGCCGCGCCCGCGTCAGCCGGTTTTACCGGTTCAACCCGCCGTGCAAATTCGGCTGATCAAGCGTGCTGAAACCGTAATGGCGCAACCAGCGTAGATCGCTGTCAAAAAACGCCCGCAAATCCGGGATGCCGTATTTCAGCATGGCGATGCGATCGATACCCATGCCAAAGGCAAAGCCCTGAAACGCGTCGCTGTCAACACCACCGGCGGCCAGCACTTTGGGGTGCACCATGCCTGAGCCGAGCACCTCCATCCAACCGTCGCCTTCGCCGATCCGAAGCTGGCCATTGACCCACGAGCATTGAATATCAACCTCAGCCGATGGTTCCGTGAACGGAAAGTGGCTGGCGCGGAAACGGGTTTTGACTTTGATGCCAAAAAAGGCGCTAAAGAATTCTTCCAGAACCCATTTAAGGTTTGCCATCGACAAATCCGTGCCCAGCGCCAGCCCCTCGACCTGATGGAACATCGGGGTATGTGTCTGGTCGTAATCTGCGCGATAAACCCGGCCCGGCGCGATAATCCGGCACGGCGCGCCGAATTCCTGCATATGGCGGATCTGCACGGGGCTGGTATGTGTGCGCAGCACATGCGGCGGGCGGTCGTCGCCTTCGGCACGGTGCATGTAAAACGTATCCATTTCGGTGCGCGTCGGATGTTCCGGTGGGATGTTTAGCGCGTCAAAGTTGAACCAATCGCTTTCAACTTGCGGCCCTTCGGCCACCGAAAATCCCATGTCGGCAAAGATTGCGGTGACCTCTTCGCTGACTTGCGACACCGGGTGAATGGTGCCTTGCCGCGCCGGGCGGCCCGCCAATGTAACGTCCAGCCATTCAGTACGCAGGCGTTCTTCTAACGCGGCGTCGCCAAGGGCGGCTTTGCGCGCAGCAAGGGCTGAATTAATCTCGTCTTTCAGGGCATTCAGCGCCGGGCCAGCCACTTGCCGTTCCTCGGGCGTCATCTTGCCAAGTTCGCGCATTTTCAGCGCCACTTCACCCTTTTTACCAACGGCGGTCAGGCGCAGGTCTTCTAGCGCGCTTTCGTCGCTGGCGGCCATGATGCCATCAAGGTACTTTTTCTTCAGTGGTTCAAGGCCGTCCATCGTAGATCCGTTTTCTGAAATAATCTCGGCGACTGCTATCACACAGGCGCGCGATTGCAAGTCTCAGCCTTTGATGTGTTGGCGATCTGTGACCGTCATCATGGTCGCTGACATCGACGCAATCAGTTTTTCGCGGCCCGACTGAATACCATAGGCCAGCCCTTCGCAAACCGTGATCGTGCGTCCGGGTTTTTGCACCTGACCGACAAACCGAAAGTGATCACCAATGCCAGGCGCCAGCAGGTTGATCTTGAACTCGATCGTCAGAACCCCGCTATCGGCAGGCATTAACGAGGCCGCGGCAAACCCACAGGCCGTGTCCATCATGGTCGAGGTAACACCGGCATGCAAAAACCCGTGTTGCTGGGTCAGGCTGGCATCAAACGGCAGTTCGATCACAAAACGCCCCGGTTCTACCGAACCCTGCACGGCCCCCAAGGTTTTCATATAGGGTTGGCGATCAAAGCTGGCGGTGACGTCTGCTATGAAATCGGGGTTCTTGGGGGTCAAGTTTGTCATGGTGTCAATCTAAAGCGCAATCCGAAAAGTGGGAACCGGTTTTTGGTTAGATTGCACACCCGCTCAAACAAAAAGCCCCGCTGCAAATGCGCGGGGCTTTTCTATTTCTGTATTTTTCAGACAGCTGCGTCGGCTATCAAGCCAGTGCTGCTTTCGCCTGATCGACAATCGCACCGAACGCTGATGGTTCGCTAACGGCCAGATCGGCCAGAACTTTACGATCCACTTCGATGCCAGCCAGCGACAGGCCGTTGATGAAGCGCGAATATGTCAGGGCTTCGTCATGGCTGCGGACTGCGGCGTTGATCCGCTGGATCCACAAGGCGCGGAAATTCCGCTTGCGGACTTTGCGGTCGCGTGTGGCGTATTGGTTGGCCTTGTCGACGGCCTGTGTTGCTGTGCGAAAGTTGCGCGAACGGGCGCCGTAATAGCCTTTGGCGGCCTTGACAACTTTACGATGACGGGCGTGTGATGACACGCCTCCTTTAACTCGGGACATAGTTCAGACTCCTATCTAGCGCGCGTATGGCATGTATTTTTTAACGATCGATTCATCCGCCGCACACAGGACCGTTCGGCCACGTGCATTGCGCAGGAATTTGTTCGAGCGTTTGATCATACCGTGGCGTTTGCCAGCCTGACCTGCTTTGATCCGGCCAGAAGCCGTCACCTTAAAGCGCTTTTTGGCGCCTGATTTGGTCTTCATCTTGGGCATTTCCGTCTCCTTCATCAGGAATGGTCGTTAAGCGCGACTCGGCAGCCCTTTCAGCCGGCCACGCCAATGGAAGTCGGGTGTATATGGCGGGGTTTGGCGATTGGCAAGCCAATAAAACACCGTTTACTGGTTCAACAAACCCGCCGCCACCGTGACAAATGCGTTCGGAATATCGACAAGGGTGACACCGTCATCAGATTTGCCGACCGCCTGCCAGATCAGCAACCCGGAAACCAGCACCGCAAAGGCGGCAACACGGGGCCGCCGCCCTTCGATCAGGGCGCTCAGCACCGATATGACGGACAAAACGCCCAACACGGAGCCGCAAACCAGCAAGACTTCAAAGCTCATCTCGTCCTCTGACGCTGGTGACAATCGCGATCAATCGGATTCAAAATCATCCATGCTGCGGATTTCAATTGGCGACACGCGCAGAATGTTGGTCGTGCCCGCCATGTTGAACGGGATACCAGCCGTGACCACAATCGAATCCTCGTCGCTGCCAAAGCCATATTTCTGTGCGGCACGCGCAGCCGAAACCACCGCCGCCTTGAAACGCCCAACCTCCGACGTCATCACGCAATGCATGCCCCACGACAGGCACAATCGCCGTGCCGTACCCACAAGCGGTGTAAGCGCGATAATCGGCACGCGTGGCCGTTCACGGGCAACTTTTAACGCGGTTGTACCGGAATGGGTGAAACAACAGATCGCCTTGACCTCGGTGGTTTCGGCGATTTCACGCGCCGCCGCAGTGATGGCGTCGGCCACGGTTGTGCGTTCGGCGCTGCGCGATGCCTCGATGACATCGCGGTAAATCGGATCACGCTCAATCTCGATCGCCACGTCATTCATGATGCTGACGGCCTCAATCGGGTAGTCCCCGGCTGCACTTTCAGCGCTAAGCATCACGGCGTCTGCCCCTTCGTAGATCGCGGTCGCAACATCCGACACTTCGGCCCGTGTGGGTACAGGCGACGAGATCATGCTTTCCATCATTTGCGTGGCCACAATCACCGGCTTGCCCGCGTGACGACAGGTTTTGACCAGACGTTTCTGGATTGGCGGCACATTTTGCACCGGCAATTCAACACCCAGATCGCCACGCGCCACCATAATCCCGTCCGAGGCTGCCAGAATTTCCGCAAAGGCTTTCACAGCCGCCGGTTTTTCGATCTTGGACAGAATAGCGGCCCGACCATCAGCTAATATGCGGGCCTCCTCAACGTCTTCGCGCCGCTGAACAAAAGACAACGCCAGCCAATCAACCCCCAACGTGCAGGCAAATTCCAAATCGTCGCGATCCTTTTCCGACAACGCTGCCAAGGGCAGGATCACATCGGGCACATTCACGCCTTTTCGATTGGAAATCTCGCCGCCGACTTCAATCCGGCAATCGGCATAATCCGCACCGCATTTTTCGACTTTCAGGCGGATTTTGCCGTCATTGACCAACAAAACCTCGCCCACATCCAACGCGGCGAAAATTTCCGGATGCGGCAGGCAAACGCGGCGATTATCGCCCGGTGTTTCATCAAGGTCCAACCTGAACATGGCGTTTTCAACCAAATCCTCTGGTCCGTCGGCAAATGTTCCGCAGCGCAGTTTCGGGCCTTGCAAATCGGCCAGTATCGCGATTGGCCGACCGGCCTCACGCTCGACCTCACGGATGATTTCGTGGCGGCGGCGCAATTCGTCATGGGTGCCGTGGCTCATGTTCAGACGAAACACATCGGCCCCAACCTCGAACAATGCGCGGATTATCGGTTTGGTGTCCGAAGCCGGCCCCAATGTTGCGACGATTTTTACATTGCGAAGTCTTCTCATCCCGACCCATACCCTTACTTTGTGTCTTGCAGACGTGCTTACCCTGCCAAAGCGTCACTGTTTGGCCCAAATGTCACAGAGGTGCAACTGGCACCTTGTCGCTGGTCTGTGATTTAGTATCTATATGCCAAAGGATGAGGATTTCGTGACAACCACCATTTATTCAGCCACCGATGCGACCAACGACCTTAAAGACAAGGCCGTGCAGATCATCGGACATAACCGCGATTCTGAGATCGTGATTACTTGCGACCATGCTTCGAACCACGTTCCACCTGAGGTGGGCAATGGCAGTTTGGGTCTGTCCGCCGCAGATATGGACCGCCATATCGCCTATGACGTTGGGGCCGCCGGGGTGTCGCGATATCTGGGCGGGGCGATGAACGCGCCTGTGATCCTGTCGCGGTTTTCACGACTGGTGATTGATCCCAATCGCGGCGAAAATGACCCTACCCTGATCATGCAACTTTATGACGGCACCATTATTCCGGGCAATCGCGGCCTGTCTGACCAAAACGTCGCGTGGCGGCTGGAAAACTGTTACCGGCCCTATCACACAGCCCTTGCCGGATTGCTGGCCAGCCGCAACCAACCGGTGCTGATCGCCATCCACAGCTTCACCGCCCAACTGGCAGGCCGCCCCAAACGGCCCTGGCATATCGGCGTGCTGCACGAACGCGACCAACGTCTGGCCATTCCGACGCTGGCACGGTTGCGGGCTGAACCTGACCTGTGCGTCGGTGAGAATGAGCCTTACGGCGGGCATCTGGACGGCGACAGCATCGACCGGCACGCGCTGGCAGCGGGCCACGCCAATATCCTGATCGAGTTGCGCAATGACCTGATCCGCAGCGAAGCCCAGCAAAGAAACTGGGCCGAACGACTGGCGCCGATCCTGACTGGGATCATCACCACAACCCCCTTAAGAAAGAGCGCGTAATGGACAAGCAGACCCAAATCGAAATTGAAGCAGCAGCATTTCGCACGTTGCGCGCGCATCTGATGGAAAAACGCACCGATGTGCAAAACATTGACATGATGAACCTGACAGGGTTTTGCCGCAACTGCCTGTCGCGCTGGTATCAGGAGGCCGCGGCAGAACGCGGCATTGAGATGAGCAAGGAACAAGGCCGCGAGGCGTTTTACGGCATGTCCACGGCAGAATGGAAAGACAAATACCAGACCGAAGCCAGCGACGCAAAACAAGCCGATTTCAAAATCGCCTTCAAGGAAAACGTCGGCGACGACACCTGATCCAATTGCCCGTTAGTTGCAACCACGCTCGGATTCAGCTGGGCTGGTATAGGCCAGGCAATCGTCTTGAGAATTCTCAAGCGCGTGGTCCTGAAACGGTTCGACCAAAATAATTTCCAACGGTTCGGACGACACGAAATGCCGGACGACCGCACATGGCGGGAAGGCCGGGGCCTTATCATAGAACAATTGCGGCGGGTCTGTGATTGTCACATTATCCGGCCCTTTCATTCGTAACGTCATGGTTTTTGCCCCTGCAACCGGAAACAAACCCTTGGCGATCGTCATTGGTTGACCACAGACCAGTTCACCCGGCACCGGCGCATAGTCCATCTTGAGAACCAGATAATATCCAAGGTCCACCGATGGATCAAAAAGCTGACCGCGATCGAGCGAATCCAGAATTTCACCGCTGACCCCGAAAACACCCGGACTGCTTTGCGGAGTGGCACAGCCACAGCCCTCAGCCCTTAGATCCGCATATGCCAACTGGCCTTCGCCACTCAGCGACAACCCCCGACTTTTTACGTTCATCTCATAGCGCCATTCACCGCTGGTGACGTTGACGCAATCAGCATAGCATTTGATCAGCGGTTTCAGTTCGAAAGCCGCCTTCGGCAATTGCATTTTCCAGCGGCATTCCAGCCGCATTTCGCGCAGCATCTGAAAGATATTGGCGAAAATCAGACTATCGGAGGTATCTTCCGAACTGTCATGCATCAAATCATAGGCGGATGTTGTGTGCTTGAAACCCAGCATATGGCCGATCTCATGGGCAATCACCCGATCCGTCGCTTCGGTCGAAATCACACCATCTTTGCGCGCAATTGTACCGTCGTAATCCGCACCCCAATTGGCAGGCCAATGCCTGTTGGGCGGCTCCACATAGCCCAGCGCGGTTATCTGGCCCGTTTCAGCATGCCCCTCAAACCACGTTGATAGTTGTGCGCATTCCGTGTTGTAGCCCCCATCAAGGCTGTCGCATTGTTCAAATTTCGGCGGGCTGTTTTGCGCATCATAGGCACGCCAGTCATTTAGGTCATATAACCCACCAACGGCAAATGCGTCGCGTTTTTCCTGGGTCGAACTGACATCGACGACATCAAGCGAAAAGGCCTCAAGATCCTCGCGCGCACCGTCGCCGGTTAGCTGCAAATCAAAGCGCACGGTATAGCATTTGTACAAAAACGGCACATCGTTGTATCGGGTTTTCAAGACTCGACGTACGGCATCACGCACGGTTGGCGTCACATCACCATCCAGACGAAAAACCGCCGAGACTGTCACATCCGTGCCTTCAACACGCACCTGCCCCTGAGCCCAGGAAAAGATTGGTGTCGACAATAAAAGGATCAGGATCGCGCAGAAGGACGGAAATCTAACCATTGAATACTCTGCCCTTAAACAATTAATTGCTAAGGGCAGACTAACATTTCAGATCAGAAAATCCAGTTTTTACCACGCAGGTCAGATTGCCGATTTCCGGCTTTCATCCAGATAAATCTCGCGCAGACGGGCCGCAACCGAACCAGGTTTGCCGGTGCCAACGGCCACGCCGTCCACTTCGACCACCGGCATCACGAACATCGAGGCCGAGGTGATGAACGCCTCATCCGCGTCTTGGGCCTCGGCAATAGTAAAGGCGCGCTCTTCTACGTCCATTTGCGCCTCGCGGGCAAATCGCAGCACCGCAGAACGCGTGATGCCGTGCAAGATGTCGTTTGACAGATCGCGGGTGATGATCTTGCCGCCTTTGACGATATAAGCGTTGTTTGACGTACCTTCGGTGACGGCGCCATCTTCGACCAGCCACGCATCATCGCAACCTGCCGCCTTGGCCATCATCTTGCCCATGCTGGGATAGAGCAGTTGAACCGTTTTAATATCGCGCCGTCCCCAGCGCACGTCGTCGATGGAAATCACCTTAAGGCCGGTCAAGGCCTGTGGGCTGTTGGCAATGCCGGGTTTGGATTGGGTGAACAGAACCACGGTCTGAGGGGTTTGTTCCGGATCAGGAAATACAAAATCACGATCACCAGGTGCGCCGCGGGTGATCTGCAAATAGACACCACCGTCCGTCACATCATTGATCCGCACCAATTCGCGGTGGATTTCCAGCAACGTGTCTTTGTCCAGTGGCATGGTCATATCAAGCTCGCTCAACGAGCGTTCCAGCCGCACCGCGTGGCCATCAAAATCCAGCAATTTGCCGTCCAGAACGCTGGTGACCTCGTACACCCCGTCGGCCATCAGAAAGCCTCGGTCAAAGATGGATACACTCGCCTGATCTTCCGGCAGGTATTCCCCGTTCAAATAAACAATACGACCCATGTTTTCGTTCCCTCTTAGTTAACCCCAAAGCGCTGGCGCCGCAGGATGCACACCCGCGTCATCAAACGCCAGTGCATTTTCGCGGTCTTCGGCCAGCAACAACGGCCCATCAAGGTCCGTAAACAACGCACCTTGCGCCACCAATACCGCCGGTGCCATCGCCAGACTCGACCCGACCATACATCCGACCATCACCTTGAACCCCGCCTCAAGCGCTGCATCGCGCAACGCCAATGCTTCGGTCAAGCCGCCAGTTTTGTCGAGCTTGATATTCACCACATCATACTTTTCGGCCAATGCCTCCAGCGACGTGCGATCATGGCAGCTTTCGTCAGCACAGACTGGCAAGACCCGGTCCATGTCCAGCAACGCCGCGTCTTCACCCGCTGGCAAGGGTTGCTCAACCATCTCAACACCCAGCTTGACCAGCACCGGCGCAAGCGTCGCATAAAGCGCGGGCGTCCAACCCTCGTTGGCGTCAACGATTATCCGTGCCGCAGGTGCGCCGCGCCGCACAGCCTCAATCCGCTCGACATCCTCAGGCCCGCCACCAAGCTTGGTTTTCAACAAGGGCCGAAACGCATTTTCCGCGGCCTGCTGTTCCATCTTCGCTGGCGTGCCAAGCGACAATGTATAAGCGGTAATTTCCGGCCCCGGCGCGCTTAACCCCGCCAATTGCCAGACAGGCATTCCGGCCCTCTTGGCTTCAAGGTCCCACAACGCGCAATCAACGGCATTGCGCGCCGCCCCCGCTGGCAACGCCGCTTGCAACCCCGCGCGATCTATCGGCAAACGCAGCCCTTCAATCTCGGCCGTCACGCTTTCCAGCGTTTCGCCATAACGCGCATAGGGCACGCATTCGCCTTGCCCGACCAAGTCGCCGTCCTGCACGCGCACCGTCAAAACCTGCGCCTCAGTCCTTGAGCCACGCGAAATCGTAAAGACCTGCGCCAACTGAAACACATCTCTGGTCACGCTCAGCTTCATGCCGCCCGCCTTTTCTTTATTGTCAAAATACTCCCGCGCGGAGCGCATTTCACCCCGCGCACAGCGCGTTACGCGTCCGGCGCAATCGCAGGGTCATGCGCCATTGCAACCGCCGCCCCACGCCCTTTGATCCCGTCCAGCGCATCCACCAAACGGGCCGCGCCCTGCCGGAAAGGATCAACCGCTGGCAAGCCCATTTCAGCCTCAACACCTGCTAGATATGTCAGCGCCTCGCCCTCGGAAAAATGCTGCGTGTTGACCGAAATCGCCACCGCCTCACAAGCAGGATTGCCCACACGTGCCAAGGTCAGCGCCGTGTCGCGCAACGCTTCCAAGGTCGGCAGTTGGTATTCCGGCAAGCCACGCATATGGGTCCTCGTCGGCTCGTGACACAGAATAAGCGCATCCGGTTGCCCACCATGCACCAGCGCCATCGTCACGCCTGAATAAGACACATGAAACAGCGATCCCTGCCCCTCGATCAGGTCCCAGTGATCTTCATCCGCGTCCGGCGTGATATATTCCACAGCACCCGCCATGAAATCGGCCACAACCGCATCCAGAGGCACACCATCGCCGGTGATCAAAATACCTGTTTGTCCTGTCGCCCGAAAATCCGCCTGCATCCCGCGTTCACGCATTTCGCGTTCCATCGCAATGGCGGTGTACATTTTGCCAACCGAGCAATCAGTGCCAACCGCCAGACAACGCTTGCCGGTCCGCCTGCGCCCATTGGCGATCGGATATTCAACCTCGGGCACCCGCACATCATGCAACTCACTCCCGCAAGCCTTGGCAACGGCCACCAACTCCGGTTCATCATGCAACAGATTATGCAGGCCTGAAGCAATATCGAACCCTTCCTCAAGCGCCATCACCAGCACCTTTTTCCAGGCCGGGGAAATAATCCCACCGCGATTTGCCACACCGATCACTAGTGTTTTAGCACCGGCCGCTTTCGCTTCAGCCAAGCCCATGTCGGGCAAGCCCATATCAGCCTTGCAGCCTTCCATCCGGTATTGGCCAACGGAAACATCCGGGCGCCAATCTTTGATGCCTTGCGCGACTTTTGCAGCCAAAGCGTCCGGCGCATCGCCGAGGAACAACAGGTATGGTGTCTGGATCATTAGTTGGGCCCTCACAAAAAGATTCTCGCCTGTTTAGCAGACCCTAATGAAAGGATTTGGCAAATTCGCTTAGTCGCATCAACATCCGCAGCAGAAAAACGCGTTTTTAGATCAAAATCTCGAAGATTATGCGCAACGCGGACACAAAAGCGCAGATATACGCCAAACCACGCGGGAATCATTTTGGCCAATCGCACAGTCGCTTAAGTCAGCAACGCAACCGGCGCGTCTTCGTCGAGGTAGAAATCAAGCGGCGGTCGCTCAACCGCCGCAGTTTGGCGCTTAAACTCATAAATCCGCTCGCCGCCTTCGACTGATGAACACACCACAAGGCACTGATATAATTGGCGCGACCCATCGTAAATATCAATGAACCCCGGAATATGTGGCGCGGTTTCTGCATCCAGCGACAGACCACCATCCCACAACCGCAGGATCGGATAAACCTCATCGCCAGCATGCATTCGCAGCCGATTTTTGCGCCCCAGATCGCGCTTGCGCGCCCGCTGCAATCCCTCGCGCACCTCTTTTGGCAATTCAAAAAGCATGGCACCACCCCCAGTTCCAAACCTATGGAAACGAGGGAAAGCCGATTCGTTCAAGGGAAGTTTTCACTTACTTGCTTATGTGTTGTGATCTTCCACCAGTTCCACACCGACCACCGGACGCAACACATGGGGTTTCGCCGGATTATACAGCGCGGAATCCACAAAATCTTGTGATTCAGCCATTGCCGGGCCAACAAAAATCAACGCCGTGCGGGTGATCTTGGCCTTGCGCACTTTTTGACGAATATCGCTCAGTGTGCCGCGAATGATCAACTGATCCGGCCAGCCAACCCGGTAAGCCACAACCGCCGAACAATCCGCGCCATAATGCGGCACCAACTGACGCTCAATCTCGCGCATATTGCGTATCGCCAGATGGATCACCAATGTTGCACCCGTGCGGCCGAAATTCTCCAGCGTTTCACCAGCAGGCATCGAGGTCGACTGCATCGACATCCGCGTCAGAACAATGCTTTGGGCAATTTCGGGAATGGTCAACTCCTGTCCCATAACCGCCGCCGCCGCTGCATAGGCCGACACACCCGGCACGATCTCAAACGCAATACCAGCCGCCTTCAACCGCCGGATTTGTTCGGCAATCGCACCATAAAGCGACGGATCCCCGGAATGCACGCGCGCCACATCCTCGCCACGCGCATGGGCCTCAACGATTTCGCGATGCGTGTCATCAAGCGTCATCGCTGCCGTATCCATCACCCGCGCCCCTTTTGGCGCACAGGCAACCACAGCCTCAGGCACCAATGATCCCGCAAACAAACAAACCGGGCAGGCCTCGATCAGCCGCCGCCCTTTGACCGTGATCAGATCCGGGTCACCCGGTCCTGCACCAATAAAATAAACTGTCATAACAGCACCTTTTGCTTTCTTTATTGTCCAAATACTCCGGGGGTGCGGGGGCTGGCCCCCGTTACCCTGCCTTTGACAGATCCCCGTCAATCCGGCGCGCATAGCCCCGTGGCGTATACATCCGCGGCCCTTCGCCCAATTGCGCCAATTTGGAATGGGATGAGCCGACCAACACCACCGTCAGCATATCGACTTCGTCCACTTCCAGATCAGCCAACCGTCGATAGCGCACATGCTCTTCCGGACGGCCAAGCGAGCTGGCCAACATCACAGGCGTGTCAGCCGGGCGATGCTCCAGCAAAATATCCCGTGCTTCCGCCAGCAACGTCCGCCGCCGCATCGACACCGGATTATAAAACGCGATCACAAAATCGCCCTCGGCCGCCGCCTTCAACCGCTTCACGATATCTTCGCGTGGGGTCAGCAAATCAGACAGCGAGATTGCGCAGAAATCATGCCCCAACGGCGCTCCAGCCCGCGCCGCTGCCCCCTGCAACGCCGAAACACCGGGGGTCGACACCACCTCAACCCGCCGCGCGGCATCAGACACGCCCATCTGATCCGGGCCACGGTCCAGCAGTTCAAACACCAGCGCCCCCATCGCATATATTCCGGCATCACCCGAACAAATCAACGCAACATTCTTGCCTTTGCCAGCCTGTTCCAACGCATAGCGACAGCGATCTTCCTCTCCCCCCAAGGGAAAATCAGACCGCGCCTTGCCAAACGCCAAAGCCCCCAACAGATCTATATAAAGCCCGTAGCCCACAAGCTCCTCAGCCTCCGCTACCAAGGCCGAGGCCTCAGGCGTCCGCCATGAATGCTGCCCCGGCCCAATGCCAATGATCGACAGTTTGCCACGTGATCGCCCAGTCAGTTGGGCCAGAGGCTCAGGCGCATGCGCCAAAGCGACCGTCGCATTCGCGGTCTTGCGCTTGGCCACAACCAGTGTGCCGTTTGCACCAACCAAAGCCAATGCCGCGCCCTCAGACACGCCGTGGCATCCAACTTCGGCAAACACCACGTCAGACGGGGTTTGCAGCCGATCGGCTTCAGCCTCAAGTTCACGCGCTGAAAACACCCGGAAAGGCACACCCAACTGCGCTGCCATCTGGATCATCGCAGGCTCATCACCCTTCAGATCCAACGAGCCGACAGCCGCAACGGTTTCCGGCGCAACGCCAGCCTCGACCAGAACTTCTTGAACCAAATCCCGCATCTCATCCGGTGCACAATTGCGCGCGCAACCCAATCCCAGAACATATCGCTGCGGGTGATACACTAGGCAATCCGGGCCACCTTCAAGCACCGCTTCGCTCGCAATCAGTGAAATCGCGCCGTCAGGATTATTCTCCAGATCAAACGGCAAGTCGCCCTCAAGCCGTGCCCCGGCACCGCTCAGCAAGGCCATCATCGCGGATTTCGCATCCCCCGGATTGGCCAAACGCCATCCCACAGGCGGCTCATCCAAAGCAACGCCCAGCGCGACATCCCCCGCCGTGGTCACCGCAGCTTTGGCACCCAACACGTCGGCAATCCGCCGCGCCAACCGGTTGGCCCCGCGATGCCCGCCAAGCAAAGGCACAACGGCCCCGCCATCATCCGGCACAGCCACAACCGGCGGCTCCACTGTCTTATCCGCCAACAATGGCGCAACCGCGCGGATCAAAATCCCTGCGGCACAAACACCGACAATCGGCACCCCGGCGGCAAACAACGTGCGCACATGATCCAGCGCGTTGGGGAAAAACGCATCCGCCTTGTCCACACGCCCCTCTCGACCGTGCACCCCACATCCAAGCGCATTTGCAATGCGATGCGCCACATCCTCACCCGAACGGGAAAGGCAAATTACAACCGGGTCTAAATCCATGGGTCACGGCCTTTCGTTACTAGTATCATTGAAAAATAAGGGGCCTCATCCGGGGCATGTGCCAATGGCAGAACCACCTCTGCCGCCAGCGTCGCCCGCTCGACATAGGTCGCGTTTGCAGCCAATCCCATCCCGTCCAGAACGGCGCGGATTTTACCCAAATGCCGCCCGACCTTCATAATCGCCACCGCATCCGCCGCCGCAATCCTTGCGCGCATTTCTTCCGCATCCAAAGGCCCCGGTATCACTGTCAGAACCTCATTGCGCGCAACCAATGTCGACCCCATCGCAGCGACCGAAGCTGAGATCGAATTCACACCCGGCACAACCTCGACCTGAAACCGATCCACCAAACGCGCCTGTACATACATGAACGAGCCGTAAAACAGCGGATCCCCCTCACACAAAAACACCACGTCCTGCCCGGTTTCCAGCACGCCAGCAATCTCAGCCGCACCCGCGTCATAGGCCGCCTGCGCCGGACCACGTTCAACGCGCATCGGCACGTCGAGCCGCAATTCCAAAGCGCCGTCTTTCAGATGCGCCGCCGCGATTGAACGCGCAAAACTGTCCGCCCCAGCCAAAGCCGGATAGGCCACAACGTCCGCCGCCCCGATCAACCGCGCCGCCTTTAGCGTCATCAGTTCCGGATCCCCCGGACCAAGGCCAACACCATAAAGAACGCCGCTCATCGCTTGACCAGCGCCCATTGCGTCACCGGCATCATTGGTCGCCATCCGGTCAGACCAGCGGTCGATGCCCCAATCGGCTCGGCCCTTTGGACGTTCAGTTTGACCAGCGCACCGCCATGATCTTTGTATAGCGCTAGCAACAAGGCCTCGCTTTCCAGCGTCACCGCATTGGCCACCAAACGGCCCAAAGGCCTGAGCGCGTCCCAACAAGCCGCAAATGCCTCGCGACTCAGCCCGCCACCGATAAAGATCGCATCCGGCGCTTCAAGCCCGTCCAGTGCCGCTGGCGCAACCCCATCAACGATCCGCAATCCCGGCACGCCAAGCGCAACCGCATTTGCCGCGGCAAACACCTGCCGCTCCGGTTTGGGCTCAATGCCAATGGCGCGCGCATACCGCGCCGCGCGCATCCATTCGACCGCAACCGATCCACAGCCACAGCCCACGTCCCACAACAAGGCCCCGCGCATCGGCATCAGCTTGCCTACGGTAACCGCGCGCACCTCTTGCTTGGTCATTGTGCCGTCATGTTGAAATAAATCGTCCGTCAATCCCGGCACACGTGGCATCAGGGCCGCCTCGGGTGCTGCAACACATTCCACCGCCAGCGTGTTGAAGGCCGGGACATTATGGGCCCAGCTATCGGCAATACCGTCAAACCGCTGCTCATCCGCGCCTCCCATCGCCGCCAACACTGTCATTCGGCTTTGGCCAAATCCGCGCGCGGCCAAGAAACCGGCGATCTGTGCCGGGGTTTCTTCGCCCGTCGTCAGGATCAGCAACCGTTGCATCGGCTGAATAAAGGCGATCATCTGCTCAACCGGCCGACCATGCACCGTCAACGTCTCAAGATCCGCCATCGACCAACCCATGCGGGCCGCCGCCAGCTGAAACGCCCCGACTTGCGGGTGATACGTGATCTCGGCAGGGTTAATAGACCGCCCGATCCGGGCACCCACGGAATACCAAAGCGGATCACCCGTCGCCAGAACCACCACGCGGCGGCCCCGGTATTGCGCCAAAGTCTCGATCAACGCATCAAACGGCGACGGCCAGGCCACACGCTCGGCCGCAACACTGCCCGCCAGCACATGATGCCGGTCTCCGCCAACAATGACTTCCGCAGCCTCGACCACAGCCCGCGTCGCAGGCGTCAATCCGTCCAGACCATCCTCGCCAATTCCAACGATATGTAACCAAGGCGCGCTCATGTAAGGCACGTCACTTGTGTTTCTTTATTGCAAAAAATACTCATTCCCGCTCCTCCGGCAATCCCGCCGCCAACGCATTCACCGCCGCCGAGGCTATGGCCGAACCACCGCGTCGCCCACGCAGGGCAACAAACTCGCACCCACGGGGCCGCTCGGCCAGTTCTGCCTTGCTTTCAGCGGCGCCAACGAAACCCACCGGAAAGCCCAGAATAACCGCAGGCTTGGGCCAGCCCTGATCCAACAATTCCAGCAAATGAAACAGTGCCGTCGGCGCATTGCCGATGGCGACGACCGCGCCTTCAATCCGGTCCCGCCACAACTCAACTGCCGCCGCTGATCGCGTGTTGCCGATGTCCGCCGCCAGCCCCGGCACGGTAGGGTCGTTAAGCGTCACGATCACGTCATTTTCTGCGGGCAAATACCGCCGGATGATCCCGGCGCCGACCATTTCGCAATCACATAAGACCGGCGCACCTGCGGCCAATGCCGCGCGCCCAGCCTCATAGGCCCTACTTGAAAACGCCAACCGGTCCGCCACTTCGACCATACCGCAGGCATGGATCAGGCGCACGGCCAGCGCATCCAGCCCCGCCGGAAAACGATCCAGCCGCGCCTCGGCCCGCACGGTTGCAAAGCTTTGTGCATAAATGGCGGCCGGTTCCCTCAGATAAGGCAGCATCGCCCAGCCCTTTTCAGCGACACCAACCCTGCATCGCTGGCAGGGGTTTTAATCAAGTAATCCATCATGATCGGTCCTTACGCGCAGATTCCGGCCCCAAAGGATGCTTGGCATGAGGATACGGTTGATGCGCGTGATCGTGACTATGGTCGTGGTGGTGATGTTCATGGTCGTGCGAATGCGCGTGGTCATGCGCGTGCTCTTGATTTTGCTGATGCCCCATATCCAACCGACATTCACCGGTGCAAAAATCCTCGCACAACGCGCAATCCGCCACGTTCGAGCCGGGTGCCGCAGCGCCCTGCCCTTCGACATGGTGGTGGTGGCTTTCCTGCGGCAGGCCAACCTCGGCCTCGAACCCCAGAACCTGCACGCGATATTTGCACATCGCGCAATTGGGCGGCGGCAGTTCACCCACCTGTTCGCTGATCCGTTCGGCAAAGGTTGCAAGAACCTGCGCGTGATCGTTCAGGTAGTCAGCTTTCACAAACTCGATGTCTGGATTGGCCGCGGCCACCTTGTCAGTGAACCCATAGATGCGGTCGATCAGAATGCCGGTGAACAGGAAATAGGGAAATACGATGACCCGTTTGTAGCCCAGTCGTGATACGTGATCCAGCGTCGGTTCAACCAGCGGAAAGGTCACCCCGGAATATCCTGTCTCGCACCAGCCAAAGCCCATGCCCTCCCACAACATCCGCGCAATCTTGCTGACATTGGCGTTCGCGTCCGGGTCAGACGCACCGCGCCCGATCACCACCAACGCGGTTTCCGCCATCGGCAATTCGCCCAATTCGGCATTGGCCTTGTCGACAGCCGCCTGCACGCGCGCTCCGGCGGCGGCGATCATCTTGGGATCCACCCCCAATTCACGGCCATAGCTGACCTTGATGCCGTGTTTGGCCGCATAGGTATTTAGCACCGTCGGAATGTCATTCTTTGAATGCATGGCAGCAAACAACATGCCCGGCACGGCCAGAATGTGGTCACAGCCCTGCGCGCGCAAACGGTCCAGCCCGTCACGGATCACCGGGTTGGCAAATTCCAGATAGCCGTATTCAACCGGCCATTCCGGCGGCAACAGGCCCGGCAGTTTTTCCGCCAGCACCGCAAATTCATCCACCGCTGCCTGACTACGCGAGCCATGGCCACAGATCATCACACCGATTTTCGACAATTGACTGCCCCTTAGTACCATTCCACCAAAAGAGGCAAAGACCAGCGGCCCGTGACGATATTGCCCAGCGGCCCCCTGTCTGGGTCGACCGCATTTGCAATGCACCTCTCCGGCCCCGTTCGGGGCTTCGTCAGATGTCGGTATAAGGCGCAATCCCAACCGCATGCAATGCGGGAATCGCCACCATTGGGTTCGTCAGCGACTTGAAACAGCGCAGCGCATTCACCTCATTGTTGCCAAAATCGAAACAATCTTATTCAAAATCGGCTATTTATTCCATTCCCAAAACCATTACACCTTTAGCTAACAGACAAAGAGGGAGTCATTCTGTGGGTCAATTGGTAAATGGAAAATGGTCGGACGAATGGTATGACACCAAAGCGTCGGGCGGCAAATTTGTGCGCACCACCGCTGGTTTTCGCAACTGGATCACCCCGGACGGCGCTGCGGGCCCTTCTGGCACAGGCGGGTTCAAGGCTGAAAGCGGTCGCTATCACCTTTATGTATCCTATGCCTGCCCCTGGGCCCATCGCACGTTGATTTTCCGCCAAATCAAAGGGCTGACTGACCATATCAGTGTCGATGTGGTGCATCCCGATATGATGCAGGGTGGCTGGAGTTTTCAAGCCGATTACCCCGGTGCCACTGGCGACAGCCTGTCGGGAAAACCATTTCTTCGCGACATCTACACCCTTGCCGACCCTGATGTGTCAGGCCGGGTCACGGTGCCGATCCTGTGGGACAAACAGCAAAACACCATCGTGTCGAATGAAAGCTCGGAAATCATCCGTATGTTCAATTCCGCCTTTGACGGCATCACCGGCAACAATGCTGATTACTGGCCTGAAACCCTGCGCACCGCGATGGAACCGATCAATCAGCGGATATATTCCACCTTCAATAACGGCGTCTACAAATCCGGCTTTGCCTCGACCCAACAAGCCTATGACGAAGCGGTGACAGCCCTGTTTGACACGCTTGAATGGCTCGATGCTCATCTGGCCACCAACCGCTACCTGATGGGCAATCAGTTGACCGAGGCCGACTGGCGGCTTTTCCCGACCCTGATCCGGTTTGATCCGGTCTATCACACCCATTTCAAATGCAATCGCAAATGGCTGCGCGAATTCCCCAATCTGTGGGCCTATACGCGCGAGCTTTATCAATGGCCGGGCGTGGCGGAAACGGTGAATTTGGACCATATCGTGCGTCATTATCATTACAGTCATGAAACGATTAACCCGAACCGGATCATACCGATCAATCCGGTGATTGATTACGGTGAACCGCATGGCCGGGAAAGCCTTGGCTGAACCGTTTCTTTTTCACACCGCCCCCTTTCCTTTGCCCCCGATTGCCCCTATAGACGCGTCTTCTTGCGGCGCTTTCACCCTTGGAGGTTCGCCGCGTTTTGAAACTTAAGGAGAATTCCGATGGCTGGAGCAATACCAGATCTCAACGCCACGGCTCGCGCGGGGACAGGCAAGGGGGCCGCCCGTCAAGCACGCCGTGATGGACAAGTACCAGGTGTAGTATACGGAGGCGGCGAAGACCCGCAGCCGATCAACATCAAATATAACGTTTTGCTGAAGCACCTGAAGGCGGGCAAATTCCTGTCGACACTGTTCAACCTCAAGGTTGACGGTCAGGAAGACGTGCGCGTTATCTGCCGGAACGTCCAGCGTGATGTCGTCAAAGACCTGCCAACCCACCTTGACCTGATGCGCCTGCGTCGGACCTCGCGGATCAACCTGTTCATTCCGGTTGAATTTACGGGCGAAGAAGTGTCCGTTGGCCTGAAACGCGGCGGTGTTCTGACCGTTGTGCGTAACGAGGTCGAACTGAAAGTGACCGCTGGCGATATCCCGGAAAAGCTGGTGATTGACCTGACAGACCACGATGTTGGTGACACGATCCACATGTCGGAAATCACGCTGCCCGAAGGTACGCGCCCGATGATCACCGACCGTGACTTTGTGATTGCCAATATCTCTGCCCCATCCAGCCTGAAATCCTCAGGTGACGACGAGGACGAAGACGAAGCAGTCGAAGGCGAAGAAGCAACTGAAGAAGAAGCAACTGAAGAGTAAGTCGCTTCTTTGCAAAGCTTCTGTTATTGAAAGCGCGCCGGGCAAACCCCCGGCGCGTTTTTCGTTGAGGCACACGTTATGAAACTGTTCGTCGGTCTGGGAAATCCCGGCCCAAAATATGCATTTCACCGCCACAATATCGGCTATCTGGCCGTGGACCGCATCGCGTCTGACCACAGCTTTGGGCCGTGGAAGAACAAGTTTCAGGGCCAGATCGCCGAAGGGCGGCTGGGCGACGAAAAAGTCTGCCTGCTAAAGCCCGAAACCTTCATGAACCTGTCGGGACAATCGGTCAGCGCCGCCATCCGGTTTTTCAAACTCGAAGTGGCCGAAGTTGTCGTTTTTCATGACGAACTGGATCTGGCCCCGGCCAAGCTCAGGGTCAAAACTGGCGGGGGCCATGCCGGGCATAACGGTCTCAGATCGCTGCACCAACATATCGGCCCGGATTATATCCGTGTGCGTATCGGCATCGGCCATCCCGGTCATAAGGACCGCGTATCGGGCTACGTGCTGCATGATTTTGCCAAGGCCGATCAGGATTGGATCGAAGATACACTGCGCGGTATCAGCGACGGCGCGGCCGAACTGGCCAAAGGTGACGCGGGTCGGTTCATGAACGCGGTCGCGCTTAGAACCGCGCCGCCCCGATCGTCGAAAACAGCGGCAGCCGACAAGGCGAAAACCACGCAGGCGGCACCAACAGCGACCACGCCAACACCAAAAGACACGCGAAACCCGCTGCAAAAACTTGCCGATAAATTCCGTTGAGCATTCGACAAGCCTTTGAAGTTCAGGCCGAGGCCTGCGCCACACTCGGCTCACCCTTTACCGCGCGGGTTCTGCGTCTGCTCAACGATCTGCTGACCCGGCAAACTGCGGTCGGGCGGCGGGTGCTGGATTGGTCAGGCGATCCCTCGGTCGGGGCTGATTCCGTTCCGTTGCGTCTGGCGGGTGGGCTGCACGCACTGGCGTTAAGTGGCCAGAATACCGCCTTGGCTGCTCTTTACCCACCATCGGCCTCGTCAGACAGGACGCCGGACACAGCCCTAAAACAGGCGCTTACCGCTGCATTGACGGAAAACGAGGCGCTGTTGCTTGACTGGCTCAACAACGCGCCGCAAACCAATGAAAGCGGGCGCGCGGCGGCACTGATCCCGGCGGCCCATATGCTAAATTCGCAATTCAATCTGCCGATCGCGCTTTTGGAACTTGGTGCCAGCGCCGGTCTGAACCTGCGCTGGGACCACGTGTCGCTGGACCTTGGCAGCCGCAGGCTTGGGCCGAAAGACGCAGGCCTGACCCAGACTCTGACCCTGACGCCGGATTGGCAAGGTGATCTGCCGGAAACCACCACGCTTAACATCACCAGTCGCAAGGGCGTCGATCTTAACCCGCTTGACCCAACCCAATACCTTGATCGCCTGAAACTGCTGTCGTTCATATGGCCGGACCAGCCCGACAGGTTGGCCCGTATGCGCGCTGCACTTGATCTGGCAACGACTTTCCCGGTCAAAATCACCCGATCCGACGCGATTGATTGGCTGGCAGAGGAATTACAAAACCCGCGCGAAGGCGTACTGACCATCATTTACCATACAATCGCATGGCAATATTTCCCTCAAGAACGTCAAATCGCAGGCAAAGCCCTGATCGAACAACACGGCGCCAAAGCCACCACCACGTCGCCATTGGCATGGCTGTCGATGGAAAACGATGGCATCGGCCCCGGCGCTTTGCTGCAATTGCGCCTGTGGCCCGGAGACGTGTTAGTTCCGCTTGGCCGGGCCGATTTCCACGGCCGTTGGGTCACTTGGGACGTCGGGTCAACCTTGCCCACCGCTTGACCCGAACACCGCTGCGCGGTTAGCGTTCTGCAAATCTTAAGGGTGGGGAAAATCATGTCCAAAATCCTGAAATGGGGGCTGCGCGTGCTGGCTATTGTTATTCTGATCGCGGTCGTTTTACTTGCGTTCAACTGGTCGAAATTACAGCGCCTGATGCGGGTCAATTCGCTGTTCACAGCGGAAAAGATCGTCGGCAATTTTTCCGACATGCGGGGGATGTTTTTCAACACCGAAATGCCGGTGAAATCCGCCAATCCAACGCCTCTGCCAAACAATCCACGCGCCATGCCCGCAAGCTTCACCTTTCGCGACGACACGCAAAGTTTTGCCGATTGGCAAACCGCCCGCAGCCAAACCGCGATGGTGGTGCTGAAAGACGGCCAGATCGCCTATGAGGCGTATTTCAAAGGCACCGACGAAACCCACCGGCGCATATCATGGTCGATGGCCAAAAGCTTTCTATCCGCCGCCTTTGGCGTCGCCGTCGCTGATGGCCTGATCCCGTCACTAGACGCGCCTGTCACCGATTATGTGCCCACGCTCACGGGCAGTGCCTATGATGGCGCGACCATCCGAAACGTGCTGAACATGGCCAGCGGTGTGAAATTCAACGAGGATTACCTCGACTTCAATTCAGACATCAACAAAATGGGTCGCGTGCTGGCGCTTGGCAAATCAATGGATGGCTTTGCTGAGGGCCTGTCGGAAAAAGCCCGCCCACCGGGCAGCCGCCGGCAATATGTCTCGATCGACACCCATGTTCTGGGCATGGTGCTGCGCGCCGCAACCGGAAAACCCGTGCCGGAATACCTGGCGCAAACCATACTTAAGCCGCTGGGGTTAGAGGCGGACGCCTATTACCTGACTGATGGATATGGCACCGCTTTCGTGCTGGGTGGATTGAACATGCGCACCCGTGATTATGCCCGCTTCGGCCTTTTGATGGCGCAAAACGGCCAGCTTGACGGCAAACAAATCGTCCCGGCCGACTGGGTCGCGCAATCAACCGCGAATTCAGCACCCGAGCCTAGCGAAATGGACGAAGGCACTGACAATGGCACACTTGGTTACGGCTTTCAGTGGTGGCTGCCACCAAACGCCACTGCGGGCGAGTTTTTCGCCATTGGCGTTTACGGCCAGTATATCTATGTCAACCAGCCGAAAAATGTCGTGATTGCCATAAACGGCGCTGATCGGAATTTCCGCGATGATGATGGCCGGATCACCGTTACCAACATCGCCATGTTCCGGGAAATCGTGAAATCGCTGGAAACCCAATAGGCCCCTACCCCACTCTATCATCGTTGCAAAAATACTCCGGGGGTGAGGTGCAATTGACCAATGGTCAATTCGCCGAGGGGGCAGCGCCCCCTACCTTCACCTCAAACCCGGAAATTCCACATCAATCCTTGCGAAAGAATTTTTTCTCGCGTGGCTTGCCATCCCAACCGGGCTTGCCCTTGGGCTTGTCGTCAAACCGTTTGCTGCCGCCATCGCGGTCACCTTGGTAAGGTCGGCTACCGCCGCGATCCCCACCGCCTTCACGGCTTTCCCACTTTTTCAGCAGAACCGTGTTAAAGCTGTCGCGGCCAATCTGACCCTCGTGACACCAGATCGTAGAAACCGTGTCACCATCAATCGTTTCGACCGCCATGCGCATCGACCCGGCGGTCAATGCAACAATATCACCAATTTTGAAATTAGACATAACGTAACGTACCTTGTTTGGTTGTTTGCAAGAGGTCGGCATATACCCAGCAACCCCCGACAAGAAAAGCCCTAATTGCGGGCCACGCATGCCTGAACGGTCAACAATAGGCCTCCGACGCGCCAAATTCACCGGAAATACGATTGCACTACGGTGGTTATTTTTCTTTATCGCCGCGCGCATCACTTATGACCGACGCTTCGGCCATCAGTTCATCCACGAACGAGCTTAGCAATTGATACCGCCCCGAAACACCAGCCTTGCGGTAGATCGCGTTGCTTTGCGCTTTGACCGTGCCTTCGCTTGTGTTGCGCAGACCGGCGATCTCTTGCGTGGACATGCCTTTGACTGCGAACCAAGCCACGTCGCGTTCAGCGGGCGTCAGTCCCCAGTCAAGGAACCTTTCCTCAAGCAAATCGGCAAACGCACCTGAGGCCGCGCGCAACTGATCTTCGATCCGGCGTGTTCTGATTTGCGAGCGAAACAAAGCAACCCCGCCAAGAACCGAGCCGAGGACCAAGCCCAAAGCCGCCCCGATTTCAAGCATCTCGCGGGCCTTCCAGCTGATCGGACGCGCCCTGAGACCGATAACGTTCACAACGATATCAGATACAAAAAATAAGGCGCAGAGCACCTGAATAATAACAATTATTCCAACGAACCAACGGATGTCAGGCTACCCCCATCGGCAAGTCTCGGAAAACCATTTGGCCATCACGTAAAGAAAATATCATCGCCCAGCCCACCTGTCAGATAATTGAAACCCGGTGTCAGCATCGCCTGATCGCCACCGCCACCACCGCCTGTGCCACCGCCACCCCCAGTGCCACTGTCACCACCACCCGAGCCACTGTCACCGCCGCCCGAACCACTGTCACCGTCACCGCCTGTATCACCGCCTGTGTCACCACCGCTTGATCCGGCGTCACCTCCAGCAGACCCGTCATCGCCTTCAGAATCCTCGCCGTTGGATGACCCAAGATCCAGCAAACTGGGAACCGCAGCCGTTGAATCGTCGTCGTTCTTTTCCCAGTAATCGCGCAGCACTTCGCCGGATCTGGTGTTGAAAATAATTTCACGCTGGGTTGATTTGGTTGACGCGGTGATTCTGGTGCGACCCAACCAGGTGTGTGTGACCACGAAATCCGAGAACCCCTGCTTGGTCAGTTGCTGGATGAACTGCTCTTGCACGGTCTGACCATATGCGGGCGCAACCCCACATGCGGCCACCACGCAAATTGCCAGCATTGTTCCACGTTTCATCGTGCACCTCTTGGGTCGAACGAAGTTTCGCCCGCCCGCAACTTAAATGCGGGCGGGCCGATTTTGTTCAGGCACAGTGTCGCATGCCTTGTTTGATTGCATAGGCGTTATCAGCTTCGCCCGGTTCATTAACCGAAATGAAGGTCCTGCTTCAAGCCGCCGGTTACATAATCAAAATCTGCGCCGTCCAGATAGGCCGTATCACCGCCTGAGCCGCCGCCTGAGCCACCGCCTGAGCCACCGCCAGAACCGCCGCCGGAACCGCTGTCCCCACCACCTGAGCCGCTATCGCCGCCCGAGCCACTGTCGCCATCGCCGTCACCGCCTGAGCCGCTGTCGCTGTCACCGCCAGAGCCATTGTCGCCGTCGCCACCAGACCCGTCGTCACCGTCATCGCCCGAACCGGAATCGTCAGAATCATCGGAATCTGTTTCGTCTTCTTCGTCGGCCGTTTTCGCTTCGCCTTCTGCCTGACTTACATGCCATACTGCATCGTCCTCATTTGCGCGCTGCACACCCAGAATTACTGGCGATGCCGCTGCCAAAAGGTCTTCATTACGGGCGTCCGTCGCATCCGTGCCAAATTCCGAAACCGCCGCTTGCGAGGCGCCGCCGATCAAAATCGCTGCCATCGCAACGCTTGCTGTTGTGGTTTTCATTTTAGTTCTCCTGGTTATCTGCAATTTTTGCTGTCCATGACCGGACCCTGACATCTCAACATCCGTCGGACTATTGCCATCCGGGTTATGCGAGGCGCAATAAACCTAGGGCCGAGGCGCATAAACTTTGGTTTAGGGACCAAAAAGGCGATCCTTGCCGTGCCGATAACAGCAAGCAAGGGCGCTGGTTCAGAAATCAGGTTAAATGCAGAAAAACAACCGCTGCTGCTTAGCCGCCAGTATCAATTTCAACGCCAAGTGCTTTGGCTACCGTGAAAATATCCTTGTCACCGCGCCCGCACATATTCATCACCATCAGATGATCTGACGGAAGATCCCCGGCGATTTTGGCAACATGGCCAAGCGCGTGACAGGGTTCCAACGCGGGAATGATGCCTTCGGATTCACAACAAATCTGAAAAGCGGCCAGCGCCTCGACATCCGTAATCGACACATATTCCGCGCGACCCGTATCGTGCAGCCAACTGTGTTCGGGGCCAATTCCCGGATAATCAAGCCCGGCAGAGATCGAAAAACCTTCCAAAATCTGCCCGTCATCATCCTGCAACAGATAGGTCCGGTTGCCATGCAGCACCCCGGGTCGCCCACCAGTAAGCGAGGCACAATGTTCCATCTTCATGTTGACGCCTTTGCCCCCGGCCTCGACCCCAATGATGCGCACATCCTTGTCATCCAGAAATGGGAAAAACAGGCCCATCGCGTTTGAACCACCACCGATGGCCGCAATCAGACTGTCAGGCAAACGACCCTCGCGCTCCATCATCTGTTCGCGGACTTCTTTGCCGATGATTGACTGAAAGTCGCGTACCATCGCCGGGTAAGGATGCGGACCGGCCACCGTGCCGATGCAATAAAACGTGTTGTTCACGTTGGTCACCCAATCACGCATCGCATCATTCATCGCGTCCTTGAGCGTGCCACGCCCGCTGGTCACCGACACGACCTTGGCCCCCAACAGCCGCATGCGAAATACGTTCGGCGACTGGCGGGCGACATCATGTGCGCCCATGAAAACGATACATTCCAACCCGAAGCGCGCGCAAACCGTCGCTGTGGCAACGCCGTGCTGCCCGGCACCGGTTTCGGCAATGATCCGGGTCTTGCCCATGCGCCGCGCCAGCAATATCTGGCCCAACACATTGTTGATTTTATGCGCGCCGGTATGGTTCAACTCGTCCCGCTTGAGGTAAATCTTGGCACCGCCAAATCGTTCCGTCAGGCGTTCCGCATAATAAAGCGGGCTTGGGCGGCCGACATAATGCTTCCACAGATCATCCATCTCGGCCCAGAATTCCGGGTCAACCTTGGCTTTTTCATATTCAGCCTCAAGGTCAAGGATCAAAGGCATCAGGGTTTCGGAAACGAACCGCCCCCCAAAATCGCCAAACCGGCCACGTTCATCCGGGCCAGCCATGAAAGAGTTGATCAAATCGGTCATCGCGCGCTTCCTTTAATGTGTCTTGCAAGCGTTTAAGGCCTTTGTTCAGGACCGTAAAGCCATGTGTTCAAACCAAGTATCAGACACCGGCGGCCCGCAAAAAGGCGGCAATGCGTGCGCTGTCCTTAACCCCCGGCGCGCTTTCCACGCCTGAAGACACGTCAATCTGTCTGGCACCCGTCAGATGCACCGCCTCGGCCACATTGTCCGGCGTCAAACCGCCCGCCAGCATCCACGGCACGGCCCATCGCCGACCGGCAATCAGCCGCCAGTCAAACGCCAGACCATTGCCACCCGGCAAATCGGCATGTTTCGGTGGCTTGGCGTCACATAATATCTGATCGGCCACGCGCGCATAGACATCCAGCGCCGGCAAATCGCCCTCATCTGCGACACCGACCGCTTTCATGACCGGCAGGCCATAGGTTGTGCGCACCTGCGCAACCCGATCCGGAGTTTCGCCACCATGCAACTGCAACATATCAACCGGCAGGTTTTCGGTGATCTGGCCCAGCAATTCGTCACTGGCATCCACGGTCAGCGCGACCTTGCAGATGCCATCGGGCACAGCCAACATCAGGTCGCGAGCTTGCGCAACCGAAACATTTCGTGGGGATTTTGGGAAAAACACAAACCCGACATAGCGCGCGCCACCTTTGGCCGCTGCCGTTACATGCTGAACCTCGGACAGGCCGCAAATCTTTACCTGCATGCCCGGCGCACCTTATTCAAGCAGGGCCAGAACGTCATCTTTGCCCTCGCCGGTTTTTTCACGCAGGCCCTGAACTTCGCGTTCCAGCCGGTTCAACTCGCGCTTGCGCTTGGCGGCATCAGCGCGCTGTTTGAATTCGCGGATATATTCCCAGACGAACCCGATCAAAAGGCCAGCCAGAATCGAGCCAAGGATCACCAAAAACAACGGCAGAGAATAGGCGTTGGAAAAAGGCAGGAAACCGGCCAATTCGTCAGGCACAATATTCAGATTTACCGGGCCACGATTTGCCAGCGCAACAACGATCAACACAAGCCCGACAAAGGCCCAAAACACATAACGGATATAACGCATTGCAATTACGACCCTAGTCTGAGTTCAGAGGGTCAGCCGCCGTTCAGACGGTCCCTCAGCAATTTGCCAGTCTTGAAAAACGGTACGTGCTTTTCTTCAACTGAAACGGTTTCCCCCGTACGCGGGTTCCGCCCTGTTCTCGCATCCCGCTTCTTCACTGAAAACGCGCCAAAGCCGCGCAGTTCAACCCGATTGCCGTCAGCCATCGCCTGAATGATTTCATCAAAGACCGTTGAAACGATACGTTCCACGTCGCGTTGATATAAATGCGGGTTCTCATCGGCGATTTTTTCGACCAGTTCCGAACGGATCATGCGTTCACCCCCCCCAATGGGATTATGCGCTATGCGCAGCAACTTTCCAGAATTTACCTCAGTGATACTGGCAGAAAAAATCGTTTCAGGGAATAGAGTGTCACCCATCCAAAGCGGGATTATCTGACCTAAGGTGCTGTTTGTGGGGAAATTTTTTGCCAAATCGTGATTGCCGCACCGATTTAAACCGGAACGCGCGCAAATCCTGCACGCCGCAAGACAGCGCGCCACGAGTGATTCGTAAAAAAACGGCCCCGCAAAGGAGGCCGTTTCAAATGCTTTGGTTTAACCTGAAATCAGGTCTTATTCGCCGTCTTGGCTTTTCAGGGCTGCACCCAGAATGTCACCAAGCGAGGCACCCGAATCCGAAGAACCATACTGTTCCACGGCTTCTTTTTCCTCGGCGATTTCGCGGGCTTTGATCGACAGACCAAGACGACGCGAGGCTTTGTCGATATTGGTCACACGCGCATCGACATGATCGCCAACCGAGAAACGCTCAGGGCGCTGTTCGGCACGGTCACGCGACAGGTCAGACCGGCGAATGAAAGCTTTCATGCTGTCATACTCGACTTCAATACCGCCGTCTTCGATCGACGTCACGGTCACAGTCACAACTGCACCGCGCTTAACACCCGAAGTTGCGTCCACAAACGGGTCGCCTTCAAGCGCTTTGATCGACAGGCTGATACGCTCTTTGTCGGTGTCGACATCGGTGACGATGGCACGAACCATATCGCCTTTGCGATAGTCTTCCATGGCTTCTTCGCCGGAACGGTTCCAGTCAAGGTCCGACAAATGCACCATGCCGTCAATATCGCCGTCCAAACCAACGAACAGACCGAATTCAGTGATGTTTTTGACTTCACCTTCAACTTCGGTGCCCACTGGGAACGCTGTTTCAAAGTTCTCCCATGGATTGCCTTGTGTTTGTTTCAGGCCAAGCGAGACACGACGTTTCGCGCTGTCGATTTCCAGAATCATCACTTCGACTTCTTGCGAGGTAGAAACGATTTTGCCCGGGTGGATGTTTTTCTTGGTCCATGACATTTCGCTGACGTGAACCAGACCTTCAACACCCGGCTCCAGCTCAACAAATGCGCCGTAATCGGTGATGTTGGTCACGCGGCCTTTGTGCACGGATTCCAGTGGGAACTTGCCCTCAACCAGTGACCAGGGATCATCCTCAAGCTGCTTCATGCCAAGGCTGATGCGGTGGGTTTCTTTGTTGATCTTGACGATCTGAACCTTGATCGTTTCACCGATGGTGACGATCTCGGATGGGTGGTTAACCCGACGCCAAGCCATGTCAGTGACGTGCAACAGCCCGTCAACACCGCCCAGATCAACAAACGCACCGTATTCGGTGATGTTCTTGACCACACCGTCAACGCTGTCGCCTTCGTGCAGGTTGCCAACGATTTCGGCCCGCTGTTCAGCGCGGCTTTCTTCCAGAATGGCGCGACGCGATACAACGATATTGCCGCGACGACGATCCATTTTCAGGATTTGGAATGGCTGTGCCATACCCATCAGAGGGCCAGCATCGCGTACGGGGCGAACGTCAACCTGCGAGCCCGGCAAGAACGCAACAGCGCCGCCCAGATCCACTGTGAAACCACCTTTGACGCGGCCAAAGATTGCGCCTTCGACGCGCTCTTCTTTTTCGGCTGCTTTTTCCAGACGATCCCAGGCCTCGTCGCGGCGGGCTTTGTCACGGCTGACAACGGCTTCGCCACGGGAATTTTCAACGCGCTCGAGGTAAACCTCGACGCTGTCGCCAATTTCGATTTCTGGGGCCTGCCCGGGGGCAGCAAATTCTTTCAGGTCGACTCGGCCTTCCATTTTATAGCCAATGTCGATGATCGCTTGTCCGGCTTCGATTGCCAGGACTGTGCCTTTGACGACAGAACCCTCGTCGGGGGTATCAAGTTCAAAACTCTCGCTCAGAAGGGCTTCGAATTCTTCCATACTTGCAGATTCGGACATGTAAATTATTTTCCTTTTCAGTGCTTTAGCTGGCCGAGCGGTTGTTTCCGCCGGTCTTGGGGTTTCGGTTGTGTGAAGCTGCGCCAAAAAAACGACAAAGGGCCGGGATTAGCTCCGACCCTCAAGTGCTTTTTTTATATTGGCCACCGCTTCGGTAACAGCGGCGTCTATAGACAATTCTGACGTATCTAGCAAGAGCGCATCCTGCGCCGCCTTCAAAGGCGCCTCGGCCCGGTTGGTATCGCGATCATCGCGCGTGCGCACATCCGCCAGAACGTCGGCAAGACTGGTATTCTGCCCGGTTGCGATCAATTCCTGAAAACGCCGCTCTGCACGCACTTGGGCGCTGGCGGTCACGAAAAGCTTCACATCGGCATCCGGGCAGATCACCGTGCCTATGTCGCGCCCGTCCAGAACGGCCCCGCCTTCGCGGCCCGCAAATGCCCGCTGAAAGTTCAGCAACGCCTGTCGTACTTCGGGCAATATTGCGACTTTCGACGCCGCCTCGGCCGCCGCCGCACTGCGCAAATCATCGCGCGCCAGATCGGCAACGGTCAGAGCCCGCGCCACCGCGACTGCGTCCCGTCCTTCAGCCAACACACCAACCGCGCGGTACAGCACACCAGTATCCAGATGACCAAACCCAAAATGCTTCGCAACCGCCTTTGCGATGGTGCCCTTGCCCGCCGCAGCAGGCCCATCAATCGCCACTACAAAGCTCATCGCCCACCTTCTTCTTTTTCCAAATATCCTCGCGCGAAGCGCATCCGACCTTAACGCTGACCGCTCAAGCGGCCCGTTTTCCCATAATCCGGGCAATCAATCGCACAAACAACAGAACCAACAGCAAAGTCATCGCCACGGTCGTCAGCCCCGATTTCAACAAAGTAGCCCAAACCGCAATTTCAACATCGCTGCCGCTGAGGGATTGAACATCCTGTGTCAGCAATCTGGCCACCACACTGTTTTCCTTGTAGTCAAATGCCGCGCCCAAAATCGCCGCCAACCCAAGCAAATAGGCGCCCCAGCGCCAACGCCCGCGTGCAAGCCCCAACCCGCCAAACACAAGCACCAGCGCAAGCAAGGCTGGATAAACCGTATCAAGCCGATGCTGAATACCGGCATAAAATACCCGCCCTTCGGGCGTCAAAGCCCCAAGAAACGCCTGGGCATCCGCGAAATCATATCCTGTTGGGCGCATGTCAAATGGCACCAAGCCACCGGCCTGTTGCGCGATAAATGGCAGCGACCACAAAACCATGACCAGATACAAGCCCATCGTCAGCACAACCAACAGCCAGTAGAGCCTCCAGCGCATCGCCATTTTAATCACCTACCGGGCGGGTAATCCGCGCGCCCAGACCTGCCATCAGTGTCTCAAAGATCGGGAAACTGGTGGCAACCGGGCCGCCATCATCCAGCGACACCGGGTTTTGTGCAGCCATACCAAGACACAGGAACGACATGGCTATTCTGTGGTCGAGATGGGTTTTACACGTTGCCCCACCGGGAACGCCTGCAGCACCCATACCATGCACGATCAGGGTATCCTCGTCTTCTTCAACCCGGACACCACATGCCTCAAGCCCACGGGCCATAGCATCAATCCGGTCGCTTTCCTTTACCCGCAATTCCTTGACGCCACGCATGATGGTCGCGCCGTTGGCACAGGCCGCAACCACCGACAGGATCGGGTATTCGTCAATCATCGAGGCCGCGCGTTCCGCTGGAACCTCAATCCCGGTCAGATCGGAAAACCGGGCGCGCAGATCAGCGACAGGTTCGCCGCCTTCGCTGCGCATGTTTTCATAACTCAGATCGGCACCCATTTCGATTAGCGTGGTGAACAGCCCGGCGCGGGTCGGGTTAAGGCCGATATTGGGCACCAACACGTCCGAGCCTTCGACAATCAACGCCGCGCAAACCGGAAACGCCGCGGAACTGGGATCGCGTGGCACGTTGATGTTTTGCGCCTGAAGTTCTGGCTGGCCTTTAAGGGTGATGACGTTGCCCTTGTTGGTCGCCTCGGTCGTGATGTCGGCACCGAATCCGGCCAGCATACGTTCGGTGTGATCACGGGTTGCCTCGGCCTCGATCAACACGGTTTCGCCGATGGTATTAAGCCCGGCAAACAAAACGGCGGATTTCACCTGCGCCGAGGCAACCGGTGAGGTGTAGCGCACAGGCACCGGTTTTTTCGCCCCAACCATGGTCAATGGCAGTCGCCCGCCCTTGCGGCCAAAAGACAGCGCACCAAACAACGCCAGCGGGTCCGTGATCCGCCCCATAGGCCGCGAGCGTAGACTTGCGTCACCTGTAAAGGTCGCTGTGATCGGCGAGGTGGCCATTGTGCCCATGATCAACCGCACGCCAGTTCCGGCATTGCCGCAATCAATTACGTTTTCTGGTTCGGCAAATCCGCCAACCCCGACGCCATTGACCTGCCACGCGCCCGCGCCAATGCGTTCGACGTTGGCCCCAAACGCAGTCATCGCCCGGGCCGTATCCAGCACATCCTGACCTTCAAGCAATCCGGTTATTGCGGTCTGTCCAACACTGAGCGCCCCAAGGATCAACGAGCGGTGCGAGATGGATTTATCGCCCGGAACATCCGCAACGCCCTTCAATGGGCCGGATTTCTGGGACGTCATGGGGATCGGAGCGGCGTGGCCGGACATGGGGTATCCTGTCTGAAAATGTGTTCTGTCAGGCTATAACGAAGTGCCGCGCCATGTTCCATACGGCATTTTCAAGCCTTGGTTCCCGCTGGTGCTGCGGATGAGGCTGGCCTCGTGCTGTCGCACGCAGGCTGTGGCCGGAAGGGGCTGTCTGCCCCCTCCGGACCTCCCCCGAGGATATTTGACAAAAGAAGAAGGTGGGGTGTTGGGCTATCCGGCCTAGCGGCGGCGAAAGGTCAGATAGTGCGGCGTGCGGCCTTCGCGCAGGGCTTTGATTTCATAGCGCGTGGATTGCCAGTCTTCCCAAGGCTGCCGCCAATCGGCCGGACCTTCGGCCAGCCATTCAAAATCTGGGTGCGCGATCAGTTGTTCAAGCGTCTGGCGCACGTAATCTTCGATATCTGTAGCGATCCTTAGGATGGCACCCGGACGCAGAGCCTTGGCCAGTGGGTCGAGGAATTCCGGGTTTACGAACCGCCGCCGATGGTGACGGGATTTGGGCCATGGGTCAGGATAAAGCAAAAAGGCGCGGTCGATTGAGCCATCCGGCAGCACGTCAAACAAATCACGCGCATCGCCCGGATGAATGGCCACGTTGCTGACCCCAGCCGCCCGGATTTTGCCCAACAGCATGGCGATGCCATTGATATACGGCTCGCAGCCGATGATCCCGACATCCGGATTGTTGGCGGCCTGATGCACCATATGTTCACCGCCGCCAAAGCCGATTTCCAGCCAGACCTGTTGCGGGTCTTTGAACAGCGTTTGCGGCTTGATATCATGTCGGTCGGGGTTTTCTTCCCAGCTGACCATCGGCACGGCAAGCTCGCCCAGATCCTGTTCCATATAGCCGACTTGTGACGGACGCAGGGATTTGCCCTGCTTGCGGCCATAGAAATTGCGCCAAGGCGCGCCGGATGGGGATTTACCGTCACTCATTGTTTGTTTTCCGATGCCGGTTGTCCGATCCGGGCGCGGCCCTTAGACGGCTGCCTTTAATGCATCGGCCAGATCGGTCGCTTCCCAAGAAAACCCGCCGTCCGCCTCGACCGCGCGGCCAAAGTGGCCATAAGCAGACGTGCGCTGATAGATCGGTTTGTTCAGGCCCAGATGTTCGCGGATGCCGCGCGGCGTCAGGTCCATCACTTCGGCAACCGCTCGTTCAATCTCGGTCTCGCTGACTTGTCCGGTGCCGTGGGTGTCGACATAGATCGACAAGGGTTTGGCGACGCCGATCGCATAGGCCAGCTGCAATGTGCAGCGTTCGGCCATACCTGCGGCCACCACGTTTTTCGCCAGATAGCGCGCAGCATAAGCCGCCGAGCGGTCAACTTTGGTCGGGTCTTTGCCCGAAAACGCGCCGCCGCCATGCGGGGCAGCACCGCCATATGTGTCAACAATGATCTTGCGACCGGTCAGACCGGCATCGCCATCCGGCCCGCCGATGACAAATTTGCCGGTTGGATTGACGTGCCATTCGGTCGCCGCCGTAATCCAGCCTTGCGGCATCACTTCGCGAATATAGGGTTCGACCACGGCACGAACGTCGTCCGAGGACATCTTTTCGTCCAGATGCTGTGTTGACAGCACGATCGAGGTTGCCTCGACCGGTTTGCCGTCTTCATAGCGCAACGAAAGCTGCGATTTTGCGTCTGGGCCAAGCGTCGGTTCGGTGCCGTTCTTGCGCACTTCGGCCAGCCGTTTCAGGATGGCGTGGGAATAATGGATCGGTGCCGGCATCAATTCCGGGGTTTCGCGCACGGCATAACCGAACATGATCCCCTGATCGCCTGCACCTTCGTCTTTGTTGGCAGCCGCATCAACGCCCTGGGCGATGTCAGCGGATTGTTCGTGCAGGTAATTATGCACATTCATAGTTTTCCAATGAAACCCGTCTTGTTCATATCCGATATCCTGGACGCAATCGCGCACGATCTGTTCGACACTGTCGATGACCGATTGCGGGCCGCGCACTTCGCCGCCGACAACGACGCGATCTGTGGTAGCAAAGGTTTCGCAGGCGACACGTGAATAAGGGTCAGCGCGTAGAAAAGCATCAAGGATTGAATCTGATACCCGGTCGCAAACTTTGTCCGGGTGGCCCTCGGAAACGGATTCCGAAGTGAAAAGGTAGTTTTGACGGGACATAAAACGCTCCAATTGGTAAGGTCTGTCGCGTCAGGAAGCCGTTGCGACAGCAAGGTCCGACTTGCCTAAGCCGCACCTGCAAGCGGGTCAATCCTTATTTTTGCCGCCTCATAGTTAGAACGCCTAAGAGGCCCAAAAGCAGCAGTATAAACACCGCCCAATCGCCGGTTCGCCCATATATCGTGCGCGGCAATCCGCCGGGCAGGTCCGCATCCAGAAAATCAGCGACCCCCAGCGGCAAATGCGCCCTTATTTCGCCATGCGGCCCGATCACTGCCGACACCCCGGTATTTGCCACACGCACCAGTGCCAGACCTTGCTCAATCGCCCGCATTCTGGCCTGTGCAAGATGTTGTTGCGGCCCGGCAAGTTGCCCGTACCAAGCGTCATTTGTGATCTGTAACAGCCAATCGGGCCTTTCGGCGCGATGGTTGGCCAGATGCGGAAAAATCGCCTCGTAACAAATCAGCGGCAGGATTTTCCCGGCCTTGCCAAGGTCCAGCAATCGTGGCGCGGCCCCGGCTGAGAAACCGCCGCCCTCTTCTGCTGCCAGACCGTAGATACCAAAGCGCGACAGCACTGACCCGAAAGGCACGTATTCGCCCATCGGCACAAGATGGGCCTTGTCGTAGACCTGTTCTGACAGGCCTAAGGGGCCGAGAACCGCCATTGAATTATAAAACCGTTGCCCTTTGAACCGGCGTGCGCCGATGATGGTTTTGGCATTGGCAGGGGCCGACGCCGTGATCAGTTTTTGCAACTCAGGTTCCGTGTCCAGCCAGAAGGCGACCGACGCTTCGGGCCAAATGACCAGATCAAGTGGAACGGTTGCTGGCGCGCTAGTGAGCGCCACCTGACGACGAAAGAAATCCGCGGCAAATGCCGGATCCCATTTTTGATGCTGCAACGCATTGGGCTGTATCAGCCGGATGCGCACCGGGGTCGCGCGCGGTATTTCCGGTGTGGCCTGATAGGCAAGACCGACGCCAAAACTAACCGCCAACAGAACGCCGGACAACCACAGACCCAAAAACCGATTAGGGAGTGCCAGCGGCAACGCCACAAGGCCCAGCGCCAAGGCACCCAGACCATGCGGGCCGATGAATGCTGCCAATTGTCCAATGGGCGTATCAAGCCAGATATACCCCAGCAATCCCCAGGGAAACCCAGTCAAAACATAGGCCCGCGCCAGTTCCGCCAAACCCAGCGTCACCAGCAGGCCAAGCACACGCTGCGGGCGGGTTCGCCCCAGACGGGCCGCCAGCCCAAAGCCAAACGCCCAGAACAGGGCCATTCCGGTGACCAGAAAAACCAAGGCAAAAGGCGCCATCCAGCCGTGCCGGGCAACATCAATCAGGAACGGTTCGACAATCCAGAACATTGTAGACGCATAATACCCGACGCCAACCGCCCCACCAAACCACGCCGCAGGCCTGCCCTTTTCAAAGGTTGAAAACGCCGCGACGGCCAAAAACAAGGCGATCAGGCTAAGCCATGGCAAAGACCAAGGCACTTGCCCGGCACCGACGCCAACGCCCAGCGCAATACCGACGAGCATCTTTCCAAGGCGTGGTAATCCCGCGAAACCGGCATGCATCGCCGGCCAAAAGGCCACTTAGTCGACCATATTGGACGGCAGCACCACCCGCATCCGTTTGATCCGCCGAGGATCGGCCTCTAACACCTCAAATTCAATGCCGCTTTCATGCTTGATGACCTCGCCACGTGCCGGGACATGGCGGCCAAGCACAAAAACCAGACCACCAAGGCTGCCAGTTTCGTCGTCTTCGGTGCGGTCAAGCAGGGTAATGCCGATTTCGGCCTCGAATTCATCAAGCGGCGTTTTCGCCAGACACAAATAGACGCCGGGGCTTTCCAGCGTCCAGAACTGGTCTTCCTCAATGTCGTGTTCGTCCTCGATCTCGCCTACAACCTGTTCGATCAAATCCTCAATCGTGACCAAACCGTCAACACCGCCATACTCGTCGATCACCAGCGCCATGTGAATGCGTTCGGTCTGCATCTTTTGCAGCAACACCCCGATCGGCATTGACGGCGGGGCAAACAGCAACGGGCGCAGCATGCCGCGCAGATCAAGCGTCGCGTCATCGCAGGCAAATCCGTGGCGCAGCGCAAGGTCTTTCAGATGCGCAAACCCAAGCGGCGTATCCAGCGTTTCGTTAAACACCGGCAGCCGGGTCAGACCACTTTCGCGGAATGTATTAACAAGGGCATCAAGTTCAATGTCTTCCGAAACCGAAACGATATCGGCGCGTGGCACAGCCACGTCTTCGACCCGCACCCGATTAAGATTGCTGATGCCGCCCGCAGGCGACAAAGAATGGCCGTTTGTTTCCAGATGAATGCCGTTGGCCTGATCCGCCGACTGCCCGTTTGCAGATATATATGTGCCAAATAGTCGGGCAAAAAAGCCTTGCCCCTGTTTGGTCTCTTCAACTTGCGCGCTTTGCGCTGCGCTAGAAGACCCGTCGCTTGTGTCGCCCATGGCTCCTGTTCCAAAAACGGCCCTCAAATCGCGGGCCAAAGTTCAACTTTCATCAATATGGGTCGGCAATACCCAGTTTTGCAAGTATTGCCACCTCTAAACCTTCCATCAGGGCCGCATCTTTATCGTGAACGTGGTCATAACCCAACAGATGTAGGGTGCCATGCGCCAATAAATGCGCCACATGATCGCCCAAAGCCTTGCCCTGATCCGCAGCCTCGGCCTGACAAGTGTCAAACGCAATGGCGATATCACCCAGTTCGGTGGCCATGCCAGCAGCCTGTTTTGGCAATCGCGGTGCAGCGCCAGCCTTGGCAGGTGCTAAGTCTTCGGCGGGCCATGACAGCACATTTGTCGCTTGCACCTTGGCCCGAAAATCACCGTTCAGGGCCGCAATCCGTTTGTCATCACAAGCCAGCAACGCGATTTCAAAACCCGCAGGATCCAAATCGAGACGGCCAAGACAGATGGCGCAGACCTCAGCCGCCATAAGTTCAAGGCCCACTTTTAGCCAGCGGTCATCCTCAACAACAATGTCGACCAGTTCAGCCATCCGACCGTTTTGCGTTTTCATAGGCTTCAATGACGCGCGCAACCATTTTGTGGCGCACCACGTCTTTGACGGTGAACCGCGTAAACCCAATGCCCTTGACGTTGCGCAAAATCCGCTCGGCCTCGATCAGGCCAGACATCGACCCGCGCGGCAAATCCACCTGCGTCATATCCCCGGTGATCGCCATCCGCGAGCCTTCGCCTAACCGGGTAAGGAACATTTTCATCTGCATGCTTGTCGCGTTTTGCGCCTCGTCCAGTACCACAAAGGCATTGGACAACGTGCGCCCGCGCATAAACGCCAACGGCGCGATTTCGATGCGTTTTTCTTCGATAAGTTTGCCCAACTGCCGCGCCGGCAGAAAATCATTCAGCGCGTCATAAAGCGGCTGCATATAAGGATCGACCTTGTCTTTCATATCGCCGGGCAAAAAGCCCAAACGCTCACCAGCTTCGACCGCTGGGCGCGACAGTAAAATGCGATCAACATGGCCCTCGACAAACATAGAAACCGCCACGGCCACCGCCAGATAGGTTTTGCCGGTGCCAGCGGGGCCAAGCCCGAACACCAGTTCATGTTCAAACAGGTTGCGCACGTAATCCGCCTGCATTGCGGTGCGGGGTTCAACAGATTTCTTGCGGGTTTTAATCTCAATCTTACCGCCACGAAACATTTCCATCTGATCACCGGCCTCAGTCTCGTCTGCTGTATCGCCAAACCGGATAGCTGCGTCCACGTCCCCCGCCTCGACCGAGCGCCCGGTTTCCAGTCGTCCATAAAGCGTGCGTAAGGTTGCCACCGCACGTTCCTGCGCGCCCTGCTCACCGACAACGACCAGTTCGTTGCCTCGGCGCAGGATCTGCACTTCTAGCGCCTGTTCAATCCGCGCCAGGTTGCGATCAAATTCGCCGCACAGATCAATCAGCAATCGGTTGTCTGGAAATTCAAGCAGCGCTTGAGTCTGCTCGTCGGATACAGGCGGTGGGGTCAGGGCGGTGGTCGCCAATTAGGTCTCCGTGACTATAATGGTGTTCAGGTCATGCTGCCCAATTGCGCCGCAACTGGCAAGGCCGCAAGGGGAAAATTCGCACCCCAAGCGAAAACGGACCACAGAGGTTATTCTGTGATCCGTCTGGCAAAGTGATGTGCTGTGCATAAAGGCGACCCTAAATCGGGTCAGGAACCCAGTTCTTGAACTTGCCGACCGTTGTTCCGGGGGCACCAACACCGGAACAAACCGGTTTGCCATAGCGATCCAGCCGCTGCGACAGATACCCTTCGGCGCCGTCATCAATGATCCAGTGGTCACAGCCATGCGGGTCAATCCAGATCCCGGCGCGCATCTGGCTCAGATGGTCGGTATCAATACCAAGATCGACCGTCTTGTCGTATTTTTCACATGCCGACAGGGCCAAAGCTGCTGCCAGAACTACAATTGGAAAAGTTGGTTTCATGTTCCTGCCCGCCTATCTGATACACATGATTTCAACGCGACGATTGCGCTGTTTGCCATATGAAGTGGAATTGGTTGCAATCGGTTGCCGCTCGCCAAAGCCGCGAATGGCCACAACCCGTGCGCCAACACTTGCTGCGATCTGCGCCACCGCGTTTGCCCGTCGTGCCGACAAACCCATGTTATGGGCGTCAGACGCGTCGCTGTCGGTGTGACCGTAAATCGAATAAGCGGTCGCCCCGGCGCTGCGAAAGAAATCCGCCAGACGCTGGCGGTTTGCCGGGTTAATGTAATGCTTATCAACCGCAAATAACTGATCCGAGCTTTCGACCAGACAGGCGTTGACCCGGCGACAAACAGGGATACCATCACGGGTGACGTTTGGGGTCATATACCCCTCCCAGCCGTCATCCATCACCCAATGTTCACACCCGTCCGGATCTACCCAGACCCCGGGAACATATCGCTGCGAATGAGAGTTCTTATGCCCGGCCTGAGCCGTCGGCGCGAATAGCATCAAAGCCAGTACCAAAACGGCACCAGCCTTGGCGGCTTTCATTAAACGTGGAAACACTGTCATCGTCCTTTGCCTATAATCGTACACTCGGGCGCACTGGTTGCCCCAGCTACTCTGCCTCCACCCATATTATTGCTTAAAACTGTATCAAATCTGGCGGTTATGTGAAGTCCTATTTCCGCATATTATCCACAGGTGGCGAAACAATCCGCCGCACCCGGACAGATTGTGCGCCGATCCTACGATTTTCATTGCATAAAATGGAATCAGGCACAATTTTGCCACATCAGCGCCTCGTCTATAATTCGTCTTAAATAACTTCCCCGGCAAGCGAGTTTCGCACTGATTTGACGATTCTGACGGGCACAACCTCACCAATTCTAGCAGCATCACAATTTGCGAACACCGCATGTAGGTATTCTGACTTGCCGACCAATTGCCCATCCAGACGCCCGGTCTTTTCAAATAACACCTTCACATCGCGCCCAACCATCCCATCCTGTGCGGCCTTTTGTTGGGTGGTTAACAAGGTCTGCAAACGGGCCAGCCGATCAGACTTATCCACATCTGAAGCCTCGGTTTTTTCCGCCGCTGGCGTACCCGGTCTGGACGAATATTTAAAGCTGTAGGCCTGCCCGTAATTGACCTCGTTCACAAGCGCCAAAGTGTCATTGAAATCCGCCTCGGTTTCACCCGGAAAGCCGACGATGAAATCCCCGGACAACAATAAATCAGGCCGGGCCGCACGGATACGCTCAACCAGCCGCAGATAGCTTTCGGCGGTATGTTTGCGGTTCATGGCCTTTAAGATCCGGTCACTGCCGGACTGCACCGGCAAATGCAGATACGGCATCAGTTTGTCGACCTCACCATGTGCCGCAATCAGATCATCGCTCATATCATTGGGATGGCTGGTGGTGAACCTGATCCGCTCCAACCCATCCACTTTTGCCAACGCCCGGATCAGCTGCGCCAACGTCCAGTCGCCATCGTCAGCGGACCCGTGATAGGCATTCACATTCTGCCCCAACAGCGTAATTTCGGCCACGCCGCGTTCAACCAGATCGCGCGCCTCGGCCAGAATTCGGCCCGCCGGGCGGCTAACCTCAGCGCCGCGCGTATAAGGTACCACACAGAACGCACAAAACTTGTCACAACCTTCCTGAACCGTCAAAAATGCCGCAGGCGCGCGCTTCATTTTCGGCCCACGCGGCAGATAGTCAAACTTGTCCTCTGCCGGAAACTCGGTGTCGATCACCTTGGCACCACTGTCAGCCTGCCGCGCCATGGCAGGCAAACGGTGATAGGCTTGCGGGCCGACAACAATATCGACCAACGGCTGACGACGCATGATTTCTTCGCCCTCGGCCTGCGCCACACAGCCCGCAACACCGATTTTCAAATCCGGATTTGCGGTTTTCAACGGCTTCAACCGCCCAAGCTCGGAATAAATCTTTTCTGCCGCTTTTTCACGGATATGGCAGGTGTTCAGCAGGATCATATCGGCCTGATCCGCCGCGTCGGTCAATTCATAACCAGACGCCCCCATAGCGGTCGCCATGCGTTCACTGTCGTAAACATTCATCTGGCAGCCATAAGTCTTTACGAATAATTTCTTCACATTCGTCATCTGTTCACCTGATCTTAACCGCAACGCGGTCTGAATTTCGTCGCGGTCTACACGACCTCAGTTCAGGGTGCAATCGACCGCCACCGCCCGCATTGCTTGCAAAATCCACAGATTTCCCTAAACCATTAAAGAAAACGACAGGTAGAGCACAAATGCACCACGACAGCTTGCAGGATTTTCTGTCAACCTCGCTGACCCGCCTCAGCCCCGGCCCGATCGGTGTTTTGCTGATGGAGGATTTGAGCGAAACCAATTCCACCATCCATCATCACATCCGGCTTGGCCTGCAAAACATACTGGTGTTGGGCCCGCAGGAATTGAAAATCAAACCCGAATTGCAGGACAAAACCCACCACATCACCTGCGACCTGTCCGCCCCAAACGCCATGGAAACCGCGATCAACAGCCTGATCGCCGCCCTGCCGGATCGCTGGTTCTACTACGGATACAACGCCGAATACCTGTTCTACCCGTTCTGTGAAAGTCGCAGCATCGGCGAGGTGACCAACTTTGCCACCGAAGAACGCCGCGCCTCAATCCTGACCTACGTGATCGACCTTTACGCCGATGACCTGACGGCCCACCCCAACGGGGTATCGCTGAACGACGCGCATCTGGACAAATCCGGCTATTACGCCACAACCCGGCACCGCGACGGCGACCATCTTGACCGCCAGCTTGATATGTTCGGCGCCCTGCGCTGGCGGTTTGAGGAACATATCGCCCAGGAACGCCGCAAAATCGACCGGATCGGCCTGTTTCGCGCCCAGAAAGGCCTGGAAATCCGCGCCGACCACACTTTTAATCAAGAAGAATACAACACCTATTCCTGCCCCTGGCATCACAACCTGACCGCCGCCATCTGCTCGTTCCGGGCGGCAAAATCGCTTAAAACCAACCCCGGATCATCCGCCGACATCGAAAGTTTCACTTGGCATAATTCAGAAAAATTCAGCTGGCGATCCCAGCAACTGCTCGATATCGGCTTGATGGAACCCGGCCAATGGTTCTGACAGCTTCTTCTTTTTGATAAATATCCCCGCGCGGCGCGCATCCGGCCCAGAGGGCCTGAAAATAATGGCCCGCAAGGGCCTCCGCTAGGTTACTTTGCGCATGCGGATCACCACATCAACGGCGGTGATTTCCATACCGTCAGGGATCGGCGGCAGACATTCAAACCGCAATTCCTCTTTCGGGGCATCAGTCAACTGACCGCTTTCTTCCCAGTAATAATGCGGATGCGCATCAACCCGGGTGTCGAAATAGGATTTATTCCCGTCCATCGGAATTTCGCTCATCAATCCGGCAGAACAGAACGCGCGCAATGTGTTATAGACCGTGGCCAGCGAAACCGCATCCCCCCGACCACGCGCCGCCGCATGTAAACTTTCAGCCGTCACATGTCGGTCCTGACCGTCGCCAACCAGCAATTCCGCCAATGCCAGCCTTTGGCGCGTCGGGCGCAATCCTGCACCCTGCAACCAGTTCGATCCCATTTCTGTCGAATTCATCGCCGTTCCATCCGGTCCACATTTTTCATTCCGGCCAATATCCCTGCATTCCCGGTAAAATTCAATCACCATTCTGTCGGCCCCGCAGATCAGCCCTACATAGTGCGACAATTCACTGTTTCTATTGCCACTGCCAAGATGGCGATGATAGGAAAGGCCTGAAAAACAAAAGCCATAACAAACGGAGCCGTCCCCATATGTCTTTATACCCGTCCAGCTTCGATCTTGAAGGCCTGAAAAAATGCGCCCGAGGTGAACTTTTTGGCCCGGGCAACGCCCAGTTACCGATGCCTCCGATGTTGATGATGGACCGCGTAACCGAGATTTCGGCAGACGGCGGTGAACACGGCAAAGGCCACGTAATCGCCGAGTTTGATATCCACCCGGATCTATGGTTTTTTGAGTGCCACTTCCCCGGCAATCCGGTGATGCCCGGCTGCCTTGGTCTGGATGGTTTGTGGCAATTAACCGGTTTCAATCTGGGTTGGCGCGGCTGGCAAGGTCAGGGCTTTGCCCTGGGCGCTGGCGAGGTTAAACTAACCGGAATGGTACGGCCGGATCGCAAGTTGCTGACCTACCACATTGATTTTACACGGGTTATTGACCGTCGCCTGAAAATGGGCGTGGCCGATGGCCGGGTCGAGGCCGACGGCGAGGTCGTTTGTCAGGTCACCAACATGAAGGTCGGTCTGGCAGTCGCCACCGAATAAAACGGTTCAGAATTAACGGTCTATCAGCGATCTAATTACAGTATTCAGGAGAGCAGAAATGCGGCGCGTAGTTATCACAGGCATGGGTATCGTATCCTCGATCGGCAACAATATTGACGAGGTCACAGCGGCCCTGAAGTCCGGCAAATCCGGCATCGTGGCAGCCCCGGAATATGCCGAAAACGGCTTTCGCAGTCAGGTGCACGGCATGCCGCAAATCAACATCGCGGACCATATCGACAAGCGCAATCTGCGTTTCATGGGTCCGGGGGCAGCCTATAATTTCATCGCAATGGAACAAGCCATTGCCGATAGCGGTCTGGAAGAAAGCGACATTTCAAACCCGCGTACCGGTCTGGTCATGGGCTCTGGCGGGCCGTCCACGTCGAACTTTTTTGCCGCGCACAATATCGTCAAGGAAAAAGGCGCGCCCAAACGCATGGGGCCGTTCATGGTGACACGTTGCATGTCATCAACAAATTCCGCCTGCCTTGCGACGCCTTTCAAAATCAAGGGCGTGAATTATTCGATCACATCCGCCTGTACCACCAGCCTGCATTGCATTGGCAACGGGGTCGAGCAGATCCAGTTCGGCAAACAGGACATCGTCTTTGCCGGCGGCGGCGAAGAGCTTGACTGGACATTGTCCTGCCTGTTCGACGCTATGGGGGCCATGTCGTCAAAATATAACGACACGCCTGAACGCGCCAGCCGCGCCTTTGACGCCAACCGCGACGGTTTTGTGATTTCCGGCGGTGGCGGGGTTTTGGTGCTTGAAGAACTCGATCACGCACTAGCTCGCGGTGCCAAGATTTACGCCGAAGTCACAGGATACGCCGCAACCTCGGACGGCCACGACATGGTGGCGCCCTCGGGCGAAGGTGCCGAACGGTCGATGAAACTGGCCATATCGACCATCGGTGATCGCAAAGTTGGCTATATCAACGCCCACGGCACCAGCACACCGGCAGGGGACGTGACCGAAGTCCACGCCGTGCGCCGGGTCTTTGGCGAAGGCAACGTGCCGCCCATCACCTCGACCAAATCCGTCACCGGCCATTGTCTGGGCGGGGCAGGTGTCCACGAGGCGATTTATTCGCTGATCATGCTGGGCGGTGATTTTATCGCGCCTTCCGCCAATATCGAAACACTGGACCCGGCAATTAACCCGGAAGAAATCGCCACCGAGTTTGTCCACAATGCTGGTCTGGATACAGTTATTTCCAACAGCTTTGGATTTGGCGGCACCAATGGTACTATCGCGCTTAGCAAATATCACGGGTGATCTGACATGGCGAATTTGATGACGGGAAAACGCGGCCTTATCATGGGTGTCGCAAACGAAAAATCTATCGCCTGGGGTATTGCCGCCGCAATGGCCGCTGAGGGGGCCGAGCTGGCCTTCACCTATCAGGGCGAAGGGTTTGGCAAACGTCTGCGACCATTGGCGGAAAGCATCGGCTCAACCATTCTGGTGGATGCCGATGTGCAGGACGATGCGTCTCTTGACCGGGCGTTTTCGCAACTGGAACAGGAATGGGGCAGCCTTGATTTCGTGGTCCACGCCATTGCGTTTTCTGACAAGTCGGAATTGACGGGACGGTTCATCAATACCAGCCGCGATAATTTCAAAAACTCGCTGGATATTTCCTGCTACAGCCTGATCGAGGTTGCACGCCGCGCCGCTGATGTCCAATGGCGGCACGATCCTGACCCTGACCTTTCAAGGCTCAAACCGGGTTACACCGTTTTACAACGTCATGGGCGTGGCCAAAGCGGCGCTTGAAAGCACCGTGCGCTATCTGGCCAATGACCTTGGTCCCGATGGTATCCGCGTCAACGCCGTCAGCCCCGGCCCGATGCGCACCCTTGCCGGTGCCGCGATTGGCGGTGCGCGCAAAACGTATCGGGCAACACAGGAAAACGCACCACTCAGAGCGAACGCCACGCTTGAAGCCGTTGGTGGCACGGCGGTCTATCTGGCGTCTGAATACGGTGCCTGCACCACAGGTGAAATCGTGCATGTGGACGGTGGTTTCCATGTATTGGCCATGCCGCAGCCAGAAAACCTGTAGCGCACCATCTGATCCCAGCGGGGCTTTCAGCCCCCTACGGCGCATTGCCTGACGGCAATTCGCCTACCCCCTGAGAGTATTTGGCGAACAATGATAGGGCCTGACGGGGTCAGGTTGTGTGAAGCGGCGTGTATTTCGCCGTACCAATCGCCAAATTCCTGTGTCAGACTGCGCCTAAAGGAGATCCATCATGCCCATCACCACTTGCGTGTTTGACGCCTACGGAACCTTGTTTGACGTCGCCGCCGCCGCGCGCGAATGCGCGGCTGAACCGGGCCGCGAAGCCTTTGGCGCCAAGTGGCAACAGGTCGCCACCGATTGGCGTCTTAAGCAGTTGCAATACACCTGGCTGCGCGGCCTTGCCGATGCGCATACCGATTTTTGGGAAGTCACGCAAAACGGGCTGGATTACGCACTTGAGGCCTCAAACCTGACCGGCGACGCCGAATTGCGCGAACGCCTGTTGGCGCTTTATTGGCAATTGTCGGCCTATAGCGAGGTTCCGGCGATGTTAACCGCACTGAAATCGGCCGGGTTGAACACCGCGATCCTGTCCAACGGCTCGCCTGATATGTTGAGCGGTGCGGTACAATCGGCTGGCGTTGGGGCGGTTCTGGATGACGTTCTAAGCGTTCAGGATGTCGGCGTGTTTAAGCCGCATAAATCGGTCTACGGCATGGTTGGCGTGCGGTTTAACTGTCAGCCCGGCGAGGTTCTGTTCGTGTCGTCAAATTGCTGGGATGCCTGTTGCGCCGCCGGAAACGGGTTTTTCACCGCCTGGGTCAACCGCGCCGGTGAACCGATGGACCGCCTGCCATGGCAGCCACAGGTGGTGCTGTCTGATCTGACCACGATCCCTGACATTGCGGCCGCGAACTGATGGCGTTTTTCACGACCTCTGACGGGCTGCGCCTTGCCTATAGCGATCAGGGCGAAGGCCCGGCGGTTTTGTGCCTTGCCGGGCTGACGCGAACGCTTCACGATTTTGACGAAATGGCGGCTGCCTTGTCCGGTATCCGCTTGATCCGCATGGATTATCGCGGTCGCGGGCAATCTGACTATGACCCCGACCCGATGCATTATTCCGTGCCAATCGAGGCACGTGATGCAGTTGAGCTGTTGGATCATCTTGACCTGCCTAAGGCTGCGGTCGTCGGCACCTCGCGCGGCGGCATGATCGCGTTGTTCTTGGCGGCGACAGCGCGGCAGCGCCTAACCGGCATCGTCCTGAATGATGTCGGGCCGGTTCTGGATCGCGATGATCTGGGGCGCATCGTTGAATATGTCGGCCTGAACCCGTCTTACAAATCTTATGACGAGGCGGCGCAGAAATATCCGGCGATGTGCCTCGGCTTTGCCAATGTATCTGCCGCGCGGTGGCGGGTTGAGGTGGAGCGTTTGTGGGAACAAAGCGATGCCGGGCTGGTCAACCGTTACGACCCGGCCTTGCGCCGCTCGGTCGAGGCTGTGTTTAACGGCCCTGAGGTTGATCTGTGGCCATTGTTTGATGCGGCCAACGGGCTGCCGCTGGCACTGTTGCGGGGGCAAAACTCGCTTTTGCTCAGCCGGGAAACCGTTGCTGAAATGCAGGCCCGTCGCCCTGATATGCTGTTTGCCGAGGTGCCCGATCGCGCCCATATTCCGTTTCTGGATGAACCGGAAAGTCTGGAAATTCTTAATGCATTCATTGGAAAGCTCGCATGACCGACATCACCATGATCAGGGCCGCCGCTGCACGTGCCAACGGCAAGGTCAGGCGCACGCCGCTTTTATCGTCACCGTTTCTGGATGAAATCGCCGGGCGGCGACTGTTTGTCAAAGCCGAATGCCTGCAACATACCGGATCGTTCAAATTTCGCGGTGCATGGTCGGCCTTGTCTGGGATACCAGCGGCGGCCCGCGCCAATGGCGTGATCGCTTTTTCGTCGGGCAACCATGCCCAAGGTGTGGCCTTGGCTGCGCGGATGCATGGCGTACCGTCGGTCATCATCATGCCAAGGGATGCACCCGCGCTAAAGATCGAAAACACGCGCGCGCTGGGGGCTGACGTGGTGCTTTATGATCGCGCCACTGAGGATCGCGACGCAATCGGTGATCGTCTGGCCGCTGAGCGAGGTTTGACGCTGGTCAAGCCGTTTGACGAACCGTTGGTGATCGCAGGGCAAGGCACCACCGGCCTTGAGATTGCGGAACAGGCGCGTCAGGAAGGCATTGAAAACGCACAAGTTCTTGTGCCTTGCGGTGGTGGTGGTCTGACCTCGGGCATTGCGCTGGTGCTGGCGGATCAGGCGTCGGGCATGATGGTGCGACCGTGCGAACCGGTTGGGTTTGACGATGTCATCCGGTCGCTTGAAACCGGCCAGATCGAACGCAATGCGGCGCTGACAGGCTCAATCTGTGACGCAATCGTCACTCCCTCGCCGGGCGAGATCACGTTTCCGATCATGCGCCGCCTGTGCCAACCGGGTCTGGCGGTGTCAGATCACGATTGTTTGCGCGCCATGTCGCTGGCCTTTAAGCGGTTGAAAATTGTGGTGGAACCGGGGGCCGCGGTCGCGCTTGCCGCTGTTCTGTTTCACGGTGACAAGCTGGAACCGGGCGACGTGATCGCCGTGGCATCTGGCGGCAATGTCGATGCAGACATGTTTGAACGCGCCATCAAGATGACCTAACTGCAATGCCTCAAAGCATTTTCTGAGTACAGGCAGAACCGTGTCGCTGGTTCTGCCTGATCAGATGTGGTGCTAACCATCCACCCGGATACTCGCGTTTTTCGGGTCATACGGTGAATCCTCGACGATCTCGGCTTCCCAAAGTTCGCCCAGCATCCGCACTTGCAGCTTTTGACCCACCACCGCCAGCGCAGGTGGCACATAGCCCATGCCGATGGATTTACCGAAATGCACCGAATAGCCGCCCGAGGTCAGGCGCCCGACTTTGGTGTCACCGTCATAAACCGCCTCGCGGCCCCAGGGGTCCGCATCTGCCGGGCCGTCAATCAGCATGGTCACACATTTTGACCGCACGCCGGTGGCTTCCATCGCCGCTTTGCCGTGGAACTCTTTGTTCATGTCGATGAAACGCGGCAGGTCGGCCTCGACAGGGGTCGCGTCGCGGCCAAGCTCGGTGCCAAATGCGCGATAGGATTTTTCCAGCCGCAGCCAGTTCTGCGCCCGTGCCCCAACCAGTTTCAGGCCGTGCTCTTCACCGGCATCCATCAACAGATCATAAAGGTAATTCTGCATTTCGATCGGGTGATGCAGCTCCCAGCCCAGCTCGCCGGTATAGGCCACGCGAATGGCGTTGACCGGGCACATACCGAGCTCGATCTTGCGCGCAGTCAACCAAGGGAACCGTTTGTTTGAAAGTACGGTCGCGGGATCAGCATCCTTGACGATCTTGTTCAGAACGTCGCGGGATTTCGGCCCGGCAATGGCGAAAACGCCCCATTGATTGGTCACATCATGGATTTCGATATAGCCGAATTCTGCGGCCTTATCTTCGGCAGCCTTGCGCAGGAAATCGGCGTCATATGCTGTCCAAGCCCCGGCGGACACAAGGTAGTAATCGTTTTCGCCGTTGCGCACGATGGTGTATTCGGTGCGCGTGGTGCCAGCAGCGGTCAGCGCATAGGTCAGGTTGATCCGCCCGATGTTGGGCAATTTGTTGCAGGTAAACCAGTCCAGAAACGCGGTTGCGCCCGGTCCTTTGACCACGTGTTTGGTAAACGCCGTGGCGTCGATCAGACCCGCGCCCTGCCGGATGGCTTTGGCCTCGTCCAGCGTGTATTGCCACCAGCCGCCGCGCCGAAACGACCGCGCTGCGTGATCGTCAAACCCAAGCGGTGCGAAATAATTCGGACGCTCCCAGCCATTGACGAACCCAAACTGCGCCCCGGCGGCCTTTTGCCGGTCATAAGCAGGCGAAGTCCGCAAAGGCCGGCAAGCGGCGCGTTCTTCATCAGGGTGATGCAGAACATAGACATGATCGTAGCATTCTTCGTTCTTGCGCGCCGCGTATTCCGTGGTCATCCAGTTGCCGTAACGCTTTGGATCAAGCGACGCCATGTCGATCTCGGCCTCGCCCTCGACCATCATCTGCGCCATGTAATACCCGGTGCCACCTGCGGCAGTGATGCCAAAACTGAACCCTTCGGCCAGCCACATGTTGCGCAAACCCGGCGCCGGTCCAACCAGCGGATTGCCGTCAGGTGTGTAACAGATCGGACCGTTGAAATCATCCTTAAGGCCCGAGGCTTCGCAGGACGGAACCCGGTGGATCATCGCCATATATTGTTCTTCGATCCGTTCCAGATCAAGTTGGAACAAATCAGCCCGGAAACTGTCGGGCACGCTGTATTCAAACCGCGCTGGTGCGTTCTTTTCGTAAACGCCCAAAATCCAGCCACCTCGTTCCTCGCGCACATAAGATTGCGCGTCAGCGTCGCGGATGACCGGGTGTTCGGGGTTGTTTTTACGCCATTCGACCAGCATAGGGTCTTGATCCATCACGATAAACTGGTGTTCAACCGGAATGGCCGGGATTTTAAGACCCAGCATTTTGGCGGTGCGTTGCGCGTGGTTGCCTGTCGCTGTCACCACATGTTCGGCGTGAATTTCAAACTTTTCCTCACCCGCGATCAGATTGCCGCCCTTTTCCACCATCACTGTGCCACGAACGATCCATTCGCTGCCGGTCCATGTATAGCTGTCGACCTGCATCTTGCGATAAATCTCGACCCCGCGTTGGCGCGCACCTTTGGCCATCGCCTGGGTGACATCTGCCGGGTTAATATAGCCGTCGGTGGGATGATAAATCGCGCCCTGCAAATCATCCGTGCGGATCAGTGGCCAGCGTTCTTTGATCTGGGCCGGGGTCAGTTGTTCAAACGGAATACCAACGGATTCTGCGGTTGTGCCGTACAGCATATATTCATCCATACGCTCGGCCGTCTGTGCCATGCGCAGGTTGCCGACAACGGAAAATCCGGCGTTAAGGCCGGTTTCCGCCTCAAGCTCTTTATAAAACTTGACCGAATAATCATGAATATGCGTCGTCGCATAGGACATGTTGAACAACGGCAACAACCCGGCAGCGTGCCATGTTGACCCGCTTGTCAACTCGTCCCGTTCCAAAAGGACAACATCATCCCATCCCGCTTTGGCAAGATGATAAGCGATCCCGGCACCAACTGCACCGCCACCAACAACACAGGCTTTTACATGCGTTTTCATGTCCCTGAACTCCGTAAGGTCTGAATTGCCGATAAATTGCAGGAAAATCAGAAGAACAAAGAGGAAGAGTCGACCGCACCACGCGCGAAAACGACATAGAGGCGAAATCGCATACAGGAACCGCCGGTCAGACGGGCCGACCGGCGGTTTTTCTTGCCTGATTTTGCGGTTCCGGCTTTGGAACCTTGCCTTAAAGTATGTTGAAATCTGCCGCCGTTATGACGCCGTCGTCATCACGATCCATCAGATTGACCCAAGCTTCGGATTTATCAATGAACTCCTGCATCGAAACCCGGCCATCGCCGTCCGCGTCGTCAAATTCCATCGCCGCTGAATTCGTATCATCCTCGTCCGGTGCCACACCGGATTCACTGGTCGAGCCGTCACTGGAATCAAGATAGCCATCCAGATTGGTGTCAAAAGACGAAAACACCGCTGTCAGTTTTGTGCGGGCTTCCAATTGCGAAACCTCGCCGTCGCTGTTCAGATCCCACTCTGCAAAGAACTCGACAACCGGATCGGCCGCCAGAAGGGGCGTCGCCGTTGCGATAGCGAATATTGTGGTCAGAAGGGTCTTTTTCATTTTGTGGATCCATTTCTTTGGGAATCGTTGCAGTCCCCATTTTTGGTTTGAAATATGGCAAATCTTTGGCCCGCAATTCACGCGGGCCAAAAACCGCCGATCCCTCTGATTGCTATCATTCAGCCCGCTTTTTTGCGGCCAAAATCATCCGTTGTCACCACGCCGTCATTGTTGCGGTCAAGCATGGCGATCCACGCATCAGTGCGGGCCAGAAATTCCTCAAGCGAGACTTGGCCGTCGCCATTGGTATCGTTGAACTCAAAGGTCATGCCCTGTGCCGCGTTGACGCCGTTCTTGCCCTTGCCATAGCCGTTCCCTTTCCCTTGACCTTGGCCTTCGCCATTCGAGGCCTGATCGTTGGCGCGGGCTTCGTCGAACACGATGTAGTCGCTGGCGTCCAGAAAGCCGTCATCGCCCTGATCGAACGATGCGAAAACGTCGCTACGACGCTCGCGGGCCTCGGCCAGTGTGACCTGACCGTCTGTGTCCAAATCCCAGCTTTCGATGAAATGCTGGCCGGGGATGCCTTGCGCGGCAAGTGGTGTCGCCAAAACAAAAGCGACAGTGGCGGCGAGAATTGTGGTTTTCATGGTGTTTTCCTATCGTTGTAATACTTTTATACCTATTAATACGTGCAAGCTTAGAAGTTCCGTCGCTGCGGGTGCAAATTATTTTCACAACCCCAACAAATCTGCGTGTGCCCGGTCATTCCGCACCCATTGTCAGCACTTCCCGGTTGCACCCTGCCCGTGAAACCCCGACATTGGCCCCCACCCCGCAATGACCCCTCCGGAGCGACAATGAACCCTTTTCTTTCAGACTGGACGACAGCCTTTAACCTACCGCCGTTCGATCAGATCAAAGACAGCGATTTCGCGCCTGCGTTTGACGCCGCGTTCGACCAGTCCCGCGCCGCAATCACGGCCATTGCGGGCGATCCGGCCAAGCCAGATTTCGCCAATACGGTTGAGGCGTTGGAGCGCTCCGATGCCCTGATGGACAAAGTCGCCGGGGTATTTTTCAACCTGACCGGCGCAAATTCAAATCCCGCACTTGAGGCATTGCAGCGCGATCTGTCGCCCAAGTTTGCGGAACTACATTCCGAAACCATGATGAACGCCGACCTGTTTGCCCGCGTCGACACGTTGTTCAAACAGCGCACAACGCTTGGTCTGACCGATGAACAGAACCGCGTGTTGACGCTATACCACCGCATGTTCCTGCGCGCCGGGGCCGCCCTTAGGGGCGATGACCGCACCCGGCTGTCCGCTGTCAGCAAACGGTTGGCAATACTCGGCACAGCCTTCACCCAAAACCTACTAGCCGATGAACGCGAATGGTTCATGCTGCTGGGGGATGACGAACTGGACGGCCTGCCGGATTTCCTGCGCGACGCAGCGGCAGAGGCCGCGAAGGAACGTGGTGAAAAGGGGTATGCGATCACATTGTCACGCTCACTGATTGTGCCGTTCCTACAATTTTCCACCCGACGAGACTTGCGCGAAAAGGCCTATGTCGCGTGGGGTGCGCGCGGCGAAAACGGCGGGAAGACCGACAATCGCAGCATCGTGACCGAAACACTGGCCCTGCGGCAAGAACGAGCGCGGCTGTTGGGGTATGCCAGTTTTGCCGATTTCAAACTGGAACCCGAAATGGCGAAAACCCCGTCAGCCGTGCGCGATCTGCTGATGGCGGTGTGGCAACCGGCCAAGGCGCAGGCCGACCGGGACGCGGCGGTTCTGACCGGCATGATGCAAGACGAAGGCGTCAACGGTGATCTGGAACCCTGGGATTGGCGTCACTATGCCGCCAAACGCCGGGTCGCCGAACACGATCTGGACGAGGCTGAACTGAAACCTTATTTCCAGCTTGATCGCATGATTGATGCTGCGTTTGATTGTGCGACCCGTCTGTTCGGCGTCACTTTCCGCCCGCTTGATGTGCCGCTTTATCACAGCGACGCCCGCGCTTGGGAGGTTCTGAAAAACGGCAAACATCAGGCGGTTTTCGTCGGCGACTATTTCGCCCGCCCATCCAAACGATCCGGCGCGTGGTGTTCGCGGTTTCGCGGCCAATCCCGGCTGGATGGCGACGTGCGACCGATCACGGTCAATGTCTGCAATTTCGCCAAAGCCCCGGAAGGCCAGCCAAGCCTGTTAACCTTTGACGACGCCCACACGCTGTTCCATGAATTTGGCCATGCCCTACATTCCATGCTGTCTGACGTCACCTATCAGATGATCGAAGGCACGTCCGTGGCGCGGGATTTCGTGGAACTGCCCAGCCAGCTGTTTGAACACTGGCTGACCGTGCCGGAAGTGTTGCAAAAATTCGCGACCCATTCGGTCACCGGCAAAACCATCCCCACAGATCTGCTCGGCCGTTTGCTGGCGGCGCGCAATTTCGATCAGGGGTTTTCAACCGTTGAATACACTGCCAGCGCGCTGGTCGATCTTGATTTCCACGCAGGCCCTGCCCCCACTGACCCGATGCAGCGACAGGCCGAAATTCTGTCGGGCCTCGGTATGCCAGCCGCCATCCATATGCGCCACGCCACCCCGCATTTTGCCCATGTCTTTTCCGGTGACGGATATTCCAGCGGCTATTATTCTTACATGTGGTCCGAGGTCATGGACGCCGACGCCTTTGAAGCCTTTGAAGAGGCAGGCGATCCGTTCGACAAAGACCTTGCTGCCCGGCTTGAGCGACATATCTATTCAGCCGGAGGGTCGCGCGAGGCCGACGCGCTTTACACCGCATTCAGGGGTCGCCTGCCGGGGGTCGAGGCTTTGCTCAGGGGCCGGGGCTTTACCGAATCGGCCTGAATGTCGCGCCCTGCTGTTTCCAATACAGCAACAATTCAGGCCCTCACACCTCATTAAATCATTGTATTTACAATAACTTATCTATGAACCCAGCCAATTGTGGCAAAACTAAGACAGGCGAACCCGATAACCGGGCAAATACGCCCCATATGGCCTTGCCGCTTTCGTAAGCGACGGATCAGCACCTAGCATCAAACAGTGGAACAGGACGCAGACGGCCAACTAGGCCATGCGAACTCTTGCTCCATCGCCGTGTTGAAACCCTAGCTGATGGAGCCCGCAAAATGGCGACCGCGTCTTTTAGATACCGTTTGGCCCTTGTGGCCAGCCCGGTTATCGCGACGCTTTTAGCGCATCCGCTGTCAGCCGACGATTTCGTCGTTTCAACGTCAACCACGGCCACCAATGGCGGGGCTGTTATCAATGGCACAGACACGCTGACCATCAACACCGGGGCAACAATCGACCACACCGGTCAGGCGGTTGGGCCAGCGGTCAGCACCACAGGCGGCGGTAACGACGTCGTCAACAACGGCACAATCATCGGCGACGGCACCTCTGACGCACGCGGCGTTGTCTTGAACGAAGCGTCTTCTTCTTTCACCAACACCGGAACGGTCCGCACCACAGCCAATAACGGTCATACAGTCGAGGCACTTTCAAATGGTGCCACCATAACAAATTCCGGCACGTTCAGCACAATCGGTGACAACGCACACGCGCTCTACTTTAGTGGCCAATCAGCGGGCGAGGGGACCAATAGCGGCACCATCATCGCAACCGGGGCCGGGTCTGACGCGGTGCATTTTAACGGCTCGAACGCGACCTACACATCAAGTGGCGCAACCATTTCCCGTCAAGGCGCGGCCATCTATTTCGGCGGTGCAGAAAACGGTCTGACCCTGAATGCCCCGGCCTATGTCGAGGGTACGATTATTCTGGGCGGCTCGACCGGGGTGGCGATCAACACCGGGCGCAGTCATTCGTTCCAATGGACATTCGGCGGCGCGCAATGGTTTTCCATGAACATATCGGGTTCTGTGCCTTACGTCATATCCGGCACCACCGTGGCGTCGATTGATCCAACCGGGTTTGATGCAGCCCCAACCGGGATGCTGGAAACCTCAACCCAGGTGTTTGGCGCGATTGGCGACCGTGCGGCGCATTTGTTGCCAAAATTGAATATCGGTCCAAGTGTTTCAACAAAACTCGGCACGCCCATTATGGAACCACCCGTGACCAAGGCCAGATCGTTTCGTCGTTGGGCAACGGTTCTGGGCAGCGCTGGCTGGCACGCGCCATCCGGCGTCAAACTCGGCTATCAGACCGCGCAAGCTGGCGTCGTGGCAGGCCTTGACTGGGCGACCGACCGGGATCGTGTGTTTGGCCTGATGGCTGGCGGCGCTCTGGGCCGCTTTGCCGCCAATGCGACCTTCATGCAATCCTATCGCATCCAGTCCAACACCGGCTTCATTGGGCTTTATGGCGCGCGCCGATTTGGCAAGGCCGTGTTTGATTACAGTTTGATGGGCGGATTGCAGACCCATAACAGCCAACGCGCCGTCAACAACAACCTGCTGCCCGGCGGCATTGACACCGGCATCGCCACTTATGGCAGCACCTTTATCGCACCACAAATGTCGCTTGGCCGGGCCTTTGCCCTTGGCAGCGACCTGACCCTGACAACCAGTGCAACGCTGGGCTACATGGCGGGGTTCGTTGATGGATATACCGAAACGGGCGTCGCCACGACAGCCACCTTTGCCAGCCGCCGCTTTGGCATCGGCACAGGTTCGGCGAAACTGGATCTGGCCAAAAGCTTTGGCGCAACGACCGTATCGGGGCAAATCGGGCTGATTGCCCAAAACGGATTTGGTGGTGAAACCCTTGCCGGGACTTTGCTGGGGCAAAACTGGGCCTACACCACCGCGTCCGGGGCAAGTCTTGCCGGGCATATGGCCGTAGAACTTAAACGCCAGTTCACGTCGGGCATGTTTGGAAAATTAGGGGCCGAGGCAAATATCGGCTCAACCGGATTTGCCAACCTAAAAGGATCCGCGAGCCTCAGACTAGAGTTCTGAAGGCCGCGTGGTGGGGGCGGGGGCCGGGATGGCGCGCTGTGTCTGGGACAGACAGCGTACTTCCCGGTCCTTCCCCGTCATCGTCAATGTTACCGTATATCCCGGTGCGATCTGTGCCTAACTAGTCGCGCAACTCATCGCTCTGAACGCCCCAAATCTCAGATTTCAGCGCCCAGCCTTTATGCCCGCCCGCATTGATCCGGCACCATTCCGGCAGGCAACGCCCCAATTGGGCAACCACACCCTGTTCAGCATAAGCATTTGGATCAGCCCCGACAGCCGGAACTGACCTAAGTGGCGTGTAATCCTTTAGAACGATCACCGTGCGAACCCCGGACAGCAGCGAAAAATGCATCCATCCGCCTGCCCCATCAATGTCGCGAACCCGGCGCCAGTTGCCATATTCAGCGATGATCTCAAGCGGCATATCCTCGCGTTTGAACACCCAGTCAACCCTGTGGGTCAGGCTGGGGCCACGCCGGACATTGCCTTTATCAGCCTTCATCGACACGAATCGCGGCAGCGGTAAATTGGTGACTGACCCGCGCACACCCTGCTGCGCCGTATCGGCAGAAAGGGCTGCGGGCAACGCCAGCAACACGAGGCTCAAAAGAACCTTTGCACAAAAATTCATCACAGGAACCGCCCGGTCCAATTTGCCGCTCATTTTCGGAGGTCTTAAGGCGCATTTCGCCTTGCCCCCTTGTGGCGATGTTTGGCACTATGGGGGGACTAAATCCAGTGGGAGAACGCGCCTATGCCCGGAAGTAAACTGAGTGTTGTCGTTACGCGACGGTTACCCGAAGCAGTCGAGACCCGACTCAAAGAATTGTTCGACGTCGAACTGAACGACAAAGACATCCCCTTTTCCCCCGAACAACTGGTCGCCGCCATGCAGCGCGCCGATGTTCTGGTGCCAACCCTGAATGACAACATCGACGCGCGGGTTTTGGCGCAGGCCGGTGAGCGGTTGCGGCTTATCGCCAATTACGGCTCGGGCTTTGACCATATCGACGTACAAACCGCCCGCCAGCGCGGCATTCTGGTGTCCAACACACCCGGTGTTCTAACCGATGACACCGCCGATATGACGCTTGCGCTGATCCTGACCGTGATGCGACGTTTCAAAGAAGGCTCTAACCTGATGCAGTCCGGCGACTGGACAGGCTGGTCGCCCTCGGCCTTGCTTGGCTCGCGATTGGGCGGCAAGCGGCTGGGTATTCTCGGCATGGGGCGGATCGGCTCGGCCGTGGCGCAACGCGCTCGTCCGTTTGGCATGCAGATCCATTACCACAACCGCAAACGCGTCCACCCCGACACCGAGGCAGCGCTTGAGGCGACCTATTGGGAAAGTCTGGATCAGATGTTGTCGCGCGTCGACATCCTGTCGATCAATTGCCCGCACACACCGTCAACCTTTCACCTGTTGAACGCCCGGCGGCTGAAACTGCTGAAACCCACCGCCTTTGTGGTCAACACATCACGCGGCGAGGTGATCGACGAAAACGCCTTTACCCGGATGCTGCGCGCCGGCGATCTGGCGGGTGCTGGTCTGGACGTGTTTGAAAAAGGCCACGAGATCAACCCACGCCTGCGCGGGCTGGATAACGTGATGCTGCTGCCACATATGGGATCGGCCACCGAAGAGGGGCGGCTAGAGATGGGCGAAAAGGTCATCATCAACATCAAAACCTTCGCCGACGGCCACCGCCCACCGGATCAGGTTGTGCCAGCGATGTTGTAACGTGGGACTAGTTTGCTTAGGCCCTCAGAAGATTGCCTGACTGATGACCATCACAACAAATGCCACGATCCAATAGCCTAGGTTAATTCCGCGACCCGCCGCGGGTGTTTTTGCGAACATTGCGCCTGAATCATACAGCGCGCCAAACCCGATCAGCGCCAGAATGGCCGTGGCCAACGCGCCGCTGACGGCGGTGACGCCAACAAACCAGCTGACCAGAAACAAGCCGACAAGCTGCGCGACCATCGCCTGAACCGGCATTGATGGCGCGCTGCCCATTTCAACCCCATGCGCATCGGCCCATTTCTTGCCAAACAGCATGGGTGAATACCACAGCCAGCCCACGATAAAGGCTGCAACAGCCCCAACAATTACACCTATCCAGCTGACGCCTGTTGTCAGTTCCATCATTGCTTTTCCCCTTTTGATGTCCGGTCATGTCCATTCTGACCTGACAATCGCATAACAGGAAAAACCGATTTTGACAAATTGTCGCAGTTGGGATGGTAACCCGCCAAAGACGCTAAAGCGCGACCGCCGCGCCGCTGGCATTGCCGCATATCGGACAATCTTCACGCCGATGCATCCGCATTTTCCGGCTTTCACCGTAAAGCGCGTCGTAAATCAGCAACTCGCCCTTCAGGGCTTGTCCGGCGCGGGTGATATACTTGATCGCCTCAACCGCCATCATCGACCCGACCACACCTGGCAAGGCCCCCATGACACCTGCCTCGGCACAGGACGGTGCCAGCCCGTCAGCCGGGATTTCCGGGAACACGCAGGCATAACATGGTGCTCCGCCCGCCGGATGGTACAGGCTGATCTGCCCCTCCCACTGACTGATCGCGGCGGAAATCAGTGGCAAGCCAAGCGTCACGCAGGTCTTGTTCACCAGATGCCGCGTGGCAAAATTGTCCGAGCCATCCAAAACCAGATCGAACCCGTCCAGCAGGTCGGCTGCATTATCCTCGGTCAAACGTCGGTTGAACGGCAGCACTTCAGCATTAGGGTTAATCGCGGCCAACCCCATTTGGGCCGAAAACACCTTGGCCATACCGATGCGATCCTCGGCGTGCAGAACCTGACGTTGCAGGTTTGACAGGCTGACCTCATCATCATCAACCACACCAATATGCCCGACACCCGCCGCCGCCAGATATAACAATGCAGGCGAGCCTAATCCCCCCGCACCAACCACCAGAACCCGCGCCGCTTTCAGCCGTTGCTGGCCCGACCCACCAATTTCGCGCAGCACAATATGGCGGGCATAGCGTTCCAATTCGCGTTCCGAAAACGCGCCCACTTGCGCCGTTTCACCCCCCAGCGCCGATTTGATCGCGCGGGCTTTCAGCCATTTCAGACCCAGCCCGTAAACGCCCGCCAACAGTGCCACCAGCGCAAACACACCCCAGCCCTGCAACGATCCCCCGGTCGCCACGCGCATGCCGTGCCCCACCGGAAACACCACCTGGATCAGCCCGACGGCGGCAAACAAAACGACCAACAAGCCGATCTGCGCCCCACGAGAGGCCCCCATCAGATGCCCCAACAGCAAAAAACCGGCGGCGATCAGCAGAACCAGAACCATCAACCCCTCCCGGTTGAGCCGAAACCACCGACCCCGCGCGAGGTCTGATCCAGCGTTTCCACCTGCTGAAACTGCCCCTGAACCACCGGGGCCACGATCAATTGCGCGATCCGCTCACCATGCGCGATCACATAAGGCGCGTTGCCCAAGTTTATCAAAATCACCCCCAACGGGCCGCGATAATCGCTGTCGATTGTGCCGGGGCTGTTGGCCAGCGTTATCCCGCGCTTAAGCGCCAGCCCCGACCGGGGACGTACCTGAACCTCAAACCCCTGCGGGATAGCCAGCCGCAAACCCGTCGGCACCAACAAGCGCGCACCGGGCGCCAGTTCCAGCCCTACCCGTCGATCCTTGTCGGCCAGATTGGCCCGGATATCCGCCCCGGCGGCACCCGTCGTCTCATAAGAGGGCAGCGCAATTTCAGGATCAGCACCTTCGGTCAAAACCACCTGCACCACAGGGGTCATCCCAAAGCCTCGGCAATCTTCGCAGCAAGCCGCGCGGCCACCTGATCCTTGCCCATACGCGGCCAGCTTTCGGCACCTAAGTCTGAAATCAACGTCACCGCGTTTTCAGCGCCACCCATGATGCCCGTTTCCGGGCTGACGTCATTGGCCACGATCCAGTCACATCCCTTGCGCTTGCGTTTGGCCGTGGCGTTGGCAATCACATCATCAGTTTCCGCCGCAAAGCCGACAACCAGACCGGGCCGCCCCTTTTTCATCTGGCTTACCCCCGCCAGAATATCCGGGTTTTCCGCAAAACTCAGGCTGGGCAAACTGCCGCTCGCATCTTTCTTGATCTTTGAATTTGAGGCAGACGTGACACGCCAATCAGCCACCGCCGCTGCAAACACCGCCGCCGCAACTGGCAATTCCGCCGCCACTGCATCAGCCATCTGCTGCGCTGTCTCAACCTTGATGATCTCAGCCCCCGCAGGCATCGCCGCCTCGGCAGGCCCGGTGACAAACACAACATCCGCCCCAAGCGCCATCAACGCGCGGGCTATCGCGCTGCCCTGCGCACCGCTGGATCGGTTGGCGATATAGCGCACCGGATCAATCGGTTCATGCGTCGGCCCTGAGGTCACAAGCACCCGCTTGCCCTTCAGTGGCCCATCCGCCAGTGCCGCACCTATGGCTTCAACTATCGCCAGTGGTTCCGCCATCCGACCGGGGCCGTATTCACCGCACGCCATGTCGCCCTCATCCGGGCCGACAGTCAAAACCCCGTCGCCTTTCAACGTCGCAATATTGCGCTGGGTCGCGGCGTGTTCCCACATCCGCACGTTCATTGCAGGCGCAATCAAAACCGACTTGTCCGTCGCCAGCAATAAGGTCGAGGCCAGATCATTGGCCAGACCCGCCGCCATTTTCGCCATCAAATCCGCCGTTGCCGGGGCGACCACCACCAGATCAGCGCTGCGCGACAGTTCGATATGGCCCATTTCGGCCTCGTCCGTCAGATCAAACAAATCCCGGTAGACCTTTTGTGCTGACAGGGCTGACGCCGACAAAGGTGTCACAAATTGCGCCCCGGAAACGGTCAGAACCGGCGTGACCGAAGCACCGCGCTCGCGCAGCCGCCTTATCAGATCAAGTGATTTGAACGCAGCGATACCGCCGCCGATAATCAGCAATATCCGCTTGCCTTCAAGCATGGCGTTCCTTTCACGAAAAACTTGAAAAGAGTCTATGCCCACGCCGCCGCCAAGGCAAGAAGCGCCTGGCCGCGATCTGTCAGGAACCCAAAACCCTTAGGCCGAAACGCGGCTGCCGTGAAATTCCACCAAGGCACATAAATCTTCGGGCGGCACCACCTCGGCCACAAAGGCACAAGCGTTTGAGGCATGCGCAAAGATCGACCCATCAGAAAAAAAGCTATCGTTGCTGACGAAAATAACCTTTGTCGCAGGCAGGTGATAGGCGGCAAAATCCGAAATCGCCAGCGCACTGGCCTCAATCAGCCCGATGCTCAGCACGATCACATCCGGGCGCGCAAACCGTATCTGTTGAATAGCATCACTTTGGGCTGAACAAAGCGAAACCACGCAGCCCTGCCTTTCCAGATGGTTTTTCCAGATTTGGCCGAGGTCATTGTTGTTTTGAATAATCACTACGCGCACAGGGCCGCTCCCGTTCTGATGCGGCGTAATAATTTGGTAATTTTCCTTAATATTTGGTTAACAGCCATGTTGATTCCCACCAATTCCGCCTTTTCGATTGCATGAAGGGCGGAAATCCGCTTGATGAGGCGACAGAAATTTAAGCTTAACATTCCACGAGGGCCAAACGTGACCACAACCATCACCATTTGCGATACTTGCAAGCGCCCGGACTGGGCTGACCGTGGCATTGAAAAAACCGATGGCGAGGCGTTGGCCGAACTGATCGAACAGGCCGCCCTTGGCGTAAAAGGCGTCAAAACCCGCCGCCATTCCTGTTTGATGGGCTGTGGCAAGGGCTGCAATCTGGCGATCCAGTCACCGGGCAAACTGACTTACGTCATGGGCGATTTTGCCGCCCAAACCGACAGCGCCGAAGGTGTCGTCGAATACGCATTGGCGCACCACGCCAGCGAAACCGGACAAGTGCCGTTCCGCGCTTGGCCCGCAGCCGTAAAAGGCCATTTCGTCAGTCGCTTGCCAGTTCTTGAGCCTGACACTGAATGACAGGGATTGCGCGCGATCACGGTGGCGGACTGGACGCAGCGGTCAGGGAATTTGGCGGCACGCGCGCCGATTGGCTGGACCTGTCAACCGGCATCAACCCGTTGCCTTACCCACTGCCCGATCTGCCAAGCACCGACTGGACTGCGTTGCCGGATGCCGGGGCAATGGCAGACCTGCTGACAGCCGCGCGGGCTTTCTGGTCAGTGCCGACAGGGGCCGATATTCTGGCAGCGCCCGGAGCCTCGGCTTTGATCGCCCGCCTGCCTTGGTTGTGTGGCCAAGGTGGCGTGCAAATCGAGAATCGCACCTATAACGAGCACGCCGCTGCCTTTCGCGCAGCCGGTTGGCAGGTTTCTGAAAGGCCCGAGGCCACCCGTGTCATCGTTCATCCCAACAACCCGGACGGCAAATTATGGCCCGGCGCAAGCAGTGCCGAAAACCTGCTTAACCAACTTATCTTAGACGAAAGTTTCTGCGACACGACGCCCGAGCGTAGCCATGTAGCCCGCGCAACAGAACCCGGCGTCATCATCCTGAAAAGCTTCGGGAAATTCTGGGGCCTTGCCGGGGCGCGGCTTGGTTTTGCCATTGGCCATCCTGACACGCTTGCGCCCTTGCGCGACATGGTCGGCCCGTGGCCCGTGGCCGGGCCGACGTTGCACATCGGCGCGCTGGCCCTTGCGGATCAGGACTGGGCCAAAGAAACCCGCGCAAGGCTAACGAAAGACGCCAACCGTCTGGATGCATTGCTGGCGGCAAAAGGCATCGCCAATGTCGGTGGCACCAGTCTGTTTCGCCTATATGACACGCCTGACGCCGCCGCCGTTTATCACCACCTGGCCCGCCAGAAAATCCTGTCACGGGTCTTTCCCTATGCACAAAACTGGCTGCGCCTTGGCCTGCCCGCAGGTGCAGATAACTGGACCAGACTAGAGGCGGCCTTGGCCGATTTTTCGTGAGCAATCTTGAAATAGTGCTGGTCGCCCTTGTCCTTGACGCGCTGTTCGGCGAGCCTGATTGGCTGTGGCGCAAGCTGCCCCATCCGGCGGCGTTGATGGGCCGGGCGGTTGGCTGGTTCGACCAACGGCTAAACACGGGCGCAAACCGTCGCGCCAAAGGCATTGCCGCGCTCATTTGCCTGACCGCCATGGCTGCATTTATAGCTTACCTCGTCAGCGCCCTGCCCGATCAGGGATTTTTGGCAACAATCCTGACCGCGATCCTGTTGGCCCAGCACAGCCTTGCCGCCCATACCGCGGCTGTTGCGCGCGGCCTTGAAACCAGCTTGCCCGTGGGGCGCGATGCAGTTGCCCTGATCGTGGGCCGCGACCCCAACACGCTTGATGAAAACGGTGTGGCGCGGTCGGCAATTGAAAGTGCGGCTGAAAACTTTTCCGACGCGCTGGTGGCCCCTGCCCTCTGGGCCTTGCTGTTTGGCCTGCCGGGGATCATGGTCTACAAGATGGTGAACACCGCTGACAGCATGATCGGCTATCGCAACGACCGCTACGGTGAATTTGGCTGGGCGGCGGCGCGATTTGACGATCTGGTGAACTGGATTCCGGCCCGCATTGCCGGTGGCCTGATCTGCGCCGCCCACGGCTCGGCCAAAGCGTTTGAAACCATGCGACGCGACGCACCACTGCACCGATCCCCCAATGCTGGCTGGCCCGAAGCCGCCACAGCCGCCGTGTTAGGCGTCGCGATCTCGGGTCCACGAACCTATGGCGGCGTCGCGACGACTGACCCTTATGTGAACGCAAAAGGCCGCTATCAGTTGATCCCGGCAGATATCGACCACGCCGTGCGGGTGATCTGGCGCAGTTGGGGACTGATGCTGGCGCTTTTGGCACTGGTCTGGGGGATTTGGGGATGAGCACTGCGATTTACGCCATTGGCGACATTCACGGCCATCTTGATAAGCTCAAGGCAGTGCATAACTTGATCGCGCAGGATAAGGCGGCCAATGGGCATACAGACGCGCCGGTTGTGCATGTCGGCGACCTGACCGATCGCGGGCCTGACAGTTGCGGCGTGATCGACCATCTGATCACAGGCCGCGCCGCTGGCCAGCCGTGGATCGTGATCAAAGGCAACCATGACCGGCTGTTTCAGAAGTTTCTTGAAGACCCCAATTGGGTCGATCACCGGTTGCGCGCCGATTTTACCTGGCTGCATACCCGCATGGGTGGGCAAACAACGCTTGCCTCTTATGGCGTCACCGATACCGGGCGCAATGCCCACGACCTTTGGGCCGATGCGCGTGATCTGGTGCCGGCGGAGCATGGGGATTTCCTGCGCAACCTACCGCTGTATCACACCGCCCCCGGCTTGCTGTTCGTCCATGCAGGCATCCGCCCCGGCATCGCAATTGATAATCAGGCCGAGGATGATTTGATGTGGATAAGGGACGATTTTCTGCGCCACATCGACAGCCATGGGCCGCTGGTCGTGCATGGCCACACCATGGTGCAGCAGATTGAGCATCACGGCAATCGGGTGAATATAGACACCGGTGCCGGGCGTGGTGACGCGCTGTCGGCGGTCGTGATTGAAGGCAAAAAGGTCTGGCTGCTAACGCCCGACGGACGGCAAGCTGTCAGCCCAACCACATAAACCGCCAGCCAAAAAGCAAAACGGCCCCGGGTTACCCTAGATCACGCTAGTTCACCCTGGGGCCGCCGCTGATATTCTCAAACGCCAGACAGTTCTTTCTTGTGCAACCAATCAGCGTGTTTCGGGGCCTTTTTGGTCTTTGACCATTCTTCCAGCATATCCCATTTGACCGCATCCATGCGCTTCAGCATATCCGCCTCATCCGGGTCCGGACAGGCCAGCTCAACCCGGTGGCCAGATGGGTCAAAGAAATAGATCGAGTGGAAAAGCGAGTGGTCAGTGACCCCAAGAACCTCGACCCCATTGGCCTCAAGATGGTCCCGGTATTCGATCAGCGTATCACGATCTTTGACCTTGAACGCGATATGCTGAACCCAAGGCGGCGTGTTCAGGTCGCGGCTCATTTCAGGCTTGGTCGGCAGCTCAAAGAACGCCAGCACATTGCCCATGCCTGCATCCATAAAGATATGCATATAGGGATCAGGTTCATGCGTTGAAGGCACGTGATCTTCTGCAATCGCCAACACGAAATCCATGTTCAGCATCTTGCCGTACCACTCGACCGTCTCTTTGGCGTCTTTGCAGCGATAGGCCACGTGGTGAATTTGTTCGATTTTCATAGTCTTATCCTTTCGTTAAAGGGTCCGGGTTTGCGGTTGCAACGGCGGGGCGATCACCCCTGCCCGGCAGTTACCGCTTTTTGCATTGCATCGCTTAAGGTCGCGCGGTCGCCGATATGGTTGGCCAGCAACAGGATCAGTCGGGCATTGATCGCGTCGCTTTGTTCTTTGCTGCGGCCTTCGTGGATCGACAGAAGCTCGGCATAGAAATCGTCGGCCCCTGCGATATTCGCTTTTGTGTTCAGATCGCTCATGTTTTGCACTCCTTATCCGCGGCCCGTGGCCGTTTTGAGCGCGGCAATCACCGCGGCTTCGTTGTAATCTGCCCAACGGGCGGCGACGTGTTGATCCGGGCGCATCAGGTAAACCGCACTGCTTGCTTCACCCAGATACCGCTGCGCGAATTGTGGGCTTTCGTCTGCTGCCAGTCGCAACGCCTCAACCGTGATCCCGCCATCTTCCAGCGTGTCGGGAATATCGACGCCCACGGCCAGCAACTGGAACCGATCGCCCAGACGATCCAGCAACCAACCGTCTTTGGTCGGCGCATCCTTGGCCGAAGAACCGGGCCGCAGATCGACCGGCAAACCGCCCTCGTCCGGGCCGTTCAGAACCGAGCCATCATAGGTGCAAGGCACGCTCAGCCGACCAGAATTGACCAAAGGCCGGGCAAAATCATGCGCCTCGGCCAAGTCCAAAACCGCGTTGCGGAAGGTCCGGCTGGTATCGGATTTCGGCGTGATAAAATCGGTCGAGCGGCTGGAATTCAGGATGTTTTCATCCGCGCCATAAACCCGCTCGTCGGAATAAGTGTCCATCAGGCTGTCAGGCGCTGTGCCATCCATCACCAGACGCAGTTTCCACGCCAGATTGTCAGTATCCTGCAAACCGGAATTGGCCCCACGCGCCCCAAATGGCGACACCTGATGCGCTGAATCCCCGGCAAACAGAACGCGGCCTTTGCGGAAACTTTCCATCCGGCGGCATTGGAACGTATAGATCGAGGTCCATTCCAATTCGAACTTCGCGTCATCGCCAAACATCTGATGCAGACGCGCCCGGATGTTTTCCTCTTTCAGTTCCTTCTCGCGGTCAATGTCCCAGCCGATCTGGAAATCCACCCGCCAGACATTGTCAGGCTGTTTGTGCAACAACACAGACTGGCCGCGATTGAACGGTGGGTCGAACCAGAACCAACGCTCGGTCGGGAAATTCTTTTGCATTTCCGGGTCCATAATCGTGTCAGCGATCAGGAAATTATCCTCAAACACCCGGCCAACAAAATCCAAACCCAGCATCCGACGTGTTGGCGAATTCGCCCCGTCGCAGGCAATAAGCCAATCCGCCTCAAGGTTATAAGGCCCCTCGGGCGTGTCGATTTCCAGCGTTGTGTGATCCTCATGGGTGCCAATGGCCGAAACCTTGTTGCCACCGCGCAGTTCAATTGGCTTGCCCTCGGCCTGCAATTCGCGGACCCGGTTGATCATATATTCTTCAAAATAATACTGCTGAAGATTGATAAAGGCCGGGTTCTTGTGGCCATCTTCATCCAGCAGATTGAAATCATATATCTGGCGTTCGTCAAAAAACACCTTGCCAAGGTTCCACGTCACACCCTTGTCGACCATCGGCGCACCGCACCCAAGCCGGTCAAGAATTTCCAAAGGCCGCTTGGCAAAACAAATCGCCCGGCTGCCAAAAGAAACCCGGTCATTATCATCGACAACCACCACCGGAACGTCCTGCTGGGCCAGATCAATGGCAACACCCAGACCAATCGGCCCGGCACCAATAACCACCACCGGATGGCGCACCGGGGTCAGGGCATCCTGATCCGCTGATCGCGCATATGGGTACATCGGTACTTCAAAAATCTTCGACATGTTTTTTCCCTCCCTTTGGCGTCCTGTTCTGGGTGCCACTAACTGTAATCGCCTGCTTATACCAATATTCGTTGCATTTGCAACGGTATTTTCTACACATATGTAGCAATCTAACCTTTTCAGCCGCCACCGGGGAATTTTCACAAGCCTCGCGTCACTTTGTCAGGGCTGCATGTCGCGGCTTTTCAGTACCCCGCGACCGCGCCACCGCTGTTGACGCGGTTTCTGACCGACCTTAGTTTCTGCCAAAGCAATGCTAAGCAAGTCTGTACTGGTCGAGCCATGTTAAGGTGTGAAATCAGGTGTGACGCGATGACCGCTAATAGCATGAAATGCCGAAAAGGGCCCGGAAATGACAACTGAAAAAATCGACACGCTGATTGTTGGCGGCGGTCAGGCCGGATTGGCGATGAGCGAACATCTCAGCAATTCAGGCGTGCCGCATCTAATTCTGGAAAAAAGCCGGATCGCCGAACGCTGGCGCTCGGAAAGATGGGATTCTCTGGTTGCCAATGGCCCGGCCTGGCATGACCGGTTTCCGGGGTTGGAATTTTCCGGCGTTGATCCCGACGCATTTCCATCCAAGGAACGGGTTGCGGATTATTTTGTCGAATATGCCGAAAAGATCGCCGCCCCCATCCGTTGCGGTGTCGAGGTGAAACAAGTCACAAGGAACGCCATCGGCCGGGGTTTTGTGGCAGAAACATCCCAAGGCATGATCGAGGCAAACCACATCGTTTCCGCAACCGGACCTTTTCAGCGCCCGATCATTCCAGCCATTGCACCGGATGACGCAGGCATAACCCAAATCCATTCCGCCGCATACCGCAACCCGGACCAGATGCCCGAGGGCGCGGTTCTGGTGGTCGGTGCGGGTTCGTCAGGTGTGCAAATCGCGGACGAGTTGTTGCGTGCAGGAAAGCGTGTTTACCTGTCCGTCGGGCCGCATGACCGGCCTTTTCGCAGCTATCGCGGGCGTGATTTTGTCTGGTGGCTTGGGGTGCTGGGCCTGTGGGATCTCGAAGCGATGGCACCGGGCACGGAACATGTCACAATCGCTGTAAGTGGCGCGCATGGCGGCCACACGGTCAATTTTCGCCAACTGGCCGCGCGCGGAATGACACTTGTTGGCCGCACCGCATCCTTCAAAGACGGTGTTGTCAGCTTTGCGCCTGACCTTACAGACAATGTTGCAGGTGGGGATCAGAACCAACTGTCGCTGATGGACGCCGCGGACGACTATATCGCCCGCAACGGTCTTGACCTGCCCGAAGAACCCGACGCGCGCAACATAGGCCCTGCCCCTGAATGCATGACCGACCCACTTGCGACCCTCAATCTTGCCGACGCGGGCATCACCTCGATCATCTGGGCCACGGGCTTTACCGTGGATTTCAGCTGGCTACAGGTTGACGCCCTGGATGAAGACGGTAATCCCCAGCATCGGCGCGGCGTGTCCTCAGAACCGGGGGTCTATTTTCTGGGCCTGCCATGGCTGTCACGACGCGGCTCGTCTTTCATCTGGGGTGTCTGGCACGACGCCAAGTTTCTGGCCGACCACATCGCCACCCAACGCAAATACATGGCCTATCGCGCGGGCGAATAACCAACACCGCACTTACCAGTCGGCGTCCGTATCGCTATCGTGAAATCCGGGCCTAGCGTCCCGGACCCTTCGTTTGCAGGAGCACTCAATTGCGCGATCCCAGATACGACATCTTGTTTGAACCTGTGGCCATCGGCCCACTGACCGCAAAAAACCGCTTTTATCAGGTGCCCCATTGCAATGGCGGCGGCTATCGCGACCCGTCCGCCGCCGCCGCGATGCGCGGAATAAAAGCGCAAGGCGGCTGGGGCGTGATCTTTACCGAACAAACGGAAATGCACCACACATCTGAAATCACGCCCTATATCGAACTGCGCCTGTGGGACGACAAAGACATCCCAAGCTTGCGCAAAATGTCTGACAAAATGAAAGAACACGGCGCGCTGGCGGGCATCCAGCTGGCCTATTCCGGCATCAACGGCCCCAATCTTTACACCAAAGAGGTCCCGCTTGCCCCGACCGCGCTGCCGATCCGCACCTTCACAAATGACCCGGTGCAGGCCCGTGCGCTTGATAAACAAGACATCCGCGACCTGCGCCGCTGGTTCGTCAACGCCGCCAAAAGATCCAAACGGGCCGGGTTTGACCTCGTCTGCCTGTATGGCGCCCATGGCTTTGGCATTTTTCAACATTTCCTGTCGCGCGCCACCAATCAACGATCCGATGAATATGGCGGCAGTCTGGAAAACCGCGCCCGCTTTGTGAACGAGGTGGTTTCAGACATCAAAGACGCCGTGGGTGATACCATGGGCATCACGTTGCGGGTGTCGCTGGATGAAACCATCGGCGCGCTTGGGTTCTCAAATGCCGAAATGCGCGATTTTGTCGAAATGAACCGCGATCTGCCTGACCTGTGGGATCTGGCCCATGGCACGTGGGAGGATTGCTCAGGCCCAAGCCGGTTCAAGGACGAGGCCGCACAGCACGATCTGGTCAAGGGCATCCACGACCTGACAGACAAACCGATTGTCGGCGTCGGGCGCTTTACCTCGCCGGACGTGATGGTCAAACAAATCAAATCCGGCACGCTCGATTTCATCGGCTGCGCCCGCCCTTCAATCGCCGACCCGTTCCTGCCCAAAAAGATCGAACAGGGCCGGATCGAGGATATCCGCGAATGTATAGGCTGCAACATTTGCGTCACCGGTGACATGACCATGTCGATCAGCCGATGCACCCAGAACCCCACGTTTATGGAGGAATGGCGCAAAGGCTGGCACCCCGAGATCATGAATGCAAAAGGCGACAGCTCCAACGTTCTGGTGGTCGGCGCTGGCCCCGCCGGGCTGGAAGCTGCCCGCGCCCTGTCCGAACGCGGCTATGACGTCGCCATTGCCGAGGCGGGCACCGAACTGGGCGGTCGCGTCGCGCGTGAAAGCAAACTGCCGGGGCTCAGCGCCTGGGGCCGGGTCAAGGATTACCGCGAATACCAGATCAGCCAGAAACCGAATGTCGAAACCTATTTCGACAGCCGCCTGACCGCCGCAGAGATCTTAGAGTTCGGCTTTGAAAACATCTGTCTGGCCACGGGCGCGGCATGGCGGCGCGACGGCGTTGCCCGACAACACGTCGTGCCGATGGCGATTGATGCAGCCACACCGCTTTTCACGCCCGATGACCTGATGGACGGCAAGCTGCCTCAAGGTAATGTCGTGATCTATGATGACGACCACTATTATATGGGCGGTGTACTGGCCGAACTGCTGCGCGCCAATGGCTGCGACGTTACCATTATCACCCCATCGGCCTATGTGTCAGACTGGACCAACAACACGTTGGAACAGGCCTCGATCCACAAAAAACTCGCCGAAATGGGCGTCAGGATCGTGTTGAACCGGGGCGTGACCGAAATCGCCAAAGGTTATGTCACCTCAAACTGCGTCTATACGGATGCCTTGGAACAATACGCCTGTGACGTCGTGGTCATGGTCACATCAAAGCTTGAAAACAACACGCTTTTTACCGAACTTGCAGCCCGCCAAGACGAATGGGCCGACGCCGGAATAAAATCCGTCAAACTCATCGGAGACGCCAACGCACCCGGCCCAATCGCATGGGCAACCTATGCCGGCCATCGCTACGCCCGTGAGCTAGACGGCGAAGAAATCGGCGACGCCCTGCCCTTTCGCCGCGAGATTGCGGAACTTGCGGCGGATTGATGGGCGCGTGTTGATTGCAAAAACCACTATAGCAGCGTTGCCTAAAAACTATAGGTAATCTATTGCATGCGAATGAGATGGAGCAAAAAACGACCGCCGACTTTGATTGAAGACCTGAGCCTGCTTTTAGATGATCTTTGCTCAGAATGGGGTTTTTGCAACCAGCTCACGGCAGTTGAAGTCGTGGACAGAGATGGAATCATCACCGCAGAAGATTTCGCCAAATCCGTATTGGAGGCTGAAGGGATGGACCCTGAACACGAGGTGAAGTGGTTCCGACAGATTAAGCGGGTATTCACCGAACGCTACGGCAATTCAGTTTCTCTGCAAGACTATGGGGCACTATTTTCGCGTGAAGACGTGGCCGACAAATTGGACGAAGCGGAATGAGACCTGAGAAAGTTTATTCAAAGGAAGAAGTCATTGCTGTTGGGAAATGCTTGCAATGCGCCCTTGAAGATGACCCAGTCTTACCTCACTGGGAATTCCCGATACTGACTGGCGTCGCCGTCGAAGATGCCATGCAGGTCGTCAGGGCATGGCCGGACGTGGAACTTTCCGACGATGACACCGGCGGAACCGTACACGGCGTTCTGGCAAATCTGATTGGATACCCTCACGAGGAATGGGAACGGGTAACGCACGAGACGGGCCTTTCTCAAAAAGAAATAAAATCCCTGTTTACAAAATTGAAAAATGCAGCATTGCTTTAATCCGTTAAGAACATGCATGATATCAAAGCTATCGAGCCCCTGTATCTTGCCCGGGCCGACCCCATCAACCAAATGACATCTTGCCCTTGCGGCTGTGGATGATCGCATCGACCTCGATCTCGATCATCATGCCGGGGGTTGTCAGGCCAGCCTCAACACCCGTCAGAACCGGCTCGATCCCCTGAAACACTTCGCCATGCCGACGGATGAAACCGCCCGCGTCACGCATATCCGTCAGAAAGGCGCGCGTTCTGACAATGTGGCGCATCTTGGCCCCGGCTTCTTTCAGGTGATCTTCGATTTTGTCGAAGATAAAGACTGTCTGCTCGTAAATATCATACGGCGCATAGACCTGGCCATTCGATTGCATAGAGGTCAGACCGGCGACAAACACAAACGGGCCAACTCTTTTAACGCGGCTGTATGAACCAGCTTTTTCAAACCGCCCGCCGCCTGATATGGTTTTAATAGTCATGTATACTGTATACGCTTTCTTGTCTGATCGGGCAATGAATAATTAGCAATATCAAGATGATACAAGATACTGTGGATAACTTTCCCTATTCCCCGATATGTGCTTCACTTCGTTTTCGCATCTTCTCTGTGGCTTACCTGACAAAAACCAGCCCGCTAACTGGCGTCCCGTGGGTTCATTATCTGGCGCGCCGCCAGTCATCGCGGATATCTTTCAGCCGATACAACTGATGCGCAAATGGCAGGAACCAAGGCGTCTTTTGGTACCAGAACCGGGTTTCAAGCGTGGTTTGGCTAAACGCGGTTTCCCCCGCCGGATCGCCCATCAATTGCAACGCCGCTTTGTGCCCCAGATAGGGCGCCATCGCATTGCCGCTGCCGGAATATCCCATCGCGTGCCAGACACCGCCAAACTGGCTGATCTGCGGCATAAAGGAAAACGTGAACCCGGTTTGGCCGGTCCAGCTATGGGTCAGTTTCAGGGATTTCGTCTGCGGAAAAATCTCAGCCAGCAGGCCTTGCAACACCTTGGCCGACCGAACGGCAGAAACCTTGTTCATCGCCGCACGTCCGCCCAGAACCAGCCGTTTGCTGTCGGGCGACAGGCGGAAATAGCAATGCCGATTGCGGGTCTCAACGCACATCCGTCGGGCGGGCATCAGCTCGTCCACCATGCCTTCGGGCAATTCTTCGGTCGCGATCAGAAAGCTTGATACCGGGATCATCCGGCGTTTGAGTTTCGGAAAATCCCAGGTGGTATAACCATTGGTGGCCATCAGGACAGCCCCCGCACGAATGACCCCCTGATCGGTCGTCACGCTAAAACCGGACCCTGCGGGCGTCACATCCGTCACCAGTGTGTTGCCAAAAACCTTGGCCCCGGCCCGAACCGCGGCCTTCAACATACCATTCAGGTATTTGCCCGGATGAACCCCACCGTGGTCGTGCAAAAGCATCCCGCCGCTATAAAGGTCCGAGCCGATTTCCGCGTGCTGCTTTTCCGGTGGCACCATGTCGATATTGACCGGCACCAATTTGCGCAAATCATCCAGCCCGCGCGCCGTTTCGTCATATTCCGCCTTGTTCCATTGACCGCGAAACCGGCCATATTGGTGGTAATCACACGCAATACCCTCGTCCTTAATCCGCGAAACCGCAAATTCAAGCGAGTCGATATGGGATTCCACCAACAACCGATTGGCATTTTCCGGCCCGTATTTCGCCGCCATTTCCGCCAGCGACAACCGATAGCCACCGCCGATCATACCGCCATTGCGCGTGCTGGCCCCATAACCCGGTCGCTGCGCATCCAGCAAAACCACGCTCTTACTGGCCTTGGCAAATGTCAGCGCCGCAGAACACCCCGTTAGCCCCGCCCCAACCACAACCACATCGCAATCGGCTGGCAGTTCGGTCGGCTGATCGTCAACGGCTGCAAAGTCTTCCCACCAATAGGGATCGGTTTTCAGCATGGTTTTGTCACTTTCTTACGCGGGATGTCCGGGGCGCGCCAAGGCGAGCGCCCCACAGACATGATCGTATTCGCCCATATTACTTGGCGATATTCATAACCTGAATTTGGGTGTATTCCTCCAGACCCTCGTCAGATTGTTCGACTCCAATCCCCGAGGATTTGAACCCGGCCATCGGGATATGCGGCCCGATATTCAGCGATTGGTTCACCCAAACCGTCCCGGCCTCCATCTTCAAGGCAACCTTCGTCGCCTTGGCGGTATCAGAGGACCAAACCGAGGCCCCAAGTCCGAAATCCGTCTTGTTCGCAGTTTTGCTGATCTTTTCGACGTCAGAATATTTGATCACCGGCAGGATCGGGCCAAACTGTTCCTTATCCACGATCTCGTCGCCATCCTTCACATCACGCACAATGATCGGCTTGATGAAATAGCCCTTTTTCTTTTTTGAAACGCCACCGGACAAAAACTTGCCATCCTTGCCAGCCGTTTTGACCATCGCCCTGACCTTGTTGTACTGGGCCTTGTTCTGGATGGGCCCAATGGTCGTGCCTTGGTGCAAACCATCGCCGACGATGGCCTCTTTCGCCAGTTTGGCCAGTTCTGCACACATCTCGTCGTAAATATCTTTGTGGGCATAAACCCGTTTGATCGCCAGACAGACCTGCCCGGCATTCAGGAACGCGCCGCCATAAATCTGGGCGGCGGTTTTCTTGACATCCACGTCAGGCAGAACAATCGCCGCGTCATTGCCGCCAAGTTCCAGCGTCACCCGTTTCATCGTGCCAGAGGCCGAGGCCATGATCTTTTTGCCGGTTTCACACGAACCCGTAAAGCTGACTTTGGCCACGTCAGGATGCGTGGTCAGAACCGGGCCAAGGTCGTTTTCATCCGTCACTGCATTGATCACCCCGGCAGGCACAAAGGCGTTGAACAGCTCAAAGATCTTAAGGATCGTCAGCGGAGTCGTCGGGGCGGGTTTGATAACAATCGTGTTGCCCGCAATCAGCGCAGGACCGACCTTCCAGAACGGCACCAGAACCGGGAAATTCCACGGACAGATGCCCGCAACCACACCCAGCGGAACCCGCCGGGTTTCGATTTTGAACTCGGCATCATTCTGAATGGTGCGCCCCTTGGGTTTCAGGGTCGCATAATGGCGCAAATACCCCTCGGCCCACGCCATTTCACCCATCGACTCAGCCATTGGCTTGCCTTGTTCCTTGCTCATCAGACGCGCCAGCATTTCAGCGTTTTCCGCCAACACATCGGCCATCTTAGTGACAATCGCCGCGCGGTTTTTCTGCGAGGTTGCAGCCCAAGCCGGAAACGCCTTTTTGGCGGCCGCCACAGCCCTGTTGATGTCCTTGACCGTGCCCTTGGGCACCGAGGCAAAGGCCTTTTCGTCCGCCGGGTTGATCACCTTGATCCGGGTTTTCTTTCGATCTTTCCCGACCAGCTTGCCGCCGATAAGCATTTTCTGAAACATGTCTCTCTCCCTTTAGGGTTTTGGTAAAGCGGCGCCATATCCGCAGTCTTTAGGACTTCGCCCCCGCTTTGAATTCCGCAACCATCTGATTTCGCATCTCAAATTTCTGAATTTTGCCAGTAACCGTCATTGGATATTCACTGACAAACCGGATATGCCTTGGTACTTTGAAATGGGTGATCTGACCCTTGCAAAAGGCCTTGATGCTGTCCGCATCCGCCGCAACCCCGTCTTTAAGCTGGATCCAGGCGCAAACCTCTTCACCGTATTTCGCGTCTGGTATGCCGAAAATCTGCACATCGCGCACAGCAGGGTGGGTATATAAAAACTCTTCCACCTCGCGCGGATAGATGTTTTCACCGCCCCTGATGATCATGTCTTTCAGGCGGCCCGTGATATCGACATATCCCCCGTCATCCATCACCGCCAAATCGCCGGTATGCATCCAGCCAGTGCGGTCAATTGATTGCGCGGTTTTTTCCTCGTCGCCCCAATAGCCGATCATCACAGAATAGCCCCGCGTCAGGAACTCGCCCTGCCGACCACGCGGCAGCGCCCGCCCGTCTTCGCCGATGATCTTGACCTCGACATAGGGATGAATTTGGCCGACGGTTGAAACCCGTTTATCCACCGGATCATCAGTTTTTGACTGCATGCTGACCGGGCTGGTTTCCGTCATGCCATAGCAAATCGTCACATCCGTCATGTGCATTTCGGCAATCACCCGCTTCATCACATCCGCCGGGCAGCTTGATCCGGCCATGACACCCGTGCGCAAATGCGACAGGTCGTGACCGGCAAAACCCGGGTCCTCCATCATGGCGATGAACATGGTTGGCACACCGTAAAGAGCTGTGCATTTTTCACGTGATGCAACGTCTAGCGTCGCGGCAGGTTCAAACCCTTCGCCGGGAAACACCATACAGGCCCCATGCGTAATGCTGCCCAGAACCCCCATAACCATGCCAAAGCAATGATAAAGCGGCACCGGAATGCACAAACGATCCTCAGCCGTAAAGTTCTGCCGTTCGGCCACGAAATACCCGTTGTTCAGGATATTATGATGGGTCAGCGTCGCACCTTTTGGTCGCCCTGTGGTGCCCGAGGTGAACTGGATATTGATCGGATCATCCGGTTGCAGCACAGGTTGCAAACCTTTCAGGTCAGATCGATCCGCATCCGTCGCCAACCCGGCAATATCGTCAAACCGGAAACAGCCGGGATACGATGTTTCGGACATCGTGATAACAGATCGCAAATCAGGCAGCGTTTTTGCGTGCAATTGCCCCGGTGTGGCTGTGTCCAATTCCGGTGCCAGTTCGCGGATCATGCCGACATAGTCGCTGGTCTTAAACGACTGCGCCAATATCAGCGCCTTACAACCGACAGAATTCAGCGCATATTCCAGCTCGTTCAGACGATAGGCCGGATTGATATTGACCTGAATAAGCCCCGCCCGCGCCGTTGCGAATTGGCAAAGCACCCATTCTGAATTGTTGGGCGACCACACGCCGACGCGATCACCGGGCTTCAGCCCAAGCGCCAGCAAACCCGCCGCGACGGCATCTATGCGTTCCAGCAACTCGTTGTAAGTCCAGCGAATATTCTGATGCGCAACAACCAGTGCTTCACGCTGGCCCCACTTGGCCGCCGCCTCTTCAATCGCCAAACCAATTGTCTTGAACAACAATGGCTTGTCGCTGGTCCCGCACACGTAACTTAGTTCTGTCATGTCTTCTCACTCATTTTGCACCGCAACCGATTGCGTCATTCGGTCAACATAGCAGACTGGTGGTCAGCCTTAAGGCTGTTTGTTACATCTTAAAAATTTCGCATATACCGCTCAACCTCAACCGGGGTGACCTGATTGGCCAGAAACTCCAACTCGCGTTCAGCCTGCTGGATCAGGATCGTCTGGCGATCTTCGCCCATTACCCGCTTCATCAAAGCAGAGCGTTTTGCCAGATCAACCGCTTGCGCCAAATCCCCCGGCAGCGGCATCGCGTCCTCTAGCTCATAAGCATTGCCAAGGCAGGGTGCCGAAGGCTCTAACCCCTGCTCAATGCCATCCAGACCCGCCGCGATGTCGCAAGCCAGCAAATAATAAGGATTGCAATCCGCCGAGGCGTCCCGCTTTTCAACCCGAACCGCGTTGTCAGACCCTTGGATCACACGCAAACCAACCGTGCGGTTGTCATACCCCCACGAGGCATTCGTCGGGCAAAAAGTATAGGGCTGGCGACGGCGAAAAGCGTTTGGCGTGGTTGATCCCGCCAACGCAATATCCGCCATGTTGTTTTGCAAACCCGCCAGAAAGGACATCCCGGTTTTGTTCAGCTTGCCACCATCCGCAAACGCGTTCTTGCCGTCTTTCCACAGAGAATAATGCACATGAAAACCGCTGCCGGACTGGTCAATAAACGGTTTGGCCATAAAGGTCGCCAGATAGCCATGCACATGCGCCAGTTTCTTCACCAGCGAGCGGAACAAGATAACCTGATCGGCAGATTTCAGGGCTTCGTCATAGCGAATATTCACCTCGACTTGCCCGGCGGCGTATTCCGGGTTTGATTGCTCAATCGGAATACCCAGCTCGTTGATCTGCTGGCGGATCGGGCCAAGCACATGTTCCATCTCAGCCGCGCGTGCCATCGAATAAACTTGTGTGCCCTGATCCTTTGGCAGCAGGGTTTCTGGATCAAGCAGGTAAAACTCAAGCTCTGTGCCGGTCTTGACCTCATACCCCATCGCAGCGGCCCGTTCGACCTGCTGAACAAGTGCCCCACGCGGATCAATCGGCACCGGCAGATGGTCCGTACCTTCTGCCCGCGCCATGCAAATCGCAACGCCGTCTTCCCAAGGCGACGCCACGGGTTTGGTCAGCGGAAACATGTGCATGTCAGGATATCCATTGTCGAAATTGACATAAGGCGTGTCCCAGACATCAGACGTCATATCTATCGCCAGCAAGGCAATCGACAACGCATTGCCGCTTTGGCAGATCGTATCCCAATGGGTGGCCGGAATGCGCTTGCCACGCATGATACCGTTCAGATCGCCCATCCCTATTGCAACTGTATGAATTCCCGGCGGCAGGCTGAAATCTTGTTCTGTCATATCGGTCCCCCTTAGGCTTTTCGTGCCGTGTCCCAGTCAAACGGACGATCAATCCCGGCCATTTTCACACCCGTAAAGGCCGAGGCTTCAAACGACAGCGCCCGCAAGTCCTCGGTTTCCAGATTGTGAACCGAGGATTTACCGCACGCTTTGGCCAGCGCCGTTACCTCCATCGTCATCGCCGTCAGGAACCGCGCAACACGTTCGGCCCCGGCGGCCACGCTCATCCGCGCTTCCAGTTCCGCCTCTTGGGTTGCGATCCCCATTGGGCACAGGCCCGTGTGACAGTGATGGCATGCGCCCGGACTGGTTCCCAGCGCATGGTAATCGTCCAGATATTGCGGCGCATTGCAGCCAAGCGCGATCATTGCCGCGTTGCCGATCATCACCGCATCCGCCCCAAGGGCCAACGCCTTGGCAACATCGGTGCCGGTGCGGATACCACCCGCAGCCACCAGCGAAACCTTGCCCGACATGCCGCATTCATCCAACGCTTCGCGCGCCGCAGGAATGGCCGACATGCACGGAATTCCCGTATGGTTCAGCAGCATTTCAGGCGATGCCCCGGTGCCACCTTCAGCCCCGTCAACCACCACAACATCAGCCCCGGCTTTCGCCGCAACCGCCACATCAAAGCGCGGGCGCGTCGCCCCCATCTTGATGAAAATCGGCACCTGATAATTGGTGGCAATCCTGAGTTCTTCGATCTTAACCGCAAGGTCATCCGCCCCCAGCCAATCCGGATGCCGGATGGTTGACCGTTGATCCACACCTTCCGGCAGGGTCCGCATCTTGGATATCCGGGACGAGACTTTCATCCCAAGCAGCAATCCACCCGTGCCGGGCTTTGCCCCCTGCCCGACGACCAGTTCCAGACCATCGGCACGACGCAAATGATCCAGATCCAGACCATAACGCGCAGGCGACATCTGATAGACCAGCGTTTTGGACGCGCCGCGTTCTTCTTCCAGCATGCCACCTTCGCCAGTGCAGGTCATCGTGCCCGCTTTTGAGGCCCCGTGCCCGAGGGATTCTTTGGCATTGGCTGACAAAGCCCCAAACGACATCGACGCGATGTAAATCGGAATATCCAGCTCAATCGGCTTTTCCACCAAGCCACGACCACCGCCAAGAACTGTCTTGGTCTCACATTTCTCGCGGTATCCTTCCAACGGCAAACGGGTCATCGTCGCCGGAACGAATGTCAGGTCATCAAAGGTCGGCAAACGTTTGTTGAACGTGTTCCAGCCGCGCACCTGATAGCGGCCAAGCTGGGCCAGTGCGTGCACTTCGGAAATCGCCTCGGGCGTCCAGCGGGTTGATCCGCCTTTGTCGTAAGACGCAGGCACTCCGGCAGGGCGGCCCTCAATCGCATGATCTCCAAAAGCGACCTGTTCTTCGGTGGCCTCTTCAAACGGATACACGTAGGGGGGTTTTATATCATCAGCCATGCTCTTGCGTCCCTGCTTTCAAAATACCAAAGGCGTTGCCCGGCAACGATCCGGCGCCAGTCTCGTGATGTGTCTTTCAGGCCAAGCGGGTCTAAAATGGCGTCGACTTCAGCCACCTGTTCGGCGGTTGGTTCCGTCACAACAGCATCAACCCCAAGGTCATCAATGTCGCCCGTCACCCAAACTTCACCTTCCCACAGCGCATCCGCGCAACTGGTGCCAGCCCCGCCAAGTGCTATGATCTTGCCACCATGCGCCATGAAACCAGACTGATAGCCGATCTTACCCTCAACAACGATATTGCCGCCCTTCATGGCGACACCCGCACGCGGCCCGCTGTCACCTTTGACGTGGATCGTACCACCCAGCATCGCGGCCCCGACCGACATACCGGCATAGCCACCGATGGTGATATGCCCGTCGCTCATCGCTTCGCCACAGCCCCACCCGGCATTGCGTTCGATCTCGATCACCGCGCCGGTGTTCAGACCACCACAGTAATACCCGACCGAGCCTTCAAACCGGACCTTGCAGCCCGGCGGCAGACCGACGCCCAGATTGTGCCGCGACAGCGTGTTGGTCACGACAATCGATTTGCCCGCGTTGGCAGCCGCCAGAATGTCCTGATGCACCTCGCGCACCGGGCGTTTGCCGACCTCAATAACAACGTCTTTGGTGTTGCCAACCTTGGGTTGGACGCTCATGCCGCTGCCCTCCGATTACCAACGCCCCAGATGCCTTGCAGGCTTGGCCCGTCGTAATTGATGATCGACACACCTTCGTCCTCATAGACCCGGCGCACCGATTGCTCTTCGGTCGCGGCGGCAATTTCGCCGTTTTCATTGATGACAACCAAGGGCTTCATCGCGAAACGGTCTTTGGCAAAACCGATCTTGTCCGGGCGGCTGATCATAAAGGTAAACACACCATCAATTTCGTCGATCGATCGGCTTAGCGCTTGTTCCATGCTCAGACCCTCTTTCATCCGGTCCGACACCCAAACCGCAATCAGTTCGCTGTCGTTATAAGTCAGGAACCGATAACCTTTGTGTTCCAACCGGTTGCGCCAAGAATAGTAATCGGTGATCTGGCCGTTATGGACGATGGCCACATCCGGGAATGGGCGCGCCCAGAACGGATGGCTGGCATTCGGGCGCACATCTGATTCAGTGGCCAATCGCGCGTGACCCAGACCATGCGTGCCGATCATGTCGCGCACACCATGCTTGTCAGCAACCTCATAAGCGCCGCCAGTGTCCTTGATAATTTCCAGCGACCGGCCAACCGATTGCATTTCCAGACGCTCGCAAATCTTGTCCGCAGCCTCAGTCCAGCGTTCAACATCCTTGGGGTCGGTAACCGTCATTCGCACCGAATAATGCGCCGAACTGCCGTTATCCCAGGTCGGTTCATCAATGAAATCACCGCCTTGGTCCTTCAGGATGGCGCGAAAATCTTCCAGATCTTTGGACAGATTATTGCGATCAAACCCCATGGCCCGAACGATATAACCGCTGTCGCGCGGCTCACCGTAAATGGCAAATCCGGTGGAATCCGCCCCCCGGTGGGCCTGCGCATCCATCAATTCAACCAGATCGCGCCCGACCGCCCCCGGTGCGTTCAGTATTCTACCAGCAATGCCGCACATAGCGTCCCTCTCGTAAACTTTCGTATACTGTATACAGTATTTCTAGCTTTTCAACCGATTCTGCGGGCGCAGCTGGCTAATCGCCTTTCCGCCGTGTTTTGGATACGATAAACAATGGTAAAGGAGCCTCAGATGACCTTCAAATCCCTGTCCCAACCGCGCATCCGCCTTGCCGATCAGGTTTACGACCAGATCATGCAGGCAATCCGTGATGGTACCATCTCAGCCGACGATCGGATCGTGCAGGAAAAGCTGGCGGAAGAGTTTGAAATCAGCCGCACCCCCATCCGCGAGGCCCTGTTTCGCATGGAACAAGAAGGCATCCTGACAGTCGCCGGGCGCGGTGGCTTTCGCATCCGGCGTCTGGAAAAAGATGAAATCGCTGAACTTTACGGCGCCCGTGCATCCATCGAAGGCTTCGCCGCGCGGCTGTTGGCCGAAGCTGATGATCCGAAAACATACGCCCGCTTGCGCACACAAATAGCCAAAGCCGAAGACGTCAAAGACCAGTCGGCCCAAGCCTATTTCAAGGCCAACATGACCATCCACCGCGCCTTTGTAAAAGCCACGGAAAACCGGTTTCTGCTGGAATTTTTCGACAACATCTGGAACCGCGGCTCGTCCTTTACCCTGTTCGCATCAATCAAAAACACAGACCTGTCGAAATCCCTTGGAGATCACCTGTCATTGGTCGACGCAATCGAAACCGGCGATGGCTCGACCGCTGCGGAAAAGATGATTGCCCATATTTGCGACGGCAAGGATTTGCAGATCGACGGCATGGATTTGGGGTAAAGCGCCTGATCAGCCCGATCAGTCGTATCAGCCAAACAGGTCTTTATACTGCTCCCGCAGCTCTTTTTTCTGCACCTTGCCCATGGTGTTTCGCGTCAACTCACCCACCAAAATAATGCGTTTGGGTTGCTTGAACCTTGCCACATCAGGCGCGATGGTTTTCAGGATGGCTTCCTCACTCAACGCCACGCCTTTTTGCGGCACCACCACGGCCACCACCGCCTCGCCAAAGTCTTTGTGCGGCACGCCGATCACGGCACTTTCAGACACGCCTTCGACCTCGTCGATCAGCAGTTCGATCTCTTTCGGATAGACATTATAGCCCCCGGTAATGATCAAATCCTTAGCCCGGCCAACGATGCTGATATATCCCTCGGCATCAATTTCCGCCATGTCGCCGGTGATGAAAAACCCGTTGTCGCGCAGTTCCTCGGCTGTCTTTTCCGGCATCCGCCAATAGCCTGCAAACACGTTCGGTCCGCGAACTTCCAGAATGCCAACGGCCCCCGGCGCGACCTCAACGCCGGTATCAGGATCGGTCAAGATCACCTCAACCCCCGGCAGCGCAAAGCCAACAGTACCAGCACGACGCGCGCCGTCGTAAGGGTTGGACGTATTCATATTGGTTTCGGTCATGCCATAGCGTTCAAGGATCGCGTGGCCGGTCACCTCGCGCCATTTGTCATGGGTTTCCGCCAGCAACGGGGCCGAACCCGACACGAACAAGCGCATATTCTTGGCCGCCTCCGCCAGCCCCGGCGTTTCCAGCAGGCGCACATAAAAGGTCGGAACCCCCATCAGGGCCGTGGCCTCGGGCATGTAATCGCGGATCACCTCGGCGTCAAAGCCTGCCATGAAAATGCAGGCCGATCCCGCCATCAGGCTGATATTCGTCGCCACAAACAGCCCATGCGTATGAAAGATCGGCAGCGCGTGGATCAGCACGTCATCAGACGTGAAGTGCCAGTAATCCTTCAGGGTTTCTGAATTTGACGCCAACGCCCGATGGGTCAGCATCGCGCCTTTAGATCGCCCCGTCGTGCCAGATGTATAAAGGATCGCCGCCAGATCGTCCTCGCCACGGGCAACCGCCTTAAAACCCGGCGCTTCCTCGTCGCGCGACGACACCAGCGTTCCGGTCTCACCCGCCGCCAGCGTCAGGATCACCGGCACATTGCACGTCGCGGCAATCGGCGCCAGCGCTGCCAGGTTTTTGGGATCACACACCAGCAAAGCAGGTTCCGCATCGCCCAGAAAATAGCTGATCTCAGCCCCGGTATAGGCCGTGTTCAGCGGCAAAAACACCGCCCCTGCCAGCACCGCACCGACATAAAGTTCCAGCATCGCCTGCGTCTTTGGCGCCTGTACCGCGATCCGATCCCCGGGGTTTACACCGTTGGCAACCAAAACCGCCGCCATCCGTTCGGCGTTTTGAAAGAACGCGCCAAAGCTGACCACATCGCCCGTCTGGTGGTTCCTAAGGAACGTCGCCTGATCCCGCCCCAGACTTGCACTGCGCAGCTTTTCGGCCAGATAATTCCCGTCATACATCGCGTTATTCCCTATTTCCCAGCCAGCACCTTGACCCCGGCAGCGGCCGCAATTTTGTGATCCGTTGCATAGGCGTGATGATTATTTTCGATCTTGTCACCGTCATAAAGGTAATTCACCATCACCCCCCAAGCGTTGTTCTGACCGTTTTCGCTTAGATCAGCACCCGCATGCACCCGGTGCAGTTCCGCGCCATTGCCAAGATGAAAATGCGCCACCGGATCATGGGCCGTGCCCTGCGAACGGCGCGCCCGCGTCAGATACCGCGCCGCCAGCCTAGCGGCAATTTCCGGCGTCGGCCCATCGTCAGACGCAATCACCGCCTGATCCGCTTCGCTTAGCAAATCAACGTCGCCCGCCTCGGCCCATTTGCGCAAACCCGGCACCGGAGACAGCGTCGCAAAGGTCTGAAGCCCCGGCAATTCGCGCTGCAATTCCGCCACCACCTGCTTAATCAGGAAGTTGCCAAACGAAATACCACGCAAGCCCTTTTGGCAGTTAGAGATCGAATAGAACACCGCAACGCTCGCATCATTCGGATCAATCGTCTCGCGTTCACTCGCAATAATCGGCCCAATCGCGTCCGGAATACCCGCCAGCAACGCCACCTCAACAAAAATCAGCGGGTCCGCTGGCATCGCGGGATGGAAAAACGCAAATAACCGCCGGTCAGGGTCGGCCACACGCTGGCGCAGATCGTCCCAGCCGGTGATTTCATGCACAGCTTCATAGGTGATGATCTTTTCCAAAATCGCCGCCGGGGTTTCCCAGTCGATGCGGCGAATTTCCAGAAAGCCCCGGCTGAACCAGCTTGAAAACAAGTGCTGAAAATCCTGATCTAGCCCTTTAAGGCCGGGCGTATCCCGCATTGCCGCCAGCAAATCGGCCCGCATCTTAACCAATCGCGCCGTCGCCCCCGGCACCCGGTTAAGCCGCCGGATCAGGTCCTGACTTTGCGGTTCAGCCGCAAAATGGATGCGCCGCGCCGCTTCGGTATCGCCTGGCGTCCAGCCATTGATTGCCGCTGATAGCGCCTCATCATCGACACCGTAGCGCCCGGCGATTTCGCTAAAAACACCCAGTTTTTCCGCCCCCGAGGCCGCCTCGAACTGCTCAAGCGCCTGCATCGCCGTGACCAGACCTGACGCCTCGCCCTCCTCGCCCAGCAACCGGTCAAACAGCGCCATAACACTTTTTTCAGACCCTTCTTCGCGCGCTCGCCTGCGCCGCCCCGCCAAAGTCATCCGGCTTAACAGTTCGTTCAGGAATTTGCGCTCAGCCATACTTGCCTCAGAGATGCGTTACATTTGGATCAATCGGCCCCAGCGGACCACCCACAGCCATCTCAACCGCGCGGGCCACCGCCAGCAGCTTGGCCTCACCCCGATGCGGCCCGATCAACTGAATGGCAATCGGCATTCCGGCGTCACTAAACCCGACAGGAACCGAGATCGCCGGCAACCCCGCCGTCGTCGCCAGAAACGCAAACCGCAGCCAGTCCATATAGCCATCAAACTTCACGCCGTTAACCTCGTCCACCCATTCGGTGTCGACCGGATGAGGCATATTGCCGACAACCGGGCAGGCCAGAACGTCAAAATTCCGATGAAACGCCGTCATGTTTTTGAAGATCGTGGTGCGATCAAGCTGCGCATCGGTCACATCGTCGATGGTCAGATTGCGGCCAAATTCGGTATTATCCCGCAGCGTTTTCTTGAAATGCTTTGTCAGGCTTTCAGGCGCGCGCTTGAACGCCGACGCCCACAGGATACCGCGCAAAGTGTGGTAGGTCCGTTCAAGTTCCGGCAAGTCGGGGCAGGTTTCTTCGACCAAACCGCCGTTCTTTTCGACCTCGCCCAGCGCCCAGCGGATTTTGGCGTCAATCACCGGTTCGACCGGCGAAAACCCGTTCAGATCCGGCGCAAACCCGATCCTGACTTTCGACCCCGCCTCAACCACCGCTTGCTGAAAAGACCCTTCGCATACGGGTGGAAAGCTGGTCGGGATGCTCGGCTGGAAACCGGCCATCGCATCCAAAAACAGCGCACAATCGCGGACCGAGCGCGCCATTGGCCCTTGCTGGCCTTCAATCACAAACCCAAGCTCGCTGCCGCTTGCACACATGCCGGGGCTTGGACGCAACCCAACAATGCCGTTATAAGCCGCAGGCGTGCGCAGGCTGCCGCCGTGGTCTGATCCATGGCTTAGCCACACCTCACCCGTCGCTACCGAAACCGCCGCCCCACCGCTAGAGCCCGCCGCGTTCAGCGTCGTGTCATAAGGGTTGCGCGTCTTGCCAAACACTTCGTTAAACGTGTTGCCACCCGCGCCAAATTCCGGCGTGTTGGTTTTACCAACCACCAGCCCGCCACGTTCCTCAAGCCGCAGAACCAAAGGGTCCGACACCTCAGGCACATGGTCTGCCAGCGCCTTGGTGCCATGGGTTGTCCGCACGCCTTCAACCGGCGTCAGATCCTTGATGCCGATCGGCAAACCACCCAACCAACCCGGATGGTCCTTTGCACTGTCGTCAAGCGCGCCCACAGCGGCCTCGGCCCGCGCGCGACACAAAGTCGGCAGCGCATTCACCAAAGGCTCGACCGCCGCAATCCGGGCAAAACTGGCCGCAAGCAACTCAGCGCTCGAAACCTCGCCACGCCGCAAAAGGTCAACAACGACATGCGCTTCAAGCGCGCAAACATCTGCACCGCTGAAGGTATTCTGAGGGATTTTGCTCATCTTCGGTCTCTTCTCGCCAAGGTCAAGCAAAGGTTAGCCATACCCCGACCTGACTTCAATCAGCAAAAGACGCGAATTAGGCGTGGGCGATGTTGGGGTGGCGGTTAGGCGTGGCACCGTCAGAACAGCGCGGTAGAAGATAAAAAACAGCAAGGGATTGGAAGATCACGCCAACAAAGCAGATGTTGGCCATGCTTATCAAAACGACTCTAGTCCTCCGTTTGCAGATCATATCCTTTCATGAACCTAATAGTCTTAGCGCCCTTTTTATAGTATTCGGCATCAAGCGCGCGATTGTAGTCAACACGCGAAAAGCCTTTTTTGCTCAATTCCCGTTGAATTGCTTTAGCAATAGCGGGTGCCTTAAATTTACTACCAGATGCATCATGAGGAGAGATTTCGCAATCATAGGTTGATTTTCGCTGATTTATTTCGACACGAACTGTCTTGCTTGCTCGATGAGCGTGATGAGCTGGAGCCTTTTTAATGTATGTTTCTTTCCGCCCGCCTTTAAAGACCCTGCGTTTGTAGCCACGTTTTTGCAGTATCGTCTTCCCTGAACCTTTAGAAAGCATCTCTTGAACACATGCTTTTGCAGCAAACGGGATCTCCGAAAGAACGGCCTTATTCGCTTGGTCTTCTGAAACAAGTTCGGATGCATCAACGGTTGCGCAAGAAACTAAACCTCCCAGAAACATCGTAACGCTCAGCACTTTTAATATTCTCATTGGGAAGCATCTCCTGAAGCAATTTAAAGAAAGATTGATTTGCGCCAACCGGTTACAACTTTTTCCTGAATCTTGTCCAGCCCCATTTCATGGGTCGCTTTTGCGAAAGACCCTTGTCCTGCGATGAAGGCGGTCGCCTTGGGTTGTTGCGCTGTCAGTCTAGTTCCAGACGTTCGTTTGCCGCGCTGCATTTGGTAGAATGGACGCAATCCTGACCATAGCCATACCACAAAAAGACGCCGCGCGATATTTGGCGGCGTCCCCTCTTAACCAGCTTACCCCTGCAGCGCTTCCCACATCTCAATATCCCGCTGGGCGGTCCAGATCCTTGGCGTTTCGATGCCACGGGCTTCGTCATAGGCGCGCGCGACGTTGAAGGGCAGGCAGTGTTCGTAGATGGCGTAGTCGCCAAATTTCGGGTCACATTCAGCCCGGACGGCGTCCCATGCCTCTTTCAGCGTACCGTTGCGCGCCGCGACGCGCGCGGCCGGGCGGTAGGTGCTTTCGACGAAATCGCGGGTGTTTTCGATGGCGGCGTTGACCATGTCTTTGCCGACCAGCGCATCACCACGACCCGGCGCGATAGCGTCAACGTCAAAGGCTGCGATGTTATCAAGTGTCGCGCCCCATTCGTTGTAATGCCCGTCGCCGCAATAGCAGGCCGAGTGGTATTCAACGATGTCGCCGGTGAACATGACGTTCTGATCCGGCACATGGATGACGATATCGCCCGCCGTATGGGCGCGGCCCAGATGCATCAGGTTGATCTGGCGATTGCCAAGGTAAACCGTCATATCCTCGGAAAACGTGGTCGTCGGATAGGTCAGACCGGGAATGCTTTCATGGCCTTCAAACAGGCGCGGGAAGCGTTGGAATTCTGAATCCCAATCTTCCTGACCCCGTTCAACCACCATCGAACGGGCGGTTTCGCCCATGATGATTTGCTCGGCCCCAAAGGCGGACGCGCCCAGCACGCGCACGGCGTGGTAATGGGTCAGAACCACGTGGCTGATCGGTTTATCAGTGACTTCGCGGACCTTTTCGATGACTTTGTTGGCAAGGCGCGGTGTGGCTTGTGCCTCGATAATCATCACGCTGTCGTCGCCGATGATGACGCCTGAATTTGGATCCCCCTCGGCGGTGAAGGCATACAGCCCTTCGCCGACTTCGGTGAAGCTGATGTTCTTTTCTGTCATGTCGCCTTGTGATGCGAATGCTTTGGCCATGGATTTAATCCCCGATGTTATAGTCGATTTGCAAAATACCACCGGCCAGTTCCTGACAGGAGGCGAGTTTCAGATTGTGTTGTGCGCCATCAGTGAAAAGCGGTCGCCCACCGCCCAGTATTGTTGGCATGACGAAGACACGCAAGCTTTGGAACATTTTCGCGTCAAGGGCCACGCGCTGCGCCTGCCCCCCGCCCATGATCCAGACCCTTTTATGATCAGCGGATTGGATGGCGTTACGCAGCGTTTCAATGTCACCTGCTGCGGCCACATGATCGCCGGTAAATCCGGCCCGCCGCGTCAGAACATAGCCGGCGCGGTCCTGATAGGGCCAGCCCCAGCCCATAACCTGTTCATAGGTCTTGCGCCCGATGATCAATGCGTCGACTGAGGCAATGAAATCACCATAGCCGCCATCACTGCCAGCGCCGGCAAGGATTTCGTTGAACGGATCAAGCCAGCCAATGCCGCCATCAGTATCGGCGATGAAGCCATCAAGGCTCATCGCGATAAATCCAACGTATTGGGTTTTGGCTGGCATGTTTGCGGTCCGTCAGATCACGTGAATTGTTTGAGGTTGCGGCGGAGGCCCGGTTTGGGAGCCTCCGGCGGGAGTATTTTTTTCAATAAAGAAGGCTCAGCGTGCGTAGGGGTCTTTGAGGGCTGGCAGAACTGCACCTGTGCAATCGCCGAAACCGATCTGATAACCGTCGCCTTTGGCAGCACCGTGCAGGGTCAGCGTGTCGCCATCTTCAAGGAAGGTTCGCGCCTCGCCAGTATCAAGCGTCATCGGTTCCTTGCCACCCCAGCTCAGTTCCAGCAGCGAACCGCGTTCGGATTTTGTGGGGCCGGATATAGTGCCCGAGCCAAGCAGATCGCCAACATTCATCGGGCTGCCTGCCGTTGTGTGATGCGCCAGTTGCTGAGCGGCAGAATAATACATCTGACTATAATTCGTCTCAGCAATCGTAGTCGCGTCTTTGCCTTCGGGGGCCAGTGTGACGCTAAGGTCGATGTCATAAAGCATCGGGCCGACGTCTTTCAGATGCGGCAGCAGTTCAAATTCGCGCGCTGGTGTGTCACAGCGGAACGGTTCAAGCGCTGCTTTGGTGACAATCCAAGGGCTGATCGTGGTCGCCGTCGCTTTGGCCTGAAACGGGCCGAGCGGTTGGTATTCCCAGGCCTGAATGTCGCGCGCTGACCAGTCGTTCAGCAGCACATAGCCAAAGATGTTGTCGTCCGCTTCCTGCACTGTGATCGGGCCATCGCTGGACGTGCCGACAATGGCACCCATTTCCAGTTCCAGATCGAACCGACGGCAGGGCAGGAAGGCCGGCATATCGTGGTCAGGTGATTTGAGCTGACCCCACGGGCGGCGCACATCAGTGCCCGACACAATGACCGAGGACGCGCGGCCGTTATAGCCGATTGGGATATGCAGCCAATTCGGCGGCAGCGCGTTTTCCGCCCCCCGAAACATGGTGCCGACATTGGTGGCGTGATGGCGACCAGCGTAGAAATCGGTGTATTCCGTGACCACAATCGGCATGTGCATTTCGGCATCAGACTGCGCCACCAACGCGCGGGATTTCAGATCGGCATTGCCGGAAATCGCGTCATCCCCGCCATCAGTCAACAGCGTCGTCAGGCGGGCGCGCAATGCGGTCCATGCCTCTGTGCCCATCTCCATGAAATCGTTCCAGAACGGCAGGTCAAATACCGGATCGTCTTCATCAACAACCAGAACCCCCTCTTCTTCCAGCAGTGTCACATCAAGGATCATATCGCCGATGGCGACGCCACAGCGGGCCTCGTCTTCTCCGTTTGAGAAAACGCCGTAAGGCAGGTTATTCAAGGGGAACGGGCAATCAGCAGCGTTGGCGCTTTCGACCCAGGATTTCATCAATGCCATGTCAGACCTTTTCATTCGTCTTTAAGAGATCCAGAAACGAATCCGGGACCAAAGGGGGATACTTAGTTCTGTGGTTTACTTGGTTCCGGGCGTGCCGTCGAATTTCTTTTCCAGCCCGTTCCAGCAATCGACGTAATCGTCCTGCAATGGGGCCTCGTTCGCGGCGAAATCCGTTAGGTGCTGTGGAAAACGGGTTTCAAACATGAAAGCCATGGTTTCTTCCAGCTTGACCGGCACCATCGGCTCATTGCTGGCCTTTTCAAACGAGTTGTGGTCCGGCCCGTGTGGCAACATCATGTTGTGCAAACTCATGCCGCCGGGGATGAACCCCTTGGGCTTGGCGTCATATTGGCCGTGAATGTTGCCCATGAATTCCGACATGATATTCTTATGATACCAAGGCGGGCGGAATGTGTCCTCGGCTGGCAACCAGCGGTCCTTAAAAATCACAAAGTCGATATTTGCCGTGCCCTCGTGGCCTGATGGGGCGGTCAGCACGGTGAAAATCGACGGGTCCGGGTGGTCAAACAGGATTGCCCCAACCGGTGAAAACGTCCTGAGGTCATATTTACACGGCGCATAATTGCCATGCCACGCCACCACATCCAGCGGCGAATGATCGATACGGGTCTCGTGAAACTGGCCACACCACTTGATGATAACGCGGCTGTCAGCATCGCGATCTTCAAACGCCGCAATCGGGGTTTTGAAATCCCGCGGGTTGGCCAGACAATTGGCCCCGATCGGCCCGCGCGATGGCAAATCGAACTTGGCACCGTAGTTTTCGCACACAAAACCACGCGCCGGGCCGTCCAGCAGCGTCACCTTGTAAACCAGACCGCGCGGGATCACCGCAATTTCAAGCGGCTCCAGATCAATGATCCCAAGCTCGGTCCAGAACCGCATCCGGCCCTGTTGCGGCACCACCATCAGTTCACTGTCGGCGGAATAGAAATACTCGTCTTCCATGTCCGCTGTGACCAGAAAGGTGTGGCTGGCCATACCGACCTGCGTGTTCACATCCCCGGCTGTGGTCATCGTGCGCATGCCCGTCACCCATGTCAGGGGCGCATCGACCATCGGCACAGGGTCCCAGCGGTTCTGAACCAGCGACTGTATGGCCGGATCAATGCAAGGCGCCGATTTCCAGTAAGGCATATCAATCGGCGTAAACCGTGCGACATGTTTTACCGAAGGGCGGATGCGGTAGCACCATGTCCGCTCGTTCTCGCCGCGAGGGGCGGTGAAGGCGGTGCCGGAAAGTTGCTCGGCATACAGACCGTATTCGCATTTTTGCGGCGAGTTTCGCCCCTGCGGCAGGGCACCGGGCAACGCCTCGGTCTCAAAATCATTGCCAAATCCGGGCATATAGCCCGCCGTGGTCCCAAAGGGCGTGTTGCCTTGAACCATGCCCGAAGGCGCATTTTTGTTATCCAATTGACGTCCCCTTTTACGCATCCTGTTCACTATGCGATCGTCGGCGTTATTATTGTTGCGTTTGCAACGAAGTCAAGCCTATCCTATCGCCAGTCTGGTATTTGTGACAATACCCGCGTGCTTTGCCGTGGCATATGTGCCAAACAGCGGCTTGAAACCGGCACAATTCCGTGGCTTATTGAATTCGTCTTGAACGCAACGAAAGAGACCAAATTGACCGACTTCGTTCTGAACGACTTTTTACCGTATCAACTGGCCGTTCTGTCCAATCGGATCAGCGATAAATTTGCCCAGGCGCATTACGCGAAATTCGGCATCTCGGTGCCGGAATGGCGGGTGGTGGCGCATCTTTCACAGGCCGAAAAAGTGTCGATTCGCGAAGTGTATCAAAAGGTCGAGATGGACAAATCCAAGGCCAGCAGGGCGGCCGCGCGGCTGGTTACAGCAGGTTATGTCACCAAGAAAACCAATCCAGATGACCGCCGCTTGGTCGAATTGTCGCTGACCGACAAGGGCCGTGCGATGATGGACGAAATCGGCCCAGCCGCGGCTGGTTTTCAGGCCGAGGTGCTAAAATGCCTGACCCAGGACGAACGCCAAGCCTTTAAAAAAGCAATTGAAACCATGATGGGCCACTGCAAATGAGCGCGACACTTTACGACTATTGGCGGTCTTCTGCCGCGTACCGCCTGCGCATCACGCTGAATTTGCTGGGGCTGGATTACGACCAAATTCCCGTTGATCTGGTCAAAGGCGAACATCGCGCCGCCGCCAACATGGCGCGCAATCCCCAAGGTCTGGTGCCAACGCTTGAGATTGACCATCACAGCCTGACGCAATCGCTGGCCATCATCGAATATCTGCATGAAACCCGCCACACGCAATTGTTGCCGGAAACGGCCCTTGGCCGGGCGCGGGTGCGTCAGATTTCCTATGCCATCGCCATGGAAATCCACCCGGTCTGCAACTTGTCTGTCGCCAAACATGCCTCGGAAAACTCAGGCGGCAATATCACGATGCAAAGCTGGATGCAGACCTTTATTCCGCGCGGTCTGGCGGCGGTTGAAACCCTGCTGGCGGCCCCGCAGACCGGGCAGTATTGCCACGGCGACAGCATCACGATGGCCGATATCTGCCTTGTGCCGCAAATCTACAACGCCACCCGGTGGGGCGTGGATATGGCGCAATATCCTGAGATTGAGCGGATCATGGCTACGCTGAACCAGATCAAAGCGGTCAGCGACGCCTATCCAGACAACCACCAACCGGCGGGATAATATCCCGAGTTAACGCATTGTTAACAAACAGATAAATTAGCCTTTATGGGGTATCAGGCTACCGAAAATGTTTCGCACGCGAAACAAAAACCCCGCAAACCCTTGATTCTGCGTCGGCGTTTTTGCGCCCTCGCGCGCAGCTGTTAACCCTCGCCCGCCATAGCTGAGAACTATCGCACCTCAATCCGGGTCTGTTTTGACAGACCCTTGGCATCGACCACCGACAAATGCACAAATCCCGGACCGTTGACCACCCATTCAACCTGCCGCTCGCGTGTGGCAATCAAAAACGGCACCCCGTCGGCAATCCATGTAAATGGCGGTGTGCCGTTGCGGACCTTCATCACCAGCGGCATCGCCCGCCCTTCATCCAGCCCCAATTCAACCCGCGCGCCATCTGGCGGAAAGGTAATCTCGGGCGGGTTCGCATCCACCTCAAACCCGGCATTCACCCCACGAAACCGCCTCAGCGGTTGTGGCAGATCGCTATTTGACACCATCAAGGTCGAGGCCGGAGGGGCCGCCAACGGCGTCAGGTCATGTTTCAGGCGGCCAAAGGCCTCAAACAACAAGGGTGCGGCCAGACCAGCCCCCAAAATTCCCGGCACCGAGGCCCCGTCGGGCCGCCCCAGCCAAACGCCGATCACATGCTGCCCGTCAAACCCAATCGCCCAGGCATCCCGATAGCCATAAGAGGTGCCGGTTTTGTAGGCCAGATCGTTATCCGGCGCCAACCACGGCCCCTGCACCCCGGTCAGAATATCGGCCACCTGCCATGCCGCACTTGCGCCCAGCAAACGCTTTTGCGGCTGGGTCACATCCTCGTCCAGCCGGATATTCATCGCGACCGGCGCACCACCGCGCGCAATCGCTGCGTAAAGCGTGACCAGATCATTCAGGCTCAACCCCAGCCCGCCCAGCGCAATCGCCAACCCCGCAGGCGCTTGGCCCGGCAGTTTTGCCGACACACCGGCGCGGCGCATCCGGGCAACCAACTTGGTCGGCCCGACCGCCTCAAGCAGCGCCACCGCCGGGATGTTCAGCGAATGCTGCAACGCCAGTCGCGCGCTGATCGTGCCGTAAAACTGTTTGTCAAAATTCTGCGGCGCATAAGTGCCAAAGTTGGTCGGCTTGTCATCAATCAGCGTTTCAGGATGCGCCAACCCGGCCTCAAACGCCAAACCGTAAATCAGCGGCTTCAGGGTCGAACCGGGTGATCGGATCGCCCCGGTCATGTCAATAAAGCCATTGCGCGCATGATCCAGATACCCAGCTGACCCGACCGAGGCCAGTATCGCACCACTTTGATGATCCATCACCACAATGGCCGCAGACAAACCCTGCGCCTGCCCGGTCACGTGATTGCTGGCCAGACCTTCCAAAGCAGCCTGCAAATCCCTGTCCAGCGTCAGGCGATGGACATTGCTGATAGGGCGCTGTTTCCGGGCGCGATCTGCCATATGGGCGGCGATGGCCGGAAAGGGTTGGCGCGCTGTCGGCACGGCCTCTTGCTTGGCGGCATTCGCCTCGTCCAAGGGCAAGGCCCCTGCCCCGGCCAGACGATCCAGCACAATGTTGCGCGCCGTTTCAGCCCGTGTTGCTGCGCGGTCCGGGCGACGGGTTTCCGGTGATTGCGGCAGTGCCACCAGCAACGCCGATTGCGCCGCCGTCAGCCGCGTCGGTTCTTTACCGAAGTACGAGATCGAGGCCGCGCGCACCCCTTCCAGATTGCCGCCAAAAGGTGCGAGCTTCAGGTAAAGGTTCAGGATTTCGCGCTTGTCCAACTGCCGTTCCAGCGCCAGTGCCAGCCGCGCCTGGCGCAGCTTTGGCCCCCAGCGACCAGTGCCGCCCTCCTCTAGCAAACGGGCCACCTGCATCGTGATGGTCGAGCCACCCGAAACCACCCGTCCATTGCGGATCGCTTGGCCAACGGCCCGCAATAAGGCGCGCGGATCAACCCCGTTATGGCGATAAAACCGTTTATCCTCGTAAGCAATCAGATGGGAAATATAGCGCGGATCGACATCTTCAAGCCGCGCCGGAAGACGCCAGCGGCCATCGGCAACGGTATAGGCCCGCAACAGATCGCCATTGCGATCCTCAACCGTGACCGAGGTTTCAAGCGACAAGGACGGGATTTCCGTCGCCTGAACCCAGCGATCAAAGGCGCGGTTTCCAGCCACGCCAGCGGCCAGAACCAACACAGTCGCAACGATCAGACGCTTGGTCTTTGTCCTTTGCATTATCCCTTTCATTCGGGTCACCGGGATCAGTCCGAGCTGACCTCAACCACGCCAACACCTGTACGTGCGCGGTATTCCGGGCGGTACATGTCTTCGACGCTGGCCGCCGGATGATGGAACCGCCCGGGCGAGATCGCCCGCACGATATAGGCCAACTGAAACGCATCCTTGTTGGACCAATCGACCGCCGCCACGAAACGCTCGCTGCGAAACTCGGTATGTTGTGGCACGACGCCCAGTTTCAACCAATCCAGCGCCTTGACGTCACCCGATTTCAACAGGTTCGGATTGTCAATTTCCAGCCCCGCAGGCAGCGGGTCATTCACGATCAGCCGCGCCTCGGAATAGCGTTGCGGTGTGATCTTCAGCACCACCACCAACCGTTCATTCAGCGCGATCTTGCTGGGTGAAACCGGTTTGCCATCCATGGTGAAATAGAACCGGTCGATGAAATAGCCGTTGCCACCTGCCGGTTCAGGCTCGGCAGGGATGCCGTAACTTGTCAGCACCGTTGTGGTGGATTTGCCAGACTGGTTCAAAACCGCCACTTCACGATCGACACTGGTTTGCGCATCCAGCACCTGAACCACCGGCCCGTTCGCAGGCTGGCCGTTTATCAGGAACGCATCGGCTGGCGTGTCTTCGATCAACGCATTGGCGGCCATCAGCGACCACATATTTTCCTGCGTTGAACGCGCCCGACCGCCCATGGATTGCGGCGTCAGGCGCAGGGCCAGCGCGCGCTGGTCCAACACTTCGGTCCCGGCCTCAACCGCAAGGGTCAGCACCGCTGCGGTGTCGCGCAGATGGCTGCCATAATCGACCCGCCACAGCTGTTCCTCGGGCTGACCGTTTAGGGTATCAAGCCGCGCGCCCGCTTTGCGGAACATGGCATCGGCCCGTGTCTGATCGCCGTAAGAGGCAAGTGCCGCCCCAAGCTGCGCCAAGGCCAGCGGGGTGGCCAGTTGATCGGCTTTGGTGTCGGCGTAATAGCGCAAATCGCCAATATTGGCCGCCCCTTCACGCGCCAGAACCATCAGGGCATAGGCGATATCTTCGCCGCCGTTTTCAAAATCCTGTGCGTAATTGATGCGGTTGCGCAAATTGTCCATCGCCAGACGGAACGCCTGTGCCGGAACCACAAAACCTTTGCTGCGCGCACGGCTTAAAAAATCCGAAACATAGGAATCCAGCCACAAATCGCCCGTCCCCGGACGCCACAGCCCGAAAGCGCCGTTTGACGACTGGTTCGACAGAACCTCGGCAATCGCCTGATCGACACGCTGGGTGACGTTCTTGCGTTCCGACAGGCCCATGCTGGTCGCCACCTGATCGAAGTACAACAGCGGCAGCGCCTTTGACGTGATCTGTTCGCTACAGCCGTAAGGATAACGATCAAGCGCGCTTAGCAAACCGGGCGCATCAAACCGGGCAATTGGCCCGACGGCCAATGTGGCGTGACCAGTACCGGGAAGGAACCCGGCGAACACGTCCTTGTTCAGTGTGAATGTCGCGCCATCCGCCAGTTCAACCTGCGAGGTGCGGGCGATTTCCGGATCATTCGCCCGGATCGGCAGCAGCAGCGTTTTGCTAAGTTGCTGGCCGTCAGGTGTACTCAGCGTCACCCGGATTTCCGGCGTGCCCGACGCTGGTGCCACAATCGGCAATTCCAGCGTGATTTTCTGCAACGCATCCAGCGTGACCGAGCGTGGGATTTGCGCCGTATCAAGGAACAAACCATCGCTGGCGGTGACCGTTATGCCAACCTTGCCTGTAGGGCCTTTGGCATGCGCCAGTTCTAACAGGATGCGGCTTTCATCATAAGGTGCCAAAAACCGTGGCAGACTGGCGGTCAGAACGACCGGGTCGCGCACCAGAACATCTTTGCTGGCTTGCCCGACTCCGGTTTCAGACCAAACCACCGCCATCAGGCGAATGGTGCCGTTAAAGGCCGGAAGGTCAAATTCCGCACTGACCTGCCCGTTTTCATCGACCGTCAACGGCCCCGAAAAGAACGAGACCAGATCTTCGGTCGGTGGCGGGCTTTGCAGACGATCGGCAAGAGGTCCGTCACCGCCGGAACGCAACTGCCCCGGATCACCCTGCATACCGTCAATCAGACGGCCATAAACGTCGCGGATTTCCATGCCAAGCTTGCGCTGGCCGAAATAATGCCCATCCGGGTCGGGGGATTTAAACCCTGTCAGGTTAAGGATGCCCAGATCGACCGCAGCAATGGTGACATAAGCCGTATCGCCCGGTTTAACCCCGCCGACCTTTAAGGTGGCCGTCATTGTTGAGCGCGGTCCAACCTCGTCAGCCGTCAGGAATTCAGCGCTTAGCCGATGCAGACCGGGATCAACGCTGGCCCAGTTAAGGCCAATCGCCCGCGCCGGATTATGCCCTTTCGCCACATTCATCGGGCGGATAACGCTGGCCGTTACATAAGCCCCGGCGCCCCATTCTTCGGTAACACCAAGATCAATCAGGTTCTCGCCTTCCGTCACAGCGACGGTTTTCATGGCGATCAGATGGTTTGAAACCACCGTGACCAACGCCGTTCCCGCATAGCGCGGCACCAGTCGCAATTGCGCGGTCTCACCGATCCGGTAGACGTCTTTGTCCAACCCGATTTCCAGCGTATCCGGCGTGTTGCTGCTGGTTGCCGGGGCGTACCAACCGGCGTAAAACTCGTGCGACGCGCTCAGGTATTCACCGTCCAGCGTTTCCAGCTTCAGCTCATAACTGCCCCATTCAACGGCAGCTTCAAGCCCGGCAGGACCTTGCGTGCCAAGCGCCACTTCGCCGCTGGCAACACGGGTGCGGGTGGTCACGGCCTCGTAATTCCAGTTGCCGTAGTTTTCATACCACTGATAGCGCGTGCGCAACCGGTTCAGGGTCCAACCGACCTTTGGCAGCGCGCGTTTTTCCAGATCAGGGCCAACCGCCAGAACGGAAAACCCTGCGGTGCCGCCCTCAGTGACCACGTCGTCAAACAGCGGCTTGATGCCAATAATGACCCCGCTTGGGGCAAGGTTCTTTTCGATGACCCGCTCAACCGGACGGCCTGAACCTTCGGCCACACGCACCAGTGCGCGCATTTTCAAAGGTCGTGAAACCTTGCCAACATCCGGCAGGGTCAGGCCAAATTCCACATGGCCCTTGGCGTCCGTTTCAATCTGACCACCGGTGAAATCCATCCGCGAGCCGAAATATTGGTCCTGTCGGCCAAAATGATAACCGGGATACCCGTCAAGCCCGCTGGCCAGTGTTACCCGAGTTTCCGCCTCGACCGCCAAACCGGCCCCTGGTGCTCCGTAAAGATAGCGCGCATCAAGGCTGATCATCGGCACATCGTCTGTGGTGATCGGGCCGTCCTGTAGGGCCAGATCGAAATCAATACGCTCCGGTATCAAATCCTCGACCAGGAATTTTTGCGTTACCAAGGCTTTGGCATCAACATCCGCATGCACCCGGATATTCCACGTGCCACGCTGGGCAGCGCCCGGCAGATGCACCGCAAACACACGCCCGCCAGCGCCGGAATCATCCAGCAGTTCGCGCGTAAATTCGACGCCGTCAGGCCGGGTTACGATGGCTGTCAGCGGCAAACCGGCCAAAGCCTCGGCCTTTGTGTCGCGCGCTAATGTTGTGGCGTAAACCGTTTCGCCAACCCGATAAGCACCGCGATCCGTGGTCAGGAAAACGTCAATCGGTGGGGGGGAAACACGGCCTTCGACGCCGCGATCTGATAGATCAAAAGCACTGTCTTTGAGGCTGAGAAAGGCAAAATCGTCGCCCCCGTCAGACACGGTAACCAAAGCAGGCTCCGCACCCGCTTGGCCCCGGATCAGACCGGGCGCAAAGGTTGCATAACCATTCGCGTCAGTCACCGCCTCGCCCAGCACAATGTTGTTGGTGGCGACAAGTTGAACCTTGGCACCGACCTTGGCCTGCGCCGAATTCAACGAGCGTACAAACACGTGCAAACCATCGCCGCCTTTCATCGTGGACAGACCCAGATCGGTCACGATGAACCATTGCGCAGCGGCGTTGCCGTCATACGGATCGGCCCCCGGCACACGGGCGCGCAGCACATAAACGCCGGGCTTGAAATCGGCAATCGCATCACCGATTGGCAGAGCCGTGGTGACATCCTGATTGACATCACGCGACACGGCGCCGGTGCCCGACCAGACCTCTTGGCCAAGGCTGTTTGTCAGGTCCTGTTCTTCCCAGATCGCAAGCGGGTTGCTGAACAACCCCCGCTGGAACGACCGCAACAGGTTGCGTTCGCCGACCCGATGAATTTTCAGGTCCACTTCGGACAGGTTGACGGTGACAATCGGGATCGCCGCGGCCTCGCCCCTAGGCAGCACATAGGCCCGCCCGACGAAACGGGCCGACGGATCGCGGTCTTTTACGTAAACATTCAGATCCACGGATTTCAACAAAACCTCGCCACTTGCGGCAGGCAGACCGGCCCGAAAGGTAAATCGATACCGCTCGCCATGGCGAACGCCGTCGATGCAGACTTGCGTGGCGTCAGACTCCACCACCAGACCGGATTGCGGCAGGCGAACATAGTCGGAATAATTCACCCCGGCAGGTGCAAGTGGATCGGAAAACACCGCGCAAACCCGTGGCGAGGCGGCGTTGTTGTCAATCTTGTGCTCGGCAATACGAAAGCCATAAAGCGACACGACCCTATCCAGCGCCTCTTCGGTATCCAGTCGCGGCTGAATGCTTTGCGCCAGCCTGAGCGTCGGGATCGTCGACCGGTTCGAGCCACGCTGTTCCAGACCAGCTGCCAAAATATTCAGCGCTGTCACCTGAATGCCGGGATTTTGCCCCCGCAAAAAGGAGTTTAACGCCGCAGAGGTCGCGACCCGTTGCAAATTGCGTTTATCGTTGTTGTCCTTTGGTTTGACCTCGAGCGCCAATTGCGCCATCTCAACCCAGCCATCGGCCGCATCGCTAAGGTTCAGGGCGGCGCCCATAAACTTCATCGCGCTCAACGGGTTACCGCCCGACCGCGCGTTGCGCGATGCCTCGATCAACTGGTCAGCGGTCCATTGATTGGTGATGTAGTCACGCGCCAAGCCAACGGCCTGACTGCGGGCTTCGGCCAGATAATGGGACGGCAGGAAGGCAAGGGTTTGAACCAGTGCAGCCTGCTGTTCCAGCACGTAAGATGCGGTGTCAAAAACCTGCGCTGAAGCCGCGCCCTCGAACGGGGTTTTTTCCGTAACATCGGTCTTGGGAAAACAAGCATTTGATTTGAAATTAAAGGTAAACGCCCGGCACTGCGCATCGCTGAGGCAGATTTTCTGGCAGGTTTCGAATGTGGTCGAGAAAACCGGTTGCAGGTCCGAGCCGAAAAAATCCATGTTTTGCGTGATCGCCAGACGCCGTTCAGGAACAATGTTTTCCTGCGCAAAAACACCCGTCCCAACGCTGACGAGGCCAACAAGTGCAAGGGTTTTGACAAGACGTGTGTGTATCGCGGCAAAAATCATAACCGACTCCAATAATTGAATAAACGCATCGGAATGCTGGCACAGATCGACCGGTGTTTGCAACTTTTGCACGGCTGGATCGCGAAAATAGGAATTTTTTCGCCGCTGTTAAACACTGACTAAGGAATTCAGGTCACCTTGGCCAAAATAGCTGAGTGCAAACAATGGGGTAATCATGCGTGGACTGGTGTTTACCGAGTTTCTGGTTTTCGTGGAAACCACGGCTGGCCCGGACATGGTCGAAACGATGCTGGACAGCTGTGATTTGCCCTCGGGCGGGGCGTATACGGCGGTTGGCACCTATGACCACCATGAAATCCTGAACATGCTGGCGTTTTTGAACACCGCCACCGGGCAGGCCGTATCGGAAATGGTCACCGCCTTTGGCTATCATTTGTTCGGCCAGCTTATCATCCATCACGGCGAACTTGTGAAAACCGGGGTTGGGTTGCTCGATTTTCTGGAAGGGATCGAAACCCATATCCACCGCGAAGTGCGAAAACTGTACCCGGACGCGGAATTACCGTTTTTTGAGGCTATACGCCCGGACAAGGATCACCTGACGTTGAATTACCACTCGGCCCGGCCATTTGCTGACCTCGCCCACGGCATGCTGTCTGGTGCGGTCGCCCATTTCAACGGCAAGGCGCAGATAGTGCGCAATTCCGTGGCGACACAAACCGGATACGCGGCGCAATTCAACATCGCGCTGACCCCATGACCCCGGAACTTTTTGAAAAACGTCTGTCGCGCGAACGCCGCGCCCGCGCCGAGGCAGAGCGGTTGTTGGAGGCCAAGGCCGCCGAATTATACGAGGCCAATCTTGAACTTGCCCGCTATGCCGATGATTTGACGGAAGAAATCGAAACCACCCAGCAGGAATATTTTGCCGCCAAAAATCAGGCGCAATCCCTGCGCGACCAGACCACCCGGATCAAACAGGACCTGAAAGCCGCCAATCAGGCGACCAACCGCGCCGACCGTCGTCTGTCTGATGCGGTCGAGGTGCTGGAAGACGGCTTTTCTTTGTTTGACCAAAACGACCATCTGGTGTCTGCCAATGCCGCCCATATGAATTTCTGGGGCCAGATCCTTGAAGGGGCCGGCATGGGGTGTCGGTTCAACGTGTTGCTGGAAAGACTGGCGGAGTCAGGCTTGGTCGAGTTTGGCAAACAGGCCAAGGCGGATTGGCTTGCAGAAATGGTACGCTGGTATGAAAGCGCCAATCAGGATTATCTGACAGTGCGCCTGCAAGGCGACAAATGGCTGAAAGTTTTGCAGCGCAAAACCTCAGAAGGCGACACCGTCACGCTGATTTCCAACACCACCACGCAAAAGCGCCGTGAACAGGAACTGAACGAGGCCCGCAAACAGGCCGAGGCTGCAAACCGCGCCAAATCCGCCTTTCTGGCCAATATGAGCCACGAAATCCGCACGCCAATGAACGGCGTCATCGGTATGGCCGATCTGCTTTGCGAGACCGAACTGGACGAGGAACAGCATCTGTTCGCGCAGACAATCCGCAATTCCGGCGAGGCATTGCTGGTTATCATCAATGACGTTCTGGATTATTCCAAGATCGAGGCTGGCAAACTGGATCTGTATCCGGAGCGGTTCAATCTGGAACGCTGCGTCCACGAGGTGGTGATGCTGTTGCAACCACGGGCGCGGGAAAAGAACCTTGATCTGTTGATAGATTACGACATGTTTCTGCCGTCGCATTATCACGGCGATGTCGGGCGCATCCGTCAGGTGCTGACCAATCTGGTGGGCAACGCAATCAAATTCACCGAAACCGGTTTCGTTTTGGTGCGCGTCGTTGGCATTGAAGGCATGGACGAACATCAGGAAATCCATGTCGCCGTGGAAGACAGCGGCATTGGCATCGCGCCCGATAAGATTGAACATATTTACGGCGAATTTAACCAGGTCGACGACAATTCAAACCGAAAATTTGAAGGCACCGGCCTGGGTCTTGCGATCACAAAGCGGCTGATCAACCTGATGGGCGGTAAAATCTGGGCCGATTCCACCCTCGGCAAAGGCTCTTGTTTCGGGTTTCATATCAACCTGCCGATCATTGGCTGCACCACGACCGAGGTTGAACCGTTCGGCCCGGAACTGCGCCGCGCCCTGATCGTTGACGATCTTGAGGTGAACAGGGTCATTCTGGCCCGCCAGCTTAGCTCGTTAGGTCTTGAGGTCGAAAGTGCGGCATCCGGGGCTGAGGCGTTGGCCATTCTGGCGCAGAAAGGCGGTTGCGGCTTTGACGCGATCTTAACCGATCATCAGATGCCGGGGATGGATGGCATAGAATTTGCCCGTCAGGCGCGCGATCTTGGGTTGGATGTTCCCATATTGTTGCTGAGTTCGACCAATGCCTTGTCACCCCGCGAAACAGACGAGGGATTGTTTGCCGCCAGCCTGCGCAAACCGATCCTGCGCGGCGAATTATGCACGGCCCTGCTAGGCCTGTCCCAACCGGCCGACAAAACCCCGGTGCCAACGCCTGCCCCTGCCGCGCTGCCTGTTGCCAGTTCACGCAAACTGCGTTTGCTGACAGCCGAAGACAACCGGACCAACCAACTGGTGCTTACCAAAGTTGTCAGGGACCTGAATGTCGACCTCGATTTCGCAAATAACGGCTATGAGGTGGTCGAAAAGTTTCGCACCGGAACCTATGATCTGGTGTTCATGGATATATCCATGCCGGAACTGGATGGGATGGAGGCAACCCGGATGATCCGTGCGTTGGAAGTGGCGGAAAATCGCGGGCGCATTCCCATCATCGCGCTGACTGCGCATGCGATGTCGGGCGATGAGGAACGGTTTATCGCGGCTGGCATGGATCACTATATGACCAAACCGTTGAAAAAGGCCCGGATCGCTGCAAAAATCCAAGAGGTTATGGCGAACAGCCCATCGCGCGCGCAGGCGTGAAACTTTGAGCGGTTTGGGTTTGCTGCCCGGCATGTCGAAACGCCCGGTAAATTGCGTGGCCCGGTTTGGCGACGACGCCAATGCCCAAAGCGCGCTGTTAATTAACTGACTTGCGTGATCCGATAACCCCAGCGCAGCGGATCGGGATCGACAGGGTCAGGCGGTTGGTTTCGCCTATCCGTTGATAGTGGATGTTATCTGACAGGCTGCGGATCAGCATCCAGCCAAAACCACCCTCGGGCAGACGGTCGCGCCCGATTGTCGGGTCGGTCACGCGCCCCATTGGTGGCTGGGCATTTGGCATCGGTTTTCCCGGATCGCAAATCTGGCAGTTCAACCTGCTAGGCGTTCTTTTCAGATCCAGACCCACCATGTTTTCATCCGTGCCAGCACATGCATGTTCAACGATGTTGTTCAACGCCTCGGCCAGAACCAGTTCGACCTTACCGATGTCGTCAATGAACACCCCCATCGACACCAGCAACCGGCGCAACAGAATCATCGAGTGACGCACGTCGCTGTTGGTTGCCGGAAACCGCAACGCGATCGCGTTGGTCGCGCTTTGCGGGGTCACCCCCTGCATTATCGGGCCCAAATCGTCTGGCAAGCTCAGCGGGCCTCCGCCCGGTTTGCGGGCGCAGCACCACTGCCGAGCGCAGTTTCAACGCTGTCATAGATTGTAAACACCGAATCCATGCGGGTCAGTTTGAACACCCGATCCACGGTCGGTGTCTGTCCGGCAATGTCAAACCGACGATCCGGCCCCAGAAACTTGTAAACGGCGACAACCGCGCCCAGCCCGCTGCTGTCCATGAACTGAACGTTCGACATATCCAGCACGTAGCGCGCGGTGTTGTCGTCGGCGAGGTCACGAAATCGGTCCTTGAACTGCACCGCGATCACCGCGTCCAGCCTTTCGTTCAGGCAGCGTATCACCGCCGTGTCGTCAAAATCTTCGCGTATCAATTCCATAGCATTCCCCGGCTTTTTCCTGGCCTGAGGTTCGGTCAAAAACCTTAAGCAATCCCTGCCAGTCGCACGGTAAATAGCGACAAATGTGCACATCACTTGCGCGGCGGTTTGCAAAAATGATACCGCAGAGCGGACCGACAGAAACAGGTGCGCCCTATGCAAGTTGACTATGACGAACTGAAAACGCGGCTTGTGGCGCTGTGTGCGGGTGAAAACGACGCCGTCGCGCTGATGGCCAGTGTGGCTTGCGAGGTGTTTCATGCTGATGCGCGGTTTGATTGGGTCGGATTTTACCGCAATGTTGGCGAGCGGACGTTAAAGATCGGGCCGTATCAGGGTGGCCACGGCTGTTTGACGATCCTGTTTGACAAAGGCGTGTGCGGGGCCGCAGCCACCAGTGGGCAAACCCAGCTTGTACCAGATGTCGAGGCTTTTGCCGGTCATATCGCCTGTGCCTCAACCACGCGGTCGGAAATTGTTGTGCCGGTTTTCAACGCTGCGGGCGAGCTGTTGTCGGTATTTGATATCGACAGCGATCAACCGGATGCGTTTGATGCTGACGATCAGGTCGGGCTAGAGGCGTTGATGCAGGCGGTTTTCGGCGCGCTTTAGTCGTTGATTTCCGCGTCGGTCAGCGGGCGGCTGGGCACCCAGGCATAGCCGTCTTCGCACAGGATATAAGCCTCGCGCAGGCCATGCGGTTTGTTGGCCGGATGTTGCAGCACGCTGGCATCATATGTGTGATTGATCGCGGCCTTTACCGCTTTGTCCGGGTCGCTGTCGTATAGCCTGATCTCAAGACCGCCACCGCGCGCGCCAGCCTCAGGCACCAGACCAAGCAGCGGGTTTGAATGATAGGTCGCGTCGCTGTGCAATTGGAAAACCTGATCGCCATAGGTCAGGATGGCGAAATCTGCGGTCACCTGATGCGCCTGCATGGCAAAAACGTCGCGCAGAAAGTCCGCCAGCCGGACCACGTCGCTGACCAGCAGGTTCAGACCGATGCCTTTGAGCGAGCGACCGAAATCCACGGCATTTACTTTTTCGTAATCCATTTGCGTGCTTCCTGTCTGCTTCCTGTCTGCTTCCCTGTGGTAACGTCCAATGCAGACTTGTACAGACATTTCAACCGTGTCAATCTTGGCCATGAGTATTCAAAAACAAATCCCGCTAAAAACCTGGCCTCAGGCCGCCCCCGTACTGGTCTCCGTTGCCGCTGGTCGCGCCCCGGCTGATATGGTGATTACCAATTGCCAATGGGTCAATGTCCACAGCCGCGAAGTTCTGCCGGACAGTCAGATCGCCATTGCCGAAGGGCGGTTTGCCTATTGCGGGTCGGATGCCAGCCATTGCATCGGCCCTGAAACCGAAATCATTGATGCCAAGGGCCAGTTCGCTGTGCCCGGCCTGTGCGACGCCCATATGCATATCGAAAGCGGTATGCTGACGCCGGGCCAGTTTGCCCGCGCGGTGATCCCGCATGGCACCACGACCATGTTCACCGACCCGCATGAAATCGCCAATGTGCTTGGGCTTTATGGTGTGCGCCTGATGCATGACGATGCCGCGATACAGCCGGTTAATATCTTCACCCAGATGCCATCCTGTGCGCCCTCGGCCCCCGGATTGGAAAACACTGGCCATGAACTCGGCCCTGAGGACGTGGCCGAGGCGATGGAGTGGCCCGGGATCATCGGGCTGGGCGAAATGATGAATTTTCCCGGTGTGATTAACGGCGACGAAAAGATGCTGGCCGAAATTGCGGCGACGCAAAATGCGGGCAAAACCGTGGGCGGCCATTATGCCAGCCCCGATCTTGGCCCTGCTTTTTCGGCCTATGTGGCCGGTGGTCCGGCGGATGACCACGAAGGCACCTGCGAGGCGGATGCGATTGCGCGGGTGCGTCAGGGGATGCGTTCAATGATGCGGCTGGGATCGGCCTGGTATGACGTTGAAAGCCAGATAACCGCGATCACCGAAAAGGGCTTGGATTCGCGCAACTTTATTCTGTGCACGGATGATTGCCATTCCGGCACATTGGTCAACGAAGGTCATATGAACCGGGTTGTGCGCCACGCAATCGCCTGTGGCTGTCCGCCGTTGGTTGCGCTGCAAATGGCGACGATCAACACCGCAACGCATTTCGGTCTGGAACGCGAGCTTGGTTCAATCACGCCGGGGCGACGGGCCGATGTGATCCTGACGGATGATCTGTCCAGCCTGCCGATAAACCGCGTCATCGCGCGCGGCAAAACGCTGGCTATGGATGGTGTTTTATTGGTGGAGCAGGACAGTTTTGACTGGCCCGATGATGTGCGCCACACGGTGAAGCTGGGCAAACATCTGGCGGCGGCGGATTTTGAGATCGAAGCACCGACGGGGGCGAATACTGCGCGGGTCAAGGTCATTGGCGTGGTGGAAAATCAAGCCCCGACCAAAGCATTGAAGGCGGAACTTGAGGTGCGCGACGGGTTGGTTGAAGGCGATCAGGCCAAAGATGTCTGCCAAATTGCGCTGGTCGAGCGTCACCGCGCCACTGGTGGTGTGACCAATGCGTTTGTTTCGGGCTTTGAATACAAGGGCGATTGTGCGGTTGCGTCAACCGTGGCGCATGACAGCCATCATATGATTGTGGTTGGTACATCGCGTGCTGATATGGCGTTGGCGGCGAACCGTCTGGCCGAGGTTGGCGGCGGTGTTTGTGTGTTCAAGGACGGCCGCGAACTGGCGCTTGTGCGCCTGCCCATCGCGGGCTTGATGTCGGATGCCCCTGCCGAACAGGTGGCGGCGGATGCCGACCGCATGGTGGCCGCGATGGCCGAATGCGGGGCCACGATCAATAACGGGTATATGCAACATTCGCTGCTGGCGCTTGTTGTTATACCTGCGCTCAGAATTTCCGATGTTGGCCTGATCGACGTGACCACGTTTGAACGTGTCAGCCTGTTTGACGAGGTAGACCTATGAGCCACGATGACCCCACCCTGCCTTTGGTCGTGCCACCTGCATGGACGGCCGAGGAAATGCACACACCCGAAGAGGCGGTTGAACGCCTGACGATGCTGTACCGCGAAGCGACCGATTTTCTGACCGCGCGGCTGAAAGCGGTGCTTGACGGGGGCAAACCGGAAGCGCGGTATCGGGCTTATTATCCTGAGATTTGCATCACGACGACCTCGTTCGCGCAGGTCGACAGCCGCCTGTCCTTTGGACATGTGGCGGAACCGGGCACCTATTCCACCACAATCACCCGGCCTGATCTGTTTCACGATTATCTGCTGCAACAAATCAGCCTGTTGATGGAAAACCACAAAGTGCCGGTCACTATCGGCCCCAGCACCACGCCGATCCCGGTGCATTTTGCCTTGCAGGACGACGCTGATGTGGCCCCGTCAAATGGCGAGGCGCAGGATTTTCCGCTGCGCGATATTTTTGATGTGCCGGACCTGTCGACGACCAATGATGAAATCGTTAACGGCTTTCGGACCAAAACCGAAAACGGCGTCGGCCCGTTGGCGCCTTTCACTGCCCAGCGGGTGGATTATTCGCTGAAACGGCTGGCGCATTATACGGCAACCGCGGCTGAACATTTTCAGAACCATATTCTGTTCACAAACTACAAATTCTATGTTGATGAGTTCGCCCGACTGGCCGAGGTTGCGCTGGCCGACCCAAGCTCGGGCTACACCGAATTTGTGTCGCCCGGAAACGTGATCACGCAAGCAGGTGACAAGGTTGCAGAGGTCAGCCTGACGCCGCAAATGCCTGCCTTTCACCTTAAGCGCGAAGATGGCAGCGGCATCACGCTGGTCAATATCGGTGTCGGCCCGTCAAATGCGAAAACCGCAACCGACCACATCGCCGTTTTGCGCCCGCATGCTTGGCTGATGCTGGGCCATTGCGCGGGCCTTAGGAACTCGCAAAGCCTTGGCGATTTTGTTCTGGCGCATGCCTATCTGCGCGAAGACCACGTGCTGGACGATGACTTGCCGGTCTGGGTGCCGGTACCGGCGCTGGCGGAAATCCAGATCGCGTTGGAACAGGCCGTGGCCGAGATCACGCAATATTCCGGCTATGATCTGAAACGCATCATGCGGACAGGCACGGTTGCCACCATTGACAACCGCAACTGGGAATTGCGCGACCAGTCCGGCCCGGTGCAGCGCCTGTCGCAATCGCGCGCTATTGCGCTCGACATGGAAAGCGCGACCATCGCGGCCAATGGATTTCGGTTTCGCGTCCCTTATGGCACGCTGTTATGCGTGTCTGACAAACCCCTGCATGGCGAGTTGAAACTGCCCGGCATGGCGACCGAGTTTTACAGCACGCAGGTCACGAGGCATCTGAAAATCGGGATTCGGGCAATGGAATCCCTGCGCGATATGCCGCTGGAAAGGTTGCATTCAAGGAAACTTCGCAGCTTTGAAGAGAGCGCGTTTTTGTAATCCGGGCCTATTCCGGCTGAAATCCGCGCAAAATATGCAAAATATCGCATTTATCTACATACAAATGATTGAGTTACCCCGCTCTATCTAGTTAAATGCGCGCAATACGCCTCAAGAAGCAGTGCTTCTTAGAAGTTGATAACAAACACAGGAACGGACCCATGACAACAAAACCTATGACAAAGACCCAACTTGTTGCCGCTCTGGCAGATGCAACTGGCAGCGATAAAGCATCCGCCAATCGCAGCCTGGAAGCTTTGACCGAGATTGTATCCAAAGAGGTTGCCGCCGGTGGCGCTGTGACCCTTCCCGGCTTGGGCAAGTTTATGTGCCGCGATCGCCCAAAGCGTATGGTGCGTAACCCGGCCACAGGTGCACAGTTCGAAAAGGAAGCCGATCGCGTGGTCAAAGTGACGATCGCCAAAGCGTTGAAAGACGTCATTAACGGCTGACGTTTTAGGGCTTAAAACCCACCTAGAAATTGGATTAAGGTCGCCTGATTGGCGGCCTTTTTCATTTGTGGAGTTCAGGTTTGGACATACGGTCAGCACTGATGGGCATCGCGTTTGTTTTGATGTGGAGCAGCGCGTTTTCATCAGCGCGCATCATCGTTCAGGATGCCCCGCCCCTGTCATCGCTGTCTTTGCGGTTCCTGATCTCGGGTCTGATCGCGGTCGCGGTGGCGCGCGCTTTGGGCCAGTCCTGGCATTTGAACCGCGCCCAGTGGACATCGACCATCGTTTTTGGCATCTGCCAGAACGCGCTGTATCTGGGTCTGTTTTTCGTCGCCATGCAATGGATTGAGGCCGGGTTGGCCGCCATTATCGCCAGCTCCATGCCCCTGATCGTGGCGTTTCTGAGCTGGGTTTTCCTAAAGGAAAAGACCAGCCTAATGGGCACATTGGGGCTGATGGCGGGGTTTGCCGGTGTCGCCCTGATCATGAGCGGGCGGTTGACCGGCGGGTCTGATCCGTTCGGGCTGATCATCTGCGGTATCGGGGTTTTGGCGTTGTCGATTGCAACACTTGTGGTGCGTGGAGCTTCATCCGGGGGCAATCTTTTGATGATCGTTGGCCTGCAAATGCTGGTCGGCTCAGTCGCGTTGTTCTTTCCGGCGGTGCTGCTTGAAACCGTCAGCGTCAACTGGACGCCGCAATTGTTGATCGCGTTCAGCTATACCGTTCTGGTGCCGGGATTGGCGGCGACCTGGGTCTGGTTCGTTCTGGTTGGCCGGATCGGCAGCACCCGGGCTGCGACCTATCATTTCCTGAACCCGTTTTTCGGCGTCGCCATCGCGGCGTTCATTCTGGGCGAGGCCCTGAGCATCCGGGACTTTGTCGGGGTGGCCATCATCACCGCCGGTATTCTGGCCGTGCAGATGTCCAAACGCCGCCAGACCTGAGCCGCGAAACAAGCTGGCCGGGGGGACGTCGAGTTGGCACAAACGCGGCTTTTCATTACAATACGCTGACAGTTTTGTGACCATTTGCTAGCAAAACGTTGCAAGACAGTATTCATTTCTTCGCATATGTCGGGTGGCAGACAAACGGGCGAATACATGATGGAACTTATTTTTGGATATCTGGCCGGGCTGCTGACGCTGATTAATCCCTGCGTTTTGCCAGTGCTGCCGATTGTGCTTGGCTCAGCCGTGCAGGCCAACCGGCACGGGCCGCTGGCGCTGGCCGCAGGCATGGGGGTTTCCTTTGTCGCGCTTGGGTTATTTGTGGCGGTGGCCGGACGAGCGATCGGGCTAACGCCTGAATTGCTGTCGCAGATCGGTGCGGTTCTGATGATCGGCTTTGGCGTCATTCTTTTGGTGCCACGATTTGCCAATGGGTTTGAAATGGCGACCGCCGGGTTTGCCGCGCGGGCCGATACACGGCTTGATGATGTGGACCAGTCCGGCCTGCGTGGTCAGTTTCTGGGCGGGATTTTGCTGGGCGCGATTTGGTCGCCCTGTGTGGGTCCAACGCTTGGCGGCGCAATTTCGCTGGCGTCACAAGGGCAAAGCATTTTGTGGTCGGGCCTGATTATGACCAGTTTTGCACTGGGCATCGGTTCGATCATCGTCGCCCTTGGATATGGCACACGCGGGGTTATTTTGCGCAGGCAAGCCAGCATGCGACGGATCGCAAGTGCGGCAAAACCGATCATGGGGGCGATATTCCTGCTGGTCGGGCTGATGATTATTTTCAAATTCAACCAAGTCATCGAGCGTTGGCTTCTGGATGTATTGCCTTATTGGCTCCAGGATCTGTCGGTGGCTGTTTAACTTAGGAGAAACAGATGAAAAGACGTGCGTTCCTCGCCCTGACCGGGGCGGCTGCCCTGACACCGCTGCTGGCAAATGCCGCAACGACGGTGCAGTATTCGCCCGGCGCGGTTAAAAAGCTGCTGGCCGCAAATAAAACCGTGTTTGTCGATTTCTACACTGATTGGTGTACGACCTGCCGTGCGCAGGGCCGCAATATCGAGGCATTGCGCCGCGAGAACCCGGAATACGACAAGAACATGGTGTTCGTAAAAGTCGATTGGGATGTCTATTCAAAATCCGATATCGCCAAGAAATACCAGATCCCGCGCCGTTCAACCCTGATCGTTCTGAAGGGCAAGGACGAGCTGGGCCGCAACGTTGCCGATCCGCGTAAAAAGTCGATCAAGCAATTGATGGATATCGGTTTGGCAGCGGCAACCAGCGCCTGATTGCGCTATCGCCAGCTTTTGGGCACGAGGCTTCCTATTTCGTCAGCTAGCTGGCTGAGATAGCCTTGCATGTAATCCAGACGACGGTGCGCAATCTCACGCGCCGTTTGCGTTTGCAGGCCATCGCCCAGCCCTAATAGTTTTTCGCGCCAGTGATCGAGCGAGAACCGGGCGTCATCCAGATCGCGATTGGCAGCGAACGGGTCTTCGGGATGATAAAGCGTCTGCCCCAACAGGCCCGCAACGGCAAAAGATCGGGCGATGCCAATGGCCCCCAGCGCGTCCAGCCGGTCGGCGTCGCGCAGAATTTTCGCCTCAATGGTCTCAGGCGGAATCCCGGCGGAAAAGCTGTGTGCTATAATGGCGTGGCGCACGCTGTTGATGTCAGTTGACGAGAACGCCAGCCCCGTCAGGATTTCGGCCGCCCGGTCCGCCGCCATGGTCGAGGCACGTGTGCGATCCGGGCTGTTCTTTGGCAGATTGACGATGTCATGCAGGTAAGCCGCCGCCATCAGCACCTTAAGGTTGCCGGAGTTTTCGCCGGTCGCGATGCGCTGAACCGTTTGCCAGACCCTGTCCAGATGGGCGATATCATGGGCTGTGTCCGCATGCATTTCCGATTGGGCGGCACGGCGAAGGCTGTGATGCAAAGCCTTCACTCACCCGATCCGGCCTTGATTTTCCCCTACCTGCCCGCGATGCAGCAATATGTGGTCCAGCAAAACGCAGGCCAACATCGCCTCGCCGACCGGCACGGCGCGGATGCCGACGCAGGGGTCGTGGCGGCCTTTGGTGATAATCTCGGTATTTTCGCCGGATTTGGTGATCGTCTGGCGCGGTTTCAGGATCGAGCTGGTTGGCTTGACCGCGAACCGGCAGACCACATCCTGACCGGTCGAAATACCGCCAAGGATGCCGCCCGCGTGGTTGGACGAATAGGTTGGTTGACCGTCATTGCCCATAAAAATCTCGTCGGCATTGTCTTCGCCGGTCAGTTCCGCCGCCGCCATACCGGCGCCGATTTCAACCGCTTTGACGGCGTTGATCGACATCATGGCCGTGGCAATATCGGTGTCGAGCTTGCCATAGACCGGCGCGCCAAGCCCCGCTGGCACGCCTGCGGCCATCACTTCGACCACGGCGCCAACCGAATTGCCGGATTTGCGCAGCTCGCCCAGATAGGCCTCCCAGATTTGGGCGGCATTGGCGTCCGGCACCCAGAACGGGTTGGCGGCGATCTGGTCCATATCCATGCGGTCCCGGTCGATCCGGTGTGGACCCATTTGCACCATGTAACCGGTGATTTTCAGATCCGGCGCAAGGGATTGCAGCACCGCGCGCGCCACGCCACCAGCCGCCACCCTAGCGGCGGTTTCGCGTGCGCTGGAGCGACCCCCACCGCGATAATCGCGGATGCCGTATTTTTGCCAATAGGTGATATCGGCGTGGCCGGGGCGGAATTTTTCCATGATGTCGGAATAATCTTTGGACCGCTGATCGGTGTTGCGGATCATTAGCTGGATCGGCATGCCGGTGGTTTTGCCTTCAAACACGCCCGACAGGATTTCAACCTGATCCGGTTCCTGCCGCTGGGTGGTGAATTTGTTCTGCCCCGGTTTGCGCCTGTCCAGCCAATGCTGCAACATTTCCGCCTCAAGCGGCACATTCGGCGGGCAGCCATCCACCGTCGCGCCAAGGGCTGGCCCGTGACTTTCGCCCCAGGTGGTGACCGTGAACATGCGGCCGAAGGTGTTGGTAGACATAAGTGACGCTCCTTTTGGCGGATGTTATGCCTTAGCTTAAAGGTGCTGCCAAGGTGGTTTGCCGTTTTCACATCAGGCGAAGGCAGTTCACTTGCGCCCCTTGCCTCGCCCCCACCTTTGCCTTACGTTCTTCCCCACCTCGGGGAGCCTTTGGGCTGAGACGCAATATAGCAAACCCGTTGAACCTGAACCGGACAATACCGGCGGAGGGAAGGTACGGGATCATCCCCCACACCCCACCTGCGCCTGTAGCATTAAGGAGTGATCTGATGATCCGAACGACCCTGATGGCTGCAGGACTTGCGCTTACCCTTTTGGGGGCTGCAAGTGCTGAGCAAAAGCCGATCCTGAACGTCTATACCTATGACAGTTTCGTATCCGACTGGGGCCCCGGCCCGTTGGTCGAAACCGCGTTCGAGGCGATATGCGACTGCGACCTCAAATTCACCGCTGCCGGTGACGGTGCGGCAGTCTTGGCGCGTGTGCAACTGGAAGGTGCGCGCAGTAAGGCCGATGTGGTGCTGGGCCTTGACACAAACCTGACCGCGCGCGCTGCCAAATCGGGATTGTTCGCGCCGCACGGTTTGACCCCCACCGGGCTGACCCTGCCGACGGACTGGGATGATCCGCTGTTCGTGCCGTATGACTGGGGCTATTTCGCCTTTGTCTATGACACCACCCGCCTGAAGCGAGTGCCCCGCAGTTTTGAAGCGTTGATTGCCGCGCCTGAGGATTTGAAAATTATCATTCAGGACCCGCGCAGTTCAACCCCCGGTCTGGGTCTGCTGATGTGGATCGAGGCCGCATATGGCGATCGCGCGCCGGAAATCTGGGCCGGACTGGCACCGCATATCCTGACCGTGACCCCCGGCTGGTCCGAGGCTTACGGCATGTTTTTGAAGGGCGAGGCCGATCTGGTGCTGTCCTACACAACTTCGCCCTCGTATCACATCATTGCCGAACAGGACGTAACAAAGGCCGCGGCGGTTTTTGACGAAGGGCATTATATGCAGATCGAAGTCGCCGCCAAACTGGCCGCAGCACCTTCGCCGGAACTGGCAGATCTATTTCTGGATTTCATGCTGAGCGAGGCATTTCAGTCGATTATTCCCACCACAAACTGGATGTATCCCGCCGTGATGCCCAAGGCCGGATTGCCGAAAGGGTTTGAAACACCGGTCAGCCCGGACAAGGCGCTGCTTTTGTCGCCGGATGAGGCGGCTGCAATTCGCAACGGGGCGGTGGACACATGGCTGACCGCGCTCAGCAAATAGGTCTAAATTGGGCTAGTCCGCTGGCTGGATTTCTGCCGGGTTTTCTGGCGGCTGGATTTCTGGTGTTGCTCAGCCTTGGCACCTTGGCTGTCGTGGCGATGAACGCCGACGGGCTGGGCGGGTTGGGCGCGGCCGATCTGGCGGCGGTGCAGTTTACGATTTCTCAAGCCTTGGTGTCCGCCGTTATCAGCGTCGTTTTGGCGGTTCCGGTGGCGCGCGCGCTGGCGCGGCGGCAATTTGTTGGGCGACGCCTGTTGATCGTGTTGCTGGGCGCGCCGTTTATTCTGCCGGTGATTGTCGCGGTGCTGGGGTTGCTGGCGGTCTATGGCCGGGCCGGAATATTAAGCGATCTGCTGGTCTGGCTGGGGTTTCAGCGCCTGAATATCTATGGCTTTTCGGGCGTGGTGCTGGCGCATGTATTCTTCAACCTGCCGCTGGCAACCCGATTGATCCTGCAGGGCTGGCAATCCATCCCGGCTGAACATTTTCGCCTTGCTGCACAGTTGTCCATGCGCCCACGCGACGTGATGCGCTATCTGGAATGGCCAATGCTGCGGGCAATCCTCCCCGGCGCATTTGCCACGATTTTCCTGTTATGCGTCACCAGCTTTGCGGTGGCATTGACACTGGGCGGCGGGCCGAAAGCCACGACCGTTGAGGTCGCGATTTATCAGGCGTTTCGGTTTGATTTCAATCTGGGCAAGGCGGCGTCGCTGGCGTTGGCGCAGTTCGGCATTTGCGCGATTGCCGCGTTGATGGCGTGGCGGCTGGCGGCCCCGGCGCGGTTTGGCCAAGGGCTGGACCTGCGGGTGCAACGCTGGGATTGTGCGGCGGCGCATCAAATCGTGTTTGATTTTTGCATTTTGGCGGCGGTCGCGCTGTTTTTGCTGGCCCCACTGGCGATGGTGACGGTTGAGGGTGCGCTGGGCCTGCCCGAGTTGCCTGCGGCCGTTTTGCCCGCGATTTGGCGTTCGCTTTGGGTGGCGGTTGGGTCGGCCCTTTTGACGTTGGCGCTGGCGTTGGCACTGGCTCAGGCGGTTGCTGGGTTGACGGGGCGAAACGACCGTCAGGCCGGGTTGCTTGAGGCGGTGGGGTATCTGTCGATTGCCGCGTCGCCCATGGTGATTGGCACTGGCCTGTTCCTGTTTCTGTTTCCGCTGGTTGATCCCGTCGCACTAGCCTTGCCGATCACGGCACTGGTCAACGCCGCGATGGCCCTGCCTTTTGCCCTGCGCAGTCTGATTCCGGCAATGCGCGATGTGCATCAGAATTTTGGGCAGTTGGCCGACAGTCTGGGCATGTCCGGCTGGCACCGGTTTCGGCTGGTCATTTGGCCCCGCATCCGCCCGGCGGCAGGGTTTTCAACCGGCTTGGCGGCGGCCTTGTCGATGGGAGATTTGGGGGTTGTGGCATTGTTTGCAGATGCCGACACGGCGACCCTGCCTTTGTTGCTGTATCGCCTGATGGGGTCGTATCAGATGGCAGCGGCCAGTGCGGTCGGGCTGATTTTGGTTGCCTTGTCGCTGGCGCTTTTCTGGGGTTTTGATCGCGGAGGGCGCGCCTATGCTATGTCTTGAAAAAATCACCATAAAACAAGGCGACTTTCACCTTTCGGCCAATTGGTCGGTCGCGGCGGGTCAAAAACTGGCAATCATCGGCCCGTCTGGCGGTGGGAAAAGCACGCTTTTGTCGACCATCGCGGGATTTGTTGTGCCGCAATCGGGGCGGCTGCGCGTGGAAGGTCAGGATGTCACCGCGACAGCACCCGGTGCGCGGCCTGTCAGCCTGTTGTTTCAGGATCACAACCTGTTTCCGCATCTGAGCGTGGCCCAGAATGTCGGGCTTGGGTTGCGGCCTGATCTGAAGCTCAATCAGGCCGAACGCGATGCGGTGCAGTCAGGGCTTGAGCGGGTTGGGTTAACCGGTATGTCCGGGCGTTATCCGGCGGCCCTGTCCGGTGGGCAAAGGCAGCGTGTCGCCCTTGCCCGCGCGTTGCTCAGGCGCAAACCGGTCTTGATGCTGGATGAACCGTTCGCCGCCCTTGGCCCGGCATTGAAGGCGGAAATGCTGGATCTGGTCGATGAAATCACCCGCGACACGGGTGCCACCTTGTTGATGGTGACGCATGATCCAGAGGACGCGAAACGCATTGCTGATGTGACCTCGCTGGTTAGTGGAGGCGTCGCGGCGGTGCCGGTAGACACGGCTGAATTATTCGCCAATCCGCCCGAAATGTTGCGCGCCTATATTGGCAGTTAAGTCCAAACGCCAAGGTTAAGCCGCTGGTTTTACGATTTCTTTTTAATGAAGGCTGCACAGGGGTCTTCGCGTTCTGCAATGCTGGTCAGCAGGTAAAAATCAAACGGCACCTCGTCCCACGGGTCTTGTTCAAACTGCCCGACGCTGATCGTTGTCTTGCCGGCGGCGGCAATATCCAGCAGCGCAGGCACGCCCCAATCGGCGCGGGCGTGGCCGTTGCCGGTTATCACAATCACTGGTCCTGCGGTCTCTTTTAAGGCCTTGATCACCGCCGCGGCCAGCGTGGCATCGCGCAGTCGCTGGGCCTCGACCATGCCGGGCAACAGGTTTTCAGGCAGGGCGTTGCAATGGGCCTGCTTTTGGAGAAGCTCGCGGGCGGATTGTTGCGGTGCGGGTAAAGCATCACTCAAGCCAAACACCGCCGCACCGTCACCAAATACCACTGCCGCGCCTTCGCTTACCGCGCGGCGCACCTTGGCACGAGGCAGCCCGCCGCCATAGATTTGGGCCTTGGGGGCGGCGTCAAAAACCGGGTAATACATCGCAAAATCCGGCCAGCCCGAGCCTTGCCAGCCCAGCGCCGCCGCCAATTTCGTGGCATTACCGCGATTGTCCGGCGTGACCTTTGCCGCCTGATCCGGCGTCAGCATTTCAAACACCAAGGCGGTCGGGCGCAGGGCTGAAACCGCGCGGGTCTGGTTTTGGTGATGCACCGGGTTGTCATGCACCTCGCCCAGAATGATCACGTCGGCGGCAGGCAAATCCGCCAGCCCGCTGGGCGTGATTTCCCCGGCTTGCGCGGCAAAGCCGATAAGTGCAAAAGCATATAGGAAACTTGGTTTCATTCCTTCTTTTAGCCCGATCAAAGCCAATAATTCCACCGCAAAGGGTTTTTCTTGGCCGCTGCCGCTGCTACCAATCAAACCAGCACAAAACAGGAGCCGGATTTGCAGCCCTTTCCCAAGCTTACCCTTGTCACTGGCGGGGCCTCGTCCGGGAAATCCGGCTGGGCGGAACGGCTGGTCAAGACGGCGGATTGCTCGTTGATTTATATCGCAACGGCGCAGGCATTTGACGATGAAATGGCGCAAAAGATCGCGCGGCATCAGGCTGATCGGGGTGCGGAGTGGCAGAATATCGAGGCGCCGCTTGATTTGGTGACGGCCTTGGGCGGCCACCAGCCGGATCAGGTGATACTGGTGGATTGCCTGACGATGTGGCTGTCCAATCATATGCTGGCGGAAAACGATCCTGAGATTGAGGCCGCAAATCTGCTGAAACAACTGGCCTCGATGATAAATCCGGTGGTTCTGGTCACCAACGAGGTCGGCCAATCGGTTGTGCCGGACAATGCGCTGGCGCGGCGGTTTCAAACGGCGCAAGGTCGGCTGAATCAACGTATCGCACAACAATCTGATCTGGTGGTGGCCGTGATGGCAGGGTTGCCGATGGCCCTCAAGGGTCACATCCCGGTAGGTGCGCAATGACCTGCTGGTGGTGGGTGCGCCACGGCCCGACACATTCCGACGGGTTGATCGGCTGGACCGATTTACCGGCTGACCTGTCGGATATTGCCGCCCTTGATCGGCTGGAAAAACACCTGCCAAGCGATGCGTTGGTCGTGTCATCCGACCTGTCGCGTTGTGTGGCAACGGCTGATGCGCTGACCGCTAATCGGCAACGGTTGCACCATGCCCCGGCGATCCGCGAGCTGAATTTCGGCGCGTGGGAGGCCAGAACTTTTGCCGAAGTGGCCGCCTCTGATCCCGAAACATCGCGCGCCTATTGGTCCGAGCCGGGCGATACCGCGCCGCCAAATGGTGAAAGCTGGAACCAGGCTAGTGGGCGCGTCGCGCAGTTCGTGGCGCAAACCAATCGCGACCATAAGGGGCGCAACATCATCGCGGTGGCGCATTTCGGTGTGATCCTGACCCAGTTGCAACGCGCCGGTCGGATGAGCGCGCGGTCTGCCCTCAGCTTCAAGATCGACAACCTATCTGTCACCCGGCTTGAATTCCTTGACCCCACCTGGCGGGTGCATGGGGTCAATCACCTGCCGTGATCCCACTGATCACAATCGCTGACTGGTCAGCCGCGATTGCCGTGGTTAATATCTACTTATGACATATGAACTCGCTATTGGTGATCGCACCTATTCCAGTTGGTCGCTGCGCGGCTGGCTGCTGTTTTCGACCTTTGATTTGCCCGTGCGCGTGCGCACCGCGCGGATGTATTCACAGGAATTTAACGATTTGCTGGCAGATTTCGCCCCTGCGCGGCTGGTCCCCGCCATGAAGACCCCGGCAGGTGATGTGGTTTACGACACGCTGGCGATGACCGAAACGCTGGCCGATGCGCATCCGGACAAAGCCATCTGGCCGAAAGGGCCTGCCGCGCGCGGTTTTGCCCGTTCGATCACTGCGGAAATGCACTCCGGCTTTGGCGCATTGCGCGACGCCTGCACCATGAATTTGCGCTGTGGTTTCACCGGTTTCCAGCCGAGCGATGCCGTGCTGGCAGATATTGCCCGGGTTGACCTGTTATGGACACTGGCGCGTGCCCGGTTTGGCGGCGACGGGCCTTGGCTGTTTGGCGATTGGTCCGCAGCGGACGTTTTTTACGCCCCGGTGGCCAGCCGAATTGCCACGTTTGGCCTGCCGGTCGGGGCGGTCGCGCAAGATTACGTCACGGCGCATCTGGCCAACCCCGCCTTTCGCCAATGGCGCGCGATGGGGTTGGCGGAGGATTACATTCAGCCGGGGTATGATCCGGAATTGCCCGAAATTCCATGGCCCGGCCCGCCGGTTCTGGCAGGTCAGGCGATCAGCCAAGGCCCGTCAGAAAATGCCGCATGCCCCTATTCCGGGCGACCCGTCACCGACTTTCTGACGCTGGAGGGCCGGGTATTTGGCTTTTGCAACCCGTTCTGCCGCGACAAAACACTGGCCGACCCGATGGCTTGGCCGGCATTTGTTAAGATTTACGAAAAATAAACACTATTTCGTTAACCCTTTCTAACAAGTGGTGGGAAAGGGTTAACATGGTCGCCAAGGCCTATACGGTTGCGTTTCAGGGGGTAGATGCCCGGCTGGTCGAGGTGCAGTGCGCCGTCAGCCCCGGCCTGCCGTCTTTTGCGATTGTCGGCCTGCCGGACAAGGCGGTTTCAGAGGCGCGGGAACGGGTTCGCGCGGCACTGACATCCTTGTCAATCGCGCTGCCTGCCAAGAAAATCACGATCAATATGTCGCCTGCTGATTTGCTGAAAGAAGGCTCGCATTTCGACTTGCCGATTGCGCTGGCGTTGTTGGCAGCACTTGACGTTCTGCCGCCCGAAGAAACCGCCCGGATTGTCGCCCTTGGCGAATTGGCCCTTGATGGCGCGATGGTGCCAGTGATCGGCGCGCTGCCTGCGGCGGTCGCGGCGGCGGCGCAGGATTTCAAGCTGGTTTGCCCCAAAGCCTGCGGCGCTGAGGCCGCCTGGGTTGGCGCGGTTGAGGTGATTGCGCCGGACAATTTGCTGGAATGTATCAACCATTTTAACGGTCGCGCGATCATTCCACCGGCAGAACCCGGTGAGGTGGTTGCCGAGGCCAGTTACCGCGACCTGCGGGATGTTAAAGGTCAGGAACGCGCCAAACGGGCGCTGGAAATTGCGGCGGCAGGTCGGCATCATTTGCTGATGTTAGGCTCGCCCGGTTCCGGCAAGTCGATGCTGGCGGCACGGATGCCCGGCATCCTGCCGCCGCTTGAGGCTGAAGAGGCGCTTGAAACCTCGATGATCCATTCGCTGGCCGGGCTGTTGGACGAAGGCGGAATTTCCCGCGCCCGACCGTTTCGCGCACCGCACCACACCTCGAGCATGGCGGCGATTGTTGGCGGCGGGCGCGGTGCGAAACCCGGCGAAATCTCGTTAGCGCATCACGGGGTGCTGTTTCTGGACGAGTTTCCTGAATTTCCGCGCACCGTTCTGGAAACCCTGCGCCAGCCAATTGAAACCGGCGATGTGGTGGTGGCGCGCGCCAATGCCCATGTGCGCTATCCCTGCCAATTCCTGCTGGTTGCAGCGGCCAACCCGTGCCGATGCGGCTATCTGGCCGACCCACAACAGGCGTGCAACCGCGCGCCGCTTTGCGGTGACGAATACCTCGGTCGGATTTCCGGGCCTCTGATGGATCGCTTTGATTTGCGGCTTGAGGTTCCCGCCGTCACAGTTGAGGATCTGTCGCTGCCCGACACGGGTGATCCCAGCGCAACCGTCGCTGCCCGTGTTTTGCAGGCCCGTGCGGTGCAATCGGAGCGGTTTTCCGGCATCCCGGGCTGTCGGGTTAATGCGGATGCAGAGGGTGAATTGCTTGAAGATATCGCAAGGCTTGACGCCGAAGGGGCGGCTTTGCTGAACAAAGCGGCGGAAAAGTTTCGCCTGACAGCGCGGGGATACCACCGGGTTTTGCGGGTGGCCCGGACCATTGCTGACCTTGATGGCGCACAATCCGTCGCCAAACCACATCTGGCCGAAGCGATATCGTTTCGGTTGCTGCAAAACACCCGCTGAGTCTTGTTGCGCTGGCGTTAATTCAGGGTTTTTCAATGAAGGCAGCGACGTCACGCAAGGCTTGATCGGCGGCCTTTAGTTTGCCCTGAAAAATCTGCCAAACATGCGGGGTCTTGTCCCAGATTTCCAACCTGGCGTCGACGCCCTGAGATTGCAGGTTTGCCGCCATGCGGCGACTGTCATCCAGCAGGATTTCCGTTCCACCAACCTGAATAAGGACCGGCGGTGAGGTGCTGAATGAGCCAAACAGGGGCGAGGCGCGTGGGTCTTCGGGGGCGGCACCGTCCAGATAACGACTGCGCGACTCTTCCAGCCGGTCGGCGGGCATCAGGGGGTCAGCGGTGGCATTCGCGCTCAGGCTGTCGCCCGACAATGTCAGGTCAGTCCACGGTGAGAACACAAAAGTCGCGCCCGGACGCGGCAGGTTTTCAGCGCAGATCACATGCAGCAACGCCAAAGCAAGCCCGCCCCCGGCGCTGTCACCGCCAAGAACGATCCGCTCTGGCGCGTAACCACGCGCCAACAGGGCACAATAGGCGGCGCGCGCATCGTCAATCGCGGCAGGAAACGGATGTTCCGGGGCCATGCGATAATCGGGCAGGATCGTGCGCAGGCCAGTCAGCGCTGACAGTCGGGCCAGCATTGCGCTATGGGTTTCAGGCGCGCCGAACACGTAAGCACCGCCGTGAAAATAAAGAATTACACCGGGCTTTTCAGCGGTCGCGGCATTGGCCCACAGCGCGGGCATCGAAGTTGCATCGGACGTCAGTCTGTCTGGCAAATAGGTTGTCAAAGGTGGGTTCGAAAACAGAAAACGGGCCTGAAGCCTGAGGCGACGGCGGATTTTTTCAACGTCCTGCACTTTGCGCAGATAGGGTTTTTCAATCCGTCGCAGGATAAAATTCAGCAGGCCGAGCGGTATTCGCATCAGGGTGCCCGCCGTTTCTCGATCGCCTCCCAAATCAGCGCGGCGACATTGGTGCCGTCGAACCGTTCCAGTTCCTGAATGCCTGTGGGCGAGGTCAGGTTAATCTCGGTCAGATTGCCGCCAATCACGTCGATGCCAACAAAAATCTGACCCTTTTCACGCAACAATGGCCCGATCCGGTCACAAATCTCAAGATCACGGTCACTGAGGCCGATTTTTTCCGGGCGGCCACCAACATGCATGTTCGAGCGGGTTTCGCCCTTGGCCGGCACGCGATTGATGGCACCAACGGCCTTGCCTTCGATCAGGATCACGCGTTTGTCGCCCTTGGCCACGTCGGGCAGGAATTTTTGGGCGATCAGCGGCTCGCGGTTGATGCCGGCAAACAGCTCATGCAGCGAATTCAGGTTGCGGTCGTTTTCGTCCAGACGGAAAACGCCAGCCCCGCCATTTCCGTAAAGCGGTTTGAGGATCATGTCGCCATGTTCAGCTTTGAACGCTTTCAGCGTGTCGATGTCACGCGCAATCGTGGTTGGCGGGGTGAGGTCAGGAAATTGCAGCACCAGCAGTTTTTCGGGGTAATTTCGCACCCAGTTGGGATCGTTCACAACCAATGTGCCGGGATGGATCATCTCAAGAATATGGGTGGTGGTGATATAGCTCATGTCAAATGGCGGGTCCTGACGCAGCCAGACCACGTCGAAATCCGCCAAATCCACCTCTTGAAAATCGCCAAGGGTAAAGTGGTTGCCAACCTCGCGCCGCACGGTCAGCGGCCAGCCCTTTGCGGTCACGCGGCCCTGCTGATAGGCCAGCATGTCGGGCGTGTAATAAAACAGCGAATGTCCGCGCGCCTGCGCCTCTTCCGCGATGCGAAAAGAGCTGTCGGCGGAGATGTCGATTGCGTCTATCGGGTCCATCTGGATCGCGATTTTCAATGGCATGCGGTGCGGCCCCTTCCTGAATTTCCTGTCCTTATTTGGGTCATGCCGGGACGGGTTGCAACAGGGTTGGGCGTTTCAGGGGCAAATCACTTAGGCGCAGATGGCATTTTCCAGAATGCTGATGGCCCCTGTCGCATCCACAAGTGCGACATCAAAGCGTGCATCGGTGTTTTGACCAAGCGGTTCGCCTTCAAGAAACATCGCGGCGGAATTGTAAATCCGGCTGATCTGGTTCGGACGCAAAGACAGCGCCGCCTGATCATGTGTTTTGCTTTTCTTGACTTCGATAAAAATCACATTGTCATCTTTGCGCGCGATCAGGTCAATTTCACCAGCAGCGGACCGCCAGCGTTTTGCCGTGATCGCGTGGCCGGATCGTTGGTAAAAACTGGCGACGCTGTCTTCCGCTGCCAGACCGCTGTGATAGGCCAAACTGCCACTCATTTGTCTTTCTCCATCTTCAGGGCCAGATTATAGACCTGCTTGCGTGGTTGCCCCAGCGTGCCTGCGACGTGATCGACCGCGTCGCGCAGTGAGCCATGGTTTGCAAGGGCGACGCGCAACGCATCCGCCACAACATCCGGGCCGATTTCACGGATCGGCGGTGGCCCGACGACGACGACAACTTCGCCCTTGGGGGTTTCATCCTGATAAGACAAAGCCAGATCATCCAATGTGCCACGCCGCACCTCTTCAAATTTTTTTGTCAGTTCACGACAGACCGCTGCATGTCGATCCCCACCCAAAGACTGCACCATATCACTTAAGGATTTACTAAGACGCTTTGGGCTTTCATAAAAAACCAGCGTTCCGGGGACCGGCGCAATTTCCGACAGCACCTTGCGCCGCGCGGCTGACTTTGGCGGCAGGAACCCGGCAAAGAAAAACCGATCAGTCGGCAAACCCGCAACGGCCAGCGCCGCCAGAACGGCCGAGGCTCCGGGTGCTGCGATCACCTTGAACCCGGCGGCAATCACATCGCGTGCCAAGGCGTATCCCGGATCGGCAATCAGCGGCGTCCCGGCATCTGACACATAGGCCACGGATTTACCGGCCTCTATCGCCGCAATCAGTTTTGGTCGCTGCGCCGCCCCATTGTGATCGTGATAGGGAATCAGCCGCCGATCCCCCAACACCACGCCGTGAATATCCAGCAATCTGCGGGTATTTCGGGTGTCTTCTGCGGCCAAAACATCGGCCTGCGCCAGAATATCGAGCCCGCGCAAAGTGATGTCTCGTGCCGCACCGATCGGGGTTGCGACAAAATATAGCCCTGAATCCAGTGATTGGTGATGATCGGTCAACAATTCCACCCGTAACTATCGTTTACTTGCGTCCGGCACTTCTTTAGGTTTTGACACAACAAGCACGACGCTGACCAGTCAATTAGGAGCCTGAATCCGATGCTTTCTGCTTTCACGCGCGTGTTGCGCCCGCTGCATATGCTGTTATTCGCCTTTGCCGCCGTTTTTCTATCCGCTTGCGAGCTTGATTTTGGCGGCACCGGACCTGTTGTAAACACCAAGGCCCCGATCCCGGTGGCTTTGCTGGTGCCCTTTGGGTCCGAGCAGGACAACAATGATGTTCTGGCGACCAGCCTGCAGAACGCCGCGCAATTGGCGGTGACCGATCTGGACGGCATCAAAATCGACCTGCGTATCTATCCGACAAGCGGCACCGCTGCTGGGGCTTCGGATGCGGCGATCAAGGCGGCCAATGAGGGTGCTAAGATTATTTTGGGGCCGGTTTTTGCCGATGCGGCCAATGCTGCCGGGGCCGCTGTTGCCACGCGCGGTCTGAGCGTTTTGAGCTTTTCCAACAACACCGAGGTCGCGGGCGGCAATGTTTTCGTTCTGGGTCATACGTTTGAAAACACCGCCAATCGGCTGGTCAGTTATGCCGCGTCAAAAGGGCTGGGCAATGTTCTGGTGGTTCACGCCAAGAACCTGACGGGCGAGATTGGCCGCAAGGCAGTGCAGGCCGCGGCGCAGAACGCCAGTGCGACTTATACCGGGGCTGCGTCTTATGAATTTTCGCAGCAGGGCGTGATTACGGCCGTTCGTGAAATCGCACAACAGGCGCGTGACACCGACACAAACAGCATTATCTTTGCCTCAGACACCGCCGGGGCCTTGCCTATTCTGGCGCAATTGCTGCCGGAAAACGGCATCAAGCCGTCCGAGATCAAATTCATGGGCCTGACCCGCTGGGATATCCCGACGCAGACCCTTTCATTGACGGGCCTGCAAGGCGGTTGGTTCGCGCTGCCTGATCCATCGCTTTCCGGTAGCTTCCGGGATCGGTATTCGTCGGCTTACGGGCGCGCGCCGCATCCTTTGGCAGGTATCGCCTATGATGGTATCGCGGCGATTGGTGCGCTGGCATCGGCGGGCAAGTCTGACGCGTTCAGTCGTGAAAACCTGACCCAGAAGTCTGGTTTTGCCGGGGTCAATGGTGTGTTCCGCCTGCTGCCTGATGGCACCAACGAGCGTGCAATGGCGGTGGTTGAGATTGAAAACAATCAGGTAAAAGTCATCGACCCGGCCCCAAGAACCTTTGGCACTGCCGGGTTCTGATCGGCCGGGTTCTGATCGGCCAGAGTTTGGTCGCTGGTATTTGATCGCAAGGGATTAGCGAATTGGGTGGGGAAAACGCCGGGCTGATCTGCCCGCAAACGGATATTTTCGACATCAAAGCCGTGTCGGCGGTCATCGACGCTGACCTGAAGGGCCTGTCTGACGGGCGCGAAATGCGTGACCGGGCGGTCGAACATCTGGGCGTGGCTTATAAGGCCGGTTTCACCCTAATCGGCGAGGTTTACAAATCCAAGCCTGCCCAGACGCGCCAAGTCACGGCGTCATACACTTGGCTGACCGATTGCCTGGTGAAAGAGGTTCTGCGCGTCGCGACGTCGTATATTCACCCACTGGCAAAACCGACCAAGGCACAGCGTTTGGCGATCATTGCGGTGGGCGGTTATGGCCGGGCTGAAATGGCGCCCTATTCCGATATCGACCTGTTGTTTTTGATCCCCGGAAAACACACGCAATGGGCCGAAAAAGTCGTCGAAACCATGCTTTATATCTTTTGGGACCTGCGCCTGAAAATCGGCCATGCAACGCGCACCAGTGCTGATTGCCTGCGGTTGGGTCGCGAGGATTACACGATCCGCACGGCCTTGCTTGAGGGGCGTTTTCTGGACGGCGACGCGGCCCTTGGCATGGAGCTTGAAGAAAAACTGTGGGGCAGTCTGTTCAAAGGCACGGGTGCCGAATTTGTTGAGGCTAAGTTAAAGGAACGCTCGGACCGGCACAAAAAGCAGGGTGGCCAGCGGTATATGGTCGAACCCAACGTTAAAGAGGGCAAAGGCGGGCTGCGTGATCTGCAATCTCTGTTCTGGATCGCCAAATATCTGCATCAGGTGCAAAGCCCGCGCGAACTGATCAAGCTCGGCATGTTCACCAAAGCGGAATTTGAGGTTTTTTCCAAGGCCGAGGAATTTTTGTGGACTGTGCGCTGTCACCTTCATCTGATCACCCGCCGCGCGATGGAGCATCTGACCTTTGACAATCAGGTCGAGGTCGCCAGCGCCCTTGGCTATCAGGACAAAGACGGCCGCCGCGCTGTTGAACATTTCATGCAGGATTATTTCCGCCACGCCACGCAGGTTGGCGAGGTGACGCGGATTTTCCTGACAGCCCTTGAGGCACAGCATGTCAAACGTCAGCCACGCATGGGCGAACTGCTGACCAAGGCGACGCGGCGGCTGCGCACGCGGATATCGGCGGGCTATCGGCTGCAACAGGGGCGGTTGACGATTGCGGACCCCAAGACGTTTTTGAAGGATCCGATTAATCTGCTTAGGGTGTTTGAAGAAGGGTTGCGCACACGCTATTTGCTGCATCCCGATGTGATGCGGCTGGTCACGGCCAATTTGCATCGCATCGACGACAAGATGCGCAATGATCCTGAGGCAAACCGGATATTTCTGGATATGTTGCTGGATCACGGCAACCCGGAACGGGGCCTCAGGCGGATGAACGAGCTGGGCGTTATCGGCACATTTATCCCGGAATTTCAGGCGATTGTGGCGATGATGCAGTTCAATATGTATCATCACTATACGGTGGACGAACATACGATCCAGTGCATTTCAACGCTTGCACAGATCGAGGACGGCCAACTGGTCGAGGACCTGCCGGTCGCTTCTGGCATATTAGAACGCGGTGTTAATCGGCGGGTTTTGTTCGTCGCCCTGTTGCTGCACGATATCGGTAAAGGCCGGCCCGAGGATCATTCGATCCTTGGCGAACAGATCGCCGAACGCCTGTGCCCGCGGCTGGGTCTTGATCCGGCGGAAAGTGAAACCGTATGCTGGTTGGTTCGGCACCATCTGTTGATGTCAGACGTGGCGCAAAAACGTGATCTGAGTGATCCGCGCACCGCACGCGATTTCGCCAATCTGGTGCAAAGCCGCACCCGGCTAAAGCTGATGACGGTGCTGACGGTGTGCGACATTCGCGGTGTTGGTCCGGGCGTGTGGAACAACTGGAAAGCCCAGTTGATCCGCGACCTTTATCACGCCACCCGTGCGGCCCTGACATCCGGCACCGATGATGGCGCGCAGACCCGGCGAGCGGATGATGCGCGCGACGCACTTGCCGCCGCTTTGAAAAGCTGGAAGCCGGAAAAGCTGCAACCGGAACTTGACCGTCATTACCCGGCCTATTGGCAAGGTCTGGATACCGAAGCCCATGTGATGATTGCCCGCCTGCTAAGCAAGGTGGAACCCGGCAGCATCATTTCAGATTTCAAACAAGACAAAGACCGCGACGCCACAAGGGCGATTTTCGCGATGGAGGATCATCCGGGGATCTTTTCGCGTCTGTCCGGTGCCTTGGCACTGGTCGGGGCCAATGTGGTGGACGCCAAAACCTATACCAGCTCAGACGGGTTCGCGACCTCGGTTTTTTGGATACAGGACGGCAACGAACGGCCCTATGAACAATCGCGCCTGAAACGTCTTGGCGCTATGGTCGACAAGGCGCTGAAGGGCACGGTGGTGGCGCGTGATGCGCTGAAGGATCGCGACAAGATCAAGAAACGCGAGCGTGATTTCATCGTACCGACAGAGATCACGTTTGATAATGAAGGCTCGGAAATCTACACGATTATCGAGGTTGATACCCGCGACCGGCCCGGCCTGCTTTATGATCTGACGCGCACGATCTCGGGCTCGAACATCTATATTGCCTCGGCTGTCATCGCCACGTATGGGGTGCAGGCGGTCGATGTGTTTTACGTCAAAGATATGTTTGGCCTCAAGCTGCATTCGCAATCAAAACGCCGCGCCCTTGAGCGCAAATTGCTGGAAGCGATTGAACGCGGCGCCGAAGTGGCGATGGCCTCGTGACCCGACCCATTCGCCTGATTTCCGGCTTTTTCACCGTTGGTGGCTGGACCTTGCTAAGCCGTATCGCCGGTTTTGCCCGTGACATCATGATCGCCGGGTTTCTGGGCGCAGGTCCGGTGGCCGAGGCGTTTCTGATCGCCTTTTCCCTGCCCAACATGTTTCGCCGCTTCTTCGCCGAAGGCGCGTTCAACATGGCCTTTGTGCCGATGTTTTCCAAAAAGCTTGAGGCGAACGAGGGTGCGTCTGAATTCGCCCGCGATGCGTTGTCAGGACTGCTGCTGATCTTGGTTTTGCTGACCTTGCTGGCGCAACTTTTCATGCCGTGGCTGGTTCTGGCCATGGCCAGCGGGTTTCTGGCGGATGATCGGTTTGAACTGGCGGTCGGGTTTGGCCGCATTACTTTTCCTTACATCCTGTTCATCTCAATCGCGGCACTTATCAGTGGTGCGCTGAACGCGCTGGGGCGGTTTTGGGTTGCCGCAGCGGTGCCGGTTGCCCTGAATATTCTGTTCATTTCGGCGATGATTGCCGCATCCGCGATGGGATGGGATATGGGGCGCACGCTGGCCTGGACCGTTCCGGTTGCGGGCGTTGTCCAGCTTTGGCTGGTCTGGATCGCGGCCAGCCGGTTGGGCCTGCGGTTGTGGCCGCGTTGGCCGCGCATGACGCCTGATCTGAAACGGTTGGCAGTCATCGCGGCCCCTGCCGCATTGGCCGGGGGTGTGGTGCAGATAAACCTGCTGGTGGGCCGTCAGGTGGCCAGCTTTTTCGACGGCGCAGTTGCCTGGCTGAACTATGCGGATCGTCTGTACCAATTGCCGCTGGGCGTTGTTGGCATCGCCATTGGTGTGGTGCTGTTGCCGGATTTGTCGCGCAAATTGCGCGGCGAGGACGCAATTGGCGGACGCCACGCTGTCAACCGGGCGGCTGAATTTTCGCTGGCGCTGACATTGCCCGCCGCCGTTGCGCTGATCGTGATCCCGATGCCTTTGGTGTCGGTCCTGTTTCAGCGCGGCGCGTTTTTGGAAAGTGACGCAATGATGACCGCGCAAGCCTTGGCGATCTATGGGCTGGGCCTGCCCGCTTTTGTTTTGCAAAAGGTGCTACAGCCGCTTTATTTTGCGCGCGAAGACACCAAGCGGCCGTTTTATTTCGCCCTTGCGGCGATGGTGATCAATGCCGCGATGGCGATTGGCCTGATGGGCAGCATCGGCTTTCTGGCGGCGGCGATTGCCACCAGTGCCGCTGGTTGGGCGATGGTGTTGCTGCTGTGGCGCGGGTCGCGTGAATTTGGCGAGGCGGCGCGTATGGACAGCCGCCTGAAACGGGTGGTGCCACGGATCGTTCTGGCCTCGGGCCTTATGGGGGCGGCTTTGTGGCTGGGCGCGGGTTTGCTTGCGCCGTATCTGGTGACACCCGGCTTGCGCTATGGCGCGCTGGCGGTGTTGGTTGTTGGCGGTATGGTGGTGTATGGGATTGCCACGTTCCTGTTCGGTGCGGTCACGCCTGCAGATCTGAAACGTGCTATGCGCCGTGGCTAGTGGCGATAATTAACGCCGCCGCCGGACCTGATTGACTAATTCCGAAATCCGACCCGCCCCGCCGGGGGCCACGACAAATGACAAACTAAAGCCTGTCAGGAAACCGGCGATATCCGCGACCCAGTCATCGCTGCCGCCAAAAACCAGCTTAAAGAACAACTGAATGCCCATCAGAAACGCGATCAGCGAAAAGGCCCGGAACTGGTTATCCCCCTCAACCCGCGCCCTGACCCATAACATAAAGGTCAACGCCCCTATCATGCCGTACACCGCCGGAAACGCGCCGATCAACGGAATACGGGTATCAAGCAGTATCGCATAGGCCAACGCCCCAGTGACAGAGCTTGCAACAAATATCACCGCAAACGCCCAGGCTGAAAACACCTCGGCCACCATTTTACCGATGGCCAGCAACATGACCACGGCAAAGGCTGCATGGGTAAAGCTGCCGTGAATGAACGCATAGGTCAAAAGCCGTTGCAGCAGTTCAAACGGGTACATGCCGTGTTCAAACATCCAGTCAAAGGCGGGCTCGTAAAACCCATAACCCGTCACGGCGTTCAGTCGCCAGGCGATGCCACCGGGGCCGCCGATAAAGCCGCGTTCGGCGGCCTGAAAGGTCAGCTCGACCCCGGCGATGGCCAGCGTGAAAAGCACGACAATTGCGGGCAAAGGATTGATCGGCGATGCGTTGTGGTCGTCTTCAAACATTGGCGCGTGTTCCGTGGTTGACGGGCGTATGCCTGCAAGCGATAAGGCACGCCAAACCTTTAGTCCAGACAGGAGAAAGCCATGACCGAAACGGTGCACACGCCTCGTGTCTTTTCGGGAATTCAGCCAACCGGAAACCTGACCCTTGGAAATTACCTTGGCGCGGTCAAACGGTTCGTTGAAATGCAGGATAGCGGCATCGAAACCATCTATTGCATGGTCGATCTGCACGCGATCACCACATGGCAGGATCCCGCGGATTTGAAACGCGCCACGCGCGAGCTGGCGGCGGGGTTCATTGCCTCGGGTCTGGACCCGGCGAAATCCATTCTGTTCAACCAAAGTCAGGTCCACGCCCATGCCGAACTGGCCTGGGTGTTCAATTGCGTGGCCCGAATGGGCTGGCTGAACCGGATGACCCAGTTCAAGGATAAGGCCGGCAAAAACCGCGAGGCTGCCAGCGTTGGCCTGTTTGCCTATCCGGCGCTGATGGCGGCGGATATTCTGGTTTACCACGCCACGCATGTGCCGGTGGGCGAGGATCAGAAACAGCATCTTGAACTGACGCGCGACATCGCCATGAAGTTCAATAATGATTTCAAGACCGAGTTCTTTCCGCTGACCGAACCCGTCATCGAAGGCGCTGCGACCCGCGTTATGTCGCTGCGGGACGGCACCAAAAAGATGTCGAAATCCGATCCTTCGGATATGAGCCGGATTAACCTGACGGATGATGCCGAAACCATCGCCAAAAAGATCCGCAAGGCCAAGACTGATCCCGATCCGTTGCCTGATAACCTTAAAGATCTGGATGCGCGCCCCGAGGCCCGCAATCTGGTCAATATCTATGCCGGCCTGTCAGGCGAGTCTGCTGAAAAGGTTGTGGCCGATCATGCCGGGGCGCAGTTTGGCCAGTTCAAACCGGAGCTTGCTGATCTGGCGGTTGCCAAGCTTGCGCCGATCTCAGACGAGATGTCGCGCCTGATGGCGGATGTGGCTGAGATCGACAAATTGCTGGGTCTGGGGGCCGATAGGGCCGCCGCGATTGCCAATCCGATCCTTGAGAAAACCTATGACGTCGTCGGCATGGTGCGTTCGCGGCAGGTTTAAAACGTCGCGTCGCAGGCTATGGACCTTGCCCGGTTGCGGTGCTTAGATGCGCCCAATTGACAAAAGGAATGCATCATGGCGACTGGCGCGAATATCCATACTTTTTTTGAAGGCACCTGGCACAAAGGCAACGTGCCGATCATGCGCGCGGCCGATCACGGGGCATGGCTGGGCACCACAGTTTTTGACGGGGCGCGGTTCTTTGAGGGCATGACCCCCGATCTGCTGGCCCATTGTGCGCGGGTCAACCGTTCTGCCACTGCTTTGGGGCTGACGCCGACCCATTCCGCCGAGGATATCCTTGCGATCACGCTTGAAGGGCTGAAGGCCTATTCCGATCAGACTGCGGTTTATATCCGTCCGATGTATTGGGGCCTTGATAGCGGCTTTAGCGGTATCGTACCGCAGGAAAACTCGACCGGGTTTTGCATCTGCCTTGAAGAAATTCCAATGGCCCAAGCCGTTGCAACCACAACGCTGACCACCACGAAATTCCACCGCCCGGTTTTGGGCGACGCGATCGTCAACGCCAAAACCGGCGGCCTGTACCCCAACAACGCGCGGATGCTGCGCGAGGCGCAATCGCGTGGATTTGGCAACGCGCTGGTCGCTGATGCTTTGGGCAATGTGGCTGAAAGCGCGACCGCAAACGTGTTTATGGCGCGCGACGGCGAGGTGTTTACCCCGATTGCAAACGGCACCTTTCTGTCAGGCATCACCCGCGCGCGGCATATTGAATTGCTGCGTCAGGACGGCATGAAAGTGCATGAATCCGTGCTGAGCTTTGATGATTTCCGGGCCGCCGACGAGGTATTCCTGACCGGCAATATGAGCAAAATCACCCCCGTGACCGCGTTTGACGAGGTCAGCTATCAGCACGGGCCAACAGCCAAACGGGCGCGCGCGCTTTATTGGGATTGGGCGCGTTCAAACAAGGGCTGATTGCGAAAGGCCGACTGTGTGGAACTGACTGCGACTAAGCAGCAAACAATCCAAAAATGAAGATTAAGTGCACGAAAGGCAAATATGCCTTTTTGTCGCACCCCTATTCTGTTAGCCTCGTACGACTTGCATCGTGAAAGGCACCCCATATGACATTTTTTTCAAGTTCAACAGATTTTGATTTCAGAAGAATAGACTTGAGCCAAATGCTCACGCAGGCGACCAACACCCTGTTTAGTGACGACGTGAATACTGTCTACACCGGGTCAAGCAACCCGACGCAGATATATGATCTGCTTTTCACCTTAACCATTCCGACCATTACGATTGAGGACACGTTCTCTATACTTTGGGGCGGTGGTTTTTCAACGACCCTTGGCGGGACGGGGATCACACTGGACGTTGATGGCGGACCAGAAGGCGGTACAATCACGGCATTGTTTAATTCGTCAATTTCCGGCGCAACCGGGCCGAACACTTTCACAGCGATGGATTTTTCGGTCACCACTGCGGCGTTTGCGGCTGCGGTGCAGACAACCTCGACCGCCGATGATCAGGTCTTGATGCGATCCATGTTGGCGGGCGACGACGTTTTTGCCTTCAACGGGACAGGCACACACCGGGCATGGGGCTTTGGCGGCAACGACATTATGCTCGGCGGAAGAGGCACGGATTATCTTAACGGTGGCGCAAATAATGACCTGTTATCAGGCGACCGGGGCTCGGACTTTTTATATGGCGGAAACGGCAATGACGTTCTGATGGGCAGCAATGGCAGCGATTTGTATCACGGCGGAAACGGCAATGACACTGCGTTAATGGGGTTTAATGGCAACCGCGTCGTCGTGGATCTGCGTGTGCTGACAGACCAAAATACGGGCGAAGGGCGTGATACCTTTGTCAGCATTGAAAACGTGTATACTTTTGCCGGCAATGATTTCTTACGCGGCAACAATTCCGCCAATGTATTTCGCACAGGCGGTGGTAACGACAAGCTGTTCGGTTATGGCGGCAACGACATCCTGGAAGGTGGCGCTGACGACGATTATTACCATGGTGGCACGGGGCGCGATACGGCGGTTTTGGGGGGATTTGACAACAATATCACGGTAGATTTGCGGATTACCACAACACAGGTAACCGGCGAGGGTTCAGACCGGTTTGTTGCCATCGAAAACGTCAATACCGGCGGCGGCAACGACCTGATATATGGCACCGGCTGGAGCAACATCCTGCGTGGAGGGTTTGGTAACGACCGGCTGTATGGACTGGTCGGAAACGACAGGCTGTATGGAGATGGCGGTAATGACAAGCTTTATGGCAATCAGGGGCGCGACACGCTGGACGGCGGATTTGGTGCAGACCAATTGTTCGGCGGCAGCGGAAACGATCGGCTAATCGGCAGCGGCGGCAGCGATATTCTGGTTGGCGGTACAGGTCGCGACGCGCTTATCGGCGGCGTCGGCGGCGATATCCTTACAGGCGGCGCAAACGCCGACGTGTTTTTCTTTAACAGAAATTCCGGTTCTGACGTTATCACCGATTATGTAGACGGCGAAGACAGAATCCGGATTACCAACGGCGCAAATGCGTTTGGCGATCTTGTGATTGCCCCGTCAGGAGGCACCGATGTAACCATTTCCTTTGGAAGCTCCGTCATAACAATTGAAGGTGCGACTGTGGGTGACTTTGACGCGAGCGATTTCATCTTTTAACTGGCTTGATCCTTAATCCGCATCCTATGCCCATCATGTCGCATCCGCGCAGCCTTTGCTTGCGTCCTAGCCTGACTTAAGCGATTATCCCGCGACGCGATTTTGAAAGGACTCTCATGCGCAAGTTTCTGGTCATTCTGGACAACACGACTGAGTGCCTCAACGCAATGCGGTTCGCAGCGCTAAGGGCGGCGAATACCGGCGGCGGTGTTACGATTTTGGCGGTTATTCCGCCGGAAGAATTCAATCACTGGATCGGTGTTGCAGACATCATGCGCGAAGAAGCCCGCGACCGGATCGAGGCCCATTTCGAGGTGTTCTCAAAACGGATGCAGGACAAAGAGGGGATCACCCCTGAGCTTGAAATCCGCGAAGGCAAGATGGAGCCCGAGATCATTGATTACATTCAGGACAATCCTGATATCGGTGTTCTGGTGCTGGGTGCCGGCACTGGCAAAGAAGGACCGGGACCGCTGGTGACATATGTGCTGCGCTCGTCCGGTTCGTTGCCGATCCCGGTGACGATTGTCCCCGGTGGTATGAGCAAAGAGGCCATCATCGCGGTCACCTGAGCCGCCTGAATTCCGCCAGTTTAGAATCCTTCTAAGGAACTTGACAATTTTGCTTGGGATAGGCATATCCTTTGTCTCGATTGCAAAGGAAACACCATGTTCATCCAGACCGAAGCCACACCAAACCCCGCAACGCTGAAGTTTCTGCCGGGGCAAACTGTTCTGGAAACTGGCACCGCTGATTTCCCATCCGCAGACGTGGCTGGAAATTCGCCGCTTGCGATGCGGATTTTTGCGGCCAGCGGCGTCACCGGCGTTTTCCTTGGCATCGACTTTGTCACCGTCACCAAGCAGGACGATCTGGACTGGAACCACCTGAAGCCGTCCATTCTGGGCGCGATTATGGAACATTACCAGTCGGGCCAGCCAGTGATTGAAGGCGCGAACACCGATAGCGGCCACACGGCCCATGAAGGCCCCGACAGCGAAATCGTTGATCAGATCAAGGAATTGCTGGACACAAGGGTGCGCCCTGCTGTGGCACAGGATGGTGGCGACATCACCTTCCACGGATTTGAACGCGGCGTGGTCTATCTGGCCATGAAAGGCGCATGTGCCGGGTGCCCGTCATCCACCATGACGCTGAAAATGGGTATCGAAAACCTGTTGCGCCATTATATCCCGGAAGTGACCGAGGTTCGGCCCGTTGCCGCCTGAACCACTGATTATCGGATTTGATACATCGGCCGCGCATTGCGCGGTCGCTTTGCTTTCCGGGGGTCATGTTCTGGTCAGCCGGATCGAAGAAATGCACAAGGGACAGGCCGAGTATCTGTTCCCGATGATGGAACAAATGCTGGCCGAAATCGGCAAAAACTGGGCTGATATTGCCGCCATCGGCGTGGGCGTCGGCCCCGGCAATTTCACCGGCATCCGCCTGTCTGTATCCGCCGCAAGGGGCTTGGCGTTATCGCTGAACATTCCGGCGATTGGCGTTTCGGGTTTTGAGGCTATGGCCGAAGGGGTTACACGCCCGGTTCTGGCCAGCATCGACGCGCGCCGCGACGAGGTTTATTTGCAACTTCTGGACGGGTCTTGCGCCGGCGGGCCGCTGATTGCCAATCCTGACGATATTCCGGCGGCGTTTCATCGACCCGATATCGCCTGCGTTGGTCACAAAAACACGCAAATCGCCCAATCTGTTGGCGGGCAAGCGAGCAGCCCGGCCTTTCCTCTGCCAGTTGCGATTACGCGGATTGCGGCGCGTCGGATGGACCAGCCAAACCCCCGGCCCGCACCGCTTTATATCAAATCCGCCGATGCGGCGCCTTCGCGTGACGCAGCGCCAGTTATTCTGCCATGAACGCCGAGGCAATGGCGCGGCTTCACGCTGAATGTTTCACCTCTCCGCGACCTTGGAGCGTGACTGAATTTCGTGACCTTCTGAAATCTGCCAATGTGTTTCAGTGTGATTGCGCCGACGGCTTTGCCATTGGCCGGATTGCTGGCCCCGAGGTTGAGCTGTTGACCATCGCCGTTGCGCCCAAAGCACAGCGGGCGGGGCTGGGTCGCAAATTGCTGCGCGAGTTCGAGGGTTTTGCCAAGGCGGCGGGCGCGAAACAGGCCTTTTTAGAGGTCGCCGAAGACAACAAAGCCGCCGTCGCTTTGTACCTATCCTGCGGCTATCAGACGGCGGGATACCGCAAGAATTACTATGCCAGCGTGACGGGTTCAAAGACCACCGCCCTTGTGATGCAGCATGACCTAACGGCAATCTGACCTTGGTTTGCCCGTTATTTCGCAGGGATTTTCGCGAAAACTGGAATAAACGGTAAAAAACTGTTGACCCCCCTTGGGGCCTTGGTTCTTAATCGCGCATGGTCATCTGCTGATCTGGGGGTATGCGCAGTGGGGTCACCCACACAGCCGCACCCAAAAGGAATAATAAAACGGGAGAAAAATAATGTCCTTTATGAAAACTATCTTTGGTACAGCCAGCGTGCTTGCCATTTCCGCGACAGCGGTGCTTGCCGATCCTGCCATTATCTATGATATGGGCGGCAAATTCGATAAGTCCTTCAACGAAAGCGCCTATAACGGTGCGGCGCGCTGGGCAGAAGAGTCCGGTGGAAAATACCGCGAATTTGAAATCTCGGACGAAGCCCAAAGGGAACAAGCGATCCGTCGTTTTGCCGAAGAGGGTTTCAACCCAATTGTCACCACAGGTTTCGCGATGAGCTCGGCCCTGGGTGCGGTTGCGGCGGATTATCCTGATCTGACATTCGTTACAGTCGATGGCTGGGTTCCGGATGCTCCAAACGTTCTGATCGTGTCCTTTACCGAGCACGAAGGCAGCTATCTGGTTGGCATGATGGCCGGCTTGAAATCTGAAAGCAACACAGTTGGCTTTATTGGCGGCATGGATGTGCCTTTGATCCGCAAATTCGCCTGTGGCTATGCGCAGGGCGTGTTGGCGGCGAATCCGGATGCGACGATCATTTCCAACATGACAGGCACCACCCCATCCGCGTGGAATGACCCGGTAAAAGGTGGCGAACTGGCCAAAGCGCAAATCGCGCAGGGGGCCGATATCATTTATGCGGCTGCTGGCGGCACCGGTGTTGGCGTCTTGCAAGCCGCGTTTGACGAGGGTGTTTTATCCATTGGCGTGGACAGCAACCAGAACCCGTTGCATCCCGGCATGGTTTTGACCTCGATGCTTAAGCGCGTGGACACCGCAGTTTACAACATCATGAAGATGGGTGACGACGCCAAAGGCGGCTATATGACCTTTGATCTTGCGGATGAAGGCGTTGATTATGCGATGGACGAGAACAACGCAGCGCTTGTCAGTGCAGAAATGAAGTCCGCAGTGGACGCCGCCAAGGCCAAGATCATTTCCGGTGAAATCAAAGTCCATGACTATACTTCGGATGACAGCTGTTCGGTTCTGAAATTCTGAGGCATGTCTGAACAGTCAACAAAAACGGGGCGGCAGGAAACTGCCGCCCCAGCTATCGAATTGATCGGTATCTCTAAGGCTTTCGGCCCGGTTCAGGCCAACAAAGACATTTCAATGTCTGTGGCCAAGGGTGCGATCCATGGAATTGTCGGCGAAAACGGCGCTGGTAAATCCACCCTGATGTCCATCCTATACGGGTTTTACAAAGCAGACGCGGGCGAGATTTTCGTCAACGGCGTCGCCACACAGATCCCTGACAGCCAAGCCGCCATTAAAGCGGGCATCGGCATGGTTCACCAGCATTTCATGCTGGTTGAGAATTTTACCGTTTTGGAAAATATCATCCTTGGTGTTGAAGACGGCGCGTTGATTAAGCCCTCATTGGCCAAGGCACGCTCGGTCCTATTGGAACTGGCGCATGAATATGAGCTTGAGGTTGATCCCGACGAGATCGTCGAAAACCTTTCTGTGGGTCATCAGCAGCGGGTTGAGATCCTGAAAGCATTGTATCGCCAAGCTGATATCCTGATTCTGGACGAGCCGACCGGCGTCTTGACCCCGACCGAAGCTGAACATCTGTTTCGCATCCTGCGCAATTTGCGCGATCAGGGCAAAACTATCATTCTGATCACCCATAAGCTTAAAGAGATCATGAACGCGACCGACACGGTCAGCGTTATGCGACGCGGTAAAATGACGGCGACGGTAAAAACTGCCGAAACCAGCCCGCCGGAATTGGCGGAACTGATGGTCGGGCGCAAAGTGTTGTTGCAAGTGGATAAATCGCCGCCAAAACTGGGCGAAACCGTGTTGGAGGTCAGCGACCTGCGGGTGCGCAACGAATTTGGCGTTGAGCGGCTGAAAGGCATTTCGTTTAATGTTCGGGCGGGCGAAATTCTGGGCATTGCCGGAGTGGCCGGAAACGGTCAGTCGGAGTTGCTGGAAGTGCTTGGCGGCATTTGCACCGGCACAGGTTCGATCAAGGTTCATGGCGACGAGCTGGACCTGACCGGCAATCATTCCGACGGCCAGTCCCGGCGGGCGCGCGGCATTGCGCATGTGCCCGAAGACCGACAGCGTCTGGGCCTGATCATGGATTTCATGGCGTGGGAAAACGCCTGTTTTGGCTATCACCACGACCCGAAATACCAGAAGAATTGGCTGATGATGGACAATGCGGCGATCCTTGCGGACGCTGCTGCCAAGATGGAAAACTTTGACATCCGGCCACCCAATCCGCGCCTGCTGGCGCAGAACTTTTCCGGCGGCAACCAGCAAAAAATCGTGCTGGCACGGGAAATCGAACGCAACCCGGAAATCCTGTTGGTCGGGCAACCGACGCGCGGTGTCGATATCGGCGCCATCGAGTTTATTCACAAACAGATCGTGGCGCTGCGCGACGCGGGCAAGGCCATTTTGCTGGTCAGTGTCGAGCTGGACGAGATCCTGTCCCTGACGGACCGGGTCGCGGTTATGTTTGACGGCAATATTCAGGGCGAGCGGGTCACCGCAGAAACTGACGAAAAAGAATTGGGCCTGATGATGGCCGGCGCAAGTGAAGAGGCCGCCTGATGGATAAAATGCCCCGCTGGGCCGATGTTTTTCTGGTGCCGTTCATCAACCTTGTGCTGGCGTTTCTGGTGGCAGGTCTGGTGGTTCTGGCGATCGGGGAAAACCCGCTGCACGCCATTTATTTCATGGTCAAAGGCGCGCTTGGGTCGACATCGGGGCTTGGCTACACGCTTTATTACGCGACGAATTACATCTTTACCGGCCTTGCCGTGGCCGTCGCCTTTCACGCCCGTTTGTTCAATATCGGTGGCGAGGGGCAGGCTGCGGTCGCGGGGCTGGGGGCGGCCATTGTTCTTCTGGCTTTTGACTGGCCGCATTGGTCGTTGGCGCTGCCTTTTGCCGTTCTGGGTGCTGGCGTCTTTGGCGCGGCATGGGCCTTTATCCCGGCCTATTTGCAGGCGAAGCGTGGCAGCCATATCGTGATCACCACGATCATGTTCAACTTTATCGGCGCGGCGTTGATGGGGTATTTGCTGAACGGCATCCTGAAAAGCCCCCATACCCAAAACGCGGAATCCTTACCCTTTCCCGCAGGCGCACATCTGCCCACCGCGCATGAGGTTCTGGCCCCTCTTGGCATTGCGTTTTCAAAATCCGCACCGCTGAACATCAGTTTCCTGCTGGCAATTGCCTGCACGGTTTTGGTTTGGTTCCTGTTGTGGCGCACGCGCCTTGGATACGAAATCCGCGCCTTTGGCCACTCTGAATCCGCCGCCAAATACGCCGGTATTCCGGCTGTCAAAATCACCATTATCACTATGCTGATTTCCGGCGCATTGGCCGGAATGCTGTCGATCAATGTGGTGATGGGCGAGCAGGAACACCTGATTAAAGAATTCGTTGGCGGTGCCGGTTTCGTTGGCATTGCCGTGGCCCTGATGGGACGGTCGCATCCTTTGGGCATCGTTCTGGCGGCGCTGTTGTTTGGTATGCTGACCCAAGGCGGGTTCGAGCTGTTGTGGGAAATGCCGACGATTAGCCGCGAGATGGTTCTGGTCATTCAGGCGCTGATCATCCTGTTTACAGGCGCGCTGAACAATTTGGTGCATGACCCTGTCGAACGGATATTTTTGCGCCTGCGTAAGAGGAAAAGCTGATGGATTTTGCTGACCTATTTCTGCAATTCACGGTAACGCTTGATATGACCATCCGCCTGTCGACGGTGTTGATCCTTGCCTGTCTGGCAGGTCTGTTCAGCGAACGCGCTGGCATTTTTGACATCGGTCTGGAAGGCAAAATGCTGATCGCGGCGTTCTTTTCCGCCGCCGCAGCCTATCATTCCGGCAATGCCTGGATCGGGGTTCTGGCGGGCATTGGTGCCTCTATGGTGTTTGCACTTATTCATGGGCTTGCCTCGATCACCTATCGCGGCAATCAGTTGATTTCAGGTGTTGCGCTCAACTTCCTTGCCTCTGGCCTAACGGTCGTGATCGGCAATGCCTGGTATCAAAAGGGCGGGAGCACGCCGCCTTTGACCGGCAACGGGCGGTTCCATGAAATCACGCTGCCATTTGCCGATCTTTTGCGCGACGTGCCGATGCTTGGCCCGCTTTATGCAGACGTTCTGTCTGGCCATAAACCCATCGTTTACATTGCCTTTCTGGTGGTTCCGCTTAGCTGGTGGGTGCTGTTTCGCACCCGCTTTGGCCTGCGCCTGCGGGCCGTTGGCGAAAACCCTGCTTCGGTTGACACCGCTGGCGTGTCGGTGATTAGGCAACGCTATGCGGCGGTGCTGATTGCCGGTGTTTTATGCGGTATTGCTGGCGCCTATTTGTCCACCTCGCAAGCGGCCAGCTTTGGCAAAGAAATGACAGCGGGTCGGGGTTTTATCGCGCTGGCGGCGCTGATTTTTTCCAAGTGGCGGCCGTTCTATGCGCTGATGGCATGTCTGTTGTTTGGCCTGCTTGAGGCGATCAGCAACCTTTACCCCAGCATAGATGTGATCGGCCTGTTTTCGATCCCGGTGCAGTTCACCCAAGCCCTGCCCTATATCCTGACCGTGGTCATTCTGGCCGGTTTTGTCGGAAAGGCGATACCGCCCAAGGCCGGGGGCGCGCCCTATGTCAAAGAACGCTGACGACCTGATTGCCAAAATCCAAGAGCAGGCAGGCGAGGCCCCGGTGGCGCTTGGCCTGATCCTTGGTTCCGGGCTGGGCCATCTGGCGGATCAGGTTGACGGCGTTGCCATTGAGTATTCCGATCTGCCCGGATTTCCCCATGCCGGGGTGTCGGGGCACAATCCAAAGCTGGTGATCGGCGATCTGGAAGGCGTGCGCGTCGCGGTTTTCGGCGGGCGGGCGCATTATTACGAAAGTGGTCGGGGCGACGCGATGCGCCTGCCGCTGGAGGTGCTGAAGGGCCTCGGGGCGGACCGTCTGATCGTGACCAACGCCGCGGGTTCCCTGCGCGACGACATCCAACCGGGCGATTTGATGCTGCTGTCAGATCACATCAACTTTTCCGGCCTCAACCCGCTGATAGGCGAGCCGACTGACGCGCGGTTCGTACCAATGACCTCCGCCCATGACCCGGACATGCGCCGCGCCCTGAAAAACGCCGCAAAGGCCGAGGGTCTGTCACTGGCCGAGGGTGTTTACGCTTGGTATTCCGGGCCATCCTTTGAAACCCCGGCAGAAATCCGCGCCATCCGTATTCTGGGCGCAGACGCTGTCGGCATGTCAACCGTGCCCGAGGTCATCCTGGCCCGGTTTCTAAACCTTAGGGTCGCGGCAATTTCGACCGTCACAAACATGGCCGCCGGGATGAGTAACGAAAATATCAGTCACGAACACACCAAAGCTATGGCACCATTGGGTGCCGCCAAACTGGAACGGATTTTGCGGCGGTATCTGCGTGAAAATCAGTGATTCGCCAGAAATGACGGCAGGAAAGGGAAAAGCATCGCGCTAAGACTGTTTGGGGAACACGTTCGCTCCGATTTGTCGCAGCGTAAGGGCCTGAACAAACATATTCAAAAGTTGTAGTGCATTAGCTCTCCGCAGATTTGGAAATCGCCATGCAGATTTATCTTCCTATTGCCGAAGTTTCGGTAAACGCCTTTCTATTGCTCGGCCTCGGCGGAATGGTCGGTATCCTGTCCGGCATGTTTGGCGTTGGCGGTGGCTTCCTGATGACCCCGCTTTTGTTCTTTATTGGCATCCCCCCGGCGGTCGCTGTGGCAACTGAGGCGAACCAAATCGTGGCTTCGTCGTTTTCCGGCGTGTTGGCGCATCTTAAGCGTCAAACGGTGGACCTGAAAATGGGCACAGTTCTGTTGATCGGCGGACTGTTTGGGGCCGCGATTGGCGTTCAGGTCTTTAAGGCCCTCAAGGAAATCGGGCAGGTCGAACTGCTGGTGACCCTCTGTTACGTGGTTTTTCTGGGCGTCGTTGGCGGGTTGATGTTTTTGGAAAGCCTGCGCTCGATCCGGCACGCAAAGAAAAGCGCCGGAAAACGCGCGCCGCGCAAGGCCCATAACTGGGTGCACGGTCTGCCGTTCAAAATGAAATTCCGCACTTCTGGCCTTTATATCAGCGCCATTCCCCCCCTGATGGTCGGCGCAAGCGTTGGCGTTCTGGCCGCGATCATGGGTGTCGGTGGCGGCTTTATCATGGTGCCTGCCATGATTTATCTGCTGGGTATGCCCACCAAAGTTGTGATCGGCACCTCGTTGTTTCAGATCATTTTTGTGACCGGGTTCACCACTTTGATGCACGCAACCACCAACTATACGGTTGATATGGCCCTTGCGGTTTTGTTGCTGATCGGCGGCGTTATTGGCGCGCAGATCGGCACCCGCATCGGCGTTAAGATGAAGGCCGAACAATTGCGCATTCTGCTGGCCATTCTGGTGCTGGCGGTCTGTGGCAAACTGGCGCTTGATCTGCTGCTTGAACCAACCGAGCTGTTTTCGCTTGGACCGGGAGGCCACTGATGTTTCGGATTATTCTGGCCGCATTGCTGCTGGCCTTTCCAGCCCAAGGCGAAGAAACTATTGTCGCTGATCTGTCGCAAAACAATGTCTCGATCACGGCCACATTCGATGGCACCGGTATCCTGATTTTCGGCGCGGTCAAACGGTTTCAGCCGGCCCCAGATAACGGCCCGATGCAAGTTGTCATCGCCGTCGCTGGCCCGTCGCATCCGGTCACGGTGCGGCGCAAAGAAAAACGTTTTGGCATTTGGGTCAACATTGATGCGGTCGAGGTCGACGAGGCCCCGAGCTTTTACGCCATCGCTTCAAGCGCACCACTTGATCAGGTCCTGAGCGCGACCGAGGATCTGCGTTACAAAATCAGCGTTGACCATCTGATCCGCTCCGTCGGCGCGCCAAGCACGGTCAGCGATCCGACCCATTTTCCTGAGGCACTGATCCGCGTGCGCCAGAATAACGGGCTTTACACCCAAAAGGGTGGCCAAGTGGATCTGATGGACGAAACCTTGTTTCGCACGCAGATTAAACTGCCGTCAAATCTGGTCGAAGGTGATTACAAAACCCGCATCTTTCTGACCCGAAACCAGTTGGTGGTGGATGAATTTGTCACCACGCTGGCAGTGCGCAAAGTCGGGCTTGAACGCTGGATCTACAATCTGGCGCACCAACGCCCGCTGATCTACGGCATCCTGTCGCTGACAATCGCCATTCTGGCCGGTTGGCTGGCCTCGGCCATCTTCCGGGTGCTGCGCCTGAACTAAGCCGCATTCGCGCTTCTTCTTTTGGAAAATATCCTCGGGGGGTCGTGAATTGCCCCAGGCAATTTACGTTTGGGGGGCAGACAGCCCCCCTTTCTCGCCGGTTACGCAGCCTCAGCCGCGCCCGACGAATTCCATTTCTGTGGCCATCAGCGTCATAAACAAGACATTGGATTGCAGCGGCAGATCCGCCATCTGAAACACCGCCTGCGCCACGTGATCCACATCCATCGTCGGATCAGGTTTGGCCTCAGGATTGGCCGCAAGGGCGCGCGCTGTCAGGCTTGCAACCATTTCAGTCCCGGCATTGCCGATATCAATCTGACCGCAGGCGATGTTAAAAGGCCGACCATCCAACGAAATCGACTTGGTCAGCCCGGTGATCGCGTGTTTGGTCGCCGTATAAGGCGCCGAATGCGCGCGCGGTGAATAGGCCGAGATCGAGCCGTTGTTGATGATCCGCCCGCCCTGTGGCTGCTGGTGGCGCATAATCGAAAACGCCGCCTGCGCGCATAAAAAACTGCCGGTCAGATTAATATCAACCGCACGCCGCCAATCGGCAACCGAGATTTCGTCGATGACCTGCCCCATGGGGAAAATACCGGCATTGTTAAACAACACATCCAGATGGCCAAAACGCGTCGTAAAAGCCGCAAAGGCCGCTTTGACGGCCTGCTCGTCTGCCACGTCACACGCTAAGGCCAGCGCGGTTTCTTGGGCGGCAGCAATATCTGCCAGCAATTCCACACGTCGCGCCAGAAGACCGACATTCCAGCCTTTAGACAGAAAATGTTCCGCTGTTGCGCGACCGATACCCGAACTCGCGCCGGTGATGATGATGCTTTTTGCCATGCCTTATCCCCCATAGCTTGGCGCCTACGCACCTCAATAAGTAGCGCTTTAGAACGCCTGAAACGTCATCGTGGTTAACGAACGGCTGATGCCCGGAATATCCAGAATGGAATCGTTGACGTATTTGCCTATGTCATCGCCTTCGGGAATGTAAAACTTGGCCAGCAGGTCATAATCACCGCTGGTCGAATACAATTCCGAGGCTATTTCGCGTTGATAGATCGCATCGGCAACCTCGTAGGTTTTGCCGGGGCTACACTGGATTTGAACGAATACGCATTTCACCGGTCTGTTCCTTTGTTGCTGCCAAAAAGGCTTCTGGCTTGGATACTAATCAGATCACACAATGGGGTGCCAGCGTAAACCCTATCTAAAGCGCATCCTCAGCCGGGGCTTCCAGCACCAGTTTTGCGGGCGCAGGCTTCGCCAAATCCCCGACACCCAACTGGCCCGTCGGTTTGGCCAGCATGTAGCGCGTGACCCATAGCAACTGATGCTCGGCCCGCGTGATCGCCACATAGGCCAGACGCTTCCACAAAGGGATACCTGCCTCGGACCGCCCGGACCGTGCGGCGGCGTAAATGTCCGGCGCGAACACTTGTACGGCTGGCCATTGTGATCCTTGGGCTTTGTGGATGGTGACAGCCGCGCCATGCAGAAAAGCCGCCCCCATGCGCGCAGCCGAGGGGATGAACGGCTCTTCCTCGCCGGGGGCCTCGATCTTGATGATGGTTGCCGCGTTCACTTGCGGCTCTTCAACGCCAAACACATGCAGGCGGGAAAACCCCGGTTTGCGACCCGGCCCCATATAGACGACCTGCGCGCCTTTGATCAGGCCGCGCGCCTCAAGATCGACGCGCTTTTTGCGGTGCTTGGCGGGCAGTTCGATGCCGTCACAGATCAGCGGCTCGCCCGGCAAAAGTTCCATCGGGGGTGCGCCATAGGCCGCGCGAAACGCATGGATCAGACGGATGCGCGTGGCGTTTCGCCAGACCAGAACCGGCGAGCGTGCCATCATCGTCGCGTCAACCCGCGGCGAGATCACCACCCGGTCGTCGTCCTTTGCGGCTTGTTCCACCATGCATTCAAACGCTTCAAAACTCAGTTCAGGATCGCCCAGCGCATGCGCCAGATCAAGGATCGGATTGCCCGCAGACTGGCGGTGGATACGGTGCAGATGGGTTTTGCGGCTTTCCTTGATCGCGTCAAACGCCATCGCGCCGGATTGCCCCACCGGGGCCAACTGGGCAGGATCGCCAAACAGCACAAGGGTCGAAAAAATCTCGCGCAGGTCATCAAACTGACGGTCGTCCAGCATCGAACTTTCGTCGACAAAGCCGATGTCCAGCGGGTCGTCGCGCCGGGTCCAACCAATGATGAAGTCCGAGCCGCGCAAACCCGCCGCCGCCAAAGCGCCGGGAATGGATTTATGGGTGTCATAAAACGCAAATGCCCGGTCGAGTGCTACATCCGTCAGCCCTTCGATATCCGGTCGATCGCCTTTGCCCGCCAACCATTCCGCGATCTTTTCATATTCCGGGTCGTATAAAGGCGTGTAAATGATGCGGTGAATCGTCGTGGCCGGAACCCCGTGACTGCGCAAAACACTGGCTGCTTTGTTGGTCGGGGCCAGTACCGCCAATGTGCGGCGATCCTTGGTGCGCTTACCCTCATAATCGCCCGACACCAGATCGACACCGGCCTCGGTCAATTCGTCCACCATTTTTGCAAGCAACATGGTCTTGCCCGAACCGGCCTTGCCAAGCACGGCCACCAGCCCCGGTTTGCCGCCGCCTTCTGGCAAAATCGTGCCATTTGCCAGATCAACTCCGGCGGCCCGCAGAATATCCGCGATACGGTCGTATGCCTCGGCCTGGTCATCGGAAAACTGCATCTTATGCCCTTGTTTTCCGCTGACCATAAACCGCCAAACCAGCGGGCGCCAGTTTGATCGACAGGGTTGTCAGGCTGGCTGCCGCTCTTTGTTAGCCGGGGCAAATGACTGTTGATACCAATGCTCGGGCGCATCAGGTGCGACCTTGGCCTTGGCGCATAGCGTGTCAAAAGGTGCGGCCTTGAAATCCCATAAGCCGACGGAAATCGCATCGCGGCCGCTCCCGGCACTGCCCAGAATATCCGGTGCCCAGCCAAGCGTTTTGTAGACCCGGATCATTCTGGTATCAAATACCCCGACAGCATGGGCCAGATGAAACCGACGCCCCAGCGTAGCGCCCGCAAGCATCAGACGTGCCGCCACCAAGGGCGTCGGGGCTGTCGGCGAGATGCAAAACCGGGTGCATTCCCAAATCAACGGGCTGCCGATGGTCACGCCATCGGTCAAATGTTGGAAGTGATCGTTCACCATTACCGGACCCGTGGTCGGCAAAAACCGCATGGAGCCGCCGTGGCTACCGTCAGGTTGCTGCCAGATCACGTAAAGCGGGTTCTGTTGATCGTAGGTGTCGCGCTCAAACCCGTCGGCGTCGACTGTGACTTGCCAGTTCAGGCGCTTGGCGAATTGGTTTGCGCGATCGCGAAACATGGATTGGGAAAGTTTGCGACAAGTGCCAAGCTGGTCGCCATACAGATATCGGATCATGAAAATACCCCAGATGCTGAAAAACACCGGGGTAGCGTCGTTGCTGTTAACAATTTCGAAACGTGCGACGGTAAAAATTCTTGGCAACCGGGGCGGGCGGGCGCGCGACTCAGACGATGATTTTGCCGCTTGCCATGGCCAGCGCGACGGCATGGGTGGTGTTGGCCGCGCCGAGTTTGAACCGGGCACTTTCGATATAGACCCGCAACGTATGTTCTGAAATCGACAGGCTTTCAGCCGCATGGCCGCGACTTTTGCCCATGCCGATCAGGGTCAGCGCATCCAGTTCGCGCGGCGACAGGTTTTGATAAGCCAGCTTGTCGGTGCCGCGTTCAATTTCAAGCGCCTTTTGATTGAGATAATGCGCGATCAGGATCAGATCCTGCACATGTTCATCCGTAAACTTGACCCAATCATCATCTGAACAGGTGTGATTGGCCGTAAACAACGCAAATTGGCCGTTGGGGCCGCGGATCGGGATCGAATACCCCTGATTGCCAACACCCGCATCTGAAGCCTCGAACATAAAGGACTTGGCGGCCTTGCCGGACCAGTCAAGTTGTTTCCAGTCGACAGGGTGAAACCGCTGGTAACAGCCCAGCACCACCGGGTCGATACGGCCGAAATCCCGGTCCAGATAATGATCGACCCAATCGACGCTGTAGGTCAGTGCGGCGTAGGGTTCGCCCGCGGAATTTACGGAATGATAAACGAAATGTTCAATCTGATAGAGCCCGGAAAGGCCAACCACCAGGGCTTGGAGTTGGTCAAGTGTTGTCACCTGCTGCAAGCGCTCGATAAAAGTGATGATCCGGTTTTGCATAGCCTTTGCCCTGAACCATTTCCGGCCCATTCAGCTTCAGTTCTGCCGCAGCGACCAGGATTGAATCATCCAATTGCTCTGCCAACCCCATCAGACCGTTCTGTTGGGCGAATTTTCTTAAATCAGTTAGGACATCAATCATCCATTCTTGCGACATTACAAACCTCGTTCTGATTGGTTAACAAATTCTTAATACAATCCTAGCACGAGTATCTTTTATAATAAATTCGCCTATTTCAACTCCCCCAAAATAGCGAGGGAGGATTTTGTAACCCGTTGAAAACAAACAATCCCGCAACTCGGGTCCAAATCCGGGTTGCGGGACGTCTGACTATTCTCTGATTGTTTCCAATATGGAAACAATGTGTTTCCGTATTCAATCAGCGCGACTGACTCGCCTCTAACGTGTCTTCAAATGTCCGCAATCCGGGCACCGGCGCGCTGACCAGAACCGCCATGTTGCCCGGCTTGTGTTCGTTCTTGCGCATCTTGACATGGGCATCGGGAATTTCGCTCCACGGGAAAACCTCGGACATGCAAGGATCAAGCCGACGTTCCAGCATCAACTGATTAGCCGAGGCGGCTTGTTTCAGGTTGGCAAAATGGCTGCCCTGAACCCGCTTTTGGTGCATCCAGAGATAGCGCACATCAAAGGTCAGGTTGTACCCCGTCGTTCCGGCGCAGATCACGACCATACCGCCGCGCTTGACCACGAAAACCGAAACCGGAAAGGTCGACTCGCCGGGATGTTCAAACACCATGTCGACATTGTTGCCTTTGCCGGTGATGTCCCAGATGGCTTTGCCGAACTTACGCGTCTCTTTGAACCAGTCGGCATATTCCGGCGTGTTCACCGTGGGCATCTGCCCCCAGCAATTGAAATCCTTGCGGTTAATCACGCCTTTGGCGCCCAGTGACAGCACAAAATCGCGTTTGCTTTCGTCGGAAATCACGCCGATTGCGTTGGCACCGGCCGTATTGATCAACTGAATGGCAAACGAGCCCAGCCCGCCGGACGCGCCCCAGACCAATACGTTCTGGCCGGGTTTCAGCGTGTGCGGACGGTGACCGAACAACATGCGATAAGCGGTGGCGAGGGTCAGTGTGTAACAAGCGCTTTCTTCCCATGTCAAATGGCGTGGGCGGTGCATCAACTGCTGGGCCTGAACGCGGGTAAACTGGGCGAATGACCCGTCTGGCGTTTCATAGCCCCAGATGCGCTGGCTGTCGGAAAACATCGGGTCGCCGCCGTTGCATTCTTCGTCGTCGCCATCGTCCTGATTGCAATGCACCACGACCTCTTGGCCGACTTTCCAGCGTTTGACCTTGTCACCGACGGCCCAGATGATGCCTGCCGCGTCAGACCCGGCAACGTGATAATCCGCCTTGTGTACGTCAAAAGGCGAGATCGGAATACCAAGCCCGGCCCAGACGCCGTTGTAATTGACACCTGCAGCCATGACAAAGATCAGAACCTCGTGACTGTCGAGCGTTGGCGTGTCCACGACCTCGATCTGGAACGATTTGTCGGGTTCGCCGTGCCGGTCGCGCCGGATCGCCCAAGCATACATTTGCTTTGGCACATGGCCGAGGGGCGGGATCTCTCCGACTTCATAAAGATCTTTTTCCAACGCCTCATAGGGCGCAATTTCGGTCATGTCGTCCAGCGGTGCCATTTCGTTCTCCGTACCTGTTGCTGCGCCGCAGCATGCTGCAATGCAGAATCGTCGTCAAGACTTGATTGAGCGCTGTCTGCCACTATTCCAAATCAAGGACAAGAGCAACAACACGCCAAAGTTTGCCACTGTGGTGAAATAATCAGCCCCATACGACCCAAGTAGAGAAACTATATTGCGCCGCCGATTTCCGGTACAAACCGCAGATGGGCGATGGAATTGGCGTAATACTCGACCAGACCGCGATCTTTCGGGTTTATGGCGAACTGGCCATCATCCTCGACCACCATGCGCCGCAAGGTCAAAATCCGCAGGCCTGCCTCGACCGCGTAATCGGCGTTTCTGTGGGGCAAATGCACATAAGCACCACTGTTTCGCAGATCCGACATCAGGTCGTGACACCGCGCCTTGATGGCGAGCATCGACAAAGGCTCAGTCGCTTCCATCAGGATCGTCGCAACCAGCGGCAATGGCAGAACCGGAATAACCCGCCCCACTTTGCGCATCAGGTGGACGCCCAATGCCTCGGTCAGTTCCGCCGGGGCGTCAAAGTGTTTCTTGTCAAGAAAGTCGCGCAACGACACTGGCCGGCCAAAACTGACGCAGGCATAGCCAAAGCGATAAAACCGCCGTGTCATCCGCAACCAGAGCTGGCGGCGGATAAAGCCCAGAAAAGTCATCAGATGAAATTCAAAATGCCGCTCGCCGTCGGGATCAACATTGGTCAGAACCCGGTCTTCCAGCACCCGATCGTAGTTCAGACCAACCGGGATGAACACAACGTCGCGCGGGCTTTTGTCAGGGTCAAAACCATCCAAGATATAGGACAGCAGGCCCAATTTAGCCTCGCGCGGTTTGCCGTCCAGACTGAGACCTCCTTCGGGGAAGATCGCCTGACTGACGCCCCCCTCGGTCGCCATTTGCACATAGCGCGCCAACACCCGCCGATACAGCAGATCGCGCGACTTTCGCCGGATAAAATAGGCACCAAGCGAGCGGATCAGTTGCTGCAACGGCCAAACCCGCGCCCATTCCCCGACGGCGTAAGACAGCGCTGAACGCTCTGCCGCCAAATAGGTCACAAGGATGTAGTCCATGTTTGAGCGATGGTTCATTACAAAGACCACGGTCGCCTCTGGATCGACCTCTTTCAGGGATTTTTCATCAATGAAGCCAACGCGCACACGATAAAGCGCCTGCGAAATGAACCGCGACACCCGAATTGCAAAGCCGAAATAGGTGAAAGCTGAAAACGACGGCACGATCTCGCGCGCATAGACCCCGGCCTTTTCGGCGGCCACGGCATAGGGGATACCTTCGATATTTGCGTGGTCGGTGACGGCCTCCATAACCCTTGGATCGTGCAACAGCCGGTCAATCATCACCTTGCGCCGCGTCAGCTTGAACGGCTGGATGCGCAATTGCAGATGGTCATTCAGACGTTCAATCGCCTTATTGAAGCGCCGCCGCAAATACCAGCGAACCGAAGGCATCAACAGGCGGTCAAGAAAGGCAATGGCCGCGAAGGCCACAAGTAAAAAGGCAAGCCAAAAGGGAATCTGAACCATTTCAAACATTGGCTAAGGTTACAGCAAACCCCGCCGGGGTCCAGTATTCTATCGACGGAAGTTCAGAGCATTTTGTCGGGGCAACGTCGCTATGCCACAGTGGACAAGAACGCTGGATTCTGAGACCATGATCGCATTAACAACAACCAATTGCCCCGCAGACTTTGGCTGCGAAATACACGCAGCAATCGCCATAGGGGCGTAGTTAACGAGGTTCCTATGTCTTTTCACCAAAACGCCCTGGCCGCGCTGGCCGCATGCATGATGCTTGGCGCATCCATTGGTACGGCTGACGCCGCTGATCGCAAAGTTACGATTAAGAACGATACATCATCGGACTTTTCACGCCTTTACGTGCGCGCTAAGGGTACGAAATCCTGGGGCAAGAACCTTTTCGGTTCCACCCGTTTGTCGCCACAGGATTCGATTGTCATCGAACTGAAAGATGGGTCATCACAATGCATCTTTGATTTCAAGGCTGACTATTATGATGGCGAATCGCAGTTCAAGATGAAGTGGGATGCCTGCAAAAGGCCGACGCTTACCCTGAATTGACGGGCCTGATCTGACACAACCTGAATTGACGGGCCTTGCCCCAATGTCCTGCCGTCGCAAACTCGGCTTGCGCTTTATGCTGCGCTGCGGCAAAATGTGGCGCGACATGAAATTGCGAGATTCGGTTGAACCGTGTAATTTTGTTGCTCAACTGAACGGAATTCACGCAAGGCCACACGATGACCACACCCAAACCCCGCCCCTGGCTGTTTCGCACCTATGCCGGCCATTCCACCGCCAAAGATTCCAACGCGCTATATCGTGGCAACCTTGCCAAAGGGCAAACCGGGCTTTCCGTGGCGTTCGATCTGCCAACCCAAACCGGGTATGATTCAGATCACGTTCTGGCACGTGGCGAGGTCGGCAAGGTCGGTGTTCCGGTGACCCATCTGGGCGACATGCGCGCATTATTTGCCGATATTCCGCTGGAACAAATGAACACGTCAATGACCATTAACGCGACCGCCCCTTGGTTGCTGGCGCTTTATATCGCCGTGGCCGAAGAACAAGGTGCTGACGTGACCAAGCTGCAAGGCACGGTGCAAAACGACATCATCAAGGAATACCTGAGCCGGGGCACTTATGTTTGCCCGCCAAAGCCCAGCCTGCGCCTGATAACCGATGTGGCGGCCTATTGTTACGCCAACGTGCCAAAATGGAACCCGATGAATGTCTGTTCCTATCATCTGCAAGAGGCAGGCGCGACACCGGAACAGGAACTCGCCTTTGCGTTGGCCACGGCCACGGCGGTGCTGGATGACGTCAAGAACAAGGTCAGCCCCGAGGATTTCCCAAACGTCGTTGGCAGGATTTCATTCTTTGTTAACGCGGGCATCCGGTTCGTCACCGAAATGTGCAAGATGCGCGCTTTTGTCGATCTGTGGGACGAGATTTGCGAACACCGCTACGGTGTGACCGACGCCAAAATGCGCCGCTTTCGCTATGGCGTTCAGGTTAATTCATTGGGGCTGACCGAACAGCAGCCGGAAAACAACGTCTATCGTATCTTGCTTGAAATGCTGGCAGTCACCCTCAGCAAAAACGCCCGCGCCCGCGCCGTGCAACTGCCCGCCTGGAACGAGGCTTTGGGCCTGCCCCGTCCGTGGGATCAGCAATGGTCGCTCAGGATGCAGCAAATTCTGGCGTTCGAGACGGATTTGCTGGAATATGACGACCTGTTTGACGGCAATCCGGCGGTTGATCGCAAGGTTGAGGCCCTGAAAACCGGGGCCCGCGAAGAACTGGCGCAAATTGACAGCATGGGCGGCGCGGTGGCCGCAATTGAATATATGAAAGGCCGGTTGGTCGACAGCAACGCCACGCGGCTTGGTCGGGTGGAATCCGGTGAAACCACGGTTATCGGCGTCAATCGCTTTACCGAAGGTGCCGACAGCCCGCTAACTGGCGGCGATGGCAGCATCATGGTCGTGGACCCGGCCGCCGAGGCCGACCAGATCGACCGCCTTTTGGCATGGAAACAGGATCGCGACGACGGCGCGGTGAAACGCGCCCTTGCAGACCTGCGCTCAGCCGCTGAAAACGGCACAAACATTATGCCGCCTTCTGTGGCCGCCGCCCGCGCGGGTGTCACCACCGGGGAATGGGGCGCTGTGATGCGATCAGTCTTTGGCGAATACCGCGCCCCGACCGGGGTTTCAAAAGCCATGTCCAACCGCACCGAAGGCCTTGATGATATTCGCCAAGCGGTCGATCAGGCCTCGGCCAAACTCGGCCGTCGCCTGAAATTCCTCGTCGGCAAGCCGGGCCTTGACGGCCATTCAAACGGCGCTGAACAAATCGCAGTTCGCGCGCGTGATTGCGGCATGGACATCACCTATGAAGGCATCCGCCTGACACCTGAACAAATCGTTAGCACAGCCCTTGAGGACGAGGCCCATATCGTTGGCCTGTCGATCCTGTCGGGCAGCCATATCCCGCTAATCCGCGAAGTCATGGACCGGATGCGCGACGCCGGGCTTGACCATATTCCGGTCGTTGTTGGCGGCATCATTCCTGAAGACGATGCAAAAACCCTACGCGACTATGGCGTGACCAAAGTCTATACGCCGAAGGACTTTGAGCTAAACCGCATCATGATCGACATCGTCGCACTGGTCGACCCCGAAACCTTGGCCGCACAATAAGCCTATCATTGTTCCACAAATACTCATCTTTGGGGCAACGCCCCGCCGACGCGCCGTTCAGGCGTCGTCGGCCCGGCGCAACTGAAATTGATCGCAGATCACATTTCAGGCGTGAGGTGCGGCTTGCCTCAACATTGCTTGCACGCGCGCTGGCGGTAAGGCAAACTCCGACAGCACAGATCATTTGCGGAGCATTCCATGACCATCCACATAGGCGCCAATCCCGGCGACATCGCTGAAACCGTCCTGTTACCCGGCGACCCCTACCGCGCGAAATGGGCCGCTGAAACTTTCCTTGAAAACCAGGTCTGCATCAATCAGGTGCGCGGTATGCTTGGTTTCACCGGCACATGGCGCGGCAACCGCGTTACCATTCAGGGCTCGGGCATGGGTATGCCCAGCCTGTCGATCTATGTGAACGAATTGATCCGCGATTATGACGCCAAAACCCTGATCCGTATCGGCTCGGCGGGCGGTATGGCTGAACATGTCGGCATACGCGACGTGGTGCTGGCGATGACCGCCTCCACCGTGGGCAATCCCAGCCGCAGCATATTCCGTGAATTCAATTATTCCCCCTGTGCTGATTGGGGCCTTTTGTCTGCCGCCGCCAAAGCCGCCGAGAATAGGGGCGCCAAAACCCATGTGGGCGGAATTTATTCCTCGGATACGTTTTACGACGAACGCCCGGACCTCAATGAACAGATGGTCCGCCACGGCATTCTGGCCGTGGAAATGGAGGCGGCCGAGCTTTACACCCTCGCGGCACGACATAATCGCCGGGCATTGGCCGTTCTGACGGTTTCAGACCATCTGGTCACCGGCGAGGCCCTGCCTGCCAAAGACCGCGAAAGCAGTTTCGGCGACATGGTCGAAATCGCGCTTGAAGCCGCGTTCGCAAAGGCAGGAGCCACCAAATGAAATACCTAAACCTTGGCACAACCGGACCGCGCGTTTCGGCCATTTCGCTTGGCTGCATGTCTTTTGCCGGCTTTTACGGCGCGACCGACAAAGAAACCAGTTTCGCCTGCCTTGACGGCGCGCGCGCGCATGGCATCGACTTTCTGGACACGGCTGAAATCTACGGCAAGGGCCTGTCGGAAAGCGTGATCGGCGAATACCAGAAACAAACCGGATACCATTTCAAAATCGCCACCAAAGGTGGCATCGTCATTGGCGGTGCGCGCGGGGAAACCAACAATTCCGAACCGTGGTTGCGGCGCGCGTTAGAAGGCTCATTAGAACGGTTGGGCGTCGGCCAGGTTGAGCTTTATTACATCCACCGCCGCGACTGGTCGATCGAGATCGAGCAGGTTGTTGAAACGCTTGAAACCTTTCGCGAGGAAGGTCTGATCGGTCAATTCGGGTTTTCTGAAATCGCACCGTCATCTTTACGCCGCGCAGCCAAAGTTGCCCCCGTCGGGGCGGTGCAAAACGAATATTCGCTTTGGACGCGCTACCCCGAATTGGGCTTGATCGAGGCTTGCCGCGAGCTTGGCACCACGTTCGTTCCGTTCTCGCCACTCGCGCGGGGTATGTTTGGCGAAGCGGTATTGGACCCCGAAGCGTTCATCGACATTGATTTTCGCAACGGCACACCTCGGTTTACGGAACCGAATTTTACCCCTAATTCCAATCAGATCGCTAAATTTCGGGCCTTTGCCAACCGACGCGGCTGGACCACTTCGGCGGCGGCTTTGGCGTGGGTTTTTGATCAGGGCGATCACATGTTGCCCATTCCCGGCACGAGATCAGCCGCACATCTGGCCGAGTGGGCCGGTGCCAGCGAGATTGCATTCACTGACGAGGACCGCGCCGAGATTAAGCGTCTGTTACCCGCCGGTTTTGCTCATGGCGACCGCTATTCCGACGCCCAGATTGTCGGGGTCGAGCGGTATTGTTAAACCTAGTTCCCGGTACCTGTTCCTATTTCCAAGGCTGATTACGATGCGAAAACTATTTTGCCTTATGGTGTTGTCGCTGGCATCGCAACCAGCCTTTGGGCAAACCGCAACCCAGCCTTTGATCTATGAAATAACCGCCAACGGATTTCACTATGGCGCGTTTTCTGTCACCTATGTCGAACAGGAAACCACCTATGATATGACTGCGACTGCTGATGCGCAGGGGCTTTTTGGTTTCATGCTCAGGGCGCATTACACGGGCACCGCCTCGGGGGTATTGCAAAACAGCGCAACGCGGCAATCCGAAGTGTTTGAAGCCACCTCAAAGCGGATTTTCAAAAGCCGCACATCGCGGGTGACGTTTTCCCAAGGCGTTCCCAAAAGCGTCAAGATATCACCAAAAAAACACCGCACGGAAATGTCTGACCCGGCGAAAATCACCCATCCTGTGATGGACCCGCTTAGTTATCTGGCCGGGATGGTTATCAATCGCGGTGACGCTTGCCCGGCGGTGGGCGATCTCTACGACGGGCGGCGCGTCACCCGGATCAGCTTTGTTCCAAGGCCGGACACCAAAGCTGATCTGATTTGCGACGGGACTTATGACATTGTCGCCGGGCCCGATCATTCGCTTAGGAAAGGGTATCGCCGCTTTGGCGTTGTGCTGGTTTATGCGCGCGCTGTGGGCGGTGAACTGACGCTGAGAAAGGCCGATTTCATATCGGGCCGCAATTTGATTGAACTGGCCTTGCAGGAGGACGCCAAGTGACCAAAAGACAGACCCTGATCTATGACGGCCCCGGCGGACCTTTTGAAGGCACGTTGAGCCTACCGGACGTGCGAACCGAGCCTTTGCCGGGAGTTTTGGTTGTGCATGCCTTTGGCGGACAGTCAGAATTTGACAGCAAAAAGGCCGACGATCTGGCCGATATGGGCTATGTCGGCCTGGCCATTGATCTGTACGGTCAGGGCCGTCGAGGCAGCAATCCGGATGAGGCACGCGCCCTGATGGGCGAGCTGACCGCCGACCGTATGGCATTGCGTCGGCGGATGCAGGCCGCCCTTGAAACCCTTAGGGCACGCCCTGAAGTCGACGCAGCCAAGACAGCCGCCATCGGGTTTTGTTTTGGCGGTAAATCAGTGCTGGATCTGGCCCGGTCGGGTTCTGACATCCTTGGGGTGGCCAGTTTTCATGGGGTTTACGATGCCCCGGACTTGCCGCGCGAAAACATCAGCGCCAAAATCCTGTTGCTGCACGGCTGGGACGACCCGTTGGTGCCGCCAGAAACCACCTTGGCCCTGACACAAGAACTTGACGCTGCTGGCGCGGATTGGGAGATTTGCGCCTATTCCGGCACCGGTCACGCCTTCACCAATCCGGCGGCCCAATCGCCCGAAACAGGCATGGCGCATCACCCGCGCAACGCCGCGCGGGCATGGGCCAGAATGGGCGATTTCCTGTCCGAACTGTTTGGCGAATAACGGACGGTTTGAATTGGCAGTTGTGGCCTAGTCGCAAGTTAACGGAACCTTGGCATTGGCTGGTTTCAAAGGCACCCAATTTCGGGCTTGATAGCTCCAAATATACCAATTGTTGTTGGCACGTGCGACGCCGTGATAGCTTGTGAAAAAGGGCTGGTTGTCAAAATAGCTCATATTGGAAAAGCTACGAACAAACCCGTTAATTTCAACACAGGTGGCGTCTATCAGGGCGGCCTTTTTAAGCAACGTTCGGTCCGATATCCATCCCTGAAACCACAGTGCAGACATGATCGTGACGACGCCAAAGATGCATGGCACAATTGCTGCCCAGAGGCCACGAAGTCTGACGCTCACAATAAGTGAGATAACGGTCAAAAACGTGGCCGCGAAACACGCACCATAAAACCCAATGTGCCAAGCGTCCCAAATGAAGCCGGCGGTAAACAAGGGCGGCAGCAATGCGCCAAGCAGGAAGTCCAAAGGCAGGAACCCTGAGGGAATAACAATAAGAAAGGTCCAGTTTGCCACGACCAGAAAAAGATAGGCTTGCGCCAGCGCCACAATCCAGCGGCGTTGATTTGCGACCACAAGTATCACGGCCAACGCTACCGGCATTGCCAAAATCCAGATCGCAACTACCGTAAGAATACCTGCGAAAGGCATGGTTTAAGCCTTTCTGTTTACTGAACCACCAAACGCAATCAGATCGTCCGCTCGACCATCAGCTTTTTGATCTCGGCAATGGCTTTGGCCGGGTTCAGGCCTTTGGGGCAGGTCTGGGTGCAATTCATGATGGTGTGGCAACGGTAAAGCTTGAACGGATCCTGCAATTCGTCCAACCGCTCGCCTGTCGCCTCGTCGCGGGAATCGATGATCCAGCGATAGGCGTGCAGCATTGCGGCCGGGCCAATGTAGCGGTCTGAGTTCCACCAATAGCTGGGGCAGCTTGTCGAACAACAGGCGCACATCACGCATTCATAAAGGCCGTCCAGCTTTTTGCGATCACTGATTGATTGCTTCCACTCATCCGCCGGGCGATTGGTTTTGGTTTCAAGCCACGGCATGATCGAGGCGTGCTGGGCATAGAAATGCGTCAGGTCCGGGATCAGGTCCTTGACCACGGGCATATGCGGCAGCGGGTAGATTTTTACGTCGCCCTTGACCTCGTCCATGCCATAAATACAGGCGAGCGTATTGATGCCGTCAACGTTCATGGCGCAGGAGCCGCAAATACCCTCGCGGCACGAGCGCCGGAAGGTCAGGGTCGGGTCGACCTCGCTTTTGATCTTGATCAGCGCGTCCAGGATCATCGGGCCGCAATTGTCCAGGTCCACGAAATACGTGTCTACCCGAGGATTAGCCCCGGTATCCGGGTCATAACGATAGATTTTGAAGGCGCGGGTATTTTTCGCCCCGGCAGGTTTCGGCCAGGTCTTGCCAACGGTGATGCGAGAGTTCTTGGGTAATGTCAGTTCGACCATTTCGTGACCTCTGTCTTCTTTCTTTGGGTGGCACACGCCACCTTTATGCGTTTAACTGGTTCAGCCAATTCTTGTTTTTCTCATATCCAAGCGCGATCAGATCATCGCCGTAATCGCGTTGGTAAATCTGGGCAACCGCACGCGGCAGGGCGGTTTTCCACTGCGCCGCATGGCCTGCGCGCACATGCAGATTGACCCGCGTGTCGCGACTATTGGGTGCCTTCAGGCCGCCAAACAGGCTGTTATTCCAGAATATCTGCCGACCTTTGGCGATTTCAGCCTCGGTAAAACCAAAACAACGCAGGGCGTTTTCAAACAGGCCGCAGGTTTCGTCTTTTATCAGATCCTCGTAGCGTAGTTCGATATTGCCGGGACGTTGATAATCCCAGTCGCGCATTTGGCTTATCGTTTCGCGATGTTTGTGGCCCATCTCAAATTGCAGGCGGGCCGCGTCGTCAGGCAGCGATATCAGATGTTCCTGATAGGTCATGCCGTTCAGATCTTCGCGCGGGCTGTGCAGGAATTCTTCGCCGCCAACCGGGGCGATCTGGTGGTATTTCATACCGGAAATCAACACATCGCGCGGATCGCGGATCATGTGCAACACCCGCGTCGTGCCTTGTTTCAGCAGATCAGGCGGGAATTTTGACGACCAGTTAAACAACAACGCCCGGCCTTGTTGCGGAATGCGGCTAAGCGGGGTCGAGCGGTGCACAAACATCGAAAAGATGCCCAATTCGCGCGCTATGGCGCGGAAAACCCGGCGCATCCAGATCGTGCCGGTCTTGTGATGGGTGCCGACGCATAAAAGGCGCGGGGCTGTGGGTTCAATCAAATTCCGCCTCCTTTCCTGTCAGCAGCCCAGTGGGCGATCAATAAACCCGGGCTTTGGGCGCGATTTTCTTAATGTCGATGCCGCCGTCTTTTGCCGCCATTTGCGGCTTAAGATGCACGTCGCGATAGGTCAGCGAAACCTCTGCCCCATCAACACGCGCCAGCGAATGCTTGCGCCAAGTTTTGTCATCCCGATCCGGGTAATCCTCGTGCGCGTGGGCGCCGCGGCTTTCCTTGCGGGCCTCAGCGGCAACAATCGTAGCCATCGCATTTGGCATCAGGTTGGTCAGTTCCAGCGTTTCCATCAGGTCGCTGTTCCAGACCAACGAGCGGTCCGTGACCTTAAGATCACCAATCTTCGCAGCGACTTCTTTCATTTTCACAACGCCCTCGGCCAGCGTTTTGTCGGTGCGGAACACCGCCGCATCCGCCTGCATGGTTTTTTGCATTTCCAAGCGTAAATCAGCGGTTGCCGTGCCGCCATTGGCATGGCGTAAGTCGTCAAAACGATCCATCGCGGCCTCGACCGAGGCTTCGTTCAATTCGCGGTTTGCGGACTCAGGATCGACAATCTTGCCCGCCCGGATCGCAGCCGCACGACCAAAGACAACCAGATCGATTAACGAGTTTGATCCAAGCCGGTTGGCCCCATGCACCGAGGCACAACCCGCCTCGCCCACAGCCATAAGGCCGGGCAGAATGCGGTCGTGATCGCTGTCGGAGGGGTCAAGCACTTCGCCCCAGTAATTGGTCGGAATGCCGCCCATATTGTAATGCACCGTCGGCAAAACCGGAATCGGGCTTTGGGTGACGTCAACGCCGGCAAAAATCTTGGCGCTTTCGGAAATACCCGGCAAGCGTTCAGCCAAGGCTTCGGCTGGCAGGTGATTCAGGTTCAGGTGGATGTGATCCTTGTTCGGCCCAATGCCGCGCCCTTCGCGGATTTCCAGCGTCATGCAGCGCGATACAACATCGCGCGAGGCGAGGTCTTTGTAAGTCGGCGCATAGCGTTCCATGAACCGTTCGCCTTCGGAATTGGTCAGATACCCGCCCTCGCCGCGCGCGCCTTCGGTAATCAGAACGCCTGCGCCGTACACGCCGGTTGGGTGAAACTGCACAAACTCCATATCCTGAAGCGGCAGGCCCTGACGCGCAACCATGCCACCGCCATCGCCGGTGCAGGTATGTGCGGATGTGGCGCTGAAATAAGCGCGGCCATAACCACCGGTCGCCTGCACCACCATCTTGGCATTAAAGCGGTGGATCGTACCGTCATCCAGTTTCCAGGCGATAACGCCCTGACAGGTGCCGTCTTTGTCCATGATCAGGTCAATGGCGAAATATTCGATAAAGAATTCCGCCTTTTGCTTCAGGCTTTGGCCGTAAAGCGTGTGCAAAATGGCGTGACCGGTGCGGTCGGCAGCAGCGCAAGTACGCTGCACGGGTGGGCCTTCGCCAAATTCGGTGGTGTGACCGCCAAAGGGCCGCTGGTAGATTTTGCCAGATTCGGTGCGGGAAAACGGCACGCCGTAATGTTCCAGCTCGTAAACCGCTTTCGGGGCTTCTTGGGCCAGATATTCCATCGCATCCGTATCGCCCAGCCAATCGCTGCCCTTTACGGTGTCATACATGTGCCAGTGCCAGTGGTCCGGCCCCATATTGCTGAGGCTGGCAGCGATGCCGCCCTGTGCCGCCACTGTGTGGCTGCGGGTTGGGAACACTTTGGTGATACAGGCTGTTTTCAGACCCTGTTCAGCCATGCCGAGCGTAGCGCGCAAACCGGCACCACCGGCCCCGACAACAACAACGTCATAAGTGTGATCTACGTATTCATATGCGGACATTGAGAATTCTCCGAATCTCAGGCGCCAAGCGCGATTTTTGCGACGGCAAAGGCACCGGCGACAGCGAAACCGCGCCAGACAAGGGCGTTGGCAATCATGGTTATCATCAGGGTGCGCTCGCTGTGAATATAGTCAACGATCACTTCCTGCATCCCCAGACGCAGGTGGCGAAACGCGACGACGAAAAAGCCAATGGCGATCAGCGCGTGAAACGGGTGGCTATAGGTGGCCAAAACGGCGTCGTGACCAGCCCCCAGCGATTTCATGAAAGGGTACAGGAACATCGCACCAAGCGGGATCAAAGCAATCGCCGTCAGACGCTGGGAAACCCAGTGACCGGTGCCGTCTTTTGCAGACCCAAGACCGGCAACACCTTTGTAATCAGTTTTGAAAGACATAACCGGGCCTCCTTACAGGGTCAGATAAATTGACAGGGTGGTGAACAGGACCGACAGGATCATCACATACCAGCCGGTGCGCGCAGATTGACCCAGACCAAGCCCTTTGGCCATGTCCCAACGCAGGTGCCGGACCCCGTTGAAAAAGTGATACCAGAACGCCCAAAGGGACACGAACAGCACGAACGAGCCGACCCACGAGGTCAGCAGTCCGTCGACAAAGGCAAAATAGCTGGCCGAGGTTGCGGCAGCCAGAAACCACCAGACCAAAAGAGCGGCGGTGAAGGCCATGCCGACACCGGTGATGCGGTGCACGATCGACATCATCATGCCCATTTCGCGGCGATAAATCGTCAGATGCGGCGAAAGCGGTCGGTTTGTGTTTGATGTTTCAGCCATAAAGGCCCCCTGTCTTAATTCGCCAGAGCCACGTTCAATGCACCTTTGTCAGGTGTGCGGCTCTTTCCTTTTGTTTATACGCGCAAAGCACCCCGAAAACCATTTTATACTTTCCGGCCTGCGCGCCAAGGCGGGTTGCTGTGCGCCTCTTATGCGCTGATTGTATACCAAGATAAACCAAAAAACGCTTACGGCGACAAAATTGCCCGGCTCACTCGGTAAACAGCTCGGCTAATTCGGCGCAAATTGTGATTTGGGCGCTGTCCGGATCGTAATAAGCATTCGCCTCGCCACACTGACCAAACAAAACATCAAGTGCAAATGCCGGGCTGAGGGAATCGTTCAATATGTCAACCTCGACGGACAAGGCACTAAGCACCGCTTGCTGGGCTTCGTTGCGCGGCTGATCCACCACATGCAGCGTTAGCCAAGGGCCTGCATCGGGGCGGAATTCCGCCTCGTCCAAAATCGGCCCCCAGCTTTCTTCAGCCAAAGTGTATTCCTGCGGGCAGGTTTGCTGGCGTGCTTCGGGCAATTCCTGTTCATCCGCGATGCCTTTGCGCCGGTCAGGGTCTGCCCCGTAATGCAAACACAGGATCGTGTAATAGCGTTGCAGGTCCAGCCCGTGCAGGTCCCAAAAGGCAAGTTCATAGCCTTCCTGCTGCGCCGTTTGCGCCATGTAGGAAAAGTTATCCGCCGCCGCCAGCATGATGAATTCGTTGTCATCCTCATTATTGATGGTTTCTGACAGCACGACGCCCAAAACGTCTGCGGCGTCTTCTTCCTGACCGAAAACCGGTAAACGCAGCAGATCAATCAGCGCGTGCCCCAGTTCGTGATAGGTGAAGAAAATCGTGTTGGCCTGAATGTAATCCTGTTCTTCGTGGCTTAGGGATTGGGATTGTGCGGCAAACGGTGTCAGGCAGATCACCAGCAAAGTCATGAGTATACGTCTGGTCACGATTGCCCCTGTCTGAACGAAGAAATGATCGGCTTGGCGGCAATCATAGCGCAGATTTCGGGCAATCCCAAGTCACATCCTGAAGGCCCGCAAGGCGCGCGAACCGCATGAGTTCGGCATCAAGCTTGTTGAACCGCACGTCAGGCCATTTCACGCCGTTTTCTGCCCAAAACCCGGTGATCCACATTTTACCCGCCGCCCGGTCAGCCTTGATTTCCATGCGCCCGACAAAACGATCCCCTTCGAGCAACGGATAGACGTAATAGCCCCAGATCCGACGGGCCTTTGGCACGAACATTTCGTTACGATAGTCAAATCCGAATAAACGTCGCAGGCGAATACGGTCGCGGATTGCCGGATCAAACGGGTTGAGTATGCGCAACCGGGTGCTGGCGGGGGCAGCGTTGGCCAAGCGGGTTTCGATATCGGCGGGCGCAAAACCGGCGGTCAGTGTTTTGTCGGCCCCTTCGATCAACACGGGGCGCAAATCGCTTTGTCGCGCGATCCAGTCTTTGACTTCACGCGCATCCGTCGCGGCCCAAAAACGTTGAACCTCGCCCTGATTGGCAAAGCTTAGCCGATCAAGGGCTGCGTCGCACAGCCAATTGATCTGGGTGCGCGCGGTTTGGTTTTGTTCGCGATGCTCGCCGGGAATAACCCGTTCTGTCAGATCATAAAACTTGGTGAAATTTTCCCGGTGCGAGGTGGATAAAACACCAGCATACCACATCTGATCGAGCGCCTTTTTATGCGGCGGTCTGGCCCACATTTCACGCGGCCCGGTGATTTTGGTGTCAAAAGCATGGGTTGAAAGCGGGCCTTCATCGGCAATTCGGGCGTGAATGGCGCGGATATGTTTGCGGCCCAGCCCGGATTGATACCAATCATGTTGGGCGACTTTGTCGCCGAGGCGGCGAAACTGGCGCTGCCACATGGGGTAAAACTCCATCGGAATCAGGCTGGCGTCATGGGTGAAATGTTCAAATATCGCGCGATCATTCGCCAATGCTGACCATAACATAGGTTCGCGGTAATTCTGATTGCGGCTCCAGATTATATGATGGTGGGCGCGGGTGACGTTTCGGATGGTGTCGATCTGAACAAAGCCCAGCCGTTTTATTATTGCCATCAGATCCAACGGCCCGGTCGGTGTGTCCGCCAGCCCGTTGGTTGCCAGCCACAAGCGACGGGCGTCGCGGTTTTTGATAACGTGCGGCATGGGTGTTATCCGTTCAACTGGCGCATGGAATTAAGCGACGGAGCCTCCGGCGGGAGTATTTTGGGGAACAATGAGGGCAAGTCAACCGTGCAGGGCCGCAACGGTTTTGAGGGTCGAGAAGCCGTAAAGTGCTTCAAAGCCTTTTTCGCGACCATGGCCGGATTTGCCGATGCCACCGAAAGGCAGTTCAACACCGCCGCCCGCGCCGTAATTGTTGATGAACACTTGACCCGCGCGGATCGCTTTGGCTGCACGCATCTGGCGCCCGCCGCTGTTGGTCCAGACCGAGGCGACGAGGCCGAAATCGGTGGAATTGGCGATACTGATGGCCTGTTCTTCGTCGTCAAACGGAATGACCACCTGCACCGGGCCAAAGATTTCGTCACGCGCCAAACTGTGATCGGGGCTGACGCCTGCCAACAGCGTCGGGGCAAGGTAATGGCCTGCACCCGGCGCATTATCAGCGACGCGGCCCTGCGCTGCCGTTTCCAGATCAGCGCCTTGGGCAAGGAATGCGTTTACGATATTTTTTTGCGCGCCGGAAATCAGCGGCCCGACGTCAAGGTCATCAATGGCAGGTCCGACGCGCAGGGCGCGGTAGCGCTCAGACAGCCGGTCAAGCAACTGATCATGGATATTGCGATGCACCAGCAAACGCGACGAGGCCGAGCAGGTCTGGCCCGCGTTCTGAATACCGGCGTTCACCAGAAACGGCAGGGCCGCATCAAGATCAGCGTCGTCAAACACCAGTTGCGGGGATTTTCCGCCCAGTTCCAGCGTCACCGGCACCACGTTTTTAGCGGCGGCGGCCTGGATTAACTGCCCGACGGGCACCGAGCCGGTAAAGCTGATGTGATGGATGCCGGGATGTTCAGACAGGGCGGCGCCTGCCTCTTCGCCAAGGCCGGGCACGACGTTGATGACACCTTTGGGAAAACCGGCCTCGTCGGCGATTGCGGCGAATGCAAGGGCGGTCAGGCACGCCTCTTCCGCGGGTTTCAGCACGCAGGTATTGCCCATCGCCAAAGCCGCCCCGACAGAGCGGCCAATGATCTGCATCGGATAATTCCACGGCACGATATGGCCGGTAACGCCGTGCGGCTCGCGCAGCGTGTAAACGGTATAGCCGTCAAGATAAGGGATGGTTTCGCCGTGGATCTTGTCAGCCGCCCCGCCATAAAATTCAAGGTATCGGGCAAGGGCCACCGCGTCGGCGCGGGCTTGTTTCAGCGGCTTTCCGACATCTGCGGCCTCGATCTCGGCCAGGGCATCAACATGTGTCAGCACAAGTCGGCCCATATGTGCCAGCAACCGGCCCCGTTCAAAGGCCGGCAAGCGCGCCCAATCTGAATTGCGCGCAGCGCTGGCTGCATGCACTGCGGCATCGACGTCAGCGGCGCGGCCGCGTGCGATGCGACCGATTTCCAGACCGGTTGAGGGGTCTTCAATTGGCAGAGTGTCACCATTCAGCGCGGCTTGCCACTGACCGTCGATAAAACATTTGTCGGTGGGATACCAAAGGGCAGATAGGGTCATGACAGCGGCCTTTCCGGAATAGTTGTTGGCAATGCTAATCGCAGCTTAAGGGGAACTCCAGCGCCAAGGTGGCCGCGTAGGTCAGATCAAGTTAGCGCGGCCCCACCCACCCCTTCGGGCAAGCGCGGTGTCGCGGCGATCAGTTCGCGGGTATAGGCGTGCTGCGGGTTTTCAAACACGTCGTTTGTTGGCCCGCTTTCAACGATCTCGCCCGATTTCATCACCAGTACGCGGTCGGTTATGGCGCGCACCACGGACAGATCGTGGCTGATGAACAGATAGCTGAGGTTCAGTTTGTCGGACAATTCCGCCAGCAGATCCAGAATTTGCGCCCGGATCGACACGTCTAGGGCCGAGACCGCCTCGTCCAGTACGATCAGTTCGGGGCGCAGGATCAGGGCGCGGGCTATGGCAATTCGTTGACGCTGGCCGCCGGAAAATTCATGTATGTATTTGCGCTTATCCGACGATTGCATGCCGACGCTTTCCAATGCCTCGTCGACCCGCGCCTGACTGTCAGTTGGCGGGGTTTGCATCAAATGAAACGGTTCCGCCACCAGACGTTCCACCCGCCAGCGCGGATTGAAGCTGCCGTAGGGATCCTGAAACACCACTTGTACACCGGCGCGCAAAGCGTTGGGCATTGCCGGGCTAACCGGTTCGCCAAACAGACGGATTTCACCGCTTTGCAGCGGTTCTAACCCAAGGATCGCACGCGTCAGGGTGGATTTTCCACAACCGCTTTCGCCAACCAGCCCAAGGTTTTCGCCGCGATTTAACGTGAAACTGACGTCACTGACGGCCCTGAATGGTGGTGGTCGCGCAAACAAGCCGGTGCGCGCCAACACGTAATGACGCACGGCGTTTTTCACCTCAAGAATAGGAATATCTTCGGTCTGGGGCGTTCGGTCGGGCACATGGCCCGACGCTTTCAGCAGCTGTTTGGTATAGGGATGCTGCATATTGCGGAAAATATCATCGGTGCGGCCCGCTTCGACAATTTCGCCGTGCTGCATGACGGCCACATGATCAGCAATGCCCGACACGACCGCCAGATCATGGGTGATTAGCATCAGGGCCATGTCCTCTTCAGCCACCAAAGACCTGAGCAGATCAAGGATCTGCGCCTGCGTCGTTACATCCAGAGCGGTAGTCGGTTCATCCGCGATCAGCAGTTTGGGCCTGAGCGCGATTGCCAGTGCAATGACCACGCGCTGGCGCTGACCACCGGATAATTCATGCGGGTAGCGATCCAGCGGAAACCGGTCGGCGGGCAGGCCCACGCGGTTAAGTTTTTCCCGCGCGATTTTCAGCGCCTCGGATTTGCTGGCCTGACCATGGATCACCAGCGTTTCGGCGACTTGCTGGCCAATGGTCTGCACCGGGTTCAGCGCCGTCATTGGTTCCTGAAAAATCATGCCAATATCATTGCCACGAATGCCGCACATCACGGCCTCGGGCGTGTTCAGCAAATCAACCGAACCACCTAGCATGGCCGTTCCGCCGATTTCAGCACCACCGGGCAACAGGCCCATCATCGCCAGTGCCGTCATTGACTTGCCCGAGCCACTTTCACCGACCACGCCGAACACCTGGGACGGTTGCATGTCAAAGGACAGGTTTTTCAGGATCGGTGTGTCATGGATCGACACTGTCAGGTTCTTGACGGATAGCAGGCTCATTGTCTGGACCTGCGGATTTTAGGGTCCAGAATATCACGCAAACCGTCGCCCATCAGGTTCAGGCCCAGCACAGTCAGAACAATGGCAAAGCCGGGAAACAACGCCAGATGCGGTGCAAAGGAAATCATCGTCTGACTGTCCGCCAGCATCCGGCCCCAACTTGGTGTCGGCGGCTGCGCGCCAAGGCCGACATAGCTAAGGGCTGCTTCGGCCAGAATGCCAAGGCTGAACTGAATGGTGCCCTGAACGATCAGCAGGTTGGCAATGTTTGGCAGGATATGTTCCACCGAAATTCTGAGCGCATTCTTGCCCGCAACCCGTGCCGACAGGATGTAATCCAGCGTCCAGATCGACAACGCCCCGCCGCGAGAAATCCGGGCAAACACCGGGATGTTGAAAATACCGATGGCAATGATGGCATTCAGGGCCGAAGGGCCGAACACCGCCGTTATCAGGATCGCAATGACCAGTGAGGGAAAGGCAAACACCAGATCGTTGCCGCGCATGATGACTTCGTCCAGCCACGAGCCGTGATTGGCCGCCGCCCACAGGCCCAGCGGAACCCCAAGGCCGATGCCGATACCGACGGCAACGATGGCAACCGCGATTGATGTGCGCGCGCCGACCATGATCATCGAAAAGATATCGCGGCCAAAATGGTCGCTGCCAAACCAGAACTCGGCATTTGGTGTCTTTAGCTTGGCCGGAATGTTCAGCACTTCGACGTCGTAAGGCGTCCATAAGAACGAAATCAGTGCCGCGAACAGGAATATCGCAAACAAAGCCGCGCCAAAAACCAGGGTACGAGGCCACTTCATGCGCGTCTCCGCAAACGGGGATCAACGGCGGCATAGGCGATATCGACCAGAAATGTGACCGTGATGACGGCAAACACCAACAACATGACAACGCTTTCCACCACGACCAGATCGCGTTGGGTGATGCCTTGAAAGATCAGGCGGCCAAGGCCCGGCAAGAAGAAAATGTTTTCGATAATGATCGCGCCTGCCAGCAGGAACGAAAACTGCATGCCGATGATGGTCAACACGGGGATCATTGCATTTCTAAGCGCATGGCGGGTGATCGACTGGCGCCGGGTCAGACCCTTGGCGCGCGCTGTGCGGATGTAATCTTGATCAAGGGTGTCCAGAACGCTTGAGCGCATGATCCGCGCCAGAATACTGGCCTGCGGCAAGGCCAGCGCAATTGCAGGCAGCGTCAGGGATTTCAGCGACGGCCAGAAACCGTTTTCCCAACCCGGAAACCCGCCCGCCGAAAACCATCTGAGATTGATCGCAAACACCACCACCAAAAGCATCGCGAACCAGAAATTCGGGATCGCAATGCCCAGCTGTGTCGTCGCCATAATGCCCATGTCGGCCGGTTTTCCGCGTCTGGCTGCCGCGATCAAACCAACTGGAAAAGCAATCAGCGTTGACAGGATCAGCGCAAACATCGCCAACGGCAGGCTGATCCAGATCCGCGCCAAAACCAGCTCGGTCACCGGGACGCGGTAGGTGTATGAGGTGCCGAAATCCCCGGTCAGCATGCCAGTGATCCAATTGAAATACCGCGCAAAGATCGACCCCTCAAGGCCAAGCTGTTCGCGCAACGCGGCGATTGTATCCTCTTGGGCGTTCATCCCCAGCATGAACGCTGCCGGGTCGCCGGGGATCACCTCAATCACCGCGAAAATAACCACCGAGGCGGCTAACAGGCTAAGCGAAAGCGAGATCAGGCGAGTGGCGGCAAATCTGAGCATGCCCCGGATGCTAGTGCCGCTGGCAGCCAAGGTCTAGCGGAAAGGTTGCCTCATTTTCAGGGTGTGAATCGCGTCAAAAATCCATAATACTTTTGTTCAACTGCGCCTTTATTCGCGGTGTAGCTTAGCAAAGGCAAAGACATGAAATTTGACGCAATCGTCATCGGTGGCGGGATCATCGGCTGCACCCATGCGTGGTATCTGGCCCAACGCGGGCTGGCCGTCGCTGTGGTCGAACAGGCCGGATTGGCCAGTGGAACATCGGCGCGCAATTTCAGTTGGGTGAACGCCAGCACGAAAACCTCGAACGCGGCGTATCATAACCTGAACGCCATGGGGGTACGCCTGTACGCCGAATTGGCGGCAGAACTTGGCGAAGAAATCATTGGCCTTAATCCCGCCGGGGCGTTGGGTGTGGTTTCACCGACTGACCCTGAACTTTACGCGGGCGCGCAGAAACAGGCGCAGCAATTGACAGCACTTGGCTATCCGAACCAATGGCTTTCGAATGACGCTTTGCGCAAAGCTGAACCGAATGTGGTTTTCCCTGACGGGGCCGAGGCCTTGTTCACCCCGTCAGACAAATTCCTGAACGCACCCCGATTTACCGCCTTGATGGGTGATAAAATCCGCGCCCTTGGTGGGCAGATTTTTGAAAACTGCGAAGCGCTGGAAATGCTGGCCGATGACAATGGCGTGGTTGAGGGGTTGCGCACAAATCTTGGCGAAATGACGGCCCCGCGCATCATTGTCGCCACTGGGCCGGATACGCCTGAGGTCTTGTCGGCATTGACCGGTTATGACGGCTTTTCACGGTTTCCGATTGGCAAAGTGCCCGGTCTGCTGGTGACCACCCCGCCCGTGCCCGACGGTCTGGTGCGGCATTTGGTTCATACCGATCTGGGCGGCGAGTTTCATTTCTTTCCCGATTTCAACGGCGGCTTGCGGATCGCCTCGGACGATGCGGACGGGCATGTGATCGAAGACCGCACGCCTGATCATCTTAGGCAGTTGGCGCGTGGATTGCTGGGTCGGATGCAGGATTATGTCCCTTCGTTCGCGGGCGAGGCTTGTTTGGATCAATGCAGCTTGGCGATCGGTGTGCGGGCCTATCCCGAAGACGGCCACAGCATTGCGGGCGCGATGCCGGGGGCCGAGGGTCTGTATGTTATCGCGACCCATAGCGGCGTCACGCTTGCGCCCGCTTTGGGCAGTCTGATGGCGACACTTGTGGTGGATGGTGAGGTGCCCAAGGCTTTGGCGCCATTTGGTCTGGAGCGCCTCAGCGGTTTTGGCTGAGGTTTTTCACGACCGCACTCTGCCCTTACTGAGCCGCAATTTCGGAATTGCTTTATAAGACACATTGTTATATTTGAATGTTTCGACCCACGCACCGCAAAAGGTGCCGAACATGAAGGAGTATGCTTTGTCTTTTGAATTCGAGGGAAGCACAATCGAAACCAACGAAAAGGGCCATCTGGTCAATCTTTCCGATTGGAACGAGGAAATCGGCAAAGCGTTGGCAGCAGCCGAGGATATCACCCTGACAGATCGCCATTGGGATGTGTTAAACTACCTGCGCGAGGAATATCTGGACCATCAGGAAAACCAGCCAAACACCCGCGCCATCATCAAAGCGATGAACGCTGAATGGGGTGAAAAGCTGTCTCAAAAGGATCTGTATGCCTTGTTTCCGGGCGATCCTTCCAAACAAGGCAGTAAAATCGCCGGGCTGCCAGAAAGCCGTCGCAAGGGTGGATATTGATCCCAAACCGACTGTTCTAAAATGAAATCCCCCGGACGTGCCGGGGGATTTTTTCGTTTTGCAGCTTTGGGCCGGGGCTTAGTCGCTCCAGCTTACGCCGGTCAGATCGGTGGCTTGTGTGGGGGAATTTTCCCACATGCCTTTGATCTTGGAATTGATAACGCTCGTGCGCGCCAGCTGGAACAGATAGCCGTTGACGTAATCGTTTGAGATGATCGTCTGGGCCTCTTTCAACATGGCCGAACGTTTGGCGGGATTGGATTCCGCATTCAGATCCGTCATCAGCTTTTGAAATGCCGGATTGTCGTACTGAAAGTAATATTCAGGCCGCGCGTAAATGCCGATATCCATAGGCTCGGTGTGGCTGACGATGGTCAGGCCGTAATCTTTGCCTTTGAACACCTGCTCAAGCCATTGCGCCCATTCCAGATTGCTGATTTCTGCGTCAATCCCAACCGCACGCAACTGGGCCGCGATGATTTCACCGCCGCGACGTGCATAAGATGGTGGTGGCAGTTTCAGCGTTGTTTTAAAGCCATCCGGATACCCGGCTTCGGCCAGCAACTTTTTCGCCAATTCCGGGTCGTAGTTGGAATTGCCGGTCAGATCGACGTAATCCGGATGATGCGGTGCGAAATGGGTGCCGATCGGCTTGCCATACCCAAACATTGCACCGTCAATGATTTCCTGACGGTTGATCGCATGGGCCAGCGCCTCTCGCACTTTCAGTTTGCTGAAATGCTCGTCCTTGTTGTTGGTCGACAGGATCGTTTCACCTTCTGTATTGCCACCGACCACTGTGAACCGTGGATCAGCGTCAAACTGTGGCAGCGTTTCGGGTGACGGATAGCCCGGGAAAGCATCCAGATCGCCGGCCATCATTGCCGCAAAGGCCGCTGTCGGGTCCGAGATGAACTTGAACGTCGCTTTGTCCAGCGCAACCGCGTTGCCCCAATAATTCGGGTTCTTTGTGATGGTGATGCTGTCGCCTTTTACCCATTCTGAAAACACAAACGGGCCGGTGCCGACAGGATTGGTGGCGGCATTGGCAATGCTTTCAGGGGCCACGATAACCGCATCCCCCCAGGCCATATTGGTCACAAAACTACCGTTCGGGCCAGACAGGGTGATTTTCACCGTCAGCGGGTCAACAACGTCAACGCTGGCGATACCAGCAAACAACGCCTTTTGGGCGTTTGTGCTGTCTTCCGCACGGGCGCGATCAAGGGAGAATTTCACGTCGTCAGCATTCATATCGCTGCCATCGTGGAATTTTACACCGGCATGCAGATGGAAGGTATAAACCATGCCATCATCGGAAATTTCCCAGCTTTCCGCCAATGCAGGCGCGATAGAGCCGTCAGCCTGATAGCGTGTGAGACCTTCAAAGACGTTGGCATAAACCACTTCGTCGATCGCAGCAGCGGCGCCACCGGTCGGGTCAAGGTTCGGCGGTTCAAGCTGCATGCCAATGGTTATATCGGTCTGAGCGGCATGTACCGACAAGACCGTGCCGAGCGCAATAGCACCGGACAGCATGGTTGTTCTAAGCCAATGTTGCATGTTGTTCTCTCCTGTTGCGGGGCTGAGTCGCCGCCAATTCTGTTGTCAGCTTAGCGCGGGATACTGCGGAAGGCCAAGCCCAACTAATCGGGCAAATGTGCTGGTCGTGACTTTGACCTGCATTCAGTGGTGCTGACCGCATGTCTGCGCGCCGCGCTCGATCAACGCGAAACATATGCTAACCCGCCAGCAATTCCCGCAGGCTCAGCGCCATAACCTTGGCGCTGTCGATCATGTCTTCAACCCCGATCCATTCGTCCGGTTGGTGGGCGAGGTCCAGAATTCCGGGCCCATAGGCGATACAGTTTTTCAGTCGCCCGATCCGGTCGATATGTTTTTGGTCATAGGTGCCCGGGGACACGACATACTCCGGGCCCTTGCCCAACACCGCTGAAATCGCCCGGCTGACGGTTTGCACAACAGGGGCATCGCGTTCGGTCATGGTTGGAATGACCGTGTGCATATCGCGGATTTCATAGTCAAAATCGGGGCGGGTTGCTTTCATATGATCCAGCAAATCAATCATTTCGGCCCGCACTTCGGGCAGCTTTTCCTCGAGCAGGAACCGCCGGTCGATGACCATTTTGCAACGATCCGGCACACAGGCGCTGGGCAATCCGGTGTAATCTTCAGGCTGCACAGGTTCGCCGCCATGGATCGAATTGATGTTTAGCGTTGATTGTTTGGCGCCTTCAGGCACCACCGGCATATCGGTGCGTTTGGTCGCCAGAAGCGGAAACAACGTGGCCTCCATCTCTGCAATCACTGCCCCCATATGGCGCACGGCGCAATCGCCCAGAAACGGCATGGAGCCATGCGCAATCCGGCCTTTGGTTTCAATCTCGGCCCACCAGACGCCGCGATGACCAAGGCAGATGCGGTCTTTGTTCAAGGGTTCAGGAATGATCACATGCTGCACCCGGTCGGGGTTGAAGTAGCCCTTTTCGGCCAGATAAGCGACGCCGCCAAAGCCGCCGGATTCCTCGTCAGCCGTTCCGGAAATTTCAATCGCGCCTTTATAATCAGGGTGGGTGGCAATGAAGGCCTCGGCCGCGATGATCGACGCCGCAAGGCCGCCTTTCATGTCACAGGTGCCGCGCCCATAAATCTTGCCGTCGCTTAGTTCCGCGCCAAAAGGATCAAACGTCCAGCCATTGCCAACCTCAACCACATCGTGGTGGCTGTTGAAATGGACACATTCGCCCGCGCCATTGCCCTCGTGGCGGGCAAGCACATTCCAGCGCGGATATTGGTCGCTGTCACCGGGCGTGCCGTGGGCGCGGATCATTTCCACTGAAAACCCCGATGATTTCAGCCGCGCACCGATATAGTCGCAGACCTCGCGATACATCGCACCCGGCGGATTAAGCGTCGGTATGCGGATCAGATCCTGCGTTAGCGCGATCAGATCATCCCGCCGCGTTTCAATTGCGTGGAACAGGTTTTCGTTTGCGTCTGTCATGAAGGGCCCCCTATTGCGGCAAAGCTAAGCGTAAAACGGCGACAGGGGCAAGCCGTGCCCGTGGGTAAAATATGTTTCCGTTTTGGAAACAGTTATGTGCATGAGGCAGCATTGTCCCCAACCACGATCTCGCACTAGGATATCCCAACTGAAAGGCGGACCACCTATGACCCTTCCAATCCTTGGCTTGCATCATGTGACCTCGAAATCCAGTGACCCGCGCCAGACAGATCGGTTCTGGCGGGATGTGATGGGCCTCAGAAGGATCAAGCAGACGGTGAATTTTGACAATCCGAAGGTCTATCACCTTTACTACGGCAACCCGGCGGCGGAACCCGGAACCGTGATGACATATTTTCCCTTTCCAGCACTGGAACGCGGCACGCGCGGCACTGGCGAAGTGCGGGCCGTGTCGTTCAGCATCCCCACCGGTTCGGTAGATTATTGGGAGGCCACCCTGTCAGCAGCAGGTGTTTCCGGTCTGGTACAGGACCACCTGTTCGGCGCGACCTGCCTGAATTTCGCCGCCCCTGATGGTGATGAATTTCAACTGGTCGAGCGCAATGATGACCCAAGGGCGGGCCACAGCCCAACCGCAATCCGTGGCTTTGACGGCGTCACACTTTCGCTTGCTGATATCGGCGCTACAGCCGAGGTGCTGGAAACCTTTGGCTATCAACGCAGCGCGGTTGAGGGCAACACGACCCGGTTTTCCCTGCCAAACGCCAATGGGGCCGGGCATGTTGATCTGGAGGCCAGCCCGGATTTACCCCAAGCGGTTGAGGGCGCGGGTTCCGTGCATCACGTGGCCTTTGCCGTGAAGGACCGCGCGGCACAAGCGCAAGTTCGCGAGGCCATGTTGGCAATGGGCCAGCGGGTCACCCATGTTTATGACCGCGATTATTTCCACGCGATCTACTTTCGCACCGACGGCGGGGTGCTGTTTGAGGTGGCAACTTATGAACCCGGCTTTGACGTCGATGAAGATATGGCGTCGCTTGGTGAAGCATTGAAACTGCCAACCCAGCATGAACATCTGCGCCAAAAGCTGGAGCAGGAATTGGTGCCGCTGACCTAACGGCGACCGCCCCCTTGCGGCGGCGGCCACTTTTTCGCCTTCGGCGAGAGTATTTTTGGAACAATGAGAGGCAAGGCAGGGGCGATTTGAGCAAAAACCCCCTCCCCTCGCTCTAGCAATCGCGCTACAGTCTTCCTAGATCAATGTTAATCATATTTACTTTACCGGAGGGTCCATGGCCGATTTTGGGGCGCAAATCGAAAAATCCAAGAAAGAAGTCGAGGCTGCACAGGCCAAAATTTCCAAGCTGACCAGCGCGATTGAAACCGCTCGTGCCAAGATGGACGAAGGTGTCGACATCTCGATTGATATCGAGAATGCGACGCTGGATGACGTTCATGCCCATTCTGAATTGATGAATGCGAATATCGCGGAACTGATCATGGGGCTTGACGATGTGACCGCCGGGTTCAGTCAGGATTTCAGCGAGATGCGCGACAAGACCGGCTGGGAAAGCTTTGTCGGGATTTTCAGCGGCGCAAAATCCGAAAGCATGCGACAAGAACGCATGCGCACCGCCAGCATTGACGACAAGTTGCAGGATCTGATTGGCAAGTCCGACACCATTGTTGCGTTGTTGGAAAGCCAGCTTGCGACCCTGAATGAACATAAAGGCCGGGTCGAAGTGAACCTGACCCAAACGCTGGACGAACGCGAAGCGACCGTTGGCGCGCTTGAGGCCTTGCGGGCTGAAATCCTGAAGATGGACCCGAAAATCATCGAGCTTGAGAACAAGATTTCCGTTGAACAAGACGCCGCGGCCCGCACCAAGCTGGAAACCGAACTGGCCGGGTTGAACGCTGAATTTAACCAAAAAGTGCAGGAAGAACAGGTTAAGCTGGCGAAATCGCAAACGCTGGAACGCTATATCGAAAAGGGTAAAACCTGGGTCGACAGCCTGCAAAATCAGGCCGCTACCCAGATGGTTCTGATCAACAAGCTGCAAACGGACACCAAACAGCGGGTGGTTTTATATGACGCGCTGACCAAATCGCTGAAAACAGCGCAGCAACAGGACGTGGCCCACCGGATCAACGAAATCGGTGTGAAGACGGATCAAGAGGCGCAAACTGCTATGGCGGCGATCGGGTCTGCCACCAATCAGCGGATGGCGGATATGATGGAGAAACACGAAGACCACATGGTGTTTGCCCGCAAGGTGCTGGAGGAAAAAGCCAAATCAGACGAGCGGTTCATGCGACGGTTTGAAAAGATCGTCGAGAAGCATGATAAGAATTTGTACGGGGCCTAAGTGGCCAAAACTGATCTCACATCCGACCATCGCACGCTTGAAGACGCCCACGCGACGCGGCGGTATTTCGCCAAGTTTGACCGCATCCTTGGTCATCTGGATCAGGTGGCCGAACTGGCTGCCAGCAAGGATCGGCTGGGCGAGGTGGAACTGAATGTGCTGCGCGGATATCTGCAAGCCCTGAGTGGCACGTTCGAGGCTTTGTCGAACAAATATCTAATGGCTGGCCGGGTTTCGACCTTACTGCCGAAATCGCTGAATATCGACGTCACAGACAGCGGCTTTCCGGTTTATACCGAACTGCTGCAAATGGCCAATGACGCGCATCAGGTGGATCAGCATCTAGGCTCGCTTGCCACTGCGGCCGAGCTGAAAAAGGACATGATCCGGCATATTTTGAACGAGCTGACAACCCCGACAAAGCTGCAATTCGCAATGTCGCAGCGGCTTTATTATGAACGTCTTTCCGCGCGCAATCTGTTTTGGGCGCAGAACGATCCGCAAATAATTTGGCTGGGCACAGACAACCAAGGCCCCGGCAAAGAACGCCGCCGTTATGTCATTCACTGGGCCAGCTACGACAGTCAGGTCAACATCCCGACGATCTATCTGATGTTGCTGGACGATACCGGCCACACCGCCCTGCCAAGGGATGAAAAGCGCTGGCCGCAGGTGCAAAGCCATCTGATGGCGCAGGCGGTTTCGGCGTTGAAAATGGTGACTATCGCGCAGGGTTTTGACCGGGATTTTGACGACCTGCACCCCAAATTATTCCGCCGCATTCATGTCGGGCCGATGTATTCCCACAGCTACACCCATCAGAACGGCCCGCTGGCCGGGATTTTGGCGGATGCCAATGGTGGGGTTGCTGGTAACGATTGGGCTTTGGCATGGACCGTGGAAACGCTGATGTCTGAACGGGTCGAAAAGGAAAAGAAGGGATTCTTTGGCTCGGTCGAACGCGAGATTTTCAAGCTTAACCACTTTGGTGGAACCGAGGCCGAAACCGGAGCAACCGACGTGCGCCGATCCCTGATCCTGCCGCAACGCCCCTATCAGGTGCTGGAGGAACGCAACCCGCCGGGGTTCCGGGGCGTGCGGAAATATGTGGTCAGCGATGGCGGGCAGATATTGAGTTATAAGTGAGTGGGCGGAGCCTGCTTTGAAGGCGGCTCGGGCAACTCCTGAGCAAATGGAGCGCAAATTTAGGATCAGAGCCCCCGGTCACGTCCGGGATGACGTAAGTAAAAAACGGATCGAACTATGAACAACGCACAAAACCTGATGGAACTGAGAGAAGAACAGATCACGGCGCAATACGCCGCGGCTGTCGGCATGCTTGACGGGTTCGACCACACGCCGCGCATTGCTAAGGCGAAAGAGGCTCCGCAAGTGGAACGCTCAAGCGGTATCGGCACGCGGCGCTCGCGTTTCCGTTCAACCACGCCGGGGCTGGTCACAAAGCCAACGGCGCGGCCCGAAGGCGTGCATATCATCGACCGGATCGAGGCGGCGGATGGTGATGACCCCCTGACGTCGCCCGCGCAGGCTACGATCCTGCAAGGCATGCGCCGCGCCCTGGCTGTCGCCCATGTGGTCAGCGATCTTTACGAAGAACAAACCGGCCTTGCCGATCTTAAACGCGACAACCTTGCCGGGCGTCTGGCCGCTAGTGACAAAGTCGCGTTTTCTGAAGGGCTGACCGCCAGTGCGCTGATCTCGCTTTTCGTGTTTGGCAATATGACAAGCTATCTGATCTCGGCCCAAACGGCCGAAGCCCAAAACGGCGTCGAAATCGGCGAGGTTCAAGAGGTGCTGACGGACAATCCACAATTGGCGCTGCATGGCGCGTTGTGGGAGCTTGATCAGGATATCGCGACGTTTGCGACGGACGAAAGCAAACTGATTGACGTCATTGCGGCCTATTGTGAAAAGCTGATGGAAAAGGTGGCTTTGCGCGCGTCAACCGCGCCGCGTCTGGAAGCGTTCGAGGGCGTGGCCTACCGGGTTGAGGCCGATGATTTTGAGGTTGATGGCTTTAAACCGGCCCATAAGGCACGATCCAGCAAGCTGACCATGACGTTCAAAAAACCGAACGAGGTGATCGGCAATCACATCGCCAAATATCAGGCGGTCAAACTTAGCAAAATGCTGATGGCTTATGACTTTGAACGCAAGTTGAACCCGTTTGCCGATCTTGGCGGGTTTATCTTTACCTTTATGGGCGACGGCATGCCCGGCACAGGGAAAACCACGCTTATCCAGATGATGGCCGGGCTGATTTCTGAGTATTGCAAGGTCGCGGGCTATCCGTTCCGGTTTCAGAACCTTTCAACCGAAAGCATCGACAGTTATCAGGGCAAATCGGCGCAAAATGCCAAGGCGTTTATCAATAACGTGGTCGATCCGAACGTCATCGGCTTTGGCACAATTGACGATATCGACCAGCTTGCAGGCAAACGCGGTGACCGGCAATCAAGTGCCGGGCAGCTGGAAATTACTGCCGTTCTGATGGAAAGCTTTGCCGGGGCCAACACGGTCGTGCGCGGTAATTGCACGTTTGGCATGTTCTCAAACTATCCCGAAAACGTCGATGACGCGCTGCGCCAACGGGCGGGGGCGCGGTTTCTGGTGGATGGGCCGAAAACCCGCGAAGATTACATCGACATCCTGCACCTGCTGATGGGCAAGAACCACGACATACCCGTGGGGGAGCACGACTTGTTTGCCGCACAAGAGATCAAAAAGGCCGTCGCCGATAGCTTTGAAAGCCACTCGCGCCCGCATGAACCCGGCCTGATGAACGTGTTTGACCGGGTGCATTCTGAGATCGGCAAACTGGATACCATCGCCAAAATGGGCACCTACCTCAAAGGCATCCAACAGGCGGATGAACGGTTCACCGGGCGCGCGATCAAGAACATCACCGACGCGGTGAAAGTGCGGGCAATGGATATCGAACTGCCGGACGAATGGATGGAACAGCCCGAGCTGTTTTTGTTCAAAGAATACGACGTGAAAATGGCCATGCTGCGCGACATGATGCAACCGATCACGATCGAGATGCTGATCCAGGAAATCAACCGCTACGCGGATAGTGAGTTCCGCTATGCGGATAAGAGCGACGAGGTAGCGATCGAAAACGCCGTGCGCGAGATGGGCCGGATGGAAGAGGCGAAGAAGCGGTATTTGGAGGGGCGGGGGTGAGAAAAATAATACCCATTGGCATCGTGTTATTTAGTTTGATTATTGCATCACAGATTGCAAACGCCTCCTCGCTGAGATGCAGTATTAAAGAGGTTCTCAAACAATCCGATAGTGGATTGTTTGATGGTGATGTCGTGTTTAAGGAATTGTTGGATTCTGAAATTGTTTTGGATTTAGAGACTGGAAAAGTTTTCCATCCATTCTTTGGGAACGAAAGTTATACTTTTCGAGAAATTCTCGATCAGGGTTCGTCCGTTTCGTCATTCAAGGTAATCGCTTATTCCAGTTTGGGTTCCCCCCGAGTAGATGGTGAAGCTGGCTTTAGAAATCTTGCGATGTTTGAAGTGCGGGGGTATGTTGAGAGCCCCTTAAAACCATTCTTTGCATACGAAAGTGGTGGCACGGTTGGTATTGGTGTTTGTCAATGACGCGTCTCATCAATCTTTGTACGTTTCCCGGATTTTTAATTGACCACTTTGTTCGGGACAAAGTCCCGGACAGCGCCCGATCCGCCCCATGGGCGGGCGCTTCGCTTCGCCCCGGATCGGGCGATGTCCTTGCGTTGGGTAAGCGGGGGAACCCCATTCATGCTCTGGCACATCGCGCGCACGCTCCCCTGTCGTTGTGGCAATCAGAAGGGGTGCTGACATGACCTCCTTCATCAACTGGCTCGCCCTTTTCGTCTTCGCCTTGGCCGCCATCCTGTTCGCCCGCTGGGTCATTCACCAAAGTTTCGCCCGCTGGACCGGCCCGAAAACGCCCGTCTCGTTTGCCTTTCTCTATGTGATGGTCGTGGCCACGATCGGCGGCCTCAGCTTTGTGGCGGCTTCGGTGCTCTATTATGAAATCCTGTTTCAGGATGCCTTTATGCAACTGATCGGCGTGCCCGGCGTTGCCAAATTCCTGCTGATGTTTTCCGGTGTTTGGTATGGCATGTTATACGCCTTCAAAATAAAGGATAAGGCAGAGGGGTGGGCCAAAAGATGATGCGCCTGATTGAAAAAGGTCTGATGTTTGGCAACCTGTTCGAGGTGTCCTCAAACGCGCTGGTTGAACGGTATAACCGCGCGCTCAAGCATCTGACGGGTAAAGAAACCCACCTGACCGATTTTCACATCGACATTTCCGGCTATAGCCCTGAAATCGGCGATGAGCTGGACGACGACCTTTACCTTAACCCCAACGGCTGTAATCGGCAGTTTATCCTGCTTTCCACCCAACAGAAATCCGCGCCGCTGCTGAACGCGAAATTCTCAACCTCGCGCGAAATCCTTAAGCATTTCATCAATGACAACGAGCGGCAATTGTTTGCCCTGACCGCGCGGGATGCGGTGGCGGGCGAGTTGGTCAATTCGATCTATTCCGTTTCTGACCCGGCCCGCCTGTTTCAAATCCGTCAGGTCGAGATTGAGGCCGACACGACAGAATCCCACATCGTTGACGCGCATAACCTGTTGACCAAGATCGACACGTTCCAGACCGGGGCGGATGCGTGGTGGGATGATGTGCTGATCGCGGATATGATTGAGCTGGCCAAGAAATCCGGCGACATCGTGCGCAACCCGATCAACCTGAAAACCGCGACTTTCCGGCAAGACAATTTTTACACGGCGCATTTTGGCGGCATCTATATTTTCCGCGACGTTAAACGCCCCGCCGCGGTCACAGTCGGCCCGCCCGAGGCTGTGGTTCCCCTGCCGATCAAATCGGTTTACGGGTTTGATGATCGCAACGGTATCGCCCGGTTTTTGGAAAAGAACGGTCTGGTCGAAAGTATTGTTGAGGCGCGCAATCTGAATACCGCGGCCTTATTGCAGCAACGGCTTGATTTCATTCTAGTTGATACCGCCGCCACTGCAGGCGAAGATCTGACCGGTAAATCCCGCCTTGAACTGCGCCGGGTTGCACGACGACATCTGAAAAACCTGCCCGAGGCATTTCATGCCCTGAATGATCTGCTGCGCTGGGTCGAAGACGGCAGCGACTGGCCGAACATCGACTCTGAACATCCCGCGTATTTTTACACCCTGCGCGCCACCCAGACCAAAGACCGCGATCTGGTGAACATGCTTCTGGCAGAACTGACACCAATGGATGTGCGCCAGTTGTTCATTTGTCATAAAGAGGCGTTTTATCGCGCCTATCTGACCTGGTCAGACCAAAAGAAATCATATGTGGCCGATTTTCTGGCGGAGGAATATGCCGTCGACAAAGCCGGCGCACGTCGGGCGCTGTTCGGCCCGGAACCGGGCATGCAGGAAGAACCATCTGATGCGCCGCAAGATGTGGTAATAAGCCAGTCAACCGATGGGCCAGCCATCCCGGCCAAAGATATGATACAACGTGTGGGCCCATGGGGCGCCGTAAGGAGGGCAAGATGATCGCAGCAATCCGCCTGTTCGCCATGGCTTTTATCATTCTGACAGTGGTCTTTGTGTTTCTGTCTGTCCGAAACCGCTGGCGGGCACGCCGCAGGCTTGAAGCGGAATTTGATAGCGGTCAAGACATTGGCGAAACCGATCGCGATACCTATATTCAGGAAGGCCTGAAAGACTACGAAGGATCATTGCGTCGCAAATTGATCTTCGCTGTTTATATCGTGCCTTTGTTCATCGTCGCCACGATGATCTATGTGACCAACTTTATGTAAGGATACCTGATGCGTTATGTGAAATGGACTTTGATTGTTCTGGCAGTGACGCTGGTCGCTGGGTTTTTGCATTACACGCTGCCGCAAAACGACATCGTGCGGATTGCGGACACCTATGAAAAACGTGTCGATCCCGGCGAAAATGCTTGGTTCTGGGCCGCGCCGGACGCGGGCAACGCTTCCGTAGTCAATCGCGACGTCTTTTTCATTCAGACCATTCAGTCAAATGGCCGCCCGATGGTGTACCGAAATGAGGACACAAGCTGGGGTTGGCCGCCCTATTTCAAATTCGACACCTCAAACCTGCAAACCGAGGCAGCGGACCTGAAATCCACCAAAGATGCCCCGCAATGGGTGGCTGTGCGGCATTACGGTTGGCGAAATGAGTTCATGTCTATTTACCCAAACGCCGTATCCGTGCGCCCAGTCGAAAGCCCCGATACCACCATCATCCCGTGGTTCAACATCATCCTGCTGATCCTGATGTCGTTAATTGCCCTGCGCATTTACCGCAGTATCCAACGGTTTCGCACCCGGCGCATTGATCCGGTTCTGGAAGATATCGGGGAGGCGTTTGACACCGCCGGTGATCACGCCGGGGCCGCGCAGGATAAAGCTGCCGGGTTGTGGGGGCGCATGGCGGCGTGGCTGAGCACGTGGCGCGCTAAAGGAAAATAGCGAGGGGCTGCCTCGCGCTCCGGAGTATCTCTGCAACGATGAAAGCCCGGTCAGAGGCCTTTTTCCAACCGGGTGAGCAAGGTTTTCAGCATGGCGTCACAGGCGGCGAGTTGATCCAGCGAAACGAACTCGTCCGGTTTGTGGCCCTGCATCATTGAGCCGGGGCCGCAGATAACGGTCGGAATGCCGAGTTGCGCGTTGAACAGACCACCCTCGGTTCCGAACGCCACTTTGATCGAGTTGTTGGCCCCGGTCAGCGATTTCACAAACCCCATCACGTCGGCATCCTGCGGTGTGGACAGGCCGGGATAGGACCAGCTTTCGGTGATTTCAATGCTGGCTGACGTATGATCTGCGGTGCTGACAATCCGGTCTGCATCCTGTTGCAGGGCGGCGATTATTTCAGCCGGGCTATCCTCGGCCAGATTGCGGATTTCAAAATCAACCTCGGCGTAGTTTGGCACGATATTAAGGGCGGTGCCGCCGGAAATCTTGCCGACATGCAGCGTTGAATACGCAACGTCATAGTCGCCGTCCTTGTTGCCATGCGCCACGATGTCGGCCTGGCGCGCCCTGACCGCACCGACAAAATCCGCCGCCAGATGCAGGGCGTTCATGGCCAGCGGCGCCAATGCAGAATGCCCCTCTTGCCCACGGCAGATCGCTTTCAGGGCCACTTTGCCTTTATGGCCCGAGGCGACGGCCATACCTGTCGGTTCACCGACGATGCACATGGCGGGGCGGATCGGGGCGGTTTTGAGCATATCAATCAACGACCGCACCCCCATGCAGCCGATTTCTTCGTCATACGACAGCGCCAGATGCAAGGGTGTCACCAGATCGCGTTTTCTGGCGGCGATTGCCGCACTGATCGCAGCGGCGCAAAACCCTTTCATGTCACAGGTGCCACGGCCATAAAACCTGCCGTCCTGCATCGTCAACTCAAACGGTGGTTTGGTCCAGTTCTGCCCGGCAACCGGCACCACGTCGGTGTGGCCTGACAGCATGACACCGGGGCGATCTGTTGGGCCGATTGTAGCGTAAAGATTGGCCTTTTTGCCGCTCTCATCCAGGATAATGACCGAGGCAATGCCATGCTCTGTCAGCAGATTAGCGACCCAATCAATCAGCACCTTGTTTGGATCAGCACTGACCGTGGGAAAGGCAATCAGGTGGGCCAGAATTTCGTTGGTGTTCACAATGCTCACTCGCCGTAAGGTATCCAGATGTTTTTGACGTCAGTCGCATGGCGCAGGAATTCATGCCCCTCGGCCGTTGCCCAATCGCGGCCAAGGCCATTATTGACCCAACTGCGTTTCAGATTGTGCGAGGCCGCAAGTTCAATCCCCGCCGATAGGTCTGCTGAGCCGAAATACCACACGCCGTCGACATCATCATGGCCGGCCAAAGTATCGGCAAGATCGCCATGCGGCCCGGTCACGATATTGACCACACCGCCCGGCAGGTCCGAGGTTTCCAACACCTGATAGAAATCCGTCGCCGTCAGCGGAAAGGCATCCGAAGGCACGACGACACAGGTATTTCCCATCGCGATTGCAGGCGCGATGATCGAGATCATGCCGAGCAGCGGTGCCTCATCCGCGCAAACCAGCCCCAAGACCCCAACCGGTTCATTCATCGCAAGCGCCACACCACGGATCGGCACATCATGCACGGCCCCGTCGTATTTATCGGCCCAGGCGGCATAGGTGAACAGGCGCGAAATGCTGGCCTCGACCTCGGCCCCGGCTGCTTTGTTGCCTCCACCCTGCATCGCTTGCAACCGGTCGGCAAATTCATCGGCGCGTGCGGACAGGTTTTCCGCGATGTAATACAGGATCTGCGCCTTCAGATGGCCCGTGGTTTTCGCCCATCCGCTGGCTTTGTGCGCCGCTTCGACCGCGTTGCGGATATCCTTGCGATTGCCAATGCCAACGTGGCCCAGAAATTTGCCCTTCGGTCCGTGGACCCTGCGCACATAACCGCCATCCGGGCGCGCTTGTTTGCCACCGACATAGTTCTTCGCCGTGCGATCGATCATGGGTTGTGCCGGTCCGGCCTCGCCCGTATGCGGCAGCACAGGTTTCAGGGGTTTGGCCGCCAGTTTGGGCTTGGTGTAAGCTAACAGCCCTTCTTTGCCGCCCTCACGACCAAAACCACTTTCGCGTCGCCCGCCGAAACCGGCAGCAGCGTCAAACTGATTGGTCGAATTGATCCATGCCACGCCGCAGGCAATTTTCGGGGCAATATCCAACGCCAGATTGATGTTTTCCGTCCAGATCGACGCGGCCAGCCCATAGCGCGTGTTGTTGGCCAACGTCACCGCTTCGGAAGGTGTGCGAAAGGTCATGGCGACCAAAACCGGGCCAAAAATCTCTTCCTGCATCAGGCGCGACGCGGTTTCTAATCCGGTGATCAGAGTCGGCGGATAGTAACACCCGATATCGGGCATCGGCGTGTTGGCGCGGTGTACCTGCCCACCATCGGCCAGACCGCTATCCACCATTTCAGTAATGGATTGCAATTGCTTGGCATCGACAATCGCGCCGACATCAATTGCCTTGTCCAATGGATCGCCAATGCGCAACTTGTCCATTCGCGAAATTATTTTTGCATAAAACGCATCCGCGATGCTTTCCTGCACCAATAACCGCGATCCGGCGCAGCAAACCTGCCCTTGATTGAACCAGATCGCATCGACCAAACCTTCGACCGCTGAATCAAGATCAGCGTCGTCAAACACGATAAATGGTGATTTGCCGCCCAATTCCAGCGTCAGCGATTTACCGGTTCCAGCCGTCGCCTGACGAATGCGCCGCCCGACACCAGTTGAACCGGTAAAGGCGATTTTGTTGATGTCCGGGTGGTTCACAATCAGCTCGCCGGTGGAGCCATCCCCGGTGACGATATTGACCACACCTTTGGGCAGGCCAGCCTCAACGCAGATCTCGGCAAACAGTAAAGCGGTCAACGAGGTGTATTCAGCGGGTTTCAGCACCACGGTGTTGCCCATGGCAATAGCCGGCGCGATTTTCCATGCCAGCATCAATAACGGGAAATTCCACGGTATAATCTGCCCGGCAACGCCCAGCGCCTGCTGGTCCGGCATCTCGGCCGCCATCAACTGGGCCGCACCTGCGTGATAATAGAAATGCCGCGCCACCAGTGGAATGTCGATATCGCGGCTTTCGCGGATCGGTTTGCCGTTATCCATGGTTTCCAGAACGGCAAACAGACGCGCGTGTTTTTGCACCAGACGCGCAAGCGCATACAGCAACTTCGCGCGACCATGCCCGCCAAGCGCAGCCCAACCGGGTTGCGCCTTGCGGGCGGCGGTGACGGCTGCGTTCACATCGTTATCGGTGGCTTGGGTAACTTGCGCCAGAACCTGACCGTTCGCCGGATTGGCCGTGTCAAACTGCGCGCCATCCTCACCCGCGACAAAGCCGCCATCAATAAACAGACCAAAGCTGCGGTTATGCCGGTCCAGCCACGCATCTGCCATCGCAGCGCCTTCTGGGGCGGGGCCGTAATCCATCGTCTCAAAAATCTCGGAAACGTTCATATCCTCACCCAATCGCGTGTCTGTAAGAGGCCGAATACCGCCCGGTTACGTGATGTTCCAACTGGCGTTCGATGTCACCCAGCAAGGATGATGCACCAAACCGGAACAGGTCGGGTTGCAACCACCTGTTGCCCAATTCTTCTTTCATCAAAGACAGATAAACCAATGAATCCTTGGCCTTGGAAATTCCACCGGCGGGTTTATAGCCGATATTGAACCCTGTCAGATCGCGATAAGCGCGTATCTGGCGGATCATCGTCAAGGACACGGGCAGCGTCGCATTGACGCTTTCCTTACCAGTTGAGGTTTTGATGAAATCCGCCCCGGCCATCATACAAACCAGCGAGGCCCGCGCGACGTTTCTAAGCGTGCCAAGCTCACCCGTGGCAAGGATCGCTTTGATATGGGCATCACCGCAAGCATCGCGAAACGCCCGCATTTCGTCATAAAGTTCCTGCCATTTTCCCTCAAGAACATGCCGTCGGGAAATCACAATGTCGATTTCTGCAGCCCCCGCAGCGACCGAGGCCTTTATCTCAGCAATTCTAAGGTTAAGCGGCGATAGACCTGCGGGAAATCCGGTAGAAACCGCCGCAACTGGCACGCCAGAACCTTCCAACGCGCGCACGGCCGCCGGGATCATTTCGTGATACACGCAAACCGCCCCTGTGGTCAGGCGTTTGCCTTCCATCCCAAGGGCCGCCAGCAGGTCCGGGCGCAAAGGCTGCATCGCCTTGTGGCACAACCGATGGACCCGCCGTTCTGTGTCATCGCCAGACAAAGTGGTCAGGTCCATGACGGTGATCGCCTTTAACAACCACGCCGCCTGCCAAGCCTTTTTGACCGACCGTCGGGCTGGCAAACTGGCGCAGCGACGCTCAACCGCGCTGGTATTGATCCTAACCCCCGTCACCCAATCAAGGTCCAGGGCCATGCCGGGGTTGCGGCTGAGATGTACCTGCGGCAGCCCTGCGCCGGGCGCGTCTGTTGGATCATTCACGATTAAGTCGGTTGGGTTCAGTTCTGATGACACGACCAGAGGCACCTTTTTGATGTCAAATACAAGGATGTGACGCTCGCACGGTTTGACCATAGGGTCAAGAAACCGACGGAACGCCGTCAGGTCAATATGAAGGCAGAAAACCCGTTTCAAAACACCCGGTCTGCTTGTAAGCTTCGCCAAAACAAACGAGCGGATCCTATGGCTGAAAAACGCGAAAAACTGAAACCTGCGAATGTTGCCAAAATCTGTGAACAGATTTTTGCCATGCCCGTCGTCAAAGTCACCGCACCGGGTGGCAAAACCCGCGAAAGCCTGCGGGTACATTTTGAAAATCGCACAATTGTCGCCACCCAGCGCGCCTATGCCGGACGCATGCGTCTAGAGGTCGAGGTGTTGAAACGGCTGACAGAGCAAGACGCGCCCGTTCCGAAATTTCTGGGCGGCTCGGAACAAATATTCTTTCAGCAGGATGTCGGTTCGCGTCGCTTGTCGGGGGAATTGCTGAACGGTACGGGCGAGGTTCGCAAACAAATCGCAGCTCGTGCATTTGAAAGCCTTGTGCGCATCCGCGAGGCGGGTGAGCGCAGCAATCTGGCCGATATCGTGCCAGCCCTTGGGGCAGACGAGAAATGGGTCAAAGGCTTTGTCGGCACCTCTGTCGCGACTTCGGAAAAATATAAAATCGCACCACCGGCGCTTGATTTTCAGGCCTTGGTAGATCGGCTGCATGTACCGGCAACCACCTTTGTGAAATGGGATGCCCGACCCGGTAATGCCTCGATCGGGGCATTGGGTCATGTGTTTTGGTTTGACTGGGAGCATTGCGGCAAACGCCAAGGGATGGAGGATTTCGCCTGGCTGGCCGGGGATGAGTTTTGGCCAGTGGATACGGATGACGTGGTGGACATTCTGACCGAAATACTGCCATCAGATCGCGGCGCGAATGACCTTGATTACCTCGGCTTGTTCATCACGTTTCACATCGTCCAACGCCTGACGATCATCCACCGCCGGTTTACCAAGGCCGGTTGGGTCGATGCCGCCAAAGCCATGCGATACGACAAAATCGGGGTCGACCCGGAGCTGGCGAAACGGTTATGCCGCCACGGCGCTGGCTGGGCAGACCGGTCCGCACTGACCCGCCCGATGGTGCGGTGGTTTGACGATTGCGCGGCTGCGATTCCAGATTAAGTTCAAGCCCGGCCTAAGTTCAAGTATGCGACCAGTCGTCAGGATTGTCCGAATTGTTGGGTGACAGGCCAATAATGTCACCTGCGGTTGAACAGCCCAGCCCCAGAACCGTGCGATTGGCGTAGTTGAAATAGGCGGTCACCTGATTAATTTCGAGGATTTCACCGTCGTCATATCCAGCAGCGCGCAGCGCCTGTACGTCCTGTTCAACCATCGAACCGGCATCCAGCGTCAGTTTTTGCGCATATCCCAACGCCAGTTTCTGCGCCGGGTCTAAAGGTGCTGTTTCAGGCGAGCGATTCTTGATCGCCGCAAGGATCGTATCGGCGCGCGCGTCGTCCGCCAGCAGGCGTTTTAAGCCACCGAAGTGGTGTTCAACGCAGTAATTGCAATCGTTCAAATGACTGACCCAGACCCCAATAGTTTCCAAAAACCATTTCGGCACCGTGTTGGCAGAATGATGCAGCACATATTTGTAGATCGCCATATGCCCCTCCATACTGTGGGGACGCAGGGAATGGGCCATCATGATGTTGTCTACGTTGTCATCAGGGCCTTTTACACGGTCATAAAGCTTGCGCAATCGGCCAGAGGATTCGCTGTAAGCAATGGTTTTTATCCATGACATGATGTGTTTTCCCTATGTGTTGGACGTCGACAGCGCGCTGATCGCGTTGGCCTTGGCCAGCAGGCGTTTCGCGGTCGCAACGTGCAGGTTTTCAACGATGTTCCCGTCCAGAACGGCAATACCCAGGCCCTTGGCCTCGGCCTCTTGAAACGCGGCCATCTGGCGGCGGGCCAAATCAATGTCGGCGTCACTTGGGGCGAAAACCTCGTTCGCGACGTCGATTTGTGCCGGATGGATCAGCGATTTGCCGTCCATGCCCAGATCACGCCCCTGTTCGCACATCATGCGCAAGGTTTCGGTATCCTGAAACTTGTTGTAAACGCCATCAACGCAAACCAACCCATAGGCCCGCGCCGCCAGCAGGCACAAACCGAGGCTTGTCATCATCGGCGCACGGTCGTCCGTCTGTCGCGCCCCCAGATCCTTGACCAGATCATTAGTGCCCAACACCATACCTTTTAGACGAGGGGAGGAGGCTGCGATTTCCTGCGCGTTCAATATGCCAAGGGGGCTTTCCATCATGGCCCAAATCCCGGTATCCGCACATTTCGGATGGCCGTCCAGATACGCCGCCAGCCGCTGAATATCCGCCGCACAATTCACCTTGGGCAGCAATATCGCCGCCGGGCCAACGGCGCAAACCACATCAAGATCATCCATCGCCCAGTCGGTGTCAAACCCGTTCACCCGCACCATCAGGCTGCGCGCGCCGTAATCCCGCTCAACCAAAGTCTTGGCCACTTGCGCCCGTGCATTCGCCTTTTCATTAACCGCAACCGCGTCTTCCAGATCGAAAATGATCCCGTCAGCCGCCAATGTGGTGGCCTTTTCCAAGGCGCGTTCTTTTGAGCCGGGGATATATAACAACGAGCGGAAAGGTTTGTTCATCTGGTCCATAGGGGGCCTCAATTCTGGTATTTGGTGTCAGTTTGCCCTTGTGGACCACACCGCGCGCGCCTTTGCAAGATGATGACATCGCCCCGGAGCAATCCTGTACCAATAAGGTTTTAGCGAAACTGTTGCCAAAAATTCAGAGCCGCGAACGCCCCGTTTACCGGAAGTTACCCATTGTCGCGCAATGTTTTGCAACCAGCAGAGGGGTGAGGGACTTCATCTGGCTGGTCGACAGGGCGCGAAAATCGCTGAAATTTCCTGACGTATTGAAACCCGTGGGTGGCGTGGGTTAACGGAAAAATTCCGACAAGGCTGATCTGACGCTGCATACCTGACATGAAAAAGGTGTGACTATGATGAAAAACTATTTCTTTGCTCTGTCTTTGGGGCTTGGTGGTGTGCTTTTGGCAACCGAAGGCGCGCATGCACAACAACCTTCCTGTGCGGAACGCACGGCGGTTGTGGACCGATTGCAACAGCAATATGGCGAGACCCGACAAAGCATCGGGTTGGGCCAAAACAATGCGGTGGTGGAAATGTTTGCCTCATCCGCAACCGGAACCTGGACTATTTTGGTGACATTGCCGAGCGGCATGTCCTGTCTGGTCGCCTCGGGCGAAAGCTGGGAACGTTTGGCCGAAGACCTGCCAGCGCAAGGCAACGACGCCTAGACCGGATTTCAGGTCAGACCGTCGTAAATCAGCTTGCTGCCCGCGACCAGCAACAGGGTGTAAGCAAGCACAAAATACGCGCGTTCCGGCACCAGCCGGTGCGCATAGACCCCCAAATACGTCCCGATAACCGCAACCGGGGCCAGCATCAAACCTGCCTTAACGGTCTCAATCGTGAAAATCCCCAGCATAAGGTAGGGGATGAATTTCAGCCAATTGACGACCCAGAACACGATGACTGACGTTGACTGATAGGTTGTCTTATCAATTTTCTGCGACAACAGATGCACCGCCACGGGCGGCCCGCCTGCATGGCTGATAAAACTGGTGATCCCCGCAATGAACCCCCAAAAACCGCCGACCAATGGGCGGAATGGTTTTTGCGTGACCTCCAGCCAGCCAACTTTGCGTGCGAATTGATATAACAGAAAACCGATCGCCACGCTGCCGATCATCAGACGGAAGAAGTCGGGATCTGCCAGCCGGTAAATCACCGCCCCGAATACTGTGCCGGGTATGGCACCAAGGATCAAAACCTTGGCATTCGGCCAGTCCCATTTTTTCCAATAGGGTTTCAGATTGGTGACATCCATCACCATTAACAGCGGCAGCATCAGGCCCACCGCCTGCCCCGGCTCTAGAATCATTGCCAACAAGGGAGTCGCCGCAAATGCCGCCCCAGACCCAAAACCGCCCTTGGACACCCCGGCAAACAGCACCGCTGGTATCGCAAAAACAAAGAAAACCAGATCTAATTCCAAGCCCGTTCCCGCCTGTTAAGCCGTTGTCGCTATTTCAGTTTTTCAGAACACCGTAGTATACAATACCCCGTTGCCGCTAAACTTGTTTGCGTCTTTAACCTTGCAGATCATACCTCAAACCGATACGCAAGCCGCAGAAATTCTAACCCAATTCCAACCCATCGGAGACATAGGAACATGGCAAGAGCAAAGATCGCATTGATCGGGGCCGGTCAGATCGGCGGCACTTTGGCCCATCTGGCAGCAACCAAAGAGCTGGGCGACGTCGTCATTTTCGACATCGCAGACGGCGTTCCGCAGGGCAAGGCGCTCGACATAGCGGAAAGCGGATCAATCTCACGGTTTGACGCCGCGATGAGTGGCACAACAGATTACGCCGATATCGCAGGCGCCGACGTCTGCATCGTCACCGCAGGCGTTCCTCGCAAACCCGGGATGAGCCGCGACGATCTGTTGGGCATCAACCTTAAGGTCATGAAATCGGTTGGCGAAGGCATCGCCAAGCACGCCCCGAACGCATTTGTTATTTGTATCACCAACCCGCTTGACGCGATGGTCTGGGCGCTACAGCAATTTTCCGGCCTGCCAGCGCATAAGGTTTGCGGCATGGCAGGCGTTCTGGACAGCGGTCGCTTCCGGCATTTTCTGGCCGAAGAATTCGGCGTTTCTGCGCGCGATGTTTCGGCCTTTGTTCTGGGTGGCCACGGCGACACGATGGTGCCGCTGCCGCGTTATTCCACAGTTGGTGGCATCACCTTGCCCGATCTGGTGAAAATGGGCTGGACCACGCAAGACAAACTTGACGCAATCATCCAGCGCACCCGCGATGGCGGTGCTGAGATCGTTGGCCTGCTGAAAACCGGCTCTGCCTTTTATGCACCGGCTGCTTCGGCGATTGAAATGGCCGAGGCTTTTTTGAAAGACCAGAAACGTGTGCTGCCTTGTGCGGCCAATGTTGACGGCGCTTACGGCTTGAAAAATACTTATGTCGGTGTGCCAACCATTATTGGCGCTGGCGGTGTTGAAAAGGTTATCGAGATCAAGCTCGACAAAGACGAGCAAGCCATGTTCGACAAATCGGTCGACGCGGTCAAAGGCCTGGTTGCGGCCTGTAAGGGAATCGACAGTTCACTGTAGAATCCTAAGGCTGATCTAGTTCCAATTGGGGCCCGCTATTGCAGTGGGCCCCATGCGATTCCGGGCATTAGTATACAAAGGGATACCGTAATTCCTAATATGTGATCACATATTTTTCACGTGTGATCACAAAATTGATATAATGCAACCCCAAGCACCGTTTTCCCGATATTTACCTTTTTTCAAATAGGCTGTTGTGACAGCTTACCTTAAATTAAGGCGACAAACGGGAAACATCCATGAACATCCATGAATACCAGGCCAAGCGCCTGCTGCGTGACTATGGCGCTCCGGTCTCTGACGGGCGCGTTGTGCTGAAAGCCGACGAAGCCAAAACAATGGCAGGCGAAATGGATGGCCCGCTTTGGGTGGTCAAGGCCCAGATCCACGCAGGTGGCCGCGGCAAAGGCAGCTTTAACGAACCAGAAGCCGGCGATGCAGGCGGTGTGCGCCTGACCAAATCAGTGGCCGAAGCCGCATCAGAGGCGGAAAAAATGCTGGGCCGAACATTGGTCACGCACCAAACCGGCCCCGCTGGCAAACAGGTCAACCGCGTCTATATCGAAGACGGCTCGGGCATCGAAACCGAACTTTACCTGGCCTTACTGGTTGACCGCGTCACCTCGCGCATCGCTTTTGTCTGCTCGACCGAAGGCGGTATGGACATTGAAGAAGTCGCCGCCAACACACCCGAAAAAATCCTGTCCTTTTCGATTGATCCGGCATCCGGCCTGTCGGCCTTTTATGGCCGCCGCATCGCTTTTGCACTGGGCCTTACCGGCAACCAGATTAAACAATGCGTGAGACTGGTCAGCCAGCTTTACACAATGTTCCTTGAGCGCGACATGGAAATGCTGGAAATCAACCCGCTGATCGTGACCGACAAGGGCGATCTGAAATGCCTTGACGCCAAGATGGGGTTTGACAGCAACGCCTTGTATCGCCAGCCCGATATTCTGGCGCTGCGCGACGAAACCGAAGAAGACCCGAAAGAGCTGGCCGCATCCAAGCATGACCTCAACTATATTGCGCTTGATGGCGAAATCGGTTGCATGGTCAACGGTGCCGGTCTGGCGATGGCCACGATGGACATCATCAAGCTTTATGGCGCTGAGCCTGCGAATTTTCTGGATGTCGGCGGTGGCGCGACCAAGGAAAAGGTCACCGAGGCGTTCAAGATCATCACGTCCGACCCGCAAGTCAAAGGCATTCTGGTTAACATCTTTGGCGGCATCATGCGCTGTGACGTCATCGCCGAGGGCGTGATCGCTGCGGTGAAAGAGGTTGGCCTGCAAGTCCCGCTGGTCGTGCGTCTTGAAGGCACCAAAGTGGAAGAAGGCAAAGCCATCATCAACAACTCAGACGTCAATGTAATTGCCGCTGACGACCTGGCAGACGCTGCTGAAAAGATCGTTAAAGCGGTGAAAGGCTAGGCTATGCGCATCCGTCTCGCCGCTGCTTTTACCGCCCTTGCCAGTCTGGCAAGTCCCGGTTTTGCCGATGTGCAGAGCTTTGAGTTCGCCTTTGTCGAGGCGTGTTTCAAACCCCTGCCAGACCTGACTGGCGTGCCGAATTTTCTGGCCGAAAGCGGCTGGAAAGGCGTCAAAGGCGCGGATGAAGGCGAATTTGAATACGGTAACGGTGAAACCATGATCTTTTTGAAAGCCGTCAAGCTTTCGGACGGTCCCGCCTGCACCGTGATGGATAGTGAAGTGCCCGTTCTTGCCGCCATGTGGCTGTTGGAACTGGCGCTCGACAAACACTTCCCCGGTGCGTGGGAAAAGGGCATCGACCAAAACAATCAAACGGTCTGGCGTCTGAATAAAGACAACACCACGACCGATATACATATCAACGACGGACTTGGCGGCGGTGCTGGCATCTCGCTTGAAGTCCACGAATAGGGAGCCTGAAATGGCCGGACTTGTTAACAAAGGCACCTGCGCCGAAATGGGCACGGAAATCATCAATGTTTCCGGGCTTGGCGTGATTGCAGCTAGTGATCTGGTTGATGCTGCCAAAAAGATTGCAAAGGCTGTGAAGGGATAGCTTGTGTTAAGCCGGATTATCCCTTCCATCACCCTTGTCGCTGCTCTGTCTTGCGCAGTTTGGATGATGAGTTCACCGGTTTACGCCGGCTCTCGCGTCATTCGTAGCCACGAAATGAATTTCACGTTGGGATTAATGGTCCGGGAGTTTTGTGTCGAAACGTTTCCCCGCTTTGCTAAGGCAGAATCGATACTGAATTCAAAACCGTATTTCCAGAAAAGGGCCGGGCAGAAAGTTTGGGATCACACTGGCCTTGCTGTCGCAATGGAACTTACCCGTGTCGAAAGGAAACCGGCCTGCGTGATGCACGTGATTGCAAAAAGGTACAAAGGTGACGCGTGGGCGTATTACGCTGTTCCGGCCTTCGGCGCGACTTGGGAAAGCGACGAAACGATCGTTGATATGGGTAAAGGTCACACCGGAGACCACTACGCCCAGCACATGTTGATCCGCTATCCAACGCACCAGTATTTCAAATTCGACGCAGACCTCCGTGACGATGGCCTCTGGGCCTACAAAATATCATTCATCGCAAAATAACCGAATTCATAGGAACCTGAAATGGCCGTACTCGTAAACAAAAACACCAAAGTAATCTGTCAGGGCCTGACTGGCTCGCAAGGCACGTTCCACAGTGAACAGGCAATGGAATATGGCACCCAAATGGTCGGCGGCGTCACCCCCGGCAAAGGCGGCGGCACCCATATCGGCCTGCCAATCTTTAACACCGTGGCCGAAGCCCGGCACGTAACCGGCGCCAACGCCACCGCGATCTACGTACCACCGCCCTTCGCGGCTGACGCGATCCTTGAGGCGATCGACGCTGAAATGGAACTGATCGTCTGCATCACCGAAGGCATCCCGGTTCTGGACATGATGAAGGTCAAGCGCGCGCTGGACGGTTCAAAATCCCGCCTTATCGGCCCCAACTGCCCCGGCGTGATCACACCTGACGCCTGCAAAATCGGCATCATGCCAGGTTCAATCCACATGCCAGGTTCCGTCGGCGTTGTGTCGCGATCCGGCACCCTGACCTATGAGGCGGTAAAACAGACGACGGATATCGGCCTTGGTCAGTCATCAGCCGTGGGCATCGGCGGCGACCCGATTAAGGGCACCGAGCATATCGACGTGCTCGAAATGTTCCTGGCGGATGACGAAACCCATTCCATCATCATGATCGGTGAAATCGGCGGCTCGGCTGAAGAGGACGCGGCGCAGTTCCTGATCGACGAGGCCAAAAAAGGCCGCTCGAAACCCACCGCTGGCTTTATCGCTGGCCGCACGGCCCCTGCGGGTCGGCGCATGGGTCACGCGGGCGCAATCGTTGCCGGTGGTAAAGGCGGCGCCGAAGACAAGATCGAAGCCATGCGCGCCGCTGGCGTTATCGTCGCCGAAAGCCCCGCAGGTCTGGGCGAGGCTGTGCTGAAGGCGATTGGGTAATATTGAGCAATAATCGGATCCTTTGCGCTGTTTATAGAGGCATTCCGGTGCCAGAGTCGGAAACAACTGAGAAATTGATATGAAACTCTTTGAAGCAAACAAGACTTGTCTCAAAAACTACAAAGAGTTTTCTGGGCGCGCAGTACGGTCCGAATTCTGGAAGTTCATATTGTTTCAGTTCCTAGCCATGATTGGGTTGACGGTCGTCAACTCAATCCTTTTTGGCCCCACGGAAAACCTGGTTGTAATGGTCACAACAGGTTCTGACGGAATTCCTGTGCAGTCTGTACGCCACCATCTTCAATACAATTCTGGTTGGCTAGGAACAATTTATGGCTTTGCAATGCTGATGCCGACCCTATCTGTCACTTGGCGAAGAATGCACGATACCGGCAAACCCGGATGGCAAATCATCATCCCGATGTCTGTGGCTTTACTGATCTCTTTACTGGTCTTTTATTTTTCCTTTGTTTCTATCCCGATTGACCAATCAATCGTCCCACATGGGATAGAAACGCCATCATCGGTTCGGATGCCCACGAATCCCGGCCTGGCTTTGTTCGCTTGGGCCATTGGTATGGCCTCAATTGCGCTTACGATTTTCTGGCTGACAAGGAAATCCCAACCCGGCCCCAACAAATACGGCCCCAACCCTAACGAGGGGTCCGCATGACTGTGCGCGCCCTCATCTCGCCCATTCTTGTGGCCCTTTTGTTGCTTGTCGCCACGGCGGCCACGGCTTTTGAATTTGGCCCCCTCAAGGGCGAGGTTTACGGCAACGGCACCAAAAACCTTGTTGTGATCCTGCACGGCGATGGCGGACCGGGGCGCTATGACAACTTTGCCAAACGGGTCGCCAATTCTACACCAAACGCGACGGTTGTGACCCTCAACCGGCCTGGCTATGGTCGCGGCAAGTATCGCTCCAAAGGGCGTGGCGGCTCCAGCCTGGGCGATCTTTACACCAAGCGAAACAACGACCTGCTGGCTAAGACTCTGATCGCAATGAAGGCCAGCCTCAAACCAAAGAAGATCATCGTCATCGGCCATTCCGGTGGCTCAGGCCAGATGGGTTCGGTTATTGGCCGCTACCCCGGCATTTCGAACACGGTGATGCTGGTCTCTTGTCCGTGCAATGTACCGAAATGGCGTATCTCGCGCCGGGGCAAGAACAACTGGACATCAAGCCAATCGCCGCTCAATTACGTTTCCAAGATATCCGGGCGCACCCATATTTACGTTGTTATCGGCGTCAAGGACAGCAACACCAAACTGCCATTTTCCGAAGAATACACCGCAGCAGCCAAGGCAGCGGGCAAAAAAGTAACATTTGTGTCGATCCCAAACGGCACCCACACATGGTCAACGCTTGAGCCGACCGTGGAAAAACTTCTAGCGAAAGAGATGAGGTAAACAATGACCGAACAATCTCCAAACGACCAGTTTCACGCGTCCAGCTTTATGCAAGGCCATAACGCGGAATATCTGGAACAGCTTTATGCCCGCTATGCCAACGACCCGAACGCGGTTGATGCCAGCTGGCAGGCCTATTTCAAGGCTCTTGGCGATACCGATCAGGACGTCCGGGCCGAGGCAACCGGCCCCTCTTGGCACCGCACCGACTGGCCCCCTGTTCCCAGCGATGACCTGACTGCTGCGCTGGACGGCCAATGGCCAGCCGAGCCGAAAGCGGCGGCGAAAAAGATTACCGCTAAGGCGGAAGAAAAAGGTGTCGAGCTTAGCGACAGTCAGATTCAACAGGCCGTTCTGGACAGCATGCGCGCCCTGATGCTGATCCGTGCTTACCGGATCCGGGGCCATCTGGTCGCCGACCTTGACCCGCTTGGGATGCGCGAAGACAGCCGCCACCCCGAACTTGACCCACTGTCTTATGGCTTTACCGAAAACGATCTGGATCGCCCTATCTTTCTGGACAAGGTGCTTGGGCTTGACGTGGCTTCGATGCGCGAAATCGTGGCGATCGTCAAAAGCACCTATTGCGGCACTTTTGCACTGCAATACATGCACATCTCGGACGGTGAACAGGCCGGTTGGCTTAAGGAACGGATCGAAGGTTACGGCAAAGAAATCCAGTTCACCCGCGCCGGTCGCAAGGCCATCCTGAACAAACTGGTCGAGGCCGAGGGCTTTGAGAAATTCTTGCACGTCAAATATATGGGCACCAAACGGTTTGGCCTTGATGGTGGCGAGGCATTGATCCCGGCGATGGAGCAGATCATCAAACGCGGTGGCGCGCTTGGGATCGAGGAAATCATCATCGGCATGCCGCACAGGGGCCGCTTGTCGGTTCTGGCCAATGTGATGGAAAAACCTTACCGGGCCATCTTTAATGAATTTCAGGGTGGTAGTTTTAAGCCCACGGATGTCGAAGGCTCGGGTGATGTGAAATACCATCTGGGCGCCTCGTCCGACCGGGCATTTGACGACAACAAGGTGCACCTGTCCCTGACCGCCAATCCCAGCCACCTAGAGGCCGTGAACCCCGTCGTGCTGGGCAAGGCGCGCGCCAAACAGTTCCAGCGAAACGACAAGGAACGGTCAAAGGTTCTGCCGGTGCTGCTGCACGGCGATGCGGCCTTTGCAGGGCAAGGCGTGATTGCGGAATGTTTCGGCCTGTCGGGTCTTGTTGGCCATAAAACCGGCGGCACGATGCATATCGTGGTCAATAACCAGATCGGTTTCACGACCGCGCCGCATTTTTCCCGCTCGTCGCCTTATCCGACAGACATCGCCCTGATGGTCGAAGCGCCGATTTTCCACGTCAACGGCGACGATCCCGAGGCTGTGGTACACGCCGCCAAGGTTGCAACTGAATTCCGCCAAAAATTCCACAAAGACGTGGTGCTTGATATTTTCTGCTACCGCCGATTTGGCCACAATGAGGGGGATGAACCGATGTTCACAAATCCCCTGATGTACAAAAAAATCAAAACCCAGAAATCCACGCTCCAGCTTTACACCGAACGTCTGGTGGCTGACGGCCTGATCCCCGAAGGCGAGATCGAGGATATGAAGGCCGCGTTTCAGGCTCATCTGAACGAAGAATTTGAGGCCGGTAAGGAATACCGCCCCAACAAGGCCGACTGGCTGGATGGTCGCTGGTCGCATCTGGACCGGCAAGCGGGCGAATATCAGCGCGGCCAAACCGCCGTTGACCCTGCACGCCTGCAAGAGGTCGGCACCGCCCTGACCACCGTGCCCGAAGATTACAACATCCACCGCACCATCACCCGGCTGCTGGATTCCAAACGTGAAATGCTGGACACCGGCAAAGGCATCGACTGGGCCACAGCCGAGGCGATGGCCTTTGGCTCGCTTCTGCTGGAAGGGTTTCCCGTACGTCTTTCCGGTCAGGACAGCACGCGCGGCACGTTCAGCCAACGCCATTCCGGCATCATAGATCAGGAAACCGAGCGTCGCTATCTACCACTCAATCACATCAAGGAAGGGCAAGCCGGTTACGAGGTTATCGACAGCATGTTGTCGGAATATGCCGTTCTTGGCTTTGAATATGGCTACAGCCTTGCCGAGCCAAACGCCCTGACCCTGTGGGAAGCGCAGTTCGGCGATTTCGCCAATGGCGCGCAAATCATGATCGACCAGTTCGTCAGCTCCGGCGAACGCAAATGGCTGCGGATGTCAGGCCTTGTGATGCTGTTGCCGCATGGTTTTGAAGGCCAGGGGCCGGAACATTCCAGTGCCCGCCTTGAACGCTTTTTGCAAAACTCAGCCGAGGATAATTGGATCGTCGCCAACTGCACCACGCCGTCCAACTATTTCCACATCCTGCGCCGCCAATTGCATCGCAGCTTTCGCAAACCGCTGATCATGATGACGCCGAAGTCGCTACTGCGCCACAAAATGGCCGTCAGCAATATCGAAGATCTGGCCACCGGTTCGTCCTTTCACCGCGTGCTTTGGGATGATGCCCAAAAAGGCAATTCCGACACGGTGCTGAAAACCGACGAAGATATCCGTCGTGTCGTTCTGTGTTCCGGCAAGGTCTATTACGACCTGCTGGAAGCCCGCGATGCTGCGGGTCTGGACGACGTTTATATTCTGCGCCTTGAACAATTCTATCCGTTCCCCGCGATGTCCATGTCCAAAGAGCTGACACGCTTTCGTCAGGCCGAGGTGGTCTGGTGCCAGGAAGAACCCAAAAACCAAGGCGCCTGGACCTTTATCGAACCCAATATCGAATGGATTCTGGGCCGTATCGACGCCAAAACCAAACGCCCGACCTATAACGGTCGACCAGCCGCGGCATCCCCTGCCACCGGCCTTGCCTCGCAACATAAACTACAGCAACAGGCGCTCGTGAATGACGCGCTTGGCCTTGAAACGGAGTAACCCCGATGTCCACAGAAATCCGCGTGCCAACACTCGGCGAAAGCGTCACCGAGGCCACCATCGCCACTTGGTTCAAGAAACCCGGTGATCCCGTCGCCGTTGACGAAATGCTGTGCGAACTGGAAACCGACAAAGTCACCGTCGAGGTGCCATCACCTGTCGCAGGAACCTTTGGCGAAATCGTTGCCGCCGAAGGCGACACCGTTGGCGTTGACGCTTTGCTCGCCACCATCAACGAAGGCGCTGTTGCTGCATCTGCGCCAGCCGGCGCCGCTACTCCGGCCCCGGCCGCTGCTGAACCCGTCGCGACCAAGGACGTTGAAAACGCACCTTCCGCCAAAAAGCTGATGGCCGAACAAGGTGTTTCGTCTGACCAGATCAGTGGCACAGGCCGCGATGGTCGGATCATGAAAGAAGACGTCGAAAAGGCCGTCGCCGCCAGTGCACTGACCCCGCCCTCAGCGACCGAGGCCCCGGCCCCGGCGGCCCCACGCGGACCTGTGGCGGTCGATGATGCAGAACGCGAAGAGCGGGTTAAGATGACCCGCCTGCGCCAAACCATTGCGCGCCGCCTGAAAGACAGCCAGAACACCGCCGCCATGCTGACCACCTATAACGAGGTGGACATGACCGGCGTCATGGAACTGCGCAATGAATACAAAGACCTGTTTTTGAAAAAGCACGGCGTCAAGCTTGGCTTTATGTCGTTCTTTGTCAAAGCCTGCAATCACGCCTTGAAAGAGGTGCCGGACGTCAACGCCGAAATCGACGGCACTGATGTGGTTTACAAAAACTTCGTCCATATGGGCGTGGCAGTTGGCACGCCAAACGGTCTGGTTGTGCCGGTTGTGCGCAATGCCGATCAGATGTCATTCGCCAATATCGAAAAGAAAATCGCCGAACTTGGCCTGCGCGCCCGCGACGGAAAATTGTCGATGGCTGATATGCAGGGTGGCACGTTCACGATCTCCAACGGCGGTGTTTACGGCTCGTTGATGTCCTCACCGATCCTGAACCCACCGCAATCGGGTATCCTTGGCATGCACAAAATTCAGGACCGCCCAATGGTTGTGAACGGCGAGATCGTGATCCGCCCGATGATGTATCTGGCGCTGTCCTATGACCACCGTGTGGTTGATGGCAAAGGCGCGGTAAC
>JAJFIC010000065.1 GCA_021775315.1 Paracoccaceae bacterium
TTCAATGGGGCTATGCCGGGTTGTTTTCGGTGGGCACCATGGGTTTTGTGGCCCTGGGTGGCGTGGCAGCAATTGTCACCTCGATGCCGCCGGTGAAAGAGGCGTGGCAGGTCGGTGGTAGCGGCGTTATTCTGGCACTGGTGATCGCTGTGACCACCATCGTTGCAGCCGTGCAATTATACAAACGCATGGCGCCGGGTTGGTATCGCACGCTGGCGCTGGCAGCCCTATTGGTCGGTGGCTTTATCGTTTACCGGGCCGTGTTTGATCCCGCCGTTTCCGCGATTGAAAAGGTTAATCCCGCTGGCGAAGGCTATCTTGGCGGGTTGGGCTTGCCGATCTTGTTTGCCTGGGCGATGGGTGGCTTGTTTGCCGCTGGGGCCGCTTGGGTGATTGGCAAGATTGCGCTGGGTCTGCGGGCAGATTATCTGGCGATTGCAACGCTTGGCATTGCTGAGATTATCATCGCCATCACCAAGAACGAAGATTGGTTGACGCGCGGCGTTAAGAACGTGAACGGCATTCCCCGACCGGTGGCTTACGAGGTTGATCTGCAAGCCAGCCAGACCTTTATTGCCAACGCTGAATGGCTGGGCCTCAGCGCGATTGACGCATCGTCGCTTTATGTCAAATTGTCTTATGCCGTACTGTTTACCATTGTTCTGGGCATCGTTCTGTGGATGTCGGAAAAGGCGCTAAGTTCACCTTGGGGCCGCATGATGCGCGCCATTCGTGACAACGAAGAAGCGGCCGAAGCGATGGGCAAGGATGTCACCAAGCGGCATTTGCAGGTGTTTATCATCGGCTCTGCTGTTTGCGGCATTGCCGGTGCGATGATCACCTCACTTGACGGCTTGTTCACGCCGGGGGCTTATCAGCCTTTGCGGTTTACCTTTCTGATCTGGGTGATGGTGATTGTCGGAGGGTCCGGTAATAACTGGGGCTCGGTTCTGGGTGGGTTTTTGATCTGGTTCCTGTGGATCGAGGTTGAACCGATTGGCCAATGGCTGATGGGGGTCATCACGTCAGGCATGTCCGAGGGCAACTGGATGCGCGACCACCTGTTGGAGTCAGCCGCCCATATGCGCTTGCTGACAATGGGGGTTATATTGCTGCTGGTGCTCAGGTTCAGTCCGCGCGGGTTGATACCCGAGAAATAGGCGCAATTTGACCTGATTTCATTCACTTCCTATGCTCGCATAGGTGCGAAAGCGCGATCTGTCTTTTGAGACGGCGCTTTTGCGTGTGATACAATCGGGGAATTATCATGAAAAATACTGCCTTTTACGGCCTTGCCTTTGTTTTTGCTGTCGCGATTTCGGCGTTGACGATGGCGACCTTGGCGGCTGAAACCGTTCAATTTTCAGCCGCTGATATTCAGCCAACACCCTTCAAAGTGAAACGCGCCGCCGCCAAAGGCATCACGCTTGAACCGACACCGGGGATGGCCTTTGCGGCCGAATTTACCAAGCCAGAAGGCTCCGGACCATTTCCTGCAATTGTGCTGCTGGTCAGCGGTGGTGGGCAACTAGCGTCGCATGTGGCTTGGGCAAATTTATTGACCGATTGGGGATATGCGACCTTGCTGGTCGACAGTTTCGGCGCGCGCGGTGGCACGAGCAAACAAGATTCAGCGGCTGTGGATATGTCCGTCGACGCGTTCGCCGCCTATGATTATCTAAGTCAGCACAGCGATGTCGATCCCGCCAAAATCGGCATCTTAGGTTGGTCGATGGGGGCGAGTTTTGTTTTTCCGGCCCTGCGTGAAACCAACAAACGACGCCCCGAAACCGTTGATTTCAAAGCAGCGGTGACCTTTTATCCAACCTGCGAATTTGATCACCAATACACCAAGCCGATCCTGGTGTTTTTCGGTGAACAAGACCAATTGGTTTCACTATCATCGTGTCAGAAAATGGCCGCCGAAAACACCATAGCAGATGCCATTAACCTGCAAGTTTATGCCGAAGCCGGGCATTTTTTTGACAGCACAGATTATGCCAAGGATACTGGATTGCATGCCGCCGGTTGGTCTGAACCCTTTGCTTATCAGAGCCATGATTATAACGCGCAGGCCCATGCTGACAGTATTGAAATAACCCGTGTGTTTCTTGACAGTACCTTAAAATGATCAGGTGAAAGGCGAAGGCGGAAAACCGAAGCCTAACAGCGCGCAATGTCGTTTCCTGACTTGCTCTTGGCGCGTGTCGCCGCCATGAATATACAAAGTTGTCAAGGGGGCCAAACATATGAAAACTTCAACCAGAGTGGTCGTTATAGGCGGCGGCGTCGTCGGGGCCTCGGTTCTGTATCACCTGACCAAGCTTGGCTGGTCTGATGTGATGCTGGTCGAACGTTCTGAACTGACCTCAGGCTCAACCTGGCACGCGGCGGGTGGGTTTCACACGCTCAATGGCGATACCAATATGGCCGCTTTGCAAGGCTATACGATCCGGCTTTATAAAGAGCTTGAGGAAATCACCGGCATGTCCTGTGGCTTGCATCACGTCGGCGGTGTGACACTGGCCGACACGCCCGAGCGATTGGATATGTTCAAGGCTGAACGCGCCAAGCACCGTTTCATGGGGCTGGAAACCGAACTGGTCACCCCAGAGGAAATCCTGAAACTGGCGCCGATCACCAATATCGACGGCATCGTTGGCGGCCTTTATGACCCGCTTGACGGCCACCTGGATCCCAGCGGCACCACCCATGCCTATGCCAAGGCGGCGCGCATGGCTGGCGCTGAAATCGTGCTGCACAACCCGGTGATTGAAACCAACCAGCGCCCGGATGGCACATGGGATGTGGTGACAAAACTGGGCACAATCCATACGGAACACGTGGTCAACGCCGGTGGCCTATGGGCGCGCGAGGTGGGCGCGTTGGCCGGGGTCTACCTGCCGCTACACCCGATGGAGCACCAATATATCGTCACCGAAGACCTGCCGGAAATCTACAACCGCGATGTCGAACACCCGCATGTGATGGATCCCGGTGGTGAAAGCTATCTGCGCCAGGAAGGTCGCGGCCTGTGCATCGGGTTTTATGAACAACCCTGCAAACCTTGGGCAATCGACGGCACGCCGGATGATTTTGGCCATGAATTGCTGCCTGATAATCTTGATAAAATCGAAGCCTCGATTGAATTTGCCTATCGCCGTTATCCGATTTTGGAACGCGCTGGTGTCAAAAACGTCATCCACGGCCCGTTCACCTTCGCCCCCGACGGCAACCCGCTGGTCGGCCCTATTCCCGGTCTGCGCA
>JAJFIC010000066.1 GCA_021775315.1 Paracoccaceae bacterium
CATCTTCTGCGCTGACCGGCAAGCTGGTGTTTTGGGGCGCGGTGATATTCGCCGTCGTCAAGGTTGTGGCTGTTGTGATCACGTTCGCCGGTCGCATGGGCGGCGGCGTGTTTTCACCGTCTTTGATGCTGGGCGCGCTGACAGGTCTGGCGTTTGGCACGGCTGCGACCGGGCTGTTTCCGGAAGTTTCAGGGTCCGAAACCCTTTACGCGCTGGCAGGCATGGGCGCGGTTGCAGCGGCTGTTTTGGGCGCGCCGATTTCCACCACCCTGATCGTGTTTGAATTGACCGGGGACTGGCAAACCGGGTTGGCGGTGATGGTGGCGGTGTCGATGTCAACTGCGCTGGCCAGTCGTCTGGTCGACGGCTCGTTCTTCCTGACGCAACTTGAAAGGCGCAATGTGCATCTGGCGGCGGGGCCGCAAGCTTATCTGCTGGCGACCTTTGGCGTCGCACGTGTCATGCGTTCACTGGGTGATCCGGGTGCCGCAAAAGACGAGGATTGCTGGGAGCTGATCGAACACGGGATTTATCTGGATGGCAACGCCACGCTGGAACAGGCGATGCCGATGTTTGAAGCCGCAAATCACGACTTTATTCCCGTCGTCACGCTTGGCGGCGAAGACGCGCCACCGGAATTATGGGGCAGCCTGTTTCAGGTCGACGCCTTGCGGGTTTATAACCGCGCGTTGGCGGAAACCGCCAAAGAGGAACATTCTTAAAGCCAGCAACGCTTAGCGGAATTGCATTAAAGCTGTTCGACGGTGACTTTGTCGCCGTAAAAGGCCAGATGCCCGGCGATGGCGTTGACAGTCGTCAGCGGTGTTTCATACGACCAGGCCGCATCCGGGATCACGCCGCTTTTGCCGTGGATGGCGTAATAGCTCGCCTGACCTTTATGCGGGCATTTGGTCGAACTTTCGGTGCGCTCCAAAAAAGCCATGCCAATATCGTCACGCGGGAAATAGATTACGGCGGGGTAGTCGCCTTCGCTCATTTCTAGGGCATTGGCTGTCTCGCCAAGAACCGCACCACCCGCGCGCACAACCCATGTTCCCGTCGCTTTGCGAATTTTAATGTGATCTGCCATAACGCCCCCCAATTTGTCAGACATGTGTCTTACACCAAAACAAGGTGCAGAAGACAGAGTCAGATTGGCGCACAGGCGGATTTCATCCATTTCCGTGTTTCGGATGTGCAGTTTTTGGCAACTTTTGCATAAGTTTCAGCATGATAGGCATTCACCCAGTCGCGTTCAGCTGCGGTTAGGGCGGCGGTGTCGATCAGGTTTCGGTCGATCGGCGCGAATGTGATCGTTTCAAATTGCAGCATGGCCCGGGGGTCACCGGTTGGCAGATCAGGGGCCTTTTCCACCACCACAAGGTTTTCAATGCGAATACCAAATTCGCCCTCGCGGTAATAACCCGGCTCATTTGACAGGATCATGCCCGGCTCAAACGGAACGGTTGAAATGCGCGACAGCCTTTGTGGGCCTTCATGAACACCCAGAAACACTCCGACACCATGACCGGTTCCGTGGTCAAAATCCTGCCCGGCCGCCCAAAGCGCGCGGCGCGCCAACGGATCAAGGTCGCGCCCGGCAAGGCCAACTGGCCAGCGTGCCAGCGATATAGCAATGACGCCTTGCAGAACCCGGGTGAAACAGGCGCGGTGCTCAACAGTTGGGGGTCCGATGGCGATTGTGCGGGTGATATCGGTTGTGCCGTCACGGTATTGGCCGCCGCTATCCACCAGCAGCAGATCGCCGGTTTGGATGGTCCGATTGCTGTCTTCGGTCACCCGGTAATGGTTAATTGCACCGTTTGGGCCGGTGCCGCAAATGGTTTCAAAGCTGATATCGATCAGTAAGTTCGAGCTGGACCTGAGACCCTCAAGTTTGCGCACCACGTCAATCTCGGTCAGGTTTGGTGCCGGGCCCTGGGCGTCAAGCCATGCCAGAAGTTCCGCCATGGCGACAGCATCGCGCAGATGCGCCGTCTTTGTGCCAGCGATTTCCACCGGGTTTTTGCGGGCCTTGGGCAACGCGCAGGGGTCATCGGCATAGTCGATTGCGATTTTAGCTGCGCTCAGGCGGTCGCTGATCCAAAGCGGGGCGGTGGTTTTATCCACGCCAACCGGGCCTGAAAGGGCAGCAAGTGCGAGGCCAAATTCATCCTGCGGCTGAATGGTTATGTCAGGGCCAAGAAACCCGTGCACATCTGCATCGGCTTTGGCGGGATCGGTGAAAAGCGCGACCTTGCCCGCCGCGTCGATAATCGCAAAAGCCAGCGCAACTGGCGTGCGTTCGATGTCTGAACCACGAATATTCAACAGCCAGGCAATGCTGTCGGGCAATGTCAGAACCGCAGCACTCTGGCCTTTGGCGTTGATCACGGCCCCGATGCGTTTGCGTTTGGCGGCACTGGGTTCGCCCGAAAATTCAAGGGCATGCGGTTGGATTGCACCGCTTGGCGGAGGCGGCTGATCGGGCCAGATGCGATCCACCAGATTGTCGGATTGGCGCAATGTGATGCCTGTGCCCTCAAGCGTTTGGGTCAACTTGTCGATCTGCTCTTTGCCGTGCAGCCAGGGATCAATCCCGATGATGCCACCATTTGGTAGCGCTTGTTTCAGCCATGCGCCAAGATCGGTTGACGGCCAGGGCACCGGGGTGAAATGCGAAAGATCAATCTGGTCGCGGACCTGAAGCGTGTAGCGCCCGTCAATGAAAACCCCGGCCTGATCAATCAAGGCGGCGCAAAAACCGGCGGAACCTGTGAACCCCGTCAGCCATGCCAATCGTTCATCGCGCGCAGGCACGTTTTCACCCTGATGGGCATCTGCGCGCGGGACTAAAAAGCCCGACAGCCCTTCTTTGCGCAACACATCGCGCAAGCGCGCAAGTCGTGGTGGGCCGTCGGAAGGATGGGTCGTGGCATTGAAAGATTGCAGCATTTTCGGTTTGTCCTGATTTGCCCGGCCACAAAGCATTGCGGAATTTGGCGGTGGGTTCAACTGCTACGCGGTGGTTGGGTGAAGTTTTGTGCGCGACGCGGACCGGGCCGACGACGCCTGAACGGCGCGTCGGCGGGGGGCGCTGCCCCCGGTGAATTGTCCTTTAGACAATTGCACCCCCCCGGGAGTATTTTTCCAACGATGAAACGGCAGATTAGCCTGTGCGTTTGACGCGTTCGATGCCCAACAGACGTGCGCGGGCGCGTGGGTCGGGGTCAAACAATGCGGCCAATTGTTCGGTAATGGCGCCCGCCAATTGATCGACATCCGTGATGGTCACGGCGCGTTCATAATAGCGCGTCACGTCGTGGCCGATGCCGATGGCGATTAATTCGACGGCTTTGCGTTTTTCGACCATGGCGATCACGTCGCGCAGGTGTTTTTCCAGATACGAGGCGGAATTGACGCTAAGCGTGCTGTCATCAACCGGCGCGCCATCAGAAATGACCATCAGAATGCGGCGCGCCTCAGGGCGGTTGCACATGCGCCGATGGGCCCATTCCAGCGCCTCGCCGTCGATGTTTTCCTTCAGCAGGCCCTCTTTCATCATCAGGCCAAGGTTTGGCCGGGTGCGTCGCCACGGCGCGTCGGCACCTTTATAGATGATGTGGCGCAGATCGTTTAGGCGGCCCGGTGTTTGGGCGCGGCCATCTGCCAGCCATTTTTCGCGGCTTTGCCCGCCTTTCCAGGCGCGGGTCGTGAAACCAAGGATTTCGACCTTGACCTGACAGCGTTCAAGCGTTCGGGCCAGAACATCAGCACATATTGCCGCGATTGAGATCGGGCGACCGCGCATCGAGCCGGAATTGTCCAGAAGCATCGTCACGATTGTGTCTTTGAAATCGGTGTCTTTTTCCATCTTGAACGACAGTGGCGTCGTCGGGTTGGCGACCACACGGGCCAGACGACCGGCATCCAGAATGCCTTCTTCCAGATCAAACAGCCATGATCGGTTCTGTTGCGCCTGTAGGCGGCGTTGCAGTTTGTTGGCCAGACGCGAAACAGCGCCCTTCAGCGGTTCAAGCTGCTGGTCCAGATAGGCGCGCAGGCGTTCAAGTTCGGCGGGTTCTGCCAGATCTTCGGCTTTGATTTCTTCGTCAAATTCTGTCGCGAACACTTTGTAATTCGGATCGGCATCTGAATGCGGCGGCGGTGGCGGGGGTTCTAACGGAGGTTCGCCATCGGCCATTTCAGCCTCGTCCGACATGTCCATATCGTCCATGTCTTCCATTGAGACTTGTGATTGGGTTTCGTCGGTTTCGGTGGACTGGTCGTCAGGGTTTTCGTCCATGTCATCGGACTGGTCCTGATCGTCACCGCCATCGCTGTCGGGTTCTTCCTGTTCTTCGCTGTCGTCCTCGGCGTCGTCTTCCTGATCCTGATCTTGCTGGTCGGGGTCTTCGCCAAGCTGATCGCCATAGCCCAGATCGTCGATGATCTGGCGGGCAAGGCGGGAAAATTCGATCTGGTTGGAAAGCACATCATTGATGTTTTCCATGGTGGTGCCGGCCTGATCCTGCATGAAATCACGCCACAGGTTCATGACGTTGTCAGCACCCTTGGGCAGGTCGCGACCGGTGGCAAGGTGACGCACGAGGTATCCGGCGGCGGTGGCCAGCGGGGCCTGTGCGGCTTCTTTAATGTCGGCATATCCCTGACGGTCGGCTTCGTCTGCAATCTTGGCGTCGATATTGCCTGCGGTGCCGGGCATCACCCGGGTGCCCATGGCCTCGCAGCGGGCGGTTTCCATCGCCTCATAAAGATCGCGGGCCATCTGGCCTTGGGGGGTGTATTTGCGGTGGGTGGCCTCGTTGTGAAAACGCAGGCGCAGCGCGAATGCATCAGCAGTGCCGCGCGCCAACATCACCTCGTCACGTGTCATCCGCCGGGTGACTTGCGGCAGGCGCACAGTGTCATCGGCCATTCCCGGAGGGTCGACCGAGAACGCAACGTTCAATTCAGGATCGTTCGCCATGGCTTTGGTGGCCTCGGCGAGGGCCTTTTTGAACGGGTCGGCGGGGTTGTCGGATTTATTGGCCATTAGCCAAGGCTCACACTCGCCGCACTTTCCGGCAGTTCCTCGTCAAAGCAGCGCTGATAGAACTCGGCCACTGTCTGGCGCTCCAGTTCGTCGCATTTGTTGAGGAAGGTCAGGCGGAAGGCAAAGCCAACGTTTTTGAAAATCTCGGCGTTCTGGGCCCAGTTGATCACGGTTCGCGGGCTCATAACGGTTGAGATGTCGCCGTTCATGAACGACGTGCGCGACAGATCGGCAACGGTGACCATCTGGCTGATCTGTTTGCGGCCCTTTTCGGTGTTGAAATGCGGGTTTTTGCTTAGCACGATCTGGGTTTCAGCGTCGTGGCTCAGATAATTCAGCGTGGCCACCATTGACCAACGGTCCATCTGGGCCTGATTGATCTGCTGGGTGCCGTGGTAAAGGCCAGTGGTGTCGCCCAGACCAACCGTGTTGGCCGTGGCGAACAGGCGGAAAGACGGATGCGGTGTGATAATTTCGTTCTGGTCCATCAGGGTCAGTTTGCCGTCATGTTCCAGCACACGCTGGATAACGAACATCACATCAGCACGGCCGGCATCATATTCGTCAAACACGATCGCAACCGGGTAGCGCAGGGCCCATGGCAGGATGCCCTCGTGGAATTCGGTGACTTGTTTGCCGTCTTTTAGTTTGATCGCATCTTTGCCGATCAGGTCGATCCGGCTGATATGGCTGTCCAGATTGACGCGAACGCAGGGCCAGTTCAGATGGGCCGCGACCTGTTCAATATGGGTCGATTTACCTGTGCCGTGATAGCCCTGGATCATAACCCGGCGGTTATGGGAAAACCCGGCCAGAATCGCCATGGTGGTGTCTGGGTCGAACTTATAGGTCGGGTCGATCTCGGGCACGCGGTCGCCACGTTCGGCAAAGCCATAAACCTCCATATCGGTTTCGAATCCGAAAAGATCACGGACCGAAAACCGTTTGTTGGGCTCGTTCATTTCCATTTTGCCGTCCGCCATCTTGTGTTCCATTTTTCCATTCGGCCCTAAAGGGCCGTTTCCAGCCAGAGTTTAGTGGCGCAAATTGCACGGATGCGCAAGGGGGCCGGGCGGGGTTCACATTCCGGCGCCATGACCCCGTGTTGAATTGATGCAATTCGGTCAAAAAATTACCGCAGCCAAGGCCCTTAAGCCCGATATTAACCTTTGAACGAACGACTGTCCTTGATCTGATCCCAGGCCCAGACAACCTCTTGCAGGCGGTCCTCGTCATCCCGGTTGCCGCCGTTCAGATCAGGGTGCAAATCTTTGACCAAAGATTTATAGGCTTTGCGGATTTCCGGTTTTGTCCAATGGTCTTTGGCATCCAGAACATTCAGCGCGCGGCGCTCATTCGGGGGCAGGCGACGTGCCATGACCTGACCGCGGCCCGATCCCGGATTTTGCGTGGCGTTTTCCCCCAACACTTCCATCGGGTCATCAATGCCAAGCCGAGCCCAGGCCTTGGCCTCGTTTGTGGCCCCTTGGTTTGATTCACCGTTTTTGCCGAACGGCTTTGTCGGGCGTTCCCAAACTTTGTCGGCGGCGAATTGTTCTTCCAGTTCGGCCTCTGAATGGTTCTCAAAAAAGTTCCATTTCAGATTATACGCCCGCACATGGTCAAGACAGTACCAATAGAAATCTTCCAGGTTGTCAGGGTGCTTCGGCGCGCGGTATTTGCCCGGCTGTTCGCATCCCTCAAATTCGCATACCCGCGACGAGGTTTCAAACGCACCTGACATGCCACGACGCCCACGCGAGCGGCGTTTTTTGTCGGCACCGACAGAAATATCAAAACTAAACGGCGATCGACCAGTCATTCCGTTATCAATCCTTTTGCTTTTCGACTCGGATCACACAGTCTAGTGTTTTGCTAGGCAACGCCAAGGGCGAAACGAAAAGGTTATGCAAAAAAATGCGAATTTCTGACCAGATTACGGAAAAATTGACAGCGGCATTTTCGCCGGAGCATCTGGAAGTGGTGGATGACAGCGAAAGTCATCGCGGTCACGGCGGTTGGCGCGAAGGTGGTGAGACCCATTTTAACGTCGTCATACGGGCCGAAGCGTTTGGGCCGATGAACCGGGTTGCGCGGCATCGGGCGGTTCACAGCGCCCTGACGCCCGAACTGGTCGGGCGCATCCACGCGTTGTCTTTGGATATTTCGGGCTGAGGGTGCGCGGGCGGGTTTATTCGCCTGCGAGCTTCATATGTTCAGGGTAGTCCTGATTTTCTTCGAGACTCAGGCGCGCTTTGCGGTTGCGCAAAATTCCCAAAACACCTGATTGGGTAGCTGGTTCAACGCTTTCCTGCATGTCGGGATTGATCGCGGTGACGTTGGCTGCGGTTTTGAACACGACCTCATGTTCGGTTTTATCTTCTTTGATTTCGTGCAACTCGATCTGGCGGGTTGGCGGGGTCTCAAAGAATTTCTGGTCGGCAACGATCTGACGGCGAAATACCAGCACGGATTGAAAGGATTCGACCCGGCTGGTCAGCCCGGTTTTTTCCTCGCAGGGCAGGCTTTCGGCGCGCAGATATTCCCATTGCGAGGCGGCCATTTCATTCATGACTTCTGCCAGCACCGAGGCAAAAAGATCCTCGTGACTACGCACCCCTTTAAAGGATTTCGTCCGCTTGGGCGCGGCAACGACTTTATATTCGTAACGGGTCATATCCCGACACTTCCCCATATTCTTGCCCCCAAGAATTCTCTGTCCACCGGGGATAAGTACATGATAAATTGAGTAAAAATTTAACACCCTTTTTTGGAAACAATCATTTGTAACTGTTTATTAGGATTTTCTACTTTTAGGGGGAGTTATCCACAGTTTGACTATATACTGTGTTTGTTGCACCTTGAGGTTGAAAATGTAGAGATGTTTAAACGCGCATCTTTGCGGCAAGGGCAAAGAAATGGGCCGTTGCCCACAGCATTCAAAGGAGTGAAGTGCTGAGTCTCACGCTTTGGTGATGACGAAATTTCGGCAGCCACTAACCTGATAAACAAGCAGGTAGAGTGTGATTTCAAGATGTTGTGGGGTTAGCTGGCCAGCTTTTTGGCCACCAGTTCGTTCACCGCTTTCGGATTGGCCTTGCCGCCGGTGGCCTTCATCACCTGACCAACGAACCAGCCCGCCAGTTTTGGGTTGGCCCGAGCCTTGTCAACTTGCGCAGGGTTGTCTGCGATGATTTTGTCAACGGCGGCTTCGATTGCGCCCATATCGGTGACCTGTTTCATGCCGCGCGATTCGACGATCTGGGCCGGATCACCGCCTTCGGTATACAGGATTTCAAACACGTCCTTGGCGATCTTGCCTGAAATGTCACCCTTGGCGATCAGATCAATTACGCCGCCAAGCTGGGACGCCGATACCGGACTATCAGAAATGGTGTGATCTTCTTTTTTCAGGCGACCGAACAATTCGTTGATAACCCAATTGGCAGCCTGTTTTCCGTCGCGGCCCTGCGCCACTTCTTCAAAGAAATGCGCGTTGGCAAGTTCTGCGGTCAAAACGTCCGCGTCATATTCCGTCATGCCGTAATCAGCGACAAAGCGCGCCTTTTTGGCGTCTGGCAGTTCGGGAAGGCCCGCTTGGATGCCGTCGACCCAATCCTGTTTAATGGTCAGCGGCAGCAAGTCCGGGCAAGGGAAATAACGATAATCATGCGCCTCTTCTTTTGACCGCATGGAGCGGGTTTCGTTTTTATCAGGATCATAAAGCCGGGTTTCCTGAACGATGCTGCCGCCGTCTTCCAGAATGGCAATCTGACGCCGGGATTCATATTCGATCGCGGCTTGGATAAAGCGCATGGAATTCATGTTCTTGATTTCACAACGGGTGCCAAGTACCCCGAAATCGTCGGTTTCGCGGAATTTTTCGTAGTCCCCCGGCTTGCAGACCGACACATTCACATCGGCGCGCATATTGCCGTTTTGCATATTGCCATCGCAGGTGCCGAGATAGCGCAGGATCTGGCGCAGCTTGACCACATAGGCGGCGGCCTCTTCCGGGCCGCGGATGTCAGGGCGGCTGACGATTTCCATCAGGGCGACGCCCGTGCGGTTAAGATCGACAAAGGACATGTTTGGGTCCATGTCATGCACGGATTTACCGGCGTCCTGTTCAAGGTGGATGCGTTCCACCCGGACAAGCCGCGCGGTGCCATTGCCCATTTCGACCAGCACTTCGCCCTCGCCAACGATGGGATGGTAAAGCTGGCTGATCTGATAGCCCTGTGGCAGGTCGGGGTAGAAATAGTTCTTGCGGTCAAACTGGCTGAACAGATTGATGTCTGCCTTAAGGCCAAGCCCGGTGCGCACCGCCTGTTCAACGCAGAATTCGTTGATTGTGGGCAACATGCCGGGCATAGCCGCGTCAACGAAGGCGACGTTGGAATTTGGTTCGGCGCCGAATTTGGTAGAGGCACCGGAAAACAATTTGGCGTTGCTGGCGACCTGTGCGTGGACTTCGAGCCCGATAACGAGTTCCCAATCGCCTTTGGCACCGGCAATGGTTTTGGGTTTCGGGGCAGCAAATGTGACGTCAAGCATCGGTATGATCCGTTTGTTCAGGTTGCCCGCGTTTTAAGTCAGGTCGGGGCAAGGGGCAAGGGGCGCTCCCGCCCAAAGGCGATCTTCGATCTGTTTTGGTTGGGCCGGGCCGCACCTTTGGCGCGGTGCGCTTCGCGCGAGAGTATTTGAGGAACAATGAAGGGCAAGGCGTGGCCCGGTTCAGCGCCCGCCGCCGATATCCACCGAGGTCGAGGTGATATAGGACGCTTTGTCGGACATTAGGTAAAGGATGGTATCGGCAACTTCTTGCGGGGTTCCGGCGCGTTTTAATGGCAGTTGGTTTGACAAGGCCTCGACCCGGTTTGGCTGGCCGCCTTTGGCATGAATTTCCGTTTCGATAACGCCAGGACGCACGCCCACAACGCGCACGTTTTCTGCGGCCATTTCGTCGCCCATGCCCTTGGTCAGCACGTCAACCGCGCCTTTGGAGGCGGCATAATCCACATATTGCCCGGCTGAACCTAGTCTGGCGGCGACTGATGAAACATTAACAATGACGCCGCCGGCGCCGCCAAACCGATCAGCCATGCGCATGGCCGCTTGTTTGGAGCATAAAAATGGGCCGATGGTATTTACGTCAAACATCCGGCGCAGGCGGGAATGCGACATGTCCTCGACCCGTTCGGGATCGTCAACGATGCCTGCATTATTGACCAGCGCGCCAAGCTCTTCAAACTCTTCATCAAACCGGTCAAACATGTGTTCAACGTCAAGCGGGTTTGCCACATCGGCCTGAATAACAACGGCTTTGCGGCCCAAGGCGCGCACGTCAGCCGCGGTTTTTTCGGCACCCGCAAGGTCAGAATTATAGCCGATCGCCACGTCATAGCCTGCCTCGGCAGCAGCCACGGCTGTTGCCGCGCCGATGCCGGCACTTGCGCCGGTAATCAGAACAGTTTTGGGCGTTCGCATTTCTGCCCCCACAGAATTCACAATCAAAGCCACAGGGGCTCGAATCCCGTAACGTTAACCCTTAAGCGTGTACTGCTCAATCGCAATATCACCTGACCAACGCCATGCGGCCAAAAGTGCGTTTTCTGAGGTACGGTCGGAATGTGAGGTCATTGAAGGATGGTGGATCATTTCGCCCACATTTCTTTCGGTTTCAGGGCCGTCTGCGGCGCGCCAGAAAGCGCTGCCGCTAAGGATGACAAAAGTTTCCTCGGCGGCGTGTACGCGGGTGGGATAGTCAAGTTGTGGGGCCTGAACCCACAGGCCAACGCGCAAAGCGGGATCAAAAATCAGGCCGTCGGGGCCGACCAATTCCGTCTGCATCATGCCGCTGGCAATGCTGTCGCGGATACGCCCGCCAAGGTCGCTGAATTGCCACACCAACCAGGGTGCAGCAGCGCGGATCAGCGACGATAATGGATGTGGGTCGTTTTCCAATAGCGCGTGCAGTTGCGCATCAAGCGGGCCGGGTTGGGCTTTTTGCAACCCCTTGGTACGGGCCGCAGCCTGCAACAAAGCACGGCCAGCCTGATCGCCGCCTGCGCGGTTTTCAGCAGCGTACAGACCGGCGAGAGCGGTCAGAAGTGTAGACAGGGGGCTGGCGTGTCGCATGGCGCATCTTCGATCTGGGTTTTTCCAGATGTTGCGACCTGCGTGCCGGTTTTCTGTTCTGTTTCAGACTTGCCCCGGAAAAATTCCGTCGCAATCAGGAAACCGGCGACTATGCTTTCAGGATTCGTTCGACCATTTCTGCGGTGTCAGTGGATAGGCCCTTGGTTGCGATTATACGTTCAAGTTGCGCTTGCATCAGGGCTTGTCGGTCCGTGTCGAACCGTCGCCATGTGTCAAAGGCCGAGGACATGCGGGCTGTGGTTTGCGGGTTCAAAGGATCAAGACGCAGCAACCAATCCGTGAAAAAGACATAACCTGCGCCAGATGCCGCGTGAAACCCTGCCGGGTTCATCATCGCGAAACCTGCGATCAGGGCGCGGAAACGGTTGGGGTTTTTCCAGTCGAAATCGGCGTGTTCAGATAAGGCACGGGCGGTGGCGACGGCATCTGTTGGCTGGGCAAGGCTGGCCTGTAGGGTGAACCATTTGTCGATCACCAGCGGGTTGGCCTGCCATTGTTGGTAGAACTCTGCTGTTTGGGTTTGGGCCTTTCCGGCGCGCATCAGGCAGGAAAGTGCGGCAAGTTGTTCGGTCATATTATTGGCTGAGGCGAATTGCGCCCGCGCCGCAGCGCCGTCATCAACCAGCGTTAGCAGTGTTAGTGCTGCGGAGCGCAGTGCGCGTTTGCCCGCAGGTCCCGCGTCGGGGGTGTAGGCGCCATCAACCGCCATGTCGTTGTAAAGACGCGGCAAATCATCGCCCATATTTTCAGCAATAGCATGGTTCAGCTTGCCTCGGGCCGCGTGGATTGCCACAGGGTCAACCGGGCTGCCGGTTTGGAACACGGCTTGTGCGATTTCATCTTCCGTCGGCAGCGCCAGCGTCAGCGCGCGAAAGGCCGGGTCGAGATTTTCGTCAAGTGCGACGGTTTTCAGCGCTTGCGGCAGTTGCGAACCGGGCTTTTTGCCGCTTGTGACCATGTTGGTCAGGATGTCGGTGGCAAGTGTGTTGCCGGCCTCCCACTTGTTGAACGGGTCTGTGTCATGGGCGAGCTGAAATCCAAGCGCGTCTGCGGATTGATCGCGCGCAAGGATGACAGGTGCGGAAAACCCACGCAGGATCGACGCCACGGGTCGGGCAGGCAGGTCGCTGAAGTGAAAGCTTTGGGTCCGCTCGGTCATTTCCAAAATTTCAGTCGGCAGAATTTCATCGCCATTCGGGTTCAATAGCCCAAGCGCAATCGGGATGACCATTGGGGACTTGTCTTGCTGGCCGGGGGTGTCGGGGACTTCCTGACGGAATGTCAGGGTGAACGTGCCGTCCTGCCACTCCTCGGCAACCGACAGGCGCGGCGTGCCTGCCTGACTGTACCAAAGCCGGAACTGCGTCAGGTCGCGCCCCGTGCTGTCGGTGAACACCTTTAGCCAATCGTCAATGGTGCAGGCCTGCCCGTCGTGGCGATCAAAATACAGATCAAGCGCTTTTCGATACTGTTCCGGCCCGACCAAAGCGCGCAACATACCGATCACCTCGGCGCCTTTTTCGTAAATGGTTGCGGTGTAGAAGTTGTTGATTTCCTTGTACTCAGCCGGTTGAACCGGGTGTGCCAGCGGGCCTGCATCTTCGCGGAACTGGCGCGCGCGCAATTGCTGGACCTCGGTGATGCGTTTTACGGCGTGGCTGCGTTGATCGCCTGAAAATATCTGGTCGCGAAAGACGGTCAGCCCTTCTTTCAGCGACAGCTGGAACCAGTCACGGCAGGTGATGCGGTTGCCGGTCCAGTTGTGGAAATATTCATGCGCGATGATGCCCTCGATCAGCTCAAAATCACGATCAGTCGCGGTTTCAGGGCTGGCCAGAACGTATTTTGAGTTGAAGATGTTCAGCCCTTTGTTTTCCATTGCCCCCATGTTGAAATCATCCACGGCCACGATCTGGAACAAATCAAGGTCGTATTCGCGGCCATATTCGGTTTCATCCCACCGCATGGAGCGTTTCAGGCTGTCCATGGCGTAGCCGCATTTGTCTTCATCGCCGGGGCGCACCCAGACTTTCAGGTCGACCTTGCGACCTGACGCAGTGGTGAAACTGTCGCCGTGGCTGACCAGATCCCCGGCCACCAAAGCAAACAGATAGGCCGGTTTTGGCCACGGGTCATGCCATTCGGACCAGCCAGTGCCTTGCTGGGTCGGGTTGCCATTTGACAGCAAAACGCCCGGGCTGCCTTCGATCCTGACGGTGAAGGTTGCCATCACGTCCGGGCGGTCAGGGTAGTAGGTGATCTTGCGAAACCCCTCGGCCTCGCATTGGGTGCAATACATGCCCTTGGACATGTACAACCCGTTAAGTGAACTGTTGGCGGCGGGGTCAATTTCAACCTCAGCCGCAAAGTTGAAGCTGTTCGGCAGGTTTTCGCTTTTGACGGTCAGCAGATCAGGCGTCAGGTGATAACCGTTATCAATCAGGGGCACGTCATTGATGCTGGCGGAATGCAGTTTCAATTGCTCACCGTTCAACACCAGATCGCCATCGCTTGCGGCATCGGGATTGCGGCGAAACTGAATGCGCGATGTCACCCGTGTGGCGTTTGGCGACAGGCGAAAGGTCAGGTGGACGTCATCAATCAGGAATGCAGGCGGGGAGTAGTCGGCCAAGCGGATGGTGGCGGCGGCTGTCATTTCATTCTCCGTCATTATTGGCGCGGGTCCCGGCGGCTGATGTCGTATCAGGTCCAAGGCAAATTCAGCGGCAAGCCTAGCCATCTGCGGCGGCGGGGCAAGGGCGGAAACGGCAATTCTGTGCGCATGTAGAAATCTCTTGGAATACCGTTGTGTACGCACGGTGTTTCCGATAGGAAACAAAAGCTACAGACAGGAAACCGCAGCACCACGAGGCATATTATGGCGACAGAAGTAACGAAATCCGGCTTGAAGATTGCCCCGGAACTGGTTGATTTTATTGAACAGAAAGCCTTGCCGGGCACAGGTGTTGAGGCGTCTGTATTCTGGTCAGGATTCGCCGATCTGGTGCATGATTTCGGCCCTGAGAACCGCGAGCTTTTGCAAATCCGCGCTACGATGCAGACGCAGATAGACGATTGGCACAAGGCGCGGCGGGGGCAGCCCCATGACGCGGCGGCCTATCGGGCGTTTCTGGCTGACATCGGTTATCTGGTGCCAAAGGGGCCGGAATTTTCGGTTGATACGGCCAATATTGACCCTGAAATCGCGACGATCCCCGGCCCGCAACTGGTCGTACCGGTGATGAACGCACGGTTTGCCCTGAATGCCGCCAATGCCCGTTGGGGATCGCTGTATGACGCGCTTTATGGCACCGATGCGCTGGGCGATTTACCCGCAGCGGGTGGGTATTCTGAGGCACGTGGGGCACGGGTTGTGGCCTGGGCTAAGGATTTTCTGGATCAGTCTTTCCCGTTGAAATCCGGGCCGTGGGCAGGCTTGCGCGATATTGATGCAATTGCCGGTGATTTGCAGATGGCCGAGCAGTTCGCAGGCACCACATCAGATGGTGTCATCCTGAAAAACCACGGCTTGCACGTTCGGATCATCGTTGATGCCAGCAGCGCCATTGGCCAGACCGATCCGGCAGGTATTGCCGACATGCGCATCGAAAGCGCGCTGTCTGCGATCATGGATTGCGAAGACAGCGTTGCCGCGGTTGATGCCGAAGACAAGGTATTGGCCTACACCAACTGGCTGGGTCTGATGAAAGGTGATCTGGTTGAAAATGTCAGCAAAGGTGGCAAGACATTTCGGCGAAAACTTGAACCTGATCTGACATATACGGACCCCAATGGTGCCAGCCAAATCCTGAAGGGCCGGTCCCTGATGTTGGTGCGCAATGTTGGCCATCTGATGACCAACCCTGCCGTGGTTGACAAGGATGGGTTTGAGGTTGGTGAAGGCCTGATGGACGCGCTGGTGACCACGCTGTGTGCCATGCATGATCTGGCGCGTGAGGGTGGCAATTCGATCGCTGGCTCGGTCTACGTCGTTAAACCCAAAATGCACGGCCCGGATGAGGTCGCTTTTGCAGATCGGGTTTTCAGCCGGGTGGAAACGCTGCTGGGCTTGCCACAATATACCGTAAAGCTTGGCATTATGGATGAAGAGCGGCGCACGACACTGAACCTCGGTGAATGTATTCGGGCCGCAAAGCATCGTGTCGCGTTTATCAATACTGGCTTTTTGGATCGCACTGGTGATGAAATTCACACCTCGATGGAAGCCGGGCCAATGATCCGCAAGGGTGATATGAAAGCGACCGCATGGATTGCGGCTTACGAGGATAATAATGTCGACGTTGGGTTGGCTTGCGGGCTGGCTGGCAAGGCGCAAATCGGCAAGGGGATGTGGGCCATGCCCGACCTGATGGCCGATATGCTGGTGGCCAAAATCGGTCATCCGATGGCGGGGGCGAATTGCGCCTGGGTACCCAGCCCGACGGCCGCTACCTTGCACGCAACGCATTACCACAAGGTCGACGTACTGGCACGGCAAGCCGAGATTGCGAGCAGCGGCGCACGTGCGGAACTGGCCGATTTGCTGAGCATCCCCGTGGCCGAGGGGCATAATTGGTCGGTGCCCGAGATTGTCGCAGAGCTGGAAAATAACGCACAAGGTATCCTTGGTTATGTGGTGCGCTGGGTGGATCAGGGCGTTGGTTGTTCCAAAGTGCCGGACATTCATGATATTGGTCTGATGGAAGACCGCGCGACCTGTCGCATTTCATCGCAACATATGGCGAACTGGCTGCATCACGGCGTTGTTTCGGAAAAGCTGGTGCTTGAAGTTATGCACCGGATGGCGATTGTGGTTGATGAGCAGAATGCGGGTGATGCGGCTTACAGGCCGATGGCACCGGATTATGATGGTGTGGCTTTCAAGGCGGCGTGTGATCTTGTCTTTGATGGTGTTGCCCAGCCGTCGGGCTATACTGAACCGGTGCTGCATCGACGCAGACTGGAATTAAAGGAGCAGATGAATGGCTGAGATTTCACGCAACAAGGCCCGCGCAATCATTAGCAAAACGCTGGCCCATGGCCGCGCTGCGGAAATGAAACCACTGGCAGTTTTGGTCTTGGACGCGGGTGGCCACCCAAAAGCATTTGAGCGCGAAGATAACGCCTCTGCCGGTCGCTTCAAGATCACCGAGGCCAAGGCCTATGGCTGTCTGATGCTGGGCATGGGCGGCACTGCGCAACGTACGCGCGCCGAAGAGCAGGGTTATTTCTTTAACGCCATAAATGGCGTGTTTGAAGGCAAGGTTCTGCCAGTGCCGGGTGGTGTGCTGGTGCGCGACAAAAACGGTGCGATCATAGGTGCGGTTGGGGTCAGCGGTGACACGTCGGAAAACGACGCGGCGGCAGCCGTCGCCGGGATCGAAGCCGCCGGATATACCGCCGAAGCGTGACCTGAAAACTAATGTTGATAGTTTTTGTCGGGCACAGGCTGGACCGGGTTGAATTCTTGCGGTATCTAGGGCCGTGAACAGCTTTGATTAGTGTCAGGAAAACAGTTAAATGACCCGCCCTGTTGTTGGTATTATCGGCAATCTTCATTTGATCGGCGACGATTATTCCGTGCAAGGCACCGGGATTATCAATATCGACGCCGTTGCCCATGTGGCCGAGGCGCTGCCGCTGATGGTGCCCGCAGACCCCAGAGTTATCGACATCCCGACGCTGGTTGAGGCTTGTGACGGCTTTGTGTTTACCGGTGCGCGGCCCAATGTTCACCCCAGTTATTATGGCGAAGAAGAAACCGAAGCGCACGGCGCGTTTGATCATTGCCGCGATCAACTGGTTCTGGATCTGATAACAACCTGCGTGCAGCGTGGCCAGCCGGTTTTGGGCATTTGCCGTGGCTTTCAGGAATTCAATGTGGCTTTCGGCGGCACGTTATACCCAGAGATTCGCGACCTGCCCGGACGGATGAACCACAGAATGCCGCCAGAAGGCACGATTGAAGAAAAATTCGCGCTTAGACATTCGATCAAACTAACGTCTGGCGGTGTGTTCGCCGATGTGTTTGGCAGTGATGAAGTGATGGTGAACTCGTTGCACGGTCAGGGCATCAAAGATGCGGGCGAACGGGTTGTGATTGATGGCGTTGCCCCTGATGGCACGCCTGAGGCGATCTATGTAGAAGGTGCGCCGGGCTTTTGTTTGGCGGTGCAGTGGCATCCGGAATGGAACGCGGCCAACGATCCGGTGTCAAAACCACTATTTCAGGCATTTGGCGAGGCGTTGCGGACCTGGAAGAACGGCGCCGGATCTGTTCAGGCGGCGAAACTGGGCTGAGGTCTGTCGTCACGCGCCTTTGCGCGCCGGGTCATTTGGCTGCGATGCCTGCCGCCTCCGGCGGGGATATTTAGAAAAAAGAGAAGGTGGGCAGGGGCGTTCTTAGTCTTCTGACTGCCAATTCCAAACCGCGGGAATGAAGCGGAAAGTGTCGCCGGTTCGTTGGACATGGCCGACGCCTGGGAAGGGAAAATGATAGCCGAGGATGGCGATTTTGTCGGCGGCCAGCATGTCGAGCATGCGTTTTCGGGTTTTCACCGTGGTTTCCGGATCAGCGTCACGCCGGATGACCCAGTCAGGGTGGGCGAAATCCATGAATGAATTGGTGAAACTGTCCCCAAGCGCGATCAGGCTTTGGCCTTGGCTTTCAATCCGAACGCTCATATGCCCCGGCGTGTGACCGGGCGTGTCGATCATTGAAATCCCGGGCGCGACCTCGGTTTCATTGGCGGTTCGGGTCCAGTCCACGCCGTCAGCCCGGATTGAGTTGACTGCGCCAAGAACGATCTGTTGTTGGTCGGGTGCAACTTGGTTGACCAGATCATCCTGCAACCAATAATCCATCTCGGTGCCGCCGATATAATAGCTTGCCTCGGGGAATATCGCCTCGTCAAAATCGTCGCGCAGACCCCAGATATGATCGGGATGGGCATGGGTGATGGCCACATGGGTGATTTCGTCAGGGTCAACGCCCGCGGCCTCTAAATTGGCCATAAGTTTGCCGACGCTAGGCACAAAGCGACTGCCGGATCCGACATCGACCAAAACCTTGGCGTCACCGAGTTCGATCAACATATGATTTGTGTGGCGATAACTTTGTTGCGCTGGCAGAAAATGCGCGGCCAGAAAGCGGGCCACTGCGTCAGGGTCGGCATTGACGCCCAGTTCGCTGGTCGGCATGGTGAAATGACCGTCTGACACAATGGTAATCTTGGCAGCGCCCAGTGTGAACCGATGAAAGGCCGGCTGCTTGCCTGCTGGCGCGCCCAGTGCGGCCCTGAGGGGGGCGGGCAGCGCAAATGCAGGCGCGAAGGCGGCAAGTTGCAATAGGGCGCGTCGTGTGGGTTTGAACAGCGTCATGGCAAGGCTCCGAAATCAGGTTCGGACATTATATTCCACTATTTGAATTTAAGAAAGCCTTTTGGCCGCTGGATCGCGCGATAAGGATCACCTATATCGGGCCGGACCAGGGCACAGAGCAAAATCGGGCCCGGCTGCGGCTTACCTTCACCCACGATAAATTTGGCCTCGACTCCTCAACGACGCAGAAAAGAGGTTGTTTTTTGTTCGTGGATTCAGGATCAAACATGCCTCAGGGTGCATGACTTCATGCCCAAGGATTCTTGGCCTCAATGATAAATTGATAACGCCTCTTTCCAGCGTTCCTTCGACGATTAGTGTGGCAAGCAAATCAAAAATCTGACCCTAGGGCGGGCGGAAATGCGGCGAAGCAGGATACTGGTCGCTGGAAGAACAATAGGGCTGAAAATTCCATCTAGCGTTTCGACGAAGAGAGCGAATTATGCTGCGCATTCGCCGAATGGGAAGTTTGCAGAAATTCGTCTCTATCAATACTGGGGTTTTAAGACGGATAACGGGTTGAAAGTAAGGGAGAGTTCGTGCGGTCATTTCGGAATTTAACCACGACCATAAAATTGATCTGGGTCAAAGCAAGTTACCGGAATTACTATAGTTTCTCCAAGTGTTCCTGTGCGGAAGTCTTGCACTACATGTGCCAGACAAAGCTTGGAACGTGAAAGCGGAGGCTTTAGATGTCCTGTCGCGATAAAAAGATCGACGGGGAGTCCGAAAAGCCCCGTCACAATCGCCAAACTAATCACGATGGAATTGTTGCGTCGGGATTTTCGATTCTGGCGCGAACCGACTTCTCGGAAAATACCTTTCTTTTGGAAATTCTACACCCGGCTATGGCCAAAGCGGCGCATCCCGGGCAGTTTGTGATCGTGATCTCCAATGATCACAGCGAGAGGATCCCGCTAACCATCGCGGATTTTGATAGAGAAAAGGGTAGCGTGACGCTGGTCGTGCAAGCGGTCGGAAAATCCACCAGAGAAATGCAGGCGCAATGCCAGGCGGGCGGCAAAATGTTCGGTATGGTCGGACCGATGGGGATACCAAGCCACGTTTCGGGGAGCCAAAAAGTAATATGTGTTGGTGGTGGCCTTGGCGTGGCGCCGATCTTTCCGCAAGCACGCGCATTCAAAGAGGCCGGTGCCTACGTCATCGGCGTTGTCGGTTTCCGCAGCCGCGATCTGATCTTTTGGGAGGACAAATTCCGATCTGTCTGCGACGAATTCGTGATCTGCACAGATGACGGATCAGCTGGGCTGAAGGGTCTGGTAACGCAGGGGATCGAAAACGCTATCAAGGCGCATGACGATATCGACGAGGTGGTCGCCATCGGTCCACCGATCATGATGCGTGCCTGCGCCGAGACCACCCGCGCACACAAGATCAAGACCACGGTGAGCCTCAATCCAATCATGGTGGATGGCACCGGGATGTGTGGTGGTTGCCGTGTCAAAGTTGGCGGGCGCATCAGGTTCGCCTGTGTTGATGGGCCGGATTTCGACGGACACGAAGTGGATTTCGACGACCTGATGATGCGGCTGCAACGCTACAAGCCGCAGGAGCAGGAGGCGCTGGAACGCTGGTCAGAAAATTGTCGCCGTCTGGCGTTGGAACCTGATGCGGTCATTGAAGACGAGGGAAGCTGACGATGGCCCGTAAGACGATCCGCACCATTCCGCAAGACAGGGCCTGTATGCCCGTTCAAGACCCAGCAAAGCGTGCTGGCAATTTTGACGAGGTCACGCTTGGCTTTGATGAAGACAATGCGATCTTGGAATGCGAGCGATGCCTGATGTGCCCGCAACCGGCCTGTGTCGAAGGCTGCCCGGTCAGCATCGATATTCCCGGTTTCATCGCCAAGATGATCGAAAAGGATTTCCGCGGCGCTTACGATCTAATGACCGACGCCAATCTGCTGCCGGCGGTGTGTGGTAGGGTCTGTCCGCAAGAGGATCAGTGCGAAGGTGTTTGTCCTGTTGGTTCCACGCTGGAACCGGTCGCGATTGGACGGCTTGAACGCTGGCTGGGCGACCGTGCAATCGCCGAGGGCTGGCAAAAGCAAAGCCATATCGAGCCACGCCCGTTCCGGGTCGGGATCGTCGGTTCCGGCCCGGCAAGCGTGGCCTGTGCGGCAGATCTTGCCAAGGCAGGCTGCGCCGTCACGGTCTATGAGGCGCTGCACGCGCCGGGCGGTGTCCTGCGCTATGGCATCCCTGAATTTCGGCTGCCCAACAGTGTCGTTGATGCCGAGATCGGCAATCTGCAAGCGCTTGGGATTGAGATAAAGTGCAATACCCTTGTGGGACGGCTGTTCACGATCGAGATGATGCTCGACGAAATGGGCTATGATGCGGTTTTTATCGGCACCGGTGCCGGAACCCCGCGTTTCATGGATATTCCCGGCGAAAACCTGAACGGTGTCCTGTCGGCGAACGAGTTGCTGACGCGCTGCAATCTGATGCATGCGGGGCAATTCCCGGACTATGACACGCCGCTTGAAATCGGTCGCCGCGTTGCGGTGATCGGTTCCGGCAACACCGCTATGGACGCGATGCGGGTGTCGTTGCGATTGGGTGCCAAAGAGGTTCACTGTGTTTACCGGCGAACCGATGCCGAATGCCCGGCGCGGCTGGAAGAACTGCACCACGCGCAGGAGGAAGGTATAGAGTTTCACTGGCTGGCGGCCCCGGTGGAGCTTCTTGGCGACAAGAACAACCACGTGCGCACGATCCGCTGCGTCAGGATGGAACTGGGGGAACCGGATGCTTCGGGTCGCCGTCGCCCGGTGCCGATCGAGGGTAGCGAGTTTGATTTTGAGGCCGATACGGTGGTCTACGCAATCGGAACTTCGCCGAACCCGATCCTTGGTCAAACCTCGCATGTTCGGCTCGACCAGCGTGGCTATATCGAAACCGACGAAAATCTCGCCACTTCGCTGGCGGGCGTCTATGCGGGTGGCGATATTGTCACCGGCGCTGCAACCGTGATCCTGGCAATGGGGGCAGGGCGCCGCGCCGCGCAGAGCATTCGGCGCTATCTTGGCATTCGCGAAAGCGAGGTTGTGTACGCGCCAGAGCGTTCCGGCTTTGAAGATAGTCTTTTCGGTATAGACCTGACCGAGCGAAATTTCACACACCTACGGTTAACGTAGGAATAGCGGAGAAAGAAAAATGACCTCCGATGGCAGACAGGAATTCGCCGAAAACGCCGAGCTTGGCGACATCCGCGAACTCAAGGGTAAAAAGAGGCCCAAGACCCGACCCGCGATTGTCCTGAACGAACATATTGTCGAGATTGTCAGCGATTCCGGCGAGGGTGCCCAGCGATGCGGTCAGTCACTGGCGGCAATCGCAGCACGTTCCGGAAACGGGATATGGACGGTCGAAATCATTCCCGCCGAGATCCAGCCGCCGCATCGCTCAATTGCTGGCGCCAGTGGCAATCGGGTGCGCATTGCCTCTCAACCTGTCACGAACGGAGGAGATGAGGCCGACCTTGTGGTTGCCCTGAACGAGCAGGTTCTGCTTAGTCGGCTGCACGCTGGCGAGATAAAACCGGGTGCCATCATCTTGATTGAAAGCATGTGGCAGTTCGACCCGAACCCGGAAATCGCCACAGCCTATGCCAGCGTCTGCGCCAAGATCAGGGCCGAGGGTTACCGGCTCTATGAAATTCCGATGGAAGCGGAGTGCCAGAAATATGTGCATGATCCGCGCCGAGGAAAAAACATGTTCGTGTTAGGTATGCTGTGCGCAATTTACAGTTTTGATACTGATATGGCACAGGCACAAGTGCGGTTTACTTTCGCCAAGAAAGATCAGAAAGTCATCGATGCCAACATCGAGCTGCTTGATGCCGGGCGGAACTGGGCAGACGACAATCTTGACCTGAAATACGAAATCTCCTCGCATCCGGTGTCAGCCAAGCAGGTGGTAATGAACGGCAACGCGGCCCTTGCCTTAGGTGTTGTCGCCTCAGGCATGGAGGTTTGTTCAATGTATCCGATCACGCCCGCCACTTCTGCCTCGCATTACCTTAGCGACATCTTCGAGAAAGTCGGATGTGTCGTGCATCAGGCCGAAGACGAAATTTCTGCCTGTACCTTTGCAATCGGCGCCTCATACGCAGGCAAATGCGCGGTGACGATAACCTCAGGCCCTGGCTTGTCTCTTAAGCAAGAGGCAATCGGATTGGCCGTAATGGCCGAAATCCCGCTGGTCGTGATTAATGTGCAGCGCGGCGGGCCAAGTACGGGATTGCCGACCAAGGTTGAGCAGGGCGACTTGATGGCGTCTATTTTCGGTGGGCACGGCGACGCGCCGAAAGTGGTGATGGCGGTATCCTCGATTGAGGACTGTTTTTATTCGGCTATCACCGCGCGCAAAATTGCCGAGACCTTTAATACGGTCGTCATCGTTTTGTCCGATGCAGGCCTGGCCACGGCGCAGCAGCCTTTTGCCAGACCGGTCTTCAACGCAGACTGGCTTGCCCCCCCGGTCAATCAAAGCGCGGTGCCCGAGGATGCAAAGCCCTACGACTGGGATGAGCGAACAGGGATTGCGACAAGGTTTGTTCCCGGCCAACCGAATGGGATGCACTGCCTGACCGGTCTTGCACATGATCGCGATAGCCACGTCGCCTATGATCCCGAAATCAACGAGGAAGGTCTGCTGCAACGCAGCCGGAAACTTGCTGCGTTCCAAACGACGCTGCGGCTGGAACCCGTATATGGCGGCGACGACGGCGATTTGCTTTTGATTGGTTGGGGCAGCACTCGTGGCGCGATAGAAGAGGCAGTGGCGAATTTGCGGGCGCAAGGTCACAAAGTCTCGTCGCTTCACTTAAAATATCTGCAACCGATGGCTTCTGGGATTGATGCCGTTATGGATCGTTTCGACAAAGTGATGACCATCGAGAACAACTGGAACGATCCGCCAGACGATCCGCTGATAACCAAGGCCAACCGCCGTTACTCAAGCTTGGCGAACCTGCTGCGCTCCCGCTGGCTGGTTGATATTGACTGCTGGGGAAAGGCGCGCGGGCAGCCGCTAAAACCGGCCTCGATCATGCAAGCCGCACTTACCAAGCTTGAAAAACCGTAGGGGATACCGATGACAGCTCCAATGAGCCAGTGCCTGATGCAAATGGTGCAAACCGACTATGCATTGTCTGACTATCAGAGTGAGATAGCACCACGCTGGTGCGCAGGCTGCGGTGATAATGCTATCCTGACCGCAATGCAGCGCCTGTGTCGGGATGAACAATTGCCGCCGGAAAAGACCGTCTGCGTTTCCGGGATCGGCTGTTCGTCACGGCTGCCGCATTACATGAACGCTTATGGGTTTCACGGTGTTCATGGCCGTGCCCTGCCGATTGCGGAAGGTGTCAAGATCCGCCGTCCCGACCTGCATGTCTTCGTCACCACCGGTGATGGCGATTGTTGCAGTATCGGTGCCGCGCATTGGCTGCATGCAATCCGCTACAACATGAACATGACTGTGCTGTTGCACGACAACCAAATCTATGGCTTGACCAAAAAACAGACGTCACCGACCTCGCCGCACGGGTTAAAAAGCAACACCACGCCGCATGGCGCCGTTCTCAATCCGCTCAATCCACTGACGGTTACGCTTGGTGTGGCGAATGTTTCCTTTGTTGCCCAAGCCGTCGACTGGATTCCGGATCTTCTGTACGAAACTCTTTCCAAGGCCTACCACCACAAGGGTTTGTCCTTCATTCGTATCTTGCAGCGGTGTCCGGAGTTCATGGATCACCGTTTTGACGACTGGGTCCGGGACCCGTCGAAAATGCGGATCCTCACCCATGCCGACGGCTTGCGCTTAAAGCCCGAGGTTTCGCGCATCTACAAGAACCAAGAAACCCACGACCCACGCGATATGGGGCGGGCGTTGGCTATCTCATCGCTTAACGACGAAATTCCGGTCGGCATCCTTTATCGCGATCCATCAGTGCCGTGTTATGACGAATTGCGCGCCGGTGAACGGCCCAATACGCCAGCGCTGGTTCAGACGGTTCTGAATGAAGAGTTCGACAAAGTTGGAATTTGGCCAGACCCGGCGACGGCGCCGGAGATCAGGGAGTAGTCGACAATGCAACACGCCAAGATTGCCGACGGATTACCTTCCCAGCCAGAGCGGGAGCCTTCTGTTGCCGCCCTGCGTCCAGCGCTTTTTGCCGGTTATGGTGCTCTTGACGACCTTCGATATGATTACCCGCTGGTGCTTATTGACGGCGGCAGCGGTGAAAATATGTTCCGGCCGCTGAGCCGAATTATCGACGATATCCTTCAGGAGACAGCGGCGCCGGATTCGTCCGGCGAGGCGCTGCGTCAGCAGGTTCTGAGGCTTGAGGCGAAAATCCGGCGCAGGGTAATGCAGTCCGGGCCATGCCAACTTACCGATCTTTGGCGGGACTGCGCCGCTGAATTTATTGCGCAGACTGGCGAAGCACCGTTTGGCCCGCTTGATGTCAATCTCGACAAGGCGCGGCAGAGCCTTTACGTCGATGGTCTGGTCATCGACTGCGACGATAAAACTCCAGGCCAAGTTCTGGTTCATACTTGGAAAGCGATGCATCAAGCCAAGGCCCGCGTGTTTCGCAAAAAGGTTGACGGGCTCACCCTTCGGTTGACGGATATTCTTAAGTCCGACCACATGAAATCCGATGAAGCGCACGGCGCCGAAGCACTGGCCTCATCGATGGGCTCGTCAGGTGACGGGTCGGTCGATTTTCACGCTTTGTCGGCTGTACTGGCGCGCGCCAGACCAGAAGACCGCCTGCCCCAAGACCGGGTGGAACGGATCCAAAATGTATTGCGTGTTCTGCAGTCGCAACTTTTCTATGGCCCTGGGCGCGCCTCCAAAAGCGGGCCTAAGCAGCCCAAACCATACAGCTACACGTTCGAAAGTTGCGCGTCCGCGCTTGACGCAAATCGTGATCGCCTTCGGGATGTGCTTGATTTCACCAAGGCTCTGACGGTCGCCGAACTGGAGGTTGAAAACAAGTATCGGCCCGAGCTTCATGATCCGATCTTTGAGCGTTTTGACGAAAGCGATCTGACGGCAGATCAGATCGGGTTGCTGCCCTCAGCGCTGGTTTGCCTGCGCGATGGCGAGACCGATGCGACAGAGATTGCTCGCGCGTTTGAGGCACTGGCCTGCGGGCTGCAAATCACGGTCCTAATCCAAACCGATGACATTCTGGGTGCGACTTCGCCCGAACCGCCGCGAAATTCCTTTGGTGCCGGCACGACCCGGATTGCGGCGATGGCCATGGGCCTCAACAACGGTTTCGTTTTGCAGTCATCCAGCGCTCATCTTTATCGTATGCGCGACAATCTGGTTCGCGGAATGCAATATGACGGGCCGACTTTGATCAGCATCTATTCGGGCGCAACGGTGACGGCGCCGGGCGTGCCGGCCTACATACTTTCAGCGGCAGCCACGGAATCGCGGATTTTCCCTGCTTTCACCTACGATCCATCCGCCGGCCCGGATTGGGCGCATCGGTTCGACTTGTCAAACAACCCGCAGAACACTGTCGACTGGCCGGAGCATGAGCTAGAGTTTGAAGACGTGAAAGGTCAACGGCAATCCGAGAAGATCGCGTTCACTTTCGCTGATTTTGCGATTAGCGACGTACGATACGGTCGGTTTTGCCATTCCCTTGCGCAGGCGGACTGGACGCCGGGAATGGAACCGGCTGCCGACTGGTTGAAACTGCCGCCCGAGACCAACAGCAATCAGAAACCTTATGTTTTCGGCATCGATTCCGAAAACCGGTTGCGTCGTACAGTTGTCGACGACAAGATTATTGAGGCTGCCCGCCGCTGCAATGACGCATGGTGCCGGTTGCAGGAACTGGCTGGTATCAATAATTCCCATGCTTTGCGTCTGCTGGCACAGGACCGGCTGGAACGCGAAGTGGCTGCGCGAGCGGCTGAGAACACGCAATCTACATTGTCAGGCCCACCCTCCGTCGCCGCGCAGTTAGCGAAAGTGGCAGAGGATGCCGCACCGCCCGTCGTCACGGATGTCGCGACTGACGAACAAACCGAAGACACGCCGTGGATCGAAACCGCGCGTTGCACGACCTGCAACGAATGTACCCAGATCAACAGCGAACTGTTTGCCTATGACGAAAATATGCAAGCCTACGTTGTGAATCCCGACGGCGGTACATATCGCCAGATCGTCGAGGCGGCGGAAAGCTGTCAGGTCAGCATCATCCATCCGGGACAACCACGCAATCCGCAGGAGCCAAACCTTGTCGATCTGATCGAACGCGCCAAGTCGTTTCACTGACGGCCAAAGCCGGGGGTGACCGGGATAGCGTTTATTGATACTGTCAATGGCCATACCACTTGAACCCGCGGCGGGTATTCGCTATCGAAACCATTCTTCTAGGCCATGACGCCGCTTGGTTTTGTTCCGTGCAATTTCTGCCACATTGAAGGAAACCGAGACCGGTTCGCATCTTCCCGCAAAGCGTCAATTGCGCAACCTACTTCCCCGGAAAGACGTGTCACTATCCCTCAGGCTGGCCATCAGCAAGAACAACTTCACACCATCTGAAGTCTGCTTTGGGGCGCCTCAAGCCAACCAAATTGAATTGAGTGGAATGGATCAAGCGCCAATCGCTTGAAACCGGAAGCTTGCAAAATTTCAAACTTACCTCATTATATGACCACGCGAAGGGGACGAAACCTCTGATACATCAGGACGTTTTTGGACCCAATTACTCCGCCCACGGATAGGGAAGGTAACGAAAGATTTAATTTCACGTGGTAAAAGACAAACCGCCCGAGCACCCTTCAAAGATTCCCTGCCAAAAGGCGCGTTATCGCACCGAGACAGAGTGGGGGGCTTTAACGCGAGACGAGATTAATCTGTTTGATCGCGATGTTGTCTGCAAAACATATTGCTCTGGCGAGACTATCTTTGTGGAAGGGGACGCCTGTAAAGGACTATATTTCGTTGAACATGGGTTGGTTGCGGTCCGCAAAACCGAGATTAATGGGCAATCGACAATCGTCCGCCTTGCCTATCAGGGCGACACTTTAGGCTATCGACCGTTATTGGCTAAGGAGAACCATCGGGCCACTGCCGAGGTGATCAACGATACGCATATCTGTTTTATCAACGCCAAGACGATGCGTCACTTTCTACGTTCCAATCCCAAACTGGGTATGCGTTTTTTGGAACATACCGCATTGGCCCTTGGTCAGGCCGAAGAACGAATGTTTCAGATTGCAGCATTGAGTGTGCGAACACGCATCATTCACTTGGTCGTATTGCTGCGAGACCACTACGGCACGATCACCAGCGATGGAACTTTATTTGTTGATTTGCCGATGTCACAGCGCGACATGGCAGACATGATTGGCGCAAGACCCGAGTCGGTATCGCGCGCCCTTCGAGACATTCAGGATGATGGTCTAATACACCTGTCCGGTCACACCGTACGCGTTGATCGAGTGGATCGTCTTGTCGAAGAACTTCACCACCACTGAACTGCGGCAATACCACCTGCGTTAAGCCCCAAATCAAAGCCAAACCAATCCAATTGAATTCACTTATCCGCCCAAGCGCGTTTGGCAAATCAAACGCAGCTTCGGGCTGGAAGATGAAGACACTAATCTGGTCGGATTGGGTTCGCATTCATCGGCAAACCCTACGTCAAATGACAGGTGCCTGTCGGCTATATCTCTAATTTACGTATCATGACTTATGTCATCGACCGAAATTGCACGTGATTGCACGCTGCTGGCCAAGATGAAAACTGGATTTTCGTCAACCCACAGAAATAAGGGGCTTAGAATGGAAGTGACACAGAAAACCATTTCTCGCAGAAGCTTAATCGGGAACATTGGAAAAGGAGCTACGCTGGCCGTTGCTGCCACTGCGCTCCCTAGTCCGGTGAAAGCGGCTGTCGATCAGAAATCGGTGCATTATGCGATGGTCATCGACGCGCGTAAATGCACCGGGTGCCATGCTTGCTCTGTTGCTTGCAAGGCTGAATTTGAAGTCCCTCTGGGCGTTCACCGATCTTGGGTGGAATATGTTGAAAAGGGCACATACCCCAACGTATCCAGAAGCTTTTTGCCACGCCTGTGCAATCAGTGTTCGGAGCCGGATTGTGTGTCCGTTTGTCCCACGGGGGCAACGTACAAGAGGGAGGAAGACGGCATTGTTGTTGTCGATTCTGATCTTTGTATCGGGTGTAAGTACTGCATGCAGGCTTGCCCCTACGATGTGCGGTTTATTAATCCCAATACCGGCACAGTAGAAAAATGTGATTTCTGCTTGCATCGGGTGACCCAGGGGCTTGAACCTTCTTGCGTAAACACCTGCCAAGGCAGAGCAAGAATTTTTGGTGATCTCAATGACCCGACCAGCGAGGTTGCAAAACTTGTCGCAACAGAACCGGTAACAGTTCTTAGGCAAGAAATGGGAACAAAACCGAACGTCTTTTATATCGGCGCAGATCATTCGGACGAAAGCGATCTTAGGGTTCCCGGACAATATGTCCGTGTTGATACCCATCGTCCAATTCAGGAACGGAGGTAAAGGCCATGCTAGATCTAAATTGGGGACTCCCTGTCATCGGGTACTTGTTTTTGGCAGGTGTTGGCGCCGGTGCATTCACCGTAAGTTCCTCCGTACTCTTGCGAGGCGGAGGTTTCTCAAGCGACCACTTTTCTGTCGCACGTTATGGGGCGTTATTGGCGCCCATTCCAATGATGGTTGGAACCGGTTTGATAATCTTGGAACTAGGAACGTTCCAGGCAGCCATAGCAAATGGCGATATCGGTTTGTTCTTCCGCTGGATCAACCTGTTCCTGACCATTAACATGTCACCGATGAGCATCGGGTCATGGGTTCTGGGACTGTGTATCCTTGTCAGCTTAATCTATGCCTATACATTTCTTTCAAAAGAAAGTGCGCCTGATGACGACAAGAAGGGTTTGCGTCAAGCGCTAGCATGGGTTGGTATACCACTTGGTATATCTGTCGCGATCTATACTGGTGTCATGTTAGGAGCCACGCCAGCACGGCCATTCTGGAATTCGCCGGTATTGGCGCTCCTCTTCCTGATTTCGGCATTATCGACCGGGGTTGCTGGAATATTGCTGCTGCGCGCATTGTTTGGTGGGCATAATCCTTCCCAAAAAATGGGCACACAGAGCGAGTCCGCCAATGCACCCAATCGGGCCACATATCTGCTGGCATCTTCTGATAGCTTGCTGATCGGCGCGGAAATTCTGACTGTTTTCCTGTTCATCATGTTTGCCCATCTGACAATTGGCAATCCGGCACAAGCCGTGTCGATCATCCTTCCTGGCGGAGAGCTGGCAACCTTGTTCTGGGTTGGTGTGGTCGCTGTTGGCTTGGTAATTCCGGTTCTGATTGAACTTCGATATGTGATTCCGACACTGCTTTATCGTCAGCCATATGCAATGCCACGCGGTGTTGAGATGGCGGTATGCGTGGTTATCCTGATTGGCGGATTCATGTTGCGTTACGTTGTGGTTGTCGCCGGCCAGTTGACCGGACCAATGGGAATATAAGGAGACGATTATGTTAAACCGACGAAATATTCTACAAATGGGAGCCGCCGTACCACTCGCTGCATTGACTGGAGAGGCTCTGACACCGCGTGTCTCCGCAGGGCCGGTTATCGGTGGCAAAGATTTCTCACCAACAACCGGTAAGGAACGGCAAGCCATCCCCAGCGCCTGCTGGCAGTGCGTGACCCGTTGTCCCTCTATTTCCTACGTGGAAGACGGACGGTTGGTAAAAATCGAAGGCCAACCAAAATCGATACGGACCCATGGCGTCATGTGCGCGAAGGGGCAAGGCGGTGTCGGTCAGTTCTCTGACCCGGATCGCATCCTGCACCCGATGCGTCGGGTTGGCAAACGCGGCGAAGGCAAGTGGAAAAGGATCAGCTGGGACGAAGCCCTGGACGAGATTTCCGGGCGCATGAAGAAACTGCGTGACGAGGGAACACCCGAGAAATTCTGTTTTCACTACGGACGCATGAAGGCCAGTCACTCCAAGCTCATCAAGAGCGTATTCCTTGCCACTTATGGTACCGGGACTATCGGCAACCACACTTCTATTTGCGAGGGGGCTAAATGGACGGCTCAGGAAATGACCTGGGGCGGGCATTATGATAACTGGGATGTCGATCACACCAACTATGTCCTGAATTTCGGCTCAAACGTGTTTGAAGCTCATACAAACCACATACCAGTGGCGCACAGGTTGATTGCACGGTTAAGCGAGAAGAATATTCACATGGTGACCTTCGACGTCCGATTGTCGAACACGGCTGCCAAATCGTCAGAATGGGTGCCGATAAAACCGGGAACTGATCGCGCCGTTGTTCTTGCCATGTGCAATGTGGTGATGAGCGAAGATCTCTATAAAGGCGAAGGCGAGGAATTCCTGAAATTCGTCAAAGTGACTGCCGGACGCAGCGCTACCGTCGATGAAAAAATCGCCGCCCTAAAAGCGCATCTTGCCGAGTTTACGCCAGAGTGGGCGGAGGGAATTAGCGGCGTATCCGCCGATAAAATCCGCGAGATCGCTCGTGAAGTGGCAACAAACAAGCCGGCCTGTATCATCAGTTACCGGGGGGCTGTGGCCCACCACCATGGGGCTGACACCGAACGGGCCGTGCAAATGCTGGCTTCGATCACCGGTAATATTGATAATCCAGGCGGCAGATGCAAAGCCGTCGGGGCGAGTTGGAAATACCCGAAAGGGCCAAAAGACAAACCCAAATCCCGCAAGCTGAAGATATTGGATGGCCTCAAAGGTGCTGCGAAGATGCCGACCCATCATGTCAGCCATCAAGTGCTGAAGATGATCAAGGATGGCAGTGCTGGTCGCCCGGATATTTACATGTGGTATTGCTACACACCAGTATATGCCAACGGCGAAGTCCAGGAAAACATCGACATCCTCAAGGACGAAGAACTGATACCGTTCAGTGTCTGCGTCAACCCGTTCTATGACGAGTCCGCGGCGCTGGCCGATATCATCCTGCCCGACACACCCTATACAGAACGTTGGGGCACGGAAGACATGGTATCACCGGCGCAAATACCGGAATACTACATTCGCCAACCAGCAGTGAAGCCGCTGGGAGAATGCCGCGATTTTGCTGATGTTTGCATCGATCTTGCAGACAGGATGGGTTTCCCGCTCGGGATTAAGAGTCACGAGGAATTTGTTATGCAGGCCTGCGAGATGACCCCGACGGTAAAAGCTGCTGGCGGTTTTGAATATATGAAGGCCAACGGGGTTTATCACGACCCTGAGGCAAAGCCCCGGTTCTATTCATATATGAACATCATCAAACCTGAAAAATATGAGAAAGATGGTGTCGTCTTGGACCCGGATACCGGTGTCTATTGGGACTGGAAGAAAGCTCATGTCGCCAGCGAAGAAGAAGCTTTGGCGAAGGGTTACACACACACCAAGAAATCCTACAAGGCCTATATCGGCCAAGAGATTGATGGTGTGGTGTATTCGGGCTTCAAACCTGACAAGCTCAATAAATCGGGCTATATGGAGCTCTATTCCGAAATCGTCGAAGCCCATGATCTTTCAGCCATGCCTTCGTGGACTCCTGCACCCGAACACGTCGCTATGAAGCCGGATGATCTGATCTTGACCACCTACAAGGTTGCCACTCAGATTCACTCACGCTCCGCCAACTGCAAATATCTGACCGAGATTTATCATGACAATCCGGCCTGGATTAATCCGGCAACGGCGGCTGAGAGAGGCATCACCGAAGGCAATACGATAACGGTCAATTCGGAGTTTGGAGAAATCAAAACCACCGTCAGGGTAACCCCGGCGGTCGTACCAGGGACCATTGCAATTGCCCACCATTGCGGACATTGGGAATACGGTCGCTATGCTTCCGGGAAAAACAGCCCGGAAGGCCAACCCAGTCCCAAAGCTGAAAAAATCTGGTGGACAACCCACGGCATGCATCCGAATTGGATTATCGGTACCAAGGCAGACCCGATATCTGGCCAGATGCGCTGGATGGATACAGTGGTACAGGTAGAAAAGGCCATGGCTGATGCTTGAAACCAAGGCCATCATACATCATGATGAATTGGCCAAGAAGGCCATAGAGCAAAGTCGGCTCTATGGCCTGTTGGCGACTGTTTTTCGTCGGGAGCCGTCGACCGAGTTTTTGTGCCATCTGAGAACGCCGGAATTGATCGTGGCTCTCACAGGTGTTGGGATTGATTTTGGCAAGGAATTTGGAACCAGAACATTTGCCGATATTGCCGATGAATTGGCGATTGAATATACCCGCCTGTTTTTGGGACCCGGGAAACATATTTCACCCCATGAATCGGTACAACTGAAACGTGGCAGTGGCATTTTGTGGGGCCCTGAGACCTCGGCAGTCCAGCAATCCTATCGCGCTGCCGGATTTGAAATTGGCGAAGGCGAGACTGATATTCCCGATCACCTCAGTGTTGAACTGGACTTTCTATCGCTTCTGACCAAGGAAGAATCACAGTGTTGGACAAATCGGGATCATGAACAAACAGCCAGAATCCTGAATCTTCAACGCGCCTTTATTTCTGGTCACCTCGGCAAATGGGTCGCAATATTTTGCACCAAGGTAAAGGAAGAAGCCGAATTTGGTTTTTATCCGGCATTTGCCGGTCTCTTGCTAAGCTATTTATCCGGCGAGAAGATGGAAATCGGAATTCGGGCAAGTCTTGTCGGTCGGCCGGAACAAAATGGCGCAAATGGCCCTGACACCACATATGGGACGGAGGATTCTGCGCGCAGGGCGTAAGTTGGCCTCGCTTATACTGCTCTGCGTAAGGCGAGCCGAGAATGGAGGTGGTCGTCTGATTAGATGGATTGGTTCCGATTTCATCCGCACACAGGACGCACTTGCGGTGAACCGAAATAGACATTCGCGCTGAGGGCGTGATAGTCTTCAAAACATGGTTGAAGCGAGCGGAGCCTGCAATATCATGCCCAGACATGAAGCCCAATGTACGCTTTATTACACTTCAGAACAGCTTTTTGATCTTGCTGCAGACGTCGAGCGTTATCCGGATTTTCTGCCGTGGTGCGTTGCTGCCAGAGTGAGTAGAAGAGAAGGCAATACCTATTACTCAGATCAAATCTTTGGTTTTGGCTTGTTCCGCGAGCGTTTTATTTCAAAAACTGTTCTTCAGCGACCGGCACGGATTGTTGTGACCTCGACCAGCAAAATTTTTCGAAAATTCGAACTCACCTGGCTGTTTGACACGCTGCCTGAAAATGGATGTCGGGTCGCCATTCGGGCTGATCTTGAACTGCAATCAAAGCTTGTTCAGGATATTTTCCACCGGAGTATCGCTCAAATGGTCGGATCAATCATGTCTGCTTTTGAATCCCGCGCCCACAAGCTCTACAGCCATTCTGCGATCCCACGTCCGGCGCCAGGAACAGAAAACTCAAACGATTTCACTGGCTGATGATATCTACTGGATGCGATCCAGATCCGCCTTTCTCCGTGATGTTGACTTGGATCATTCCTGGCGCTGATCTTTCAAATTAGTATCGGTATATCATTGAGTTATATTGCCAATCATTAAAATTGGTTCAGACGGTGCAAACAAGTGGCTATCCAAAGTCGCCGGACTGGTGTTGGAGGAAATCAAGAATGAATTCTATGCAAAAACCGGCCGGGCGGCAGCGTGTGGACGACGATAACCAAACGGCAGCACAAGGGACATATGTGGAAAGTTTGGTTGTTGCCGACTGCGCCGAACAAGCAAACGCGCAACGTTTCTTATCGAACGGTAACAATTTTGACCCGACAATTCCCGCCTATTTGAGGGATACCTATACTTGGGCTTATCTACGACCAAGTTCCGTGAAATTGCTCGACCGATCGCTCGTCGTGAATACAATTCTGTGGGGGAATTACCGCCGATTACTGCGCGCGGCGCTGTCTGAATTGCGCCCCGGCCAAAATGTTTATCAACCAGCGTGTGTCTACGGTGATTTTTCTCATAGCGTCGTCGAATTCTTGGGGCCAGATGGCCATCTCGATGTCGGCGATGTTGCCCCCGTGCAAGTTGAGAACTGCCGACGCAAGTTGACCGGTTGCAGCAACGCGCGTGTCCAATTGCACGATGCGGCGGTCAAACTCCATGAAGTCTACGACGCAGTGTGCTGCTTTTTTCTGCTGCACGAGGTGCCGGATCCTTACAAATACCGGATTGTCGATACTTTATTGGATGCAGTGGAACCGGGCGGCAAAGTTGTGTTCGTTGACTATCATGGTCCGCACAGGTTCCACCCGCTGAAATGGATTATGAGCTTTGTCGATGATACGCTGGAACCGTTTGCCAAGGCGCTATGGGACAACGAGATTTCCAGCTACAGCAGCCGGAAAGAAGAATTCACTTGGACAAAGCAGACCTATTTCGGCGGGTTGTACCAGAAAGTCGTCGCGGAGAGGCGGACATGAATATCATCAAAACGGATGTTCTCATTATCGGCGCTGGCGGCGCAGGCCTGAGGGCCGCGATTGCAATCGCTGAATTGGACCCGAGCATCCAAGTCGCGTTGATCTCCAAAGTCTACCCCATGCGCAGCCACACAGTTGCCGCCGAAGGCGGTGCTGCCGGAGTGGCCCGCGAAGACGACAGCTTTGAAAACCATTTTAACGATACCGTCACCGGCGGCGACTGGATGAGCGATCAGGATGCGGTCGAGTTCTTTGTTCATGAAGCCCCAAAAGAACTAACCCAGATGGAGCATTGGGGCTGCCCATGGAGCCGCAAACCCGACGGTCACATCGCGGTGCGGCCGTTTGGTGGCATGAAAGTCGAACGCACATGGTATGCCGCTGACAAGACCGGCTTTCACATGCTGCACACGCTGTTTCAGACCTCGTTGAAATTCCCGTCCATCCAAAGATTTGACGAGTACTATTCGACCGATCTTATCGTCGTGGATGGGTGCTGCCGTGGGGCCACCGCGATCGAGATGCGAAGCGGGCAGATGCATACGTTCAGCGCGAGGGCGGTCATTATTGCCACCGGCGGTGCCGGGCGTATTTTCCCGTTCACAACCAATGGCGCAATCAAGACCGGTGACGGCATGGCAATGGCCTATCGCGCCGGGGTGGCCCTGAAGGACATGGAATTCATCCAGTACCACCCGACCGGCCTGCCCGGTACCGGCATCCTGATTACCGAAGGATCACGCGGCGAAGGCGGGCTTCTGGTCAACAAAGACGGCTACCGGTATTTGCAGGACTACGACCTTGGGCCTCCGGACCCGTCGCCGCGCAATAAGGCCATGGAACTTGGCCCACGCGATCGTCTTAGTCAGGCGTTCTGGCACGAACAGAAAAAAGGCCGCACCATCAAGACGCCGCATGGCGATGTGGTTCACCTTGATCTGCGCCATCTGGGCGAGAAGAAGATCAATGAACGCCTGCCGATGGTGCGTGAATTGGCCACTGCTTATGTCGGCGTCGATCCGGTTTACGAACCGATCCCGGTACGCCCGGTGATCCACTACACCATGGGTGGCATCGATACCGATATCAATGCGGCCACCAGCATCGATGGATTGTTCGCGGCGGGCGAATGTGCATGCGTCAGCATCAACGGTGCCAATCGTCTGGGATCAAATTCGCTGACCGAAATTCTGGTCTTCGGCGCCCGCGCCGGACAAAGCGCCGTACAGATACTGGCGGCGGATTCACCGCAGGTTGACGAGGCCGCAATCCACGAACAGGCCAACGCGGCGAAAGCCCGGATTGCTGACCTATTCCTGGCCAGTGGCGGCGGCGAAACCGTGTCGGGCCTGCGCCGCGAAATGAACGACACAATGGAAAGCGGCGCCGGCATTTACCGCACCGACGCCTCGCTGCGCGAAAGCAGCGCCGTGATCAAAGATATCCGCCGCCGGTTTGCCGATATCGAACTGCAAGACAAAAGCAACGTCTACAACACAGATCTGATACAGGTTCTGGAACTGGGGGCGATGATCGACGTGGCGCAGGCGCTTATCATTTCGGCCCTGGAACGAAAAGAATCGCGCGGCTCGCACCAGCGTTTGGATTTCACAGAACGCGACGATAAATCCTATCTCAGACACTCGCTGGCGAGTTTTGTCAAAGGCGGCGATCCCGAAATATCCTATCGGGACGTGACCATCACCCGCTCGCAACCCGGAGAGCGGGTCTATGGCGGAGGTGAGCAGAAATGAGCAATCGCATCGTTGAACTTGAAATCCTGCGCTACAATCCCGAAACAGATGAAGAGCCCAAGTTTCAGACCTTTAGCGTACCTTGCGCCGAGGACTGGGTGGTGCTTGACGCCATCAACTACATCAAGGACGAACTTGACCGCACGCTCAGCTATCGCTGGTCGTGCCACATGGCGGTCTGCGGCAGTTGCGGCATGATGATCAACGGTGAACCGATGCTGTCGTGCAAATCCTTCCTGCGCGATCTGCCGGACAGAATACGTGTCGAGCCGCTGACAAACTTTCCGATCGAGCGCGATCTGGTCGTCGTCATGGACGATTTTATGGACAAACTCGATAGCGTTAAACCGTTTCTCATCCCGCGCGAAGAAAAGACGGTTGATGAAGGCGAGTTCCTGCAGACACCGGCCCAGCTCAGCAAGTTCAAGCAATACACGCTGTGTATCAACTGCACGCTGTGCTATGCGGCCTGCCCGCAATACGCCCACAACGAAGGCTTTGTCGGCCCCGCAGCCTTGGCGCTGGCGCACCGCTATAACCTTGATTCCCGTGATGTCGGGCGGTCGGCCCGCGCCGACGTTGTCGCCAGCAACGCCGGTATCTGGGAATGCAGTTTCGTCGGAGCCTGTTCCGAGGTTTGCCCACATGGGGTCGATCCGGCCGCCGCTATCCAGCAGACCAAGATCGCCAGCTCCGTTGATTATTTCAGAGACATGTTGATACCGGGGAGACGCTCATGAGCCGCAGACCATATATTCGACCGGTTTCCAAGGTCTCTTGGTGGCTGTCACAGCCCCGATATATCCGTTATATGGCCCGCGAGGCCAGTTGCATATTCATCGGCGCCTACAGCGGTGTGCTGGTCGTCGGGCTGATACGACTGTCGCAGGGCGCTGCCGCTTGGGGTGCTTTCCTTGAAACGCTGCAATCGCCTGTCAGCATCGCGTTCCACCTGTTTGCCCTGGCATTTGCACTGTATCACACGACCACCTGGTTCAATGTCACGCCCAAGGCGATGCCGTTGCAGTTCGGCCAGACACCGGTGCCGGGAGGGGCGATCATTGGCGCCCATTACCTTGGCTGGATTTTGGTGTCCGGGCTGATCCTATTTCTTGTCGGAGTGTAGCCATGGCCGTTTCCAACAAACCAATCATCTGGTTGCTGTTTGCCGCCGGTGGAACCTTTGCCGCTTTCGTCACGCCAGTGCTGATCTTCATCACCGGTCTTGCGCTTCCGTCCGGCCTGCTGCCGGCCGAGGCGCTGGCTTATGACCGAGTGCTGGCGGTTGCACAGACCCAGATTGGAAAACTGGTCCTGTTTGCAGTCGTTTTCCTGCCCGTCTGGCACGCGGCGCACCGGCTGCGCATTACGGCCCATGATTTTGGCATCCGCGCCGATGCCTTTGTGAAGTATATATGCTACGGACTGGCAGCAACGGCGACGGTTATTTCCGCCATTGCACTTTTCAGCATCTGAGAAGTAAAAAAACCCTGGATTTGCAGACACCTTGCTTGGTAATTTTGGAAGCAAGGAGGACGATTTGTCCGGAGTTAAATTCACTCAAGAGATCAAACGCGATGCCGTCGCTCAGGTCGTCGTGCGCGGATATGCGGTCAGCGAAGTGGCTGAACGATTAGGGATCCACCAGTCGACAGGTGAATGCGCAGCACTCATCAAAAGGGGAACCTGGCGCGCGTGTCTCCCTTTTCATGGCTTGCCCCCAAACCACTGCCGGGCAGTGAATGAGGTAAGCGGCTATTGAGGCTCATGGTGCAGATTTTTCTGTGCGGTCAATGTGCCGGGTGCTGATGGTTTTTTTCAGTGTGCTCTACGCTTGGCTAAAGGAACCACTAAGCCAGCGTGCGCAAGAAGACGTCCGGCAAACGGATTTGATCCGGCAAGCATGGGCTGACAGCGATAAAGTTTATGGTTATCCATTGGCCGGTAGGTGATTGCTAACAATCACAATAAGGCGAAATCTGCATGACGACTTGCGCGATCAAGGCGAGACCTGTTCCGAGAACCGCGTCGCACGTTTGGCCAGCTTAGTGGGCATCGCAGCACAGACAGGCTACAAACGGCGTGCTGGTCGATATGGTGGCAAACCTGCGGTCGTCGCAGACAACACATTGGACTGACAGTTCGAAGTTGAAGCGCCTGATCGGGTCTGGCTCACCGACATTACATACATCAAAACCCACTAAGGCTGGTCCGTATCTGGCTGTCGTCATTGATCTGTTCTCAAGGCGCGTCGTTGGCCCCTCTCATTTATTGCTTTGCAATCAGCTGTCGGGCAGGCGGGGTGGATGCAGTCACGCATGACAACGGACCTCGCCTTGCAAGCCCTGCTCAGCGCGGTGCGGTGGCAAAATGACACTGAATTCTCTTTGCGACATATTCTACTTCTGCACGGTTTCTTTTTGAACCTTCCCGCCAACGGGGATAGGCTGAAGCCATAAAAGCGTCAGCGGTTGTTTCCGGGGCAGCGGAATTGGTTTTGGCTCGGGCCGCTTGCGATCACATAATGACGAAAGCGATGCCAATGGCCACCACTCGTGCTTCTTCTCAGCGCACCGCGCTTCTTTGCGGCCCCTATCAATCCGGCAAATCGACCTTGTTCGAGGCTCTTTTAGCAGCGACCGGCGCCCATGTGTTGCATGGTCAGGGTCTTTCTTTGGCGGACAGTTCACCCGAGGCAAAGGCACATTCGATGTCGACCGAGATGAATGTGGCAAGTTCTGCGTATTCGGGCGAAAGCTGGACATTCATTGACTGCCCGGGCTCGATCGAGTTGACGCAGGAAACACGTGACGCCATTTGTGTCGCAGATATCGCCGTGGTTGTGGTGGAGCCGGAAGAAAGCAAAGTGCTGGCGCTAGCCTCGTACCTGAAAATGCTGGACGAGGCCGGCGTGCCGCATCTGGTCTTCATTAACAAGTTTGACAAGAAAAACCTCTCGGTCCGGGCATTGCTCCAAGCCTTTCAGGGGGCTTCCGAGCATCCCTTGGTTCTGCGCGAAATTCCGATCCACGAAGGGGATGTGGTCACGGGTCATATCGACCTTGTGTCAGAACGCGCTTTCCACTGGGAAGAGGGCAAAACATCCAGTCTGATCAAATTGCCCGAGATGGTTTTAGACCGCGAAGTCGAGGCCCGTGCAGAGATGATGGAGAGTCTGGCCGATTTTGACGACGGTCTTTTGGAAAAACTACTGGAAGACATAACACCATCGAAAACCGATCTTTATGACACTCTGACCAATGACCTTTCGTCAAATCTTGTTGTGCCGGTGTTCTTTGGCTCGGCCGAACAGGGCCATGGGATTACCCGGCTGATGAAGGCCCTGCGCCATGAGGCGCCGGATATCAAGGTTACGGCCGAACGTTTGGGCGTAAAAGCCAATGCGCAAGTTTGGGTGAAGGTGTTCAAAACGCTGCATGCAGGCCATGCGGGCAAGGTGTCTTATGGCCGTGTCCTTTCTGGTTCGCTCAAAGCGGGTGATCATCTTGCCGGGGTGCGGCCCTCAGGGATGAGCAAGCTTTTTGGTCGCAAAATGGAGCTGATCAGCGGTGCCGTTGCCGGCGATGTGGTTGCCCTTACTAAGATGGAAGAGGTTCAGACCGGTGATCTGATCTCAACAGATAGCCGTAAGGCGCGCGACGTTCCCCCACCAACCCCGTTGTATTCGCTGGCGATCAAAACCAGTAAACGCGGTGATGAAGTGAAACTGCCTGAGGCTTTGCACAAACTTCTGGATGAAGACCCGTCGCTTTCTTCTGAATTTGACGATGCCACCGGCGAACAAGTACTGCGCGGCCAAGGTGATGTGCAGCTAGGACTGGTGCTGGAAAAACTGAAAGGTCGCTATGGGCTTACGGTATCCGCCACCACTCCAAAGATAGCTTACCGCGAAAGTATCCGCAAAACTGTGATCAAAAAGGTTCGCCACAAAAAGCAAAGTGGTGGGCATGGTGAATTTGGGGAAGTCGAGCTGAAGGTCTCGCCGCGTGCGCGGGGAAAAGAGTTCAAGTTCTCTGAGTCAATTCGTGGCGGCGTTGTCCCCCGACAGTATTTCAGTGCCGTTGAAACCGGGGTGCTGGACGCAATGGTCGAGGGCCCGCAGGGCAATCAGGTTGTTGACGTAGCGGTTGAACTGACAGATGGCAAACACCATTCGGTTGATAGCTCGGAAATGGCATTTCGCAGGGCAGGCGCACAGGCAACGCGCGAAGCTTTGGCAGCTGCCGATTCAGTGGTTCTTGAACCTGTTAACAACGTAAAAATTTCGGTACCGGACCAGTTCATTTCGTCGATCCAGAAAATTATCACTGGTAGACGCGGGCAGATTCTCGGGATGGAAACAAAGGCAGGATGGACCGGCTGGGAAGAGGTCTCAAGCCAGATACCCACTGCCGAAATGCAGGACCTGATCACTGAAATCCGCTCAGTCACGCAAGGGGTTGGATCGTTCGAGACCAGCTTTGATCATTTGCAGGAGGTGCTGGTGTAGCAGGCGGCCTGGCGGCATTGACACATTAGCGTGTCGATCAGCCTTACAACGGATAAGTAAGGTTGAGTGAACAAGATACCCTACGCCCGCCACTGTTTTCCGCCGACAATAATTCATCGGGCTGTCTGTCGTTAGCAAAAGGCGATCGTTGCGCCCGGCAGGTCGATGCCGTCTAGCCGGGTGGTCCAGCGGTCGCCGGGCGATATCGGTACGGCGTCAGTCAAGGTTCCGGTGGTAATGATCTCTCCCTCGCCGACAGGTGTTGCGCCGGGGTCAGTTGCCAGCGTGTCGAGAAGATGGTCGAGCGCCCGTAACGGACCATCCAAAACATCCGCGCCGCAGCCCGTCAGCCGCTTGCCGTCCGGCCCCTCAAGCAAGATACGAAAACGCGGTAGCTGGTTGATGATGGATTGCGTCAGGGGCAACCGCGGGCCGAGATAGAGCGCGCTGTGCAGTCCGAAAGCGGCGGCACAGTCCGTACCGGAAAAGCGCCAGTCAGGGAAGGGCGAAAATACGATCTCGAACCCGTGTGACACCCAAGCGATGCACCCGGCAAGCTCAGCCTCGCTCATCCCCGCTCGGGGCGCGGACTTCAAGCCGAATGCGATCTCCGGTTCTAGCCGTGGTTCGGGCATCGGCGGTAAAGTGTGCAATCCATCGCCAATCTCGTGCAGAGTTGTATCCCACACCGGCCCCCATATCGGGCCCGAGACGCCGTAGATCGGCCAGATCGTGCGGTTTGTGAAACCAATCTTGCGGCCCACCTGCCGCTCGCCCCGTGCTTCGCGCAGCGCAGTGATCCTATGGGCCACACGATACGCCGCTTTGGCGTCGAAGCCAGAGTCGCCATCGGAAAATGAAGCGATCTGGCGGCCGGTGTCATAGGCATCAAGCAGTTCAGCGACATAGGCCTCAATCGTGGCATCTGCTATCGAACCTGTCATCCAAGAGCCTCCTTGCAGCATGAACGGCAATCTGACCTGATGTATGGCTGGGGGTTGGAAGAAAGTGCGTTAACGATATCTGATTGCCTTCCATCAAGTGGTCCTGCTTGAATGTTAGTGCATGATTGGCGTGGGTTCCACCGTGATGATGGTTTCGGGTGTCCGCGCGCAATCCGGTTTACGCTTCCAGCCAGTGCGGAAGGCCGTCCGGCGCGTTTCCGTCGAGGGCACAGGTCACGCAATCCTTAAGGCTGCCAAACCGTACACGCCGGCCCGAAAGTCCAAAAGCATAATGTGCGTATTTCCCCGAGTTGGTCATCAGGACACGAGCGTGCGAAGGAAACACCGGTTCGGTGATTGAACACCAGCAAAGATCAGGGATCAACTGAACGCCAGCAGCTTCAAGCCGTCCTGCGACGCCTTCGGATTGCGCTTGCTCCAGTTCATCCCGGCCTATCGTCACGATCACCTCCGTGTCCGGATGTCTTTGACGCCCGTCTAGCAGATCTGCAAGCAGGCGGACTTCGGAGGACGAGACGTGGGGGCTGCCTATGGCCACCAGATCAACCCGCGTTTCAGTGCCGTTGAGTTCGTGCCACGCAGTTGCCAAGTCGACGACGCCGCAAGAAATGTGATCTGCGCCTTTAGCCAGTGCGAGATGCGCTTCCGGTGTGTGGCCTGCAATATGCAGCATTGGCGCGCCAGAGGTCGTACCAAAAGCGGCGCAAAGCGCCTTGAGATCATCCCTGGTGAGGCGCGCGTCTCTCAGCCCGGTCAAAAGCGGCACGCGATCGGGCGAGAGCTTGCCAGCCAGCCAGCCCACCAAAGGCCAAATCGATTCATCATAGGCGAGCTCGGGTAGTGCAAAATTGATCACTCTGCCGGGCGCGCGGCCGGCGTCGGTGTACACGCCGGACACCGGCGCACGGCCGGTCATTGCAATGCAGAGATCCAGGTAATCGGGATGCTTGGCCGTGCGCGCACCGATCACGCTATTTGCAAATATCACAGCATTGGATTCCGACCAACCGATGCATTCGCCTTGCTGCGGTGCATCGCTTAGCAGGTAGGGGGCACAAGTAAAGGTCGGTCGCGCGCCCATCTTCACGTAAGCGTCGGCCAGTCGGCTTGCGCGCGTCCCGAACTTTGAAGGGACACCCCGAGATTTCCAGTTCTCCCGGTCCACCGAAATCGCGTTGATAGTGGTCGGTATCGAAACCTGCGCCCCCATGGCCGCCAGTTTTTCCGCGAATATCAAGTTCGCGGAATGCGCTAGAATACAGCCATCAATATGCCCACGAGTCACGTCCATCAGACGCGGAGCCTGCTGTGCGACCGCCATGAGGCAGACAATCTCTATCGCGGTCTGCGTGGCCAGACCGGCGCTTCCGTTCAGCATCGCGCGGTCTTTTTCCTCTAGGTGCAATTCGCCGAAATCGGCTTGTTCTAAGGCGATGTCTATAGTGTCCGCTACTAGCCTTCGTGCGCGGATGGTGGCAGTTTTTGACCGTTTGAGACTGTCATAATTTGCTTTTGACAGCCGCAGCGTGGCGACGGGCCGATCGAAGATCCGTTCTGATACAAGAGCGCCCAGTGTAAGGACCTCTTCATCTTCGCAAAAGATAAGTGCAGCAGGGGCACAGCCAGCCAGCGCAAGTTCAAGCAATACGCCACTTCCGCTGCACGACCCGCGTGATGTTGACATCATCAGCATTTTGGAGGCGATGCACTGGCCGTAATTTGGGTGGTGGACATCAATGATATGGCCGGTTGCGGGATCGACCCCCCCCCCAGAAACTCAGCCCTTCGTCGCAGTGAAGGATTTCGCCTTGGGCGTCGGCCGCTACAATCATGAGCGCAGTCACAAGACTTGATGAAGTATTGTTCAATTTTCCACCCCTACAGACACGAGACCTCTGTCTCAATGTACTGACACTATAGCTAGGCTCGCGAAAGCGTCATTATGCTAAATTGCGGCCCGTCTAAAATCGCCCATCGCTAGCTTAGCTCTCCATCCGCGCCAGAAACCTGCGCAGACGGGCCAGAATGGCAAGCAGGATGGTGCACACCACCGTTAGGGCAGCCAGTGGTAAAACGAAACTGCCGGACAGATCAGACAAAACACCGAAAGTGATCGGCCCCATTACGCCACCGATCTCGGCAAAGGTGAAAAACAGCCCGCCTGCAAGGCCAAGCCGTTCTTCCGGGATGCGCGGTGTCTCCATCAGCAGCAGGATCGCCACTGTCATCATTGCGCCACGCGCAAGGCCTTGCAGGATTAGCCCCGCGACCATCAGCGGCCCGGCCGATACTTGTAACAATAGGCTTGCCGCCAACGAGAACACGAAGAGCACCGCCATGACCATCAGCCGCCGTTCCGGCACAGCAAGGCGCGGGACCACCAGCGCACCGACGATCCCGACCGTTGAGGGGATCGCGGCCCAATACCCGGCTTGCACAGCCGAAAACCCATGGCCGCGTAGAATCTCGGGCAGCCAGTTGTTCAGACCGTGGTTGATGAAAAAGATACCGATACTCATCGCCAGGATCATCTGTACCTCGGGAAGGCGCACGATCTCGCTAAAGGCCGACAGGTTAAATTTCTTGCCGCCGTCTTCTTCCCCACTATGTTTGCGGCCGCCCGGCAGGCTCGCAATCGCGAACCAAACCGCGCCACTCAGCGCGACCAGAACGGCATAAACCATCATCACGCCTCGCCAATCGTTGCCCACCATTGGCATGACAACGCTATTGGTCAGCGACAGCGAAAGGATCCCGCCGAGATAGGGCCCGGTCACATATATCCCCATCGCTGACGCGCGGGTTTTTCCCTGAAAGAGGCGCGCAATCAGCTTAGGTGCCCCAATCGAAATCATCGGCCCTCCAACCCCAAATAGCGCGACTGCAAGCAGCAATTGAACCGGAGTTTCAGCGTAGCTGCGCGCCAGCCCGGATGAGGCCATCAAGAGGGTTGCCAGCAATAGCATACGCCGCGCGCCCAGACGGTCGAGTAGGATACCGCAGGGAATGGCGGCCAAAATATAGGTCAGGGGCCATGCCCCAAGGATTACTCCCATCAAACCGTTACTAATGCCAAGTTCAGCACTTATCGGGCTTACCAAGGGTGCCATCGCCGCAGCGGTCAATCCAAAGCAAAAATAGATCAACCAGACCCCAAAAAGGATCAGCCATCGCACCGGTGCTGTTTTACAGGGGACAGACGGAGAGAGGGTATGGGTCAAAGTTCCACCTTTGGTGCTTGGGCCGCATCGGCGTGACAGAGAGCCTGTCGCAAATTATGGTGTGCCAATAATAACGTTAACGTCAGGAAACGGGATGAAGCGGAAATTGTAGAACAAAACCAAGGTTTGGTTAATTCCGGTTAATGACCCAATTCAGCTCATCCGGGTGTTACGATTTCAAATGATGGATATAGGGCTTCAGGTCCAGCAGGGGTGTTCCGTCAATGCAGTCCATCGCGGTCACAGTCATGATGGTTTTATCAATTGACAAAATCTCAACGGTGCTCAATCCAATCGGGTTAGGACGCGCGGGAGACCGGATCGAAAAAACGCCGCGCTCTTCATTGGCTTCAGACCATTTTGGCACCGTCTTCAATACGCTTCTGTCCGCTTGATCTAGCCAATACAAAACCTGGACATGAGCACCAACCTTCAGGCCGTTGATTGCCGAGGCGTATTTTTCATCAACGATGATCTGACTGGTCCCATTTTCGGGTCTGGCTTGCCCAGGGCACTCTGCTGTCGTTTGGTAAGGTGTTTTGATGTGGCCTACGAATACCAATTCTGCGCTCATGCGCTTACTCCTTCTCGGGAAAACCGATCCTGCATTAGTGTCGATGACCGCTTCTGGCCAAAATTTGTCTGTAATCTTAACCTAAAGAAACAAATCATCCCTGTCAGCCATCGGCGAAGAATGCACATGGCGTCGAGGCTGTTTTGGACTGGCTCAAACTCAAGCGGATCATGGCCGGAATTTACGCCAGCAAGACGGGTCGACCGAGCTATCCATTGCTAACCCATATTAGCACAACCATGCACTAAGTGGCATCTTGGGCGACAACCGCAATAACATCACCCCTGCGCGACAACCCTTGTCCCCCAATGCAAAGCACCCATCCGTCATGAGGTGCAAAATAGGCGCGCGGTTTCGTGCCTACCCGGTCGATGAACCGCCCATGCCCCAGAATGTCGCCCTCGCGCACTGCGTCCCCCAAATCGATGGCTGGCACAAAAATCATATCATCATCGCAGATCAGAAATCTGTCGGACGGAGGCAGACGCACATAGTGCGATGTCGGCGGGGCCTCTTTCACTGGCAGATGCCCAAGGGCTGCAACCATCCGCGCCAGACCCTCGGTCGCGAGGGTAGCCGTGTGTCGCGTCACCATGCCTGCGCCACCCAGTTCGGACGAGATAATGACTTTTCCCAAATTTTCGGCAACCGCATCAATTGTCATTGAGGCGTGGTCTTCGTTTATCAACACGGTGAACGGCGCGCCGAAGGCCATGCTGGCGGCCTTTGCCAAGGCGACTTGCGAGGACGCTTCGGGCACCAATATGCTGGACGCAAAGTTCAAGGTGCGCCCGCCAGAATGAAGGTCCACGATGTGATCAGACAGGGGCATCATCGTCTCGCTCAGCCAATGGGCAATGCGCTGTGTGAGGCTGCCCAAAGGATCACCTGGGAACACACGGTTCAAATTCAACCCGTCATCGGGCGTCAGACGTGTTCCCGCCATCACGGCAGGCAAGTTGAGGGCCGGCAGAAGGATCAAGCGCCCGACCAGTGCGTTGGTATCGACAGCATGCGCCAAGGCATCAATCGCAACGGGCCCCTCGTATTCGTCGCCATGCATCCCGCCCAAGATCAATGTGGTCGGCCCTTCAGAGCCATTCAAACAATGAATGGGCAGGCGGACCGATTGCCATGCACTTTTGTTGGTTGAATTGTGAAAATGCACATATCCTGAGGTTAAGCCGGGTTGGTCGAGCACGATCATGGCATTGCGCCAATAACCGGTGCGATCCGGTCGCGGTCAAAGTTCGCGCCACATAGGATCACCGCGCTGACCTTGCCAGTGCGGTTGGGCGCATCCGCTTCCCATGCCGCTTGTGCCAATCCCGCTGACCCTTCGACCAGCATTTTTTCGGTCCATGCCATATGACGGATGCCGTCGGCGATCTTGTCCTCGGTACAATCAATCAGTTCATCGATGACTTCGCTGCCCAGCGGCAGTGTGATCGACCCTTCGTCGATTCCACCGGCACATCCGTCTGCCAAGGTATCAGTATGTGTGACCTCGACGTTGTGACCAGCCCGGATGCTGGCGGCCATGGCGGCTGAATTGATCGCGCTGACGCCTACAAGTCGTGTTGTTGGCGAAAACGCCTTGAGTACAGCACCGATGCCTGAGATCAAGCCGCCGCCACCGATCGAAACATAAACCACATCGAGGCGCGGCAGCTGTTCCAGCAATTCCAGCGCAATCGTGCCTTGCCCGGCAATGACCTGCGGATCGTTGTAGGGCGAGACATAGATTTTGCCCTGCTCTTTGGCCAGCTGTTGCGCGTGCTGTTCGGCCAACCCGGCATCGTTTGAATGCAGAATAGTCTCAACCCCAAGCGCCTTGATCCGCGACAGTTTTTCCCGCGCAACGGTTTCGGGCAGGACAACCGTCAGGTCATGACCCGTCATCTGCGCCGCGGTGGCAAGTGCTAGTCCGTGATTGCCAGAGGATGCGGTGATCGCGGGCACTTCTGTTGATAGGGACGTCAGTTTTGACAAGGCGCCGCGAAATTTGAACGATCCGGTTTGCTGAAAATTCTCGGCCTTGAACACAAGGCCGGTGTCGTCGTCAAAAGACATTCGGGACGGGATGCAGGGCGTCAGCGTCAGCCAGTGTTTGATGCGGCGATGGGCAGCGACCGAAAGGGCGGCTTGTTCAAGAACGGCTGAGGAGGCGGTCATAGGATGTCCTTTATGGGGTTTTGGCGAAGGCTGCGGCGTCGATGATAGCTTGCGTGATGGCGATGTCTTGGGCTGCGATCCCGGTAAGGTCAACGATGGTGATATCATCATCAGACGAGCGTCCCGGTTGTGTGTCTGACAGGATGTGGCCCAATTCGGTGACTTGCAATGATGCATTGCTACGACAGGCAGTTTGAAATTCGCCGTGGTTCAAAGACTGGCTTGCCCTATCGCAGACCCGCAAAGATGCGGTGAAAACCAGCTCTGTCGGTAGCTCCTGTTTGCCCGGACAATCGGCGCCAATTGCGGTTACATGAGTGCCTTTGCGTACCAAGCCATCTGCAAACAGAGGCTCTGTCGCGGTTGTTGTTGTTATGATGATGTCTGCGGCACCAATGGCCGCCTCTAAATTTGACACGACGACGGCACAGTGGCCCGTCGCATTCAGATCGGTGGTCAATGTCTGCCCGGCAACGGTATTTCGCGCCCATATGTGAAAATTCAGCGTCCGCTCTGGCATCAACTGTGCAAGGCATGTGGCCTGAAACCGGGCCTGAATGCCCGCGCCGATGATCAAGACCTCTGTCGCATCGGAACGCGCCAGAGCGCGGGTCGCCAAAGCGCCGCCGATTGCGGTGCGCATATCGGTCAACCAACCTTCGTCGCGCAAAATGGCGAGGGTTTCGCCTGTGGTTGCGGAAAAGGCCAACATCATACCGTTGGATGAGGGCAAGTCTTTGGCCGGATTGTCATAGAACCCTGAAGCGATTTTGATCACATAGCTGGCAGTGTCCGCAATATGGCCCGACTTGACGTGACAATCGCCGTTCGCTTCGGGAAAGGCCAGATGCACCACATCAGCCGTTTGCACTTTGCTTTGTGCGGACGCGACATATGCGTTGTGGATGCGCTCAACGGCAACGTCAAAATCAAACAGCGCCACGATCTGCGGTTTATCTAGGTCTAACATCGAAAGCCTCTCTCAGAACCGTTCTTTTAGGATACTCTTCGGTTTCGAAACGATTATATCCACGCGATCGGGTCACGCGGTAGTATCCGATTTGGTAGCCAAACCCGCCAGAAAAGTGCTGACCTTGGCCAAACCAATGCGCAGGATCTCAGGGTCATTGGCGTAGCCAACGCGCAGCCAGCCTTCCATGTGCATGACCGACCCGGGCGTAAACATCACGCCAGTTTGTTCAAGCAGCTGAATGCAGAAATCGCGCGACGGCATATCAAAATCATATTTCAACAGCGCTGTGGTACCCGCCTTGGGCTTCACATAAGAAATCGACGGTTCCCCAGCGACCCAGGCATCCAAGATTGCAAGGTTGCCGCGTGTGATCCGTTGACTACGCGCGAGGATTTTGTCCTTGGCCTCCAGCGCCATGGCGGCAAAGTAATCGTCCAACATACCGACGCTGATGGTGTTGTAGTCGCGATGGATCGACACAGCCTCAAGCACGTCCGCAGGCCCCGCGATCCATCCCAGCCGCAGCCCAGCAAGGGAGAACGTCTTGGACATGCCTGCAACGCTGATGCCTTTTTCATAGACATCGGCCATGGCTGGGGCGAAACCATCGCCGGTTTGGTTGGTGCCGCGATAGACCTCGTCACACAGCACATAAGCGCCGGCGTCACGGGCAATCGCTACGAAGGCGTTCAACGCATCTGCCTCCATCAATGCGCCGGTGGGGTTATTCGGATTGTTCAGTACGATCAACTTGGTCTCTGGGCGCACCATCGCCTTGAGCTCCGCAAGGTCAGGCAAAAAACCGTTTTCGGGACGGAGGTGCAGAATATCAACTTCAGCCCCATAGCTTTCGGGGATCGAATAGTGCTGCTGATACGTCGGGTGCACGGAAATCACATGATCGCCGGGTTCGACCAACGTTTCATGGACCAATGCATTGGCCCCATTGGCCCCATGCGTTACCACAACGTTGTCGCGGGTTTGCTTGGAATACATCGTGCAGATCGCATCGCGCAGCCGGTCGGACCCTTGGATCGCGCCGTAGGTCAATTTCATGGGCAACAGGTCAGACATCACGCTGTCGTTTTTGCCCGACATTTCCAGCAGTTGTTCAATCGTCAGGGACGCCACACAGGTTTCTGCCAGATTAAATTCGCAGCGGTTCTCGAATTCGTTCATCCAGATTTCAACGCCAAAGGGTTTGATCTTCATCGTGTTTTCCTTTCGCTGATCACTTGGGCCAATTTCCATATGCCATGTGCCATTGCTATGTCTTCCAGCCCCAACCCGATTGAGCGGAAATAAATGGGTGCATCAACCTGCGGTGTCACGCAAGTGCCGCTGACCAATCCGGTAAGGTCGCCCAGAATGCGATCCTTATTCCAGCCGTGATCTTGCGCGGCAAGGCGCATATCTGCTGCGCTGTCCGGGGTCGTTGGCAGGTAGTCGCAGTATACCTGCGCCTCGCAAAGAAACGCCGGCGGGACTTCATGGGCGTTTGGCGCATTGGTGCTGACTGAGGTGAACAGCGATGGTTTGCCCGTGTCCGCAGGGTCGATGACCGGCGTGCCGGACGACGTGCACAACATAACAACATCGCTGTCAGCAAGGCAGTCGCGCGCGGTCGCGGCGATGGTAAGCCGGGGATCGGTCTGGCGCCAAAGGGCGGCCCGCTCGGCTGAGAGATTGGGGGAATAGACCGAGACCTCTTGCCAGTCACGCAAGGCCGCAACATGGCGCAGATGGGCAAGAGCGACAGGACCGCTTCCGATGATCGCAAGGCGGCGAGCCGAGGCGGGTGTAAGCAGATCAACAGCCAGTGCAGTTGTGCCCGCCGTTCGTTCTGTTGTCAGCAGGCCAGCATTGCACCAGACAAGTGGCTGACCTGTCTGCATCGACATCAATGCAGTCCATGCGGTGATCACTGGTGTTGTGTCAGTGACGATATAAGGAGAGAGCTTTGCGCCAAAAACACCCGGCCCCTTCAACGCACCCATATAGGTGATGAAGTCCCCGCCGCCGCCGGGAAAGTCAGTTATGGTTTGCGCAGGCTGCACAGCGCTGCCGTCACCCAAGGCGCGAAAAAGTGCGGTTAATTCGGCCTTCACATCCAGCTGCGGCAACAGCTTTGCGACGGCTTGCGCATCAAGAATTTGGGGGCGGTTCATTTGATTACCCTTTGAGGATTGAAACGACCTCATCCAGCCGCGCTTTGTCACCAGCGGCAAGGACATGACCCGCCATGTCTAACGTAAGCGGATCGCCGTTCCAATGGATTTGTCTCGTTGACTCAGTTGAGCCAAAACAGCCGATGCCACCCCAGATCAAGCAGCCATTATTTCGAACCAGCGAGCGAATGCCCTGACGCGTGTTTGGCGAAGAATTCTGGGTTTTCCATTCGTCAATTGCTGCGCAACTCACCTATGGCGTCAATCAGGCGGGCGCTGGCACGAAAAAAGCATTGGTGGTGAACCGGGCACAAGGGATCAACGCATTTTTTGAATTTTCAATTTGTCTTGTTTTGCTCTGTTCTTGGTCGATTCCTCAGAACGTGTGAGAGCTTTGGCAATAGCCTTTAAACTCATCCCCTTCGTCGCCAGCATATGCAGCTTTTGAATTTCCTCTTGTGTCCAGGCTTGCCGGTGGCGTTCGTAACGTTCGGTCATTGGTCTCATCTACCTTATCATTGTGTCAGAGCTATCATAAAGCATGGTCCGCCGCTCATGCCATGTATTCGCCGTGTATCGCTTATGCAATTTGGTGAGTAGGGCCATGAAATTCATCTGTTTTCAAGGAAATGGTGAGCCTCAAGAATAGTCGTGGCCAGCCCGTCAAAAAAGCCCGGCACACTGACATCTACAAGTCCTGTGGATGCGTGCGATCCATCAGAAATATCTTTGTTTGGTTTCACAACAAAAAACGAGTTTGGGGCATTGAGCAACTCTCGATAACTCGCGCCTTTTCCATGTTTCAGCACGTTGATTGCCAGATAATATTGATGGAACCTATGGGCGAGGTCAGTTTGCTCAGCTTCCAACATCAATGATTTCAATTTGCGTGAAAACGGTCCCCGTCTAAAGTGGTGCTGCATCCGCGCCTCGAAAAGAGTGAAGATATCGACCGCTGCCAATTCAAGCGCAACAGTCGCGGCGCGGAGCTCTTCAACTTGAGCGCTGGACCCGTTCTGTTTGTCCATAAGTTTCAGAATGTCTGAGACGCGATCTTCTGACATCTTTGCATTGATCTTTGCAGTCGCAACCAGCTCAGGTACGTTCTGCAGGGATTTAGGGTTCATCTTTTGGCAGACTCCACTTGGGTTATTCCACCCTCACTACACGAGTATTTGTTAAACGTCTAAAGGTATGAATGAATTGGAAGATGGCCGATCAACCACGAAAACCCTCGCCAAAAAACCGGAACCTCAGGCTCAAAAACCATAACCTGAGGCAGCCCAGGTCGAGCTAAATGCCATTGTAGGATAGGTCCATGCATAGATAATACGTAAGATTGTGCTGGTGCCGTATCGCGCTTAAAGATGTCTGAAAGTTCCGCAACCAGATCGGGTTGTTCAAACAGCACCCCCATTTCGGTATTTAAAAATGCTGACCGTAAATCGAAATTGAACGAACCAACAAATGCAACCTGATGATCAATCACAAATACTTTTGAATGCAGGAAATCCCGTTTCCTTTTTTCGTGCGTTGGCGGCGCAAATTCATATAGGTCAATGCCGGCCATCAACACCTTTTCCCTATACCGGCGGTATGCGCCATGCGCCAAAACGATGTCGGTTGCTGAAAGCCCATTGGTGAGCAACGAAATGTTTATTCCCTTTTGCGCCAGTTTGGTCAGCGCTGCCATTCCAATGGCTCCAGGCACAAAATATGGGGTCGTCAATTGGACATCACTTTTTGCAGCGCCAATGACAGTCTGAATAGCCTCAGCCATCCAGGGTTCATTATGCAGGCCAAAGGCCTTCTCCGGCGGGTCAGCCACAACCCGAACGGCCTCCGTCCAGAAGAGCCTATTGGTCAATATTGCTGCTGCGTCCTGTCCGTCCAAAGATTGCGCCTTGAAAGCCTGCACACGTGCCGCCTTAGCCTTGCGGCCAAAACGATTGCGAAGCAATTGCAGGTTCACTTTCAGGTTCGGTGACAGCTTCGCAATGGGTAGAGAAAGCTCCGAATTCCAGTAATTGTCAAAAATGGTTTCAACTTGCCCAACGGCAGGTCCGACAAGCATAATATCTGAATCCCGCGTATTGGGCTGGCCTTTGTTCGCCACCCCGAAATACGAGTCACCAATATTACGCCCGCCGACAATTGCAAGCTGGCCATCGACGATCCAGGCCTTGCAATGCATTCGCCGGTTGAATCGCGCTACCCCCAGCAGTAATTCCAGTGCGCGATGTACGGACTTTCCCCGGATGCGTGTCGGATTGAACAGCCGCACCTCGATTTGTGGATGTCGGCTGAGGGCCAGATAGACCGGATCAAGCCCATGTACATGGGCATCATCAAGCAAAAGGCGCACCCGAACACCCCGATCGGCAGCCGCTAACACTTCACGCACCAAAAGCCATCCGGTCAGATCTGTACTCCAATAATAGTACATCATATCAAGGCTGCGTCCCGCCTTCACTGTAGAAACAGCACGGGCTGCAAACGCGTCCGCGTTTTCAAACAGACTCATCAACCCGGATTGTCCCACATGATTGGCGGTGTGCGGTTCTATCAATGAGTCGAGCTGCGTTTTTTCTTCGCTGTGTGGCAACGAATAACTTGGCATCCCGCGAGATCGTTTTGTAAAACGCCGATGGTGCCATAGAGCAATCCCAGACGCCGAAGAAAACAGCACCGCCAAGGTCAAGAACCAGAGAATTCCATTGATGCCCAGTTCAATCATGGCGCCAATCTCGCCTGTAATCTAGGCATCCGCAAGCTTGCTTATAATCGAAAATTGTCCAGCCTGGATCTTTCGCGAATTTGTGTCGCTCACTTAACTGCTTGCCGCCAGTAGACATCCGTTGAGATCGTTGGGCACCTATGGCTTGTTCTTGAATTGCTGAAATGAGCGAAGTTACCGCTGGCGGCACATAAACGCTGCGTCTGTAGGCTATCCCTCAGCGTATTTATGGACAGCGCGCAATAGCAACTTTGGCACCTAAGATTGCGACCTGACGTGACTCTGGTGTTTTGGCGCAAAGCACGTCAGGCTTGCAAAAAAAACTGAACCAAGAGGTTGTCATGATCACCGTTCACCATCTGAACAATTCTCGGTCCCAACGCGTACTTTGGCTACTGGAAGAACTCAGCATACCTTATGCGGTTGAAATACATCTGCGTGATGTGGTGACCAATCTTGCGCCACCATCATTGATTGCCCAGCACCCTTTGGGTAAATCACCGATGATCGAAGACAACGGACGGATGGTCACCGAAAGCGGCGCGATTGTTGAGTATCTGTGTGCCCGTTACGGGCCGCATTTGGTACCAGCAAGCGATACGGACGCATATATCAGCCATCTGGAACTGATGCACTTTGCCGAAGGCTCGGCAATGACCCCGATCCTTTTGAACCTCTATGTCGGCAAGTTAGGCAAAGCCGGAGCGCCGCTTGCGCCGCGGATCACACAACAGTTGGAAAGTCACTTTGACTATATGGAGGGGATGCTTCGCCCCTCAGGTCATTTCGTGCAGGACGATCTGTCAGCGGTGGATATCATGCTGAGTTTCCCTGCTGAAATCGCAATTCGCCAAGGTTATGGCGACAGGTTGCCAAAACTTGCGGCTTTCGTCGAACATTTGCAATCTCGACCAGCCTACAAGCGTGCGATTGAAAAGGGTGGCAAATACGCGTTTGTCTGAGACAAAGGGCTGGCCGCTTTGGTCGCCCAATTCACTGAAGTCAATGTTTGATAGCTGTCTCTGAAACATCGTCTAACAATGCTAACTTGTGGCAGGCAGAGCAGTTTAGTAACTTTTCTGAATGACCAAACGCCTGCGTTTCCGCTACCTCAAAACCAGCCCCGAACGTTGTGGCACGATCCCCGCCCCGACCAAGGGCTTGGATGCGAGGCGATTGCGTCCAGGCTTGGCTGTTCGCCTGACAGTCTATGGGCTTGGTGCCACCACGTAGAACGCGATGCTGGAAAGCGCGATGGTCTGAACAGCGAAGAGAAAGCGCGGCTGAGAGCATTGGAACGCGAGGTGGGGAAGTTATCGCAACCAATCCTGACGCAGCCCAGCCACGTCCTGATGACAATGTAAACCGGGAGTTCTTTGCGCTGATGCCGAAGTTGCGTCGCGATTTTACTAAATTGCGCTGCAAGTTTTCGCATCACTTAAGGTTATCATTAGCACTCGTCAGCCAATCTCAGGTGATCTGAGGATTGGGGATGATATGGATAACGCGGTGATTTCGACCCGGCGCAAGGCCGGAAATATGTTGGTGTGGGTCGGGCATCCGGCGGCACGCAACATACCAATTCTGGCGATTGGGTTTTGGTTTGTCTGGTTGTTGGCCGGGCGATTGCAAAGCTATGATCTGGCGCTTTTGGTCCAATATTTTTCCGAGATCTCGCCGCAGCAATGGGCCTTGGCGCTGGCTGTGACCTCAATCAGCTTTCTGGCCGTTGCGGGATATGACGTTCTGGCAACACGCGCCGTCGGAATGCCGGTGCCGCTTGGCGACGCGCTAAAAATCGGGTTTGTCGCCACCGCGCTGGCGCAACTGATTGGATTGGGGCTGGCCACCGGCGCGCTGGTACGATGGCGCATGCTTGGGGGCGCGCATTTTTCGCTGTGGCAGGCCAGTGTTTTGACGATTTCGGTGACCACGGGTTTCCTGTTGGCTTCGATGTTTTTCGCCGCTGTAACCTCGTTGCTGTGGTTAGGGCTGGGCCCGCTCGCAACGATGGCCGGACTGGCCACATTGCTGGGGTTTGGGGGATTGGTTTTGGCCTCCATAACCCGGCCAGAGATTTCGATTGCCGGGCGTCGATTGCAGCTGCCAAAACTGAGACTGGTCTTTGGTTTTATAGCCTTGGCGATTGTTGATCTGGGTGGCGCGGCACTGGCCTTTTGGTTGATCCTGCCCGCTGAAATGGCCGTCGGATTTACCGTCATTCTGCCGATTTTTGTGCTGGCGACCGGGGCCGGAATTCTGTCAGGGGTGCCGGGGGGTGTCGGCCCGTTTGAGCTGACCTGCCTCGCGCTGATGCCAATGCACGGGCAAGAACCCTTGCTGGCGGCGATACTCGGGTTTCGTGTGGTTTATTATCTGGTGCCCGGCATTGCGGCGTTCGCCATGTTTTTATGGGCGGAATGGTCACGTTCCGGGGTGCTGCCGGTCCCAACGCAGATCAAAGATGCCACCAGACAACGGCAATTGCCCTTTGCTATCGCTGAACGGGTGGCCAAGGCGCAAAGGGCTGAGGCGCGATTGATCCATTCCGGGGATTTTGGATATCTCAGCAACGAGCAAAATTCCGGTCATTTCCTTGTCGCTGAGGCCGGAAATTCCCTGATCGCGCTTTCAGACCCGGTTGCCGAAAGGCGGGACTGGCCCGCATTGATTGCCAGACTGAAGATCGAGGCGCAAATGCGAAACACCCAGCCGGTCATCTACAAATGCAGTGGCGAAGTCGCCGAACTGGCGCGCAAAGCGGGGTATCGCGTCTGCCGGATCGGGCAAGAGGCGGTGTTGGATCCGCAAGAATTCACCTTGAACGGTGCCGCAATGCGCAGCATGCGCCGCAAATTGCGCCAGGCCGAGGCTGCAAATATCCGTGTTGAGTGCGTGGAAAACGAAGTTCTGCCGTTGGCGCAAATGCAGATTGTGTCGCGCCAATGGGTCGCCCGACGTGGTGGGGAACGCGGCTTTTCCATGGGCCGGTTTTCACCCGCAACCACCCAACAACACCGGCATTTTCTGGCTTGGCAGGGTGGCCGTTTGGTCGGCTTTATCGGGCTTTGGCAGACAGAGGGTGAAACGGCCCTTGATCTGATGCGCACAAGTGACGACGCACCGACCGGCGTGATGCAGGCGTTGGTCTGTGCTGCCATTCAGGACGCCGCCAGTGCGGGCATCGCCCGGTTTTCACTGGCGTCCGTGCCGTTCCTGCCACTTGCAGCGACCCCCAATTTGTCAGAGCGGCTGTGCGATTGGCTGTGGCGCAAACGGGCGGGCTGGCACGGCGGTCAGGGGCTATATCAGTTCAAACAAGGCTTTCGCCCGAATTGGGAGCCGCGATACCTGGCGACCAGCGGCCTGATCCCCGCCGCAATCGCCGGGGTAGACATCGCGCGCAGCGTTGCGGCCGGAAAAGTCAGCCCTCGTCGCCAAAAACCCGGCTGAATATCGTATCCACATGTTTGGTGTGATAGCCAAGGTCGAACTTGTCCTCGATCTCAGCATCGCTCATGACCGCGGTGACTTCGCTGTCGGCCTTAAGCTCCTGCATGAAATCTTTGCCCTCTTCCCAGACACGCATCGCGTTGCGCTGCACCAACCGATAGCTGTCTTCGCGACTGACACCTTTTTGTGTCAGCGCCAGCAACACCCGTTGCGAATGTACCAAGCCTTTGAATTTATTCAGATTTGCCATCATATTGTCGGGATAAACCAACAGCCTATCGACAACGGATGTCAGACGAACAAGCGCGAAATCAAGTGTGATCGTGGCATCAGGGCCGATATTACGCTCAACACTTGAATGGGAAATATCCCGCTCGTGCCACAGTGCGACGTTTTCCATCGCCGGGGCAACGCACATCCGGACAAGCCGCGACAACCCGGTCAGGTTTTCCGTCAACACCGGATTGCGTTTGTGCGGCATGGCGGATGAACCTTTTTGACCGGGCGCAAAAAACTCCTCAGCCTCCAGCACTTCGGTACGCTGCAAATGTCGAATTTCAATCGCTACGTTTTCCACGGATGACGCAACCACACCGAGGGCTGCAAAAAACGCGGCGTGGCGATCACGCGGGATAACCTGGGTGCTGATCGGTTCCGCCACAAGGCCCATTTGGGCGCAAACATGCGCCTCAATCGCGGGGTCGATATTGGCGAAAGTGCCAACTGCGCCCGATACAGCCCCGGTCGCGATCTCTTCGCGGGCAGTGAGCAGGCGGCGTTTGTTGCGCTCCATCTCGGCATAAAAACGCGCAAATTTCAGGCCCATCGTCACCGGTTCTGCGTGGATGCCGTGGGATCGACCGATACAGATCGTGTCTTTATGTTCAAACGCCCGGCGTTTCAGCGCCGCCAGCAGATTGTCCATATCGGCCAGCAAAATATCCGCCGCGCGTACCAGTTGCACATTAAAAGCTGTGTCCAGAACGTCGGAACTCGTCATTCCCTGATGCACAAACCGGGCTTCGTCGCTGCCGACGATTTCCGCCAGATGGGTCAGAAACGCGATAACATCATGTTTGGTGACGGCCTCAATCTCATCAATCCGCGCGACGTCAAATTCCACGTCTTTGGCCTTCCACACCGCTTGTGCGTTTTCACGTGGGATCACACCCAGATCGGCCATTGCGTCACAGGCATGGGCCTCGATGTCGTACCAGATGCGAAACTTGGTTTCCGGGCTCCAGATCGAGACCATCTCAGGGCGGGAATAGCGAGGGATCATGATCTGACCTTTTCGTGAGTTGAGAGAGGATTGAGCGCGTCATAAACTGCCAGCAGAACAGGGACAAGGGAAGGAAGCGTCGCATGCGGCTATTGCTGGGGTTTATTATGGTTTTTGCGCTGCCAGCGCAGGTTTTCGCCGCAGATTGGACGCCGCTGCGCGGGGCGGAAATCGCCGTGGCACTGGATGGGCGGGGCCTTGACTATGACGGCGCCAACCAACGTTTTTTTGCATCCGGGCGCACATTGTACAACGCTGGCGAAGACAGTTGGGGCTATTGGCGGGTCAACGGGGATAAGTATTGCTCGCAATGGCCGCCGGGGCAGGTTTGGGATTGTTACCGGCTGGAACGCAGCCTGGATGGCCTGTCCTTGCGGTTTCTTGATCCCGAGGGGCGGCCATTCGTCGGAAAATATGTGGAATAAGCCCGAAAAAATGGGGGATAGGGCTTGCAAGGCCTTTGTGCATTGGGCAAAACGCGCTGAATGCTAACCAAACAAAGGAAAAATGAATGGCTTTGGTGATGACTGATACGGTCCTGAGCGAGGAAATCTGGCCCGCTGAGGGGGCTGCTCTGTGGGTGAAACGCGCGGTTCTGGTCGTGCTGGGGATTGCGGTTCTTGCGATTTCGGCGAAAATCAAGGTGCCGATGTGGCCTTCGCCGGTGCCAATCACGCTGGGCACTTTCGCAGTTCTGACTTTGGGTGCCGCTTATGGCCCGCGTTTGGGTTTGGTTACGGTTTTCGGCTATATGCTGATCGGCGCACTTGGTTTTGACGTGTTTGCCGGGTCTTCTGCCGAGGCAAACGGCCTGACATATATGATGGGCAGCACCGGCGGTTATCTGGTTGGGTTCGTTCTGGCAACGCTGGCGCTGGGATACGCGGCGCGCATGGGTTGGGACCGTAAGGTTTGGCAAATGGCCACGGCGATGCTGGTTGGCAATGTCCTGATCTATGTCCCCGGCATTTTGTGGCTGGCGCATCTTTACACATGGCAAAAGCCGATCCTTGAATGGGGTCTGACGCCTTTCCTGGTGGGTGACGTGCTGAAACTGGTTCTGGCGGCCATGATTGTTCCGGCCGTGTGGAAACTGGTCGGCAAAGCCCGCGCTTAATCCATACACAATGATTTTCTATTAAGGGCGCGGGCCGGTTCCGCGCCCTTTTTCGTTGGAACTGCCATCTGAACGTCAGATGCATAAGCAGGCAAATGTAAAAGCCCCATGGCCCAAAAGCCAAAGCCGCCCGTTAAGGCGGCCTTGTTGAGTGTTTTAGGTTTGTTTATAGCGCCTTAGCGCGATTCAACATCAATATAGTCGCGGTTTGCAGCCCCGATATAAAGCTGACGGGGTCGCCCGATTTTTTGGGTCGGATCGCCAATCATTTCTTTCCACTGGGCAATCCAGCCGACGGTGCGGCTAAGCGCAAAGATCGGTGTGAACATCGAGGTCGAAAAGCCCATGGCGTCCAGAATGATGCCGGAATAAAAATCGACATTCGGATACAGCTTTTTGGACACGAAATATTCGTCCTCCAGCGCGATCCGCTCAAGTTCCTTGGCGACTTGCAGGGTCGGGTTGTTCTCAATCCCCAACAGGCCCAGAACTTCGTCGGCACTTTCTTTCATAACTTTGGCGCGCGGGTCAAAGTTCTTGTAAACCCGGTGGCCAAAACCCATCAGGCGGAACGGATCGTCCTTGTCCTTGGCGCGGCGCACATATTCCGGAATGTTGTCAACCGTGCCGATTTCACGCAACATTGACAACGCTGCCTCGTTCGCACCGCCATGGGCAGGGCCCCATAGACAGGCAATACCGGCCGCGATACAGGCAAACGGGTTCGCGCCAGATGAGCCAGCAAGCCGAACGGTCGAGGTCGAAGCGTTCTGTTCGTGATCCGCATGCAAGGTAAAGATCCGGTCCATTGCCCGGCTCAGAATCGGGTTAACCTCGTAATCTTCCGCAGGAACGGCAAAGCACATGCGCAAGAAGTTCGACGCATAGTCAAGGTCGTTGCGCGGATAAACAAAAGGCTGACCGATCGAATATTTATAGGCCATCGCCGCAATCGTCGGCAATTTGGCGATCATGCGGATCGATGCGACCTCGCGCTGATAGGGGTCATTGATGTCAGTGCTGTCGTGGTAAAACGCCGACATTGCGCCCACAACGCCAACCATTGTCGCCATCGGATGCGCGTCGCGCCGGAATCCACGGAAAAAATTGTGCATCTGTTCGTGGACCATGGTGTGATTGGTCACGCGGCTTTCAAAATCATCCAGCTCGTCCGCCGAAGGCAGTTCGCCGTACAGCAGCAGATAGCAGACCTCCAGGTAATGCGATTTTTCCGCCAACTGGTCGATGGGATAGCCGCGATACAGCAGCTCGCCCTTTTCGCCGTCAATAAAGGTGATGTCAGATTCACAAGAAGCAGTCGACGTAAAGCCGGGATCGAACGTGAAAATATCACCATCTGCATAGAGGCGGCGAATATCGATAACGTCCGGGCCAAGCACCGGTGACATCATCGGTAATTCAAATGTCTTGCCATCAAAGCTCAGGGTCGCTGTTTTTTTGTTTTCTGCCATGTAATCTACCTCTCGTCATTCCAAATTCGGGCCATGTCTGGCCCAAGATCAGACCAAAACCCTCTTAAGCGTCCTCAATAAGGAGAACCCTTAAAGTATTTCTTAACCTCTCCGGAGGGCGGCTGATCCAATCAGCCCCGGTCGGTCAGACAGCCGCATCTTCCAGCCGCGCGATCGTTTCGTCTTGTCCAATCAGGAGCATGACATCAAACACGCTTGGTGACACAGTGCGTCCGGTCAATGCCGCCCGAAGTGGTTGGGCGACCTTGCCGAGCTTAAGGGATTGCGCGTCCGCAAAGTCGCGCAAGGCTGCCTCAAGACTATCGTGGTCCCATTTAGCATTTCGCAGTCGCGGCGTCAAACGGTTCAGCATACCGCGGGATACTGAATCAAGCTGTTGTGAGGCCCCGGCATCTGCCTTGAATGGGCGTTTTGACAGGATAAAATGTGCTTTATCAACGAGTTCCGGCAATAACTTCGCGCGATCCTTTAAAACAGGCATGGCATGCTGCAGTGCGGCAATTTGTGCGTCATCCAGCGCAGATTGGCCAGTTTCCGTTAAGAATTCAACAATTTCTGCCACCAAATGTGCATCCGCAGCATTTCTGATATGCTGACCAGACAGATTATCCAGTTTTTTAAAGTCAAACCGCGCCGGAGATTTGCCGATTCCCGCCAGAGTGAACCATTCAATCGCCTGCGCGGTGGTGAAATATTCGTCGTTGCCATGGCTCCAACCCAGCCGCGCCAGATAATTGCGCATCGCCTCGGGCAGATAGCCCATGTCGCGGTATTCCTCGACCCCAAGGGCGCCGTGGCGTTTGGACAGTTTCTTGCCATCCTCGCCATGGATCAGCGGAATATGGGCAAAGACCGGCACTTTCCACCCCATCGCCAGATAAATGAAAGTCTGACGAGCGGCATTCGACAAATGGTCATCGCCCCGGATGATGTGCGTGACGCCCATATCGTGGTCATCCACAACCACCGCCAGCATATAGGTGGGCGAGCCGTCAGCCCGCAGCAGCACCAGATCATCCAGCGTGTCTTTGCGAAAGGTCACCTTGCCCTGCACCTTGTCGCGAATGGTGATTTCGCCGTCCTTGGGGGCCTTCAGGCGGACCACGAAAGGGGCGTCAGGATGGCTTGCCGGATCGCTGTCGCGCCATGGGCTTTGAAACAAGGTGGCGTGACCGGCGGCACGGGCGATATCACGCGCGGCCTCGATCTCTTCCTTGGTGGAAAAGCATTTATAGGCATGGCCATAGGCCAACATTTGCTGCGCCACGTCAGCGTGACGATCCATGCGCGACGCCTGCGACAGCGCCTCGCCATCCCAATCAAGACCCAACCATTTCAAGCCCTTAAAGATCGCTTCGGTCGCTTCCGGGGTTGAGCGTTCCTTGTCCGTGTCTTCGATCCTAAGCAGGAATTTACCGCCATTGGCACGGGCGAACAACCAGTTGAACAGGGCCGTTCGGGCGCCGCCAATATGCAGATATCCCGTCGGTGACGGGGCAAAGCGGGTCACGATCTGGGGGTCAGAATGTGCATTCGTCATGATTTGTTAACCTTTCGGCAACCAAGGGCTGGCAGACTAGGACGCTGTTTAGGCAAAGGGGGGGGCGATAACAAGGGTGCGCGCGTGGTCTGTGATATCCGATCTGGCCGAAAGGCAGCGTGGCACATTGCTGCTGTGGATGCCGTTCGGTCTGGCGCTGGGTATCGGGGCCTATTTTTCCTTGCAGGTTGAGCCGGGATTGAACCTTTATGGCTGGGCTGCTGGCGCCGCAACTCTGGCACTGCTGGCTGCGCGCAAGGCTCCGTTTACAATGGCCGTCCCACTGATTGCGTTGTTGCTGGTCGCCATGGGATTTATCAATGCAGGCGCAAATGCCCACCGAAAGGCAGCGCCTGTGCTGTCCTATCACTATTATGGTCCGGTTGAAGGGCGGATAATCGCGGTGGATCGGTCAAGCAGCAACATGCCAAGGATCACGCTTGATCAGATCCATCTGAAAGCCAGATCAAAGGCAAGAACGCCGCATAACCTACGCATATCATTGCATTATCCACGCTTATTCACACCACTTGAGCCGGGTCGCCACGTCATGGTAACCGCCAGCCTGTCACCGCCGTCCGGGCCGGTTGAGCCCGGTGGCTTTGACTTTCAACGCTTTGCCTGGTTTCGCAGCTTAGGGGCGATAGGATACAGCCGTACACCACTGGTTGAGGTCAGCGCGCCTGACCAAAGTGGCTGGTCCATGGGGTTGATGCGCTTGCGGATGCGGCTGGCGGCTGGCATTCGCGCCCGCATCGACGGGCAAACCGGGGCGTTTGCAGCCGCCATTCTGACCGGGGATCGATCAGCCATCGCGCCGGAAATGCTGACTAGGTTGAGGGCCTCCAATCTGGCGCATTTGCTGGCAATTTCGGGCCTGCATATGGGCCTGCTAACCGGGTTTGTTTTTGCCTGGATCCGCTATGGTCTGGCGCTTAGCCCCTATCTGGCGCTGCGATTGCCTGCGAAAAAGATCGCCGCCGTCGGTGCGTTCATCGCGGCGATCAGTTATTTGTTCCTGTCGGGCGCGAATGTTGCCACCCAACGCGCCTTTGTGATGGTCGCAGTGATGTTGCTGGCGATCCTGCTCGACCGGCGTGCGCTGACGTTGCGCGCAGTGGCTTTGGCGGCGGTGATCGTTCTGATGATCCGACCCGAAAGCCTGATTGAGGCCGGGTTTCAGATGTCTTTTGCCGCCACAACCGCGCTTGTCGCCGTTTTTGCCGGGCTGCGCGACTATGGAATTCTGGTGACCGGTGGCGGGCTGGTCAAAAACATTGCCCGCTGGGCATTGGCGTTGCTGCTATCCTCGGCCGTGGCGGGGTTGGCGACGGCGCCAATATCTGCCTTTCATTTCAACCAGATCGCGCAATTCGGTCTGGTGGCAAATCTGGCCTCGGTTCCGGTGATGGGGATGCTGGTGATGCCATCCGCCGTGGTCGCTGTGGTTTTGCTGCCTTTCGGTCTGGATGGGCTGGCTTGGGAAGTTATGGGGGCAGGGATCGGCTGGATCTTGTTTGTCGCCGGTAAAATCGCCAGCCTGAACGGTGCCGTGGTCCATGTCGTCAAGCCACCCACGTTGGTTTTGGCGCTGATTGCCTCTGGCGGCATGATCTTCGTGCTCCTGCGTAGCCGCCTGCGCTTTGCCGCCTTTGGGCTTGTACTGTTTGGGTTCTGGATGTGGAACACCACCCAAAGACCTGATATTTTGCTTTCGGCAAACGGTCGGCTAATGGGTGTGCTGGGAACGGATGGTCGCGCGTTGAACCGCGCCAAGGGCACGGGGTTTGTCGCCCGCAACTGGTTGGAAAACGACGGCGATCCCGCCAGTCAACAACAGGCCGCAGATCGCCTGATCCAAGCCAAGGCCGCACCACAGCAATCTGTCAAACTGGGTGCCCATAACATTGTCTATAGTTGGTCAAAGGATATTGATTTCAGTACATTGCAGGACCTATGCAAAGTCAATTCGCTGTTGATCTTGCCGCAATCTGATGCCGTATTGGCCGATTGTCAGCTGATTGGCAAAACAGAGCTTCGGCATCTGGGCGCCATCGCTATCAGCCAGCAAAAAGGCGGGTTGATAATCAAAAGCGCGCGCCAGCAAGGTGGTGCGCGCCTTTGGTCGAGGTGACTAATACGTTCGGATCAGGCCGACCAGACGGCCCTGAATTTTAACCTGATCTTCCCGATAAACCCGGGTCTCATAGGCCGGGTTTGCCGCCTCAAGCGCGATGGCGTTGCCGCGTTTGCGCAGGCGTTTCAGCGTTGCTTCCTGATCTTCAACCAGTGCAACAACGATATCGCCGTTATCCGCATCCGGCTGTTCGCGGATAACCACAACATCACCGTTGTTGATCCCTGCATCAATCATGGAATCGCCCTTGACCTCCAACGCATAGTGCAACCCCTTGGAGCGCATCATGTTTGCCGGAACGGCAACGCTGGCGGTTTTGTGGCTGATCGCCTCGATCGGAGTGCCTGCCGCGATCTGGCCCATGATCGGCACATCGAGCGCATTTATCCGCTCAACCGCGCGCTCAACAACCTGAGACTCGCGCGGGCGACCCGTGGCAGAACCTTCGATGACCTGCGGACGGAACCCCGGTTTTGCCAGTGAATCCGGTAGTTTAATGATCTCTATCGCTCGGGCACGATGGGCAAGGCGGCGGATAAATCCGCGTTCCTCCAAAGCGGTGATAAGTCGGTGGATGCCGGATTTGGAGCGCAGGTCCAGCGCATCCTTCATTTCATCAAACGAGGGTGGCACCCCGTCACGCTGCATGCGTTTGTTGATAAAATCAAGCAAATCCAGTTGCTTACGTGTTAACATTAACGTCTCCTCTGCTCGAAACGGTGGGTATTTCCCACCTGCGCGCAAAATCCTGCTTTGCATTCGTTCAGGCAAAGTTCTACATGTGTTCTTGTTTTGTGTCAATAGTTTGCAAATTGCAGTAAATCCGTGAACACAACACCTTTTGCAAAATTCAATCGCTCAATAGCGGATAACTTCGACCATATCGCCGATTGATCTGGCCGGGTCGTTTGCGGCGCGCACCAACAGCGCATTGGCCTTGGACAGCACGGATAACAGGGCGGAATCCTGACGGTCATGCGGATGCACCGTCAACTGGCTATATTCGATGCCAAGGCGCGCCCGCATGTAATGTTCACGTCCGCCATTCGGGCCAAGATCAGACGCCAATCGCGCCAGTTCCCGTGGCAGCGGATGGCCGCCAAGACCGAGCATGACATTGAGCGCTGGCCGTAAAAAGATATGACCGCAAACCATTGAAGACACAGGATTACCTGGAAGTCCGATCATTGGCGTGTCGCGCAAAAGGCCGGCCATCAGCGGCTTACCGGGGCGCATGGCGACCTTGTAGAATTCCGTTTCCAGCCCGAGGTCCCGGGCGACGTCCTGCACGATATCATGGTCGCCGACCGACACGCCGCCAATTGTGACGATCAGGTCAGCACCTTTGCACATCTTAAGCGCCAGCGCCAGCGACGCGGCATTATCGCGCGCAATCGGCAGCATACGGGTTTCGGCACCGGTGGCCTCTAACAGCGCGGCAAGGCCGAAATTGTTCGACGCGATGATCTGGTCCGGGCCGGGAACCTCGCCCGGCATCACCAATTCGTCGCCCGTTGCCACCAGCGCCACAATTGGACGGCGGCGAACGGGGATTTCCGCGATGTTCATTGAGGCAAGCAAAGCCACGTCCGCTGGGGTGAGCAATCGGGGCGCCTGCATGGTCTCACCAATGCTGAAATCATCCCCGGCAGGGCGGATATAGCGTGAGTTATCAAAGATTTGCCCAAGTGTGATCACATTTTCAACGCGGGATACATCCTCTTGAATAATCACTCGATCAGCCCCTTTTGGCACGGGTGCGCCGGTGAATATCCGCACAGCCTGACCTGCACCAACCGTGCCGTCAAACCCAAGCCCAGCAGCAGACTCGCCGATGACCGCAAATTCCGCACCGGGGGCGACGTCGTTTTCCATGACGGCGTAACCGTCCATTGAAGACGCGGCAAAGGGTGGCTGGTTGCGGGTTGCGGCCACATCTGTGGCCAGAATTCGCCCGGCGGCACGGCGCAGTGGCACGTATTCTATGGGCAAAGGCGCGAATAACGCGGTTATTTTGGCCAGGGCTTCATCAACAGTGATCATCGCTGTGCCTCGTAACGGCCTGATTTACCACCATCTTTCAGGGTGACGCGAATATCAGTAATCTCCATCGCGCGATCAACGGCCTTGAGCATATCATAGACCGTCAGGGCGGCCACACTGACCGCCGTCAGGGCCTCCATTTCCACGCCGGTTTGGCCGGATGTCTTGACGGTGGCTGTGATCACAACACTGGAATCACTGCTATCTGGCACAAGATCAAGCGTAACTTTGGTGATCGGCAAGGGATGACATAACGGGATCAGATCGGCCGTGCGCTTAGCGGCCATGATGCCAGCCAACCGCGCAACACCCAAAACGTCGCCCTTTTTGGCATTGCCTTTCTGAACAATTTCAAAGGTTTCCGGTGCCATCTTAATGCGGCCTGAGGCTGTCGCGATACGCTCGGTCACCGCCTTGTCGGACACATCAACCATATGCGCCGCCCCGGAGTCATCAAAATGTGTCAGTTCCGCCATTACGCTGCTCCTGCCAGTAAGTTTCGCGTTGCTGTGGCCACGTCGGCTTGGCGCATCAGGCTTTCGCCGATCAGAAAACTACGCGCGCCATATGTCGCCAGATCGGCCAGATCCGAAGGGGTGAAAATGCCGGATTCTGCGACGATCATGCGATCAACTGGCACATCTTGCGATAAAATTCTGGTGGTATCCAGCGTGACCTCAAAGGTTTTAAGGTTGCGGTTGTTGATCCCCATCAGGGGCGATTTCAACTTGCAGGCCCGCGCCAATTCTTCGCCGTCATGCACCTCAAGCAGCACATCCATACCCCAGGACATCGCCGCGTCCTCTAACTCAGCCGCCTGCATGTCCGAAACCGATGCCAGAATGATCAGGATGCAATCGGCCCCAAGGGCGCGTGCCTCGGCAATCTGGTAAGGGTCATAGGTGAAATCTTTGCGCAAAGCGGGCAGGGAAACCGCGTCCCGTGCTGCTGTCAGATAAGCGTCATCCCCCTGAAACGACGGTGTATCTGTCAGCACACTCAGGCAAGTGGCACCACCTTCCTCATAAGCCCGGGCCAGTGCCACAGGGTCAAAATCGGCGCGAATCAAGCCTTTCGACGGGCTGGCCTTTTTAATTTCAGCGATCAAACCATAACCGTCAGTCGCAGCCCTGACCAAAGCCGCATGAAACCCGCGCGGGGCCGAGGCGCGTTTGGCGTCGGCCTCAACCTCGGCCATCGGGCGCGCGGCTTTGCGCGCGGCAACCTCGTCCAGCTTATATGCTTTGATGCGGTCCAGAATATTGCTCATACCAGAAATCCGTTCATGTCTTGGCCGATGTGATTTTGGCCAAAGCCTCGATCTTGTCCTTCGCCGCCCCGCTGTCGATGCTTTCGCGTGCCATTTCAACGCCTTCCACCAGCGAACCCACCTTGTCAGCCACCATCAAAGCCGCCGCGGCATTGAGCAGAACCGCATCACGATACGCCCCCTTGGTGCCATTCAACAACTCCTGAAACGCCGCCGCGTTTTCGGCTGGCGTGCCGCCTAAAATGGCCTCAAACGGATGCACCGGCAATCCGGCCTCTTCGGGATGCAATTCCCGATCATGCACTTTGCCATCTTCCAACGCCGCAATCCAAGTCACGCCCGCTATGGAAATCTCGTCGGTTCCGTCCGAGCCATGCACCAGCCACGCCTTTTCTGATCCGAGTTCGCGCAGCGTTTCCGCCATTGGTCGGATAACCTCGCGCGCATAGGCCCCGGTCAACTGCCGCTTGACGCCCGCCGGGTTGGTCAGGGGGCCAAGAATGTTGAAAATCGTGCGCGTGCCAAGTTCCTGACGCGACGGCATCACATGGCGCGTCGCCGGGTGATGCATCGGGGCCATCATGAAACCGATACCGGCTGATTTGATCGCCTTTTCAACCACATCCGGGCCGACCATCACGTTCACGCCCATCTGACCCAGCGCATCCGCCGCGCCTGATTTTGAACTAAGATTGCGATTGCCGTGCTTTGCGACAACCACACCAGCCCCAGCCACAACAAACGCTGTCGCGGTTGAAATGTTCAGCGTGCCTTTGCCGTCGCCGCCGGTTCCAACAATATCCATCGCACCCTCTGGTGCCGAAACCGACAAGCATTTGGCGCGCATAACAGCCGCCGCCGCCGCATATTCCTGAACAGTTTCACCGCGTGTACGCAACGCCATCAGCAATCCGCCGATCTGTGACGGCGTCGCCTCGCCCTCCATAATCGCGGTAAAGGCGGTTTCCGCCTCGCTGCGGGTCAAAGACCGGTCAGCGGCGGTTCCGATCAGGGATTTAATTGCGTCACTCATGCCGGTTCTTTTACCTCTTGCAGGAAATTCTTAAGGAGTGCGTGACCATGTTGGGACGCAATGCTTTCAGGATGGAACTGAACGCCGTGGATCGGTAGGGATTTGTGCTGCAACCCCATGATGGTGCCATCCTCCAGCCAACTGGTGACAGCAAGGCAATCGGGCAGGCTGTCCCGCTCAACCACCAGCGAATGATAGCGCGTCGCCTGAAACGGCGTTGGCAACCCGGCAAACAACCCGGTGCCGGTGTTGTGCATCGCCGCCGTCTTGCCATGCACGATTTCATGGCAGCGCACAACTTTGCCACCAAAGGCCTGACCAATGGTCTGGTGGCCAAGACAAACACCGATCAGCGGAATTTCTTCTGCGGCGGCGGCCTGCGTTATCTCAAGACAGATCCCCGCCTGATCAGGGTCACACGGCCCCGGCGACAGCAATATCGCCTTGGGGCGCAGCGCCAACGCGTCGGCAACACTTAGCTCATCATTTCGAACCACCTTTACCTTACAGGACAACTCGCCCAAATAATGCACGAGGTTCCAGGTAAAACTGTCGTAATTGTCGATCAGCAAAAGCATCTTAGGGCGGCTTTCAGGGTTATGGCCGGGTTTGTGTGAACTCAGGGGGTTATCCCGGCGGGTTTTCGCGCTATAAATGCCCAGAGGCACGGCAGATGGTCAAGACCGGGCGAGCGGAATAATTGCGGAGGCAAGGCATGAGTGGCGGGTTTGGCGTCGGTTTTCTGAAAGGAGCCCTGATTTCATTGATCGGGCTAAGCGCATTTTCGCTTGTGGCGCCGCTCACACCGCGTGATCCCGGCAGCAACTCGCAGGTTGATCTGACGACGCCGAAAGGCTCAGGCTTCAATGCGGCCCGCACGGATACCAAGCCGGTGCTGCCCGATACCGATCAATCGGTGGCCAAAGAGGGTGTTCAAAAACCTGAACCCGGCAGCGTTGCAACTGGCACGCCGCTTGCCGATACAAGTTCAGCCAGCCAGCCAACAACCCAAGGCGGGGTAGAACTGCCAAGTGTTGCACCGGGAAATGACGATGTGGCGATGGTAACGTCTGGCGACGGCGACGCGCCTGCAAATGCTGTGCCAACCACGCCGCCGGCCCTTGGTGTGCCAATGCCCGCGATCGACAATCCGGTGCGTGAAATTCCGGTCAATCGGCTGCCAATCGTTGATGCGCCCGCAACATCCGTGACCGAACCACCCGTGGTCAACCCGGATGGCTCGCAAAGCGGTGACACGACAGCGGTTGCGGTGCTGGTTCCGGTTGATCCCGATCCGCCGACACAGGCCAAAGCCCTGTTGCGCAACAAAATGGTGTTTGAAAACACCGGCGGAAAACCCCTGATGTCGGTCATTCTGATTGATGCGGGCGAACAGGGATTGGCCAAAGACGTTTTGTTAACGTTTTCCTTCCCGGTGACCTTCGCACTTGATCCCAACGCTGCAGGTGCAACAGCGGACGCCAAGATTTTCAAACAGAACGGGTTTGAAGTGCTGGCACTGGCCCCAACCGGGGTTGAAAAACTGGTGGCGGCTGAAAACGACACCGATATCGACGCGGCCCTGTCCGGCGTTTTCGCCAAACTGCCCGAGGCGGTCGGCCTGATCGACGGTGTGCTGGCGGAATTACAGCAATCCCCGGAACTGGCGGATCAGATCATCACCAGCCTGCAAACCACCGGCCACGGCCTGCTGACCTATGATATCGGGCTGAATGCAACCGATCAAAAGGCCCGCAAAAACGGTGTCTACGCCGGAACCGTGTTTCGGATACTGGACGGCGAAGGCGAAAAATCGGCCACGATCAAACGCTATCTAAACCGCGCGGTGCTTGAGGCGGGCAAAGACGGACATGTCATCGTGCTGGGTCGAACCTATCCGGAAACTGTGACGGCCTTATTTTCCTGGGCGGTCAGCGCAAAATCATCAACCGTGGCCCTAGCCCCAATTTCCGCGTCTTTGTTGGCACGATAACAAAGGCGGACAACCTCCGCCTCGTTTTCATTGTTCCTAAAATACTCAAACCCGCTGCCCCGACAGGGGCGGCTAAAAAATAGTACCCCCGCAAGGGGGTGCCGTTTGGTGACCTTCAGACCAGAAACCTAGCCCTGACCGCTGAACTTCACAAACAGACCGGCGTCTTTCGCCGCTTGCCGCAAGGCTTTGGATTTGTTGACGGTTTCCTGAAATTCAGCCTCGGGATCGCTGTCAAAAACCACGCCGCCACCGGCCTGAATATATAGCTTTTCGTCCTTGGTCACCGCTGTGCGCAGCGCAATACAGATATCCATGTCACCATTGGCCGAAAAATAGCCAACCCCGCCGCCATAAACACCGCGCTTTTCATGCTCAAGCTCGTCAATGATCTGCATCGCGCGCACTTTCGGCGCGCCTGACACGGTGCCCGCGGGCAAACCCGCCAGCAGGGCCGACAAGGCGTCGTGATCGTTGCTAAGGTCGCCAATGACGTTGGAAACGATGTGCATCACATGCGAATACCGCTCGACCAGAAATTGCTCATTGGGGTCAACACTGCCGATTTTCGCCACCCGGCCCACATCATTGCGCCCCAGATCCAGCAGCATCAGATGTTCGGCCCGTTCTTTCGGATCGGCCAGCAGATCGGCCTCGAACGCTTTATCCTCGGCCAATGTCGCGCCGCGTGGGCGGGTGCCTGCGATCGGGCGAATTGTCACCTCGTCGCCTTGCAGACGTACCAGAATTTCCGGGCTGGCGCCGATCACCTGAAAGCCGCCGAAATTGAAATAAAACATGTAAGGCGATGGGTTTGTGCGGCGCAAAGCGCGGTAGAGCGCAAAAGGCGGCAACGTGAAATCCTGCACCCAACGCTGCGACGGTACCACCTGAAAAATATCACCAGCCTGAATGTAGTCGCGCGCCTTTTCAACCATTGCGAAATATTCCGCCTTGGTGGTGTTTGACACCGGCTCGGCCACATCAGACAGATCGCCCAGATCGCGGGTCTCGTTTGGTGCCTGACGGTCAAGGTCGCGCACGGCGTCCATCACCCGTTCAGCCGCCTGCGCATAGGCCGCGCGGGCCGACAGGCCACCTTCGGCCCAAGCTGGCGACACAACGGTAACTTCGCCCTTCACCCCATCCAGAACCACCACCACAGAGGGGCGCAACATGATCGCGTCCGGCAAATCCAACGGGTCCGGGTTCACATCCGGCAAATGTTCAACCAAGCGGATCATGTCATAACCCAGATAGCCAAACAGCCCGGCGGCAATTGGTGGCAGGCCGTCCGGCAGGTCGATATGGCTGGCCTCAATCAGGCCACGCAGGGCCTCCAGCGGATCACCTGGCACGGGTTGAAACGCGTCGGGATCAAACCGGGCTTCGCGGTTCAGACGGCTGGTTGTGCCGCGACATTCCCAGATCAGATCAGGTTTCATGCCGATCACAGAATAGCGCCCGCGCACTTCGCCGCCGGTTACGCTTTCAAGCATAAAGGCATCTTTGCGGGCTTGCGCCAGCTTCAGCATCAGCGACACCGGCGTATCGAGATCCGCCGCTAAGCGGCTGAACACAACCTGATTGCGCCCCGCGTCAAACGCGCTGGCGAATGCGTCGAAAGAGGGTTCCAGCGCCATGTCAGGGAATTTGCGCGTGAACCGCGTTGATCAACGCCTGATTAAGCGTCACACCTGCATCATCCTGAATGGCGGCGGTGAAGGCCGCAAAAACGTCAGTCCCGATCTGGCCGGAATATTGCTGGGCGACACTGGCCAAAACCTCGACATTGTTCGCAGAAGCGCCATCAAAGCTGGTGATTTCGCTGAGTTTCGCCAACACAATCACGTCGCGGCCTTCGACCACGGCGATACCGTTAACCGATTGGCCGAACATGTCTGCAACCAATCCAGCCGGGGCGGTTTCAACAAAGGCGTCGCGGCTGATTTTAGCCTCATCGCGGGCCAATAGGGCCAGTTCTTCGAAGGTTTCGCCGCCTTCAAGCCGTGTCTGTAACTCAGCGGCCAGTTCCAACACGCGCTTGCGGTTTTCGGCGGCAGTCCAGTCGCTGGTGACGCGGTCGGCCACATCTGCCAGCGGAATTACGGTTGGCGGTACGATCCCATCCAGACGCAGCGCGAAAATGCCACCATCAGACAGGCTCAGCACTTCGGCAAAATCCTTTTCCGCGACGGCTAAAGCGGCGTTGCGGAAATTTTCATAGGCTGCAATGCCGTCCTCGTCGCCGCTGGAAAAGTCGAGCGCCGTCAATTCCATAGGTGTTTCGTCGGCGATTTCTTCCAGCGTTGCCCCACCCGCCAGCAAATCATCAATATTGGTGATGTTGTCATCAACCATCCGGCGGGCACGATCCGCAACGAATTCGGCGTGAAGCACGCTGCGTGCGTTTTCAAAGCTGGTGTTTTGGGCTGCCAGTACGGCGTTGACGCGGAACAAGGCCGGACCAAGCGACGATTGTATCGGCCCGACAAGGCCCGGTTCGGTCAACAGAAACACAGCCTCAGCGGCTTGGGCGGACAGGTCGGATTTGGTGACCTCGCCCATGTCGATGTCTTCCAGTTCAAGACCTCGCGTGGCCACGATGTCGCCAAAGATTTTGGTGCCTGCTGTGATCTTGTCCAACGCTTCCTGTGCTTCGGCGTCCGAGCCAAAAACCAAGCGGTCAACGATCACGCGGGCGGGTTGGTTAAACCGGTCTGATTGGCTGTCATAGGCCGTTTGCAAGGCTTCTTCACTAACCTCGATCGACGGGATCAGCATTTCCGGCGTCAGCAAAATATAGCTGATTTTGCGGATTTCCGGGGCGGTATAAGCCTCGGGATTTGCCCGGTAATGGGCGTCAATCTCAGCCGGGGTCGGGGCGCGGGTTGCCTCGCTCAGCATGGTTTCGTCAACTCTAGCCCAGCGGAAATCGCGGGTTTCACCCAGAAAATTCAAAAGCGCCAAACCGTAAGTGTCATTGGCCCGAATGCCGCTGGTGACAGAGGCTTGCAACAAAACCCGGGCCGCGTCGTTGCGGATGGTTTCGTCATATTCGCCAGGGCTTAGATTGGCCCGCTCAAGTGCAAAATCATAAGCCGCCTTGTCAAACTTGCCCGACAGGCTTTGAAAGGCTTCCGTGGCCAGCAGGTTGTCTTTGACCCGCTGATCGCCCAATGACAGGCCGATCCGGCTGTTTTCGCCATCAATTGCGGCGGTGCCCAGAACCTGCGCCAGCACTTGTTGATCGACGCCAAAGGTCAGGCCCTGTTGTAGCGAAATGTTTATGCCAGCCTGTTGTGAAATCGCGCGCAATTGGGTGTTCAGGGCGCGGACATAAACATCGACCGTAACTTTTTCGTCGCCGACAGTTCCAATCGCTTGCGATCCGCCATGCCCGACCGAGCGGACGCCAAATCCTGTCAGACTGATGACAAGCAGACCCAAAAGGGCCCAGACAATGGTGTTATTCTTTTTCTTGGCGCGAAGCGGTGCAGACATGTTGCGGGCTTTCTTTCGACGGATTTTGGCAGAGTATTAGGGCCAAGACGCCCCGGATACAAGAGAAGGGTTAAGCCCGGCAGGCCCAATTCACAAAAGGTTTTATCGGGGTGATTGGCACGGGTTAGTCCAAATCTGCATCAGGGATCGACAAAAGCAGTGGATCGGTCACGGACGCGGGTAGGGCGTTTCCAAGGGTTGAGAAATCACCGCCTTCAAACATGGCTTTTCCCGTGTCGTGAATGGCCCGATGGGTCAGACGTGCCAAAGCCGCGCCAAGCGAGATACGCGCAATGCCTATGCTGGCAAATTCAGCCCGGCTTTTGCTTGTGTAAGGCCCGGCGGCCAGCGCATTTATTGGCGCGTTGGTTTCACGGCAAATGCGTTCAAGCCCGGCCTCGCAGGCGAGCCGAACGGTTTCAGCACAGATTTCCGGCGCCTCGCCAAACCCGTTTTCAAAATCACCTGACACCGGCAAAGACGTCGCAGACACCAGATCAGCAGCGTGGCTTAGCGCCTCGTCCCGGCTGAGTGTGCCCATATCCGGGTGGCCAAGCGTAAAGGCATGCGCGCCGGACGAAGTCGCCAACGCCTGCGCGCCAAGGGCCGCCAGCATTTTGGCGCTGCCCCGATCCCAGGCATTGGCCAGAATGAACGGGTTTCCCGACTGATGCAGGGCGCGAAAGGCGGGGCCGGGGTCATGCCGGCTCATGCTGTCAGGCTTTGGGCAAAGGCCACAAGCCGGGTCAGGGCGGTGATGAACCTGTCGTCATCAATCGTCATGGCAACCCGGATATGCCCGGCCGCCGCCCGCCCGAAACTTTCCCCTGGCATCACCGCGATTTTTTCCGCGTCAAGCAGGGCCAGCGCAAAGTCTTCGCCGCTCAAACCCGTCGGGCGGATATCCAGCATCAGATACATCGCCCCACCCGACGGCACCAGCCGCACAGCATTGGTTCCCTTCAGCGTCTCATAGGCCAACAAACGGCGGCGTTGAAACGGTGCGCCGACATCAGTTTCCAGCGTCTCGCCTTGATTAAGGGCAAACAAAGCCGCCTCTTGAATGAAACCGGGCACGCCGTAGGTGGTTGATGTGGACAGGTCGATCAGACGCGGCACCACGACGCGCGGCGCGACGATCCAGCCAACGCGCGACCCTGTCATGGCGTGGCTTTTGGACATGGACCCGATCACTAACGTGCGTTCCTCCATCCCGGCGAAAGCGCGCGGGGTGCGGTGCTCGCCTTCCCAGATCTGCGTGTCGTAAACCTCGTCCGAGATCAGCCACAGATCGTTTTCGCGCGCGACATCGCAAATCAATTGCATGGTGTCTTGCGAATAGACCACGCCGGTCGGGTTGTTGGGCGAGTTGATCAGCAGCGACCGCGCGCCTTTAGCAGACACCGCAAGTTCATCCCGCGTTGGCTGGAAATCGTTTTCGGGCCGGGTTTCAATCGGCACATCAACCGCACCTGCCGCCCTGAGCGTACCGGGATAGGTGGCGTAATAGGGATCAAGGTAAAGCGCACGATCGCCGGGATCGAGCACCGCCATATGCGTCGCAAACAACGCCGCCTGACCGCCGGGGGTGACGATGATGTTTTCAAAAGTTGTCGCCACGCCGGTGCGCGCCTCAACCCGTTTGGCAATAGCTTCACGCAAGGGCTGCATGCCCGGAACGCTGGCGTAACCGGTGTTGCCGGTTGCGGCACTGTCATACATGGCGCGCAGAATCTGGGCATCAGTTTTGCGGTCATGCTCGCCGATCGTCAGCTCCAGAATGTCCTGTCCGGCGTTCTTCATGGCGCGGGCTTTGTAAAAAACATCCCAGCCGTCACTGCCGCCTTTGGTGATGTTGGTGATCCGGTTTGAAAGCTGCATGCCGCACCTGCCTTATAAAAGAATTCCAGATCTGGACGGCATCATGATTCTGGTGCCTTTGGCAAGGGGGGCTGGGCCGTCTTGGTGGGAAAAACCTTGCAAGCAAGGGCCGTGCGCGATACATGAAATTCTATGAGAAGCTGCATCACCATTTGTGAAATTTGTATTCCCTGCTGACATCTGTCGCGGGCCCTTCTTATGTTTTCAAATCTGACATGAAGTGATAGGCCCGCGAGCGTAGCCATAAGCGTGCGAAAGTTAAGGCCAATGACCGAAATAAAACTATATAACACCAAGTCCCGCCAGAAAGAGGCGTTCACGCCTTTGGACGACCAAGACGTGCGGATGTATGTCTGCGGGCCGACGGTTTACGACCGGGCGCATATCGGCAACGCGCGCCCTGTGATCGTGTTTGACGTGCTCTATCGCCTGCTGCGTCATGTTTACGGCATAGACCACGTGACCTATGCGCGAAATTTCACCGATGTCGATGACAAGATCAACGCCACAGCCCAAGCCCGCAAAGAGGCGGGGGCGGCGGGGTCTCTGGTTGAACTTATCCACCAGCGGGCGGATGAAACCATCGCCTGGTATCTGGAAGACATGAACGCCCTTGGCAATCTGGTGCCGGATCAGGCCCCGCGCGCCACCGAATTCATTGCTGAGATGATCACGATGACGACGGAACTAATTGCCTCAGGTCATGCTTACGAGGCCGAGGGGCATGTGCTGTTTGATGTCACATCTTATGACCGCTACGGCTCGCTTTCGGGCCGCTCGATTGACGACATGATCGCCGGTGCGCGGGTCGAAGTGGCGCCATACAAACGCAATCCGATGGATTTTGTGCTGTGGAAACCGTCCAGTGCGGATTTGCCGGGTTGGGACAGCCCATGGGGCTGGGGCCGTCCGGGCTGGCATATTGAATGTTCCGCCATGACCAAGGCGCTGTTTGGCGAACGGTTTGACATTCACGGTGGCGGTCTTGATCTGGCGTTTCCGCATCACGAAAACGAAAAGGCGCAAAGCTGCTGTGAAGCGGGCGAGGATAGTTTCGCCCAAGTCTGGATGCATAACGAGATGTTGCAGGTCGAGGGTAAGAAGATGTCCAAGTCTTTGGGCAACTTCTTTTCGGTGCGCGAACTGTTGGATCAGGGCTATCCCGGCGAGGTGATCCGGTTTGTGTTTTTAAGCACGCATTACCGCAAGCCGATGGACTGGACGGAAAAGAAGGCGCGCGAAGCTGAGGCGACGCTCGGTCGATGGCATCGGATGCGCGGTGAAAACAAACCAAGCAAAGTTCCGCAGGCCGTTCTTAACGCGCTTGCTGATGATGTGAACACACCAAAAGCAATATCAGAACTGCACGATCTGGCAAAGTCAGGTGACATTTCGGGTTTATTGGCCGGGCTAGAGATATTGGGACTTCGTACAATAAACGCAGAAATAGCCGCTGACATTCGTGAAAGCTGGAAGGAATTGATTGATCAGTTGCTTATGGACAGGAAACAAGCGCGGGCCGACAAGAATTTCGCTCGCGCCGATGAGCTTCGCGATGGTTTCGCAAGGGCAGGCGTGTTGATAAAGGACACGCCAGACGGTCCTGTTTGGGAATTGTCAAAGGACTTTGACGCAGAAAAGTTGGAGGCCCTGCGATGAAATGTGAACGTTATTCAACACAGGTCATCGCCCGGCCTGGGGGGTGCGAAGAGCCCTCCGGGGGGAGGTCGGGCGCTGACCGGACCGCAAGCGCTCCGGTCGGAGATTTTGGAAGGGTCGCGCCATGACCAAACAACGCCTCTACCTTTTTGACACCACCCTGCGCGACGGTCAGCAAACCCAGGGCGTTGATTTCGCCACCGATGACAAGACCCGCATTGCTGAGGCGCTGGATGGGCTTGGCATTGACTATATCGAAGGTGGCTGGCCCGGCGCGAACCCCACCGACAGCGATTTCTTTGACGCGCCGCCTGCACTGAACTCCGCCATATTCACGGCCTTTGGCATGACCAAACGGGCCGGGCGTTCGGCCGAAAACGACGATGTTCTGGCCGCAGTGCTGAACGCCAAGACCCCGGCAGTTTGTCTGGTCGGCAAGACCCATGACTTTCACGTCACAACCGCGCTTGGCATCTCGCTGGAAGAAAACGTCGAAAACATCGCACTTTCGATGAACCATCTTTCCGCCCAAAGCCGCGAACCTTTGTTTGACGCTGAACATTTCTTTGACGGCTACAAAGCCAACCCGGACTATGCGCTGGAATGTCTGCATGCGGCCTATGACAACCACGCCCGCTGGGTGGTTCTGTGCGACACCAACGGCGGCACATTGCCAAACGAGATCCGCGAAATCACCCGCGCCGTTATCGACAGCGGCATTCCCGGCGATCACTTAGGCATTCACACCCATGACGACACCGGCCACGCCGTCGCCAATTCGCTGGCCGCGGTCGAGGCTGGTGCGTGCCAAATTCAGGGTACTCTGAACGGGCTGGGCGAGCGGTGCGGCAACGCCAACCTGATTTCCCTGATCCCGACGCTGACCTTAAAACAACCCTATGCCAGCCAATTCAAAACCGGCGTAAGCCGCGCTGGCGTCAAATCCCTGACCCGCATCAGCCGGATGCTGGATGACATCCTGAACCGGGTGCCGCAGAAATCGCTGCCTTACGTCGGTGCCTCGGCCTTTGCGCATAAGGCTGGTCTGCATGCCTCGGCGATTGTCAAAGACCCCAGCACATATGAACATGTGGACCCCGCGATTGTCGGCAATACCCGCATCATTCCGATGTCAAATCAGGCCGGGCAATCCAATCTGCGCAAACGCCTGTCCGAGGCCGGGATTGACGTCGAAAAGGGCGACCCACGGCTTGCTGGCATCCTGATCGACATTAAAGAGCGTGAAGATCGCGGCTTTGCCTATGACACAGCGCAAGCCTCGTTTGAATTGTTGGCGCGCGCCGCCCTTGACCAACTGCCGCAGTATTTTGAGGTCAAACGCTACCGCGTCACGGTCGAGCGTCGGCGTAATAAACGCAACGAAATGACAACCCTTTCCGAAGCGGTCGTTGCCGTCAAAATCGCCGGTAAGAAAGTGCTGTCGGTGTCGGATTCGCTGGATGACCACGGCAAGGACAGCGGCCCGATCAATGCTTTGGCCAAGGCACTGGCCAAAGATTTGGGACCCTATCAAGGCTGTATCGACGACATGCGGTTGGTCGATTTTCGGGTGCGCATCATCAATGGCGGCACCGAGGCCGTGACCCGCGTCATTATCGACAGCGAAGACAGCCAAGGTCGCCGTTGGTCAACCGTTGGCGTTTCGGCCAACATTGTGGATGCCAGTTTTCAGGCACTGCTTGATGCGATCCAGTGGAAGCTGATTACTGACGGACAAGAGGTAGCAAAATGAAACTGATTTACCGGATCGCGGTCGGTGCCGCGTCTACGGTCGTGATCTATCTGGCCATCGCGCTTGGACTGATCCTGTCGCAATCCGGTGATCCCGTCACTATGGATGATGCATCCGGCGGTGGCCTTGATTTTTCCGCCCAAATCGCAAAAACCGGCCCTGAGCCGATGGCGTTGACGCGCTTTGAAACCCGCGACGGCGCCGGGCAGATGGCGCGGGTCTATCCGGGGCCGAGCGGCGCACCTTTGCTGGTGTTGGTGCATGGCTCTGGCTGGCACGGGTTGCAGTTTGATGAACTGGCCCGGCAATTGCAGGGCTCCGCCACCGTGATTGCGCCGGATTTGCGCGGCCACGGCGAAACGCCCCAGCGGCGTGGTGATGTCGATCATATCGCGCAGTTGGAAGAAGACATTGCCGATTTAGTCACCGCCACCGTCAAGCCCGGTCAGAAAACCGTGCTGGCGGGCCATTCCTCGGGCGGCGGTCTGGTTGTGCGCTTTGCTGGTGGGACGCATGGCGAGATGTTGGACGGCGCCATCCTGCTGGCACCTTTCCTTAAATACAACGCGCCGACCACGCGGCAAAACTCCGGTGGTTGGGCAAGGCCGCTGACACGGCGCATCATTGGTCTGTCGATGCTGAACGGCGTTGGCATTACAGCATTGAACGGCCTGACCGCGATCCGGTTCAACTTTCCCGCAAGCGTGCGCAATGGCCCGCTGGGCCACACCGTCACAGACGCCTATTCTTTCCGTTTGAACACCGCTTTTGCGCCAAGAAATGATTATCTGGCGGATATCGCCAAGCTGCCGAAATTCCTGCTGATCGCGGGCCTTGATGATGAAAGCTTTTTCGCCAAAGAATATCAGCCGCTGATGTCCAGCGTCACTGACAAAGGGCAATACCTGCTGGTGCCTGATCAGTCGCACCTTGCAATCGTTGACGCGCCAGACACGCGGGTGGCAATTGAAAAGTTTTTGCAGACGTTGACGGACGCCCCTGAATGAGTGTTGAAGCTTGCGCCGACCTGCTTGCCAAAGGCGATCCTGATCGGTTTTTGTCGGCCATGACGGCACCCTTGGACAAGCGGGCCGGGCTGTTGGTGCTTTATGCCTTCAACCTTGAAATCGCCCGCGTGCCGTGGATGACGGCCGAGCCGATGATCGCTGAAATGCGCCTGCAATTCTGGACCGACGTGATTGACGATGCCTTGTCCGGCAAAGCCGCGCGCGCCCATGAGGTCGCGGCGCCGCTGGCTGAACTGATACAGGCGCAAGGCTTGCATTCGTTTGGTGGAGTGCTGTCCCAAATGGTGCAGGCCCGACAGTTTGATATTTATAGCGATCCACACGCAGATATTCAGGCACTAGGGAATTATCTCGACCAGACCGCAGGCCATCTGATGTGGCTATCGGCAGAGTTATGTGGCGCCGGGCAACAAGATGAACCCGCCATCCGCGATTTCGCTTTTGGCGCTGGGCTGGCGGCACTGTTTCGCGCCGCACCGGCGCTGATCAACGCTGGACGCGGGCCATTCGCGGATGACAGTCCACCTGCAATTGCGGATTTGGCGGCTCAAGGACTGGCCGCGATGGCAAAATCGCGCGCGGGTCCAATCAACCGAAACGCGGCCCCGGCACTTCGGGCTGGGTGGATGGCGCGACCGATATTGCTGCGCGCCTGGCGTGATCCGTCAACGGTGCTGGAAGGGCGGCTTGAACCGTCGGAATTTACCCGCCGCAGCCGCTTGATGCTAAAAACGATGACGGGTCGCTGGTAAGGAAACCGCCGCCTACGCCTGGGCCTCTTTCGGGCGCATCATCAGCCAGATCAACGCCCCACCTGCCAACGCTAAAAACGGTGCCATCGCCAGATTAACCGCAGTCCAGCCATGGGTTACGGATTCGACGGTCTGTACGCCCGTATCACCCGTACAGTTCATCAGACCGCCAGAGGCCAGTGACGCAATGGTGACACAGCCAAAAACGATCATGTCGTTAATGCCCTGAATGCGGCCACGCTCTTCTATCGTGTGTGACCCCGCCAACATGGTGGACGCGCCGATAAAGCCAAAGTTCCAACCGATGCCAAGCAGGATCAAAGCGACAAAGAAATTGGCGATATCAACCCCGGCAAGGCCAACCGCCCCCGCCGATGCCAGAATGACCAGCCCGATGGCGACAATCTTTTCCGCCCCGTATCGCGCAATCAGATGCCCGGTGAAAAAGGACGGCACGAACATCGCCAGCACATGGCCTGTGACCACATCCGCCGCCAGATCCTGTGTATAACCACAGCCAACCACCGCCAGCGGGGTCGATGTCATCACCAGATTCATCAGCGCATAAGACACCATGGCCGTGATGATCGCGACCAGAATTCGAGGCTCTTTCAGCATTTCCCATCTTGTGCGCCCGGCAACATCGCCGACCTTGGGTTTTGGCGGTGTCGGAATGTCCAGAAACAAAAACAAAAGCGAGCCGATGATGTTGATACCGATCACCGTCAGGTAAGTTCCCAGAAACGGCACGGCCATCGCGTCTGAGGTGATTTTCGTCAATTGCGGGCCAATCACCGCCGACGCCAACCCACCAGCCATCACATAAGACATCGCCTTGGGGCGAAACGCCTCGCTGGCGGTATCAATCGCGGCAAAGCGGTAAAAACCATGCGCCGACATATAGATACCGGTGAAATAAGAGCCGAGCAAAAACAGAGGGAAGGACGAGTTCATCAGGGCATAAGCCCCAATCGCCGCGCCAATCGCACCGCCACTGACCCCCACAATGAACCCCGCCCGTCGACCAAATCGCTGCATCACCTGTGACATCCACGGTGCCGTGGTCATCGAGCCGAAAACGATCATCGAAATTGGCAATGTCGCCCAACAGACATTCGACGCCAAGGTCTGTCCGGCAAGGCCGCCAAGAACGAAAATCATCGGCATCTGTGCGCCAACGGTGGCCTGCGCGATCACCAGAACGAAAACGTTGCGAATGGCGCGGGAGTCGGGATTTGCAATATCTGTCATGCGCAAGACCTATCGGGGCTTGCGGGTGCTGCCAAGACCTAATTGACGGCGTCAATCACTTCCGGAATCCCTGCGCTATTCACATCTGTCGATGACATGGGCGAACGATCCGGACACGCGCCCTTTGATCAATCCCATAGCGGGCAGGGTGTCACCTTCGGCATTCGTGGCCTCAAACAAAGGCGCGCCTTTTGCGCTTATTGTGGTCGCATAATGAAACTCGTGCGCTGTCAACTGGCCAAAAAATGGCCCACCCAGTGCCTTCAGATGGCGATACCCCAGATGCAACTTGCGCTTGGCAAAGCTGGTTTCCAGCGGCAACAATCCGGCCATAGCGTGCCGCGTGCCAGTTGCGTCTGTCAGCGTGTCGCCCAGAACCATGTAACCACCACATTCGCCATAAATATCCGTGGTTTCGGCGGCACTTCGCAGCCCGGCCAGAAACGTCGAGTTTTGCGCCAGCCGCGCCGCATGCAGTTCAGGATAGCCCCCCGGCAGGAATACCAGATCGCATTCCGGCGGGGCCTGATCGGCCAAAGGTGAAAACAGCGTGATTTCCGCCCCGGCCTTGCGCCAGTCCGCCAAAAGATGCGGATAGGCGAAGGCAAAAGCGGCGTCGCGGGCCACAGAGATTCGCTGCGCCGGTGGCGGCAGAACCTTGCCGGGCGTACTGGCGGGCAACGGGGCGGCAAGCGCGGTCAAGGCCGCAAGATCAAGATCAGCGGTGACAACATCGGCGACGCGGTCAAGAAACTCCTCCAGATCCGGGCGCTCCTCGGCCTGCACCAGTCCCAGATGGCGTGATGGATGTTCCAGCCCAGTCTGACGGCGAATGGCCCCCAGCACTGGCAAGCCAACAGGGGCCAAGGCCCCGCGCAACATCATTTCATGGCGGGGCGAGCCTGTGTTGTTCAGGATAACACCCACAACCCGCACATCTTTTTGATGCCGTGCAAAACCTTCAACCACGGCCGCCACCGATTGCGATTGCTTTGCCGTGTCAAGGATCAGCACCACCGGCAGGCCCAGATGCCGCGCCAGATCGGCGGTGGCCCCTTTGCCATTTGGCGGCGCCCCATCAAACAGACCCATGGCCCCTTCGATCAACAACAATTCCGGCCCATCCGCCACGCGGCGCAACCGCTCTGGCGACATCGCCCAGGCGTCAAGATTGACACAGACCTGACCACTGGCGGCGGCGTGAAAACGTGGGTCAATGTAATCCGGCCCGGATTTGGCGGACCGCACCGCCACGCCTTGACGTTTTAGAGCCCGCAAAATGCCCAGCGTCAGCGTGGTTTTGCCGCTCCCAGACGAGGGGGCCGACAGGATCAGACCATGTCCATTGCTCATGCGCGCATGCCTTTAGGCCGGGGATTCGGCGCTTATGCTTATGGCATCGCAGAAACCTGCCG